>JBHEOO010000001.1:0-141442 GCA_046260765.1 Chromatocurvus sp.
ACCGGGCGGCGCGGGACCATGGTGACACCGTTTCCTCTGCTATCCCCGGCAAGCGTATTGGCAGGGACGAGGATATGGCAGCGGTAGCGATATACCTTGCGGCCCGCTCCGGAGACTACGTGATTGGCGAGACCATCGCGGTCGATGGCGGCGTTGTCTATGCGTCGCTGTCCGGCAGCTGGGAGCCGGAATAATCTTCCGGGTTACTGCACTATAAAGCGGCAGGCCGGGGCGCCGAGAGCGCAGCAGTGGGTCTCAGTGCAGCGGATATCGGGCGAAACCAGCGTGTTGAACAGACGCTGAAAAACGGCGGCATGCCAGTGACACAGTGCGCTATCGGCTTTTTCTCCGCGCACTATCGGATTGTCGTATAGCGCAAATGTCAGCGGCCGGCGCCGCAGCACCCGGAACTCGCCGGAGCCGGCAAAAGTCCAGGCGTGTCTGCCGATGGCGTCAGCCAGCATTCGGGTCGCGAGTGGTCGCGGCAGTATGCGCAACAGGCGCTGGGCGAACGGCGGAATGCGGTGGGCGAGAATGTAATCCCCCGTTCGCTCACCCGCCTCCTGCGCCAGCGTGCTGGCCTGGTCGGGGTAGCGCTGTCGCAGTGCCTGATGCAGTCTCGCCGCCGGACCCTCGGGCATGAGACCGTTGTCAGGTGGCAGCGCACTCAGGCCCGCCTCGATCAAGAGCCTATGCCTTGCGGCTTCACCGACACATGCATCAAGTACCTGGGCCAGCTGAAGAACGCTGTTCGGGCCTATCCGGGCCTCGATGGTTTGCTCCGCTGGCGCACCCATGTCAGGCGCGAACAGCGATGTCGGTATCGTTTTCGGCAAGCTGCTCATTGCCGCCGCCACAGACTTTTATCGGCACGGTCTCTGCCTCGAGCGCTTCGTCAAGCGCATCCTCCTGCGCTGACTGCTTGCGAGCCCGCGCCTGAGCCGCCCGGTCCTGGGTGGACTGCCAGTCTTCAAGCTGCGCATGGGCGATCTTGCGTGTCGTGTCGAAGTGGAAATCCACCTTGTCCTTGGACTGTGGACCCCAGTAGCCCGCCTTGCCGAGATCGTAGAAGGTGCGCTGGAAGCCGGCCTTGGCGAAGGCCTTCAGGCAGCCAAGCAGGTAGCGCCGGCGAAAGCCGGTGCCTCGCCAGGGATAATGAAAAAGTGCTTTTCGCATGTAGAAGCGCCGGTAGTTGTTCATCACCCGATCGAGCAGTTCGCCGCGGTCCATGGCTTTTGGCTTCATGATCGGCGTGACGAAGTTGTACTTCGAGAAATCGAAGACCTCGACCTTGTCACCCAGCTCCTGGAACAGGGGGGTAAATGGCCAGGGCGTGTACATCGCCCAGTTGGCAAGATCCGGCTGCCAGTCCCAGGCCATGCGGTAGGTCTCTTCCAGGGTTTCCGCCGTTTCGTTGTCGAGGCCGACAATGAATTGCGCCTCGATGAAAATGTCGGCGTTCCGCAGCAGCTCGATAGCCCGGCGGTTATCTTCTACACAGGTTTCCTTATTGAACTGATCGAGCTTCATCTGCGCCGCCGCCTCGGTACCCAGGCTCACGTGCACGAGCCCTGCCCTGCGGTATAGCGGCAGCAGTTCCTCGTCGCGCAGAATATCGGTCACCCGCGTGTTGATGCCCCACTTGACCCGATCGGGCAGGTCCCTGGCGATCAGCTCCTCGCAGAACTGGATGAATTTTTTGCGGTTGATGGTGGGCTCTTCGTCCGCGAGGATGAAAAATCCGACACCGTGCTCGTTCACCAGCTTCTCGATCTCGTCCACGACCTTGATCGGGTCGCGCACCCGGTAGTCGCGCCAGAATTTCCACTGCGAACAGAAGGAGCAGGTAAACGGGCAGCCACGGGCCATGCTGGGGATGGCCACCCGGGTGTTCAGGGGGATGTACTTGTACTTGTCCCACTCGAGCAGGGACCAGTCAGGGTCCAGGGCGTCCAGATCCTTGATGGTGGGCGCCGCCGGCGTGGCAACGATCTCGTTTCCATCGCGGTAGGCGATGCCCTTGATCCGTTCGCGATTCTGCAGATATTCGCCCCGGTTCATCGACTGCATGAGTGTTGTGAAGACTTCCTCGCCCTCGCCGCGTACGATCACATCGATCCACGGCGCTTCAGACAGGACCTGCTTATACATAAAGGTAGCATGAATGCCCCCGAGCACCCGCAGAGCCTGCGGGACGTGTTCTTTTGCCAGCTCAAGTACGCGCTCGGCAGTGTAGATAGAAGGGGTGATCGCTGTGCAGCCGATGACGTCCGGCTGCAGTTCCACGAGGCGCCTGACCACCTCTTCCTCGGGCAGCTTGTGCGTCATGGCATCGATGAAATGAATGTCGTCGAAACCGGCCTTGCGCAGGTGTCCGGCGAGGTAGGCAACCCAGGCGGGTGGCCAGCTGCCAGCAATTTCGGCACCGCCGGAGCGGTAGTTGGGGTGGACAAAAACGATTCGCATGGGCAACTCCTCTTTTTCTGCCTGGCATCCTGCAGCGTCAGGTGCAGTAAACGACATGTGCTGTTAAGCATGTTTGACACAGGTCAATGGAACCGCTGTCAGGGGCTATTTTTCTGATTTTCTTGCATCACTGGCTGACGTTTGTTGGTGACTTGCGCGCGCACAGCGGTCAGGATTGCGTGCCATGAGCATTGAAAACGACACGGCATACATGCAACGTGCCCTGTACCTCGCCGAGCAGGCGGGTAACGCAGGGGAAGTTCCTGTCGGTGCGGTGCTGGTGTTGCACGACGAGGTTATCGGAGAGGGGTGCAATTCGGTGATCGGCGCCTCGGATCCTACGGCTCACGCCGAGATTATTGCGCTGCGAGCGGGGGCACTGCACGAGGGGAACTACCGGCTTCCCGGCACGACGCTCTACGTGACGCTTGAGCCCTGCACTATGTGTCTGGGTGCGTTGATTCATGCGCGGGTTTCAACACTCGTATTTGCGGCCCGGGAACCCCGGGCCGGTGCGGTCTGCAGTGCTGCGCGGCTGCTCGACTCGGATTTCTACAATCATCGAGTGACGTGGCGCGAGGGCGTGCTCGCCGCGCGCAGTAGTGATCTGCTCAGGAACTTTTTCCGCGCGAGGCGCGAGACGGGTTCCGGGGTCTCTTCATAAGCCGTTCGATCAGGCGTTTCGGTACTAGAGCCCGCGAAGTTCTACCTGGCGAATCCCCTCCGGCACCAGCGGGTCAATTGCCAGCGGTGGCGATGGCGTGTTGTCCGAGATGAACCGCCACTGCAGTACGTTGTGATAGTGACGAATGTTCTGCACATAGCGCACAGCCTCGCGCCCTCGCGCAAAGCCATGTTTTACCGTGTTGAAATGCTCGCTGAGTTCGAGTTTTGGCAGATGCTGCATTACGTCCGCCCAGAGATTGGGATTGCCACCGTGGCGCTGGGTGATGATGCGGGCATCTTCCAGGTGCCCCATACCGATATTGTACGCGGCGAGCGCCATCCAGGTCCGATCCGGCGCGACAATGCCGCTTGGCAGGCGCCGCAGCAGGTCCTTGAAGTAGCGCGCGCCGCCGCGAAGGCTCTGCATGATGTCCTCGCGGTTTTCTATGCCGAGTTCTTCGGCCGTGGGCGTTGTCAGCATCATCATGCCGCGAACGCCGGTGTAGGAAACCGCTGTGGGATCCCAGTGCGATTCCTGGTAGGCGATGGCAGCCAGCAGGGCCCAGTCGAGCTGGTGCTCCTGCGCAACGCGTTCTATGTGTGGTCGATACCTGGGTAACTCGTTGCGCAGGTTGGCAATGAAGGTCTGGGCACCCACCTGGTCCAGGCTGTCGACATGGCTGAAGTGGGCCTGCCTGAGGTTTTCCAGCGTGCCATCTGTCTCGAGTCTAGCCAGGAAGTCTGCGAGATAGCGCTCGAGGCTGCTACTGATTCCGTGAGGGGTAAGGTACCAGACCACCTGTTGCTCTGGCCCGATGTCAAATGCAACGTCGAGCTGCGGCAGCAGGTTTTTCTGTATCCGGAACTCGACTGAATCGACGATGGCGGCATCGGCATCGCCCCGCTCAACAAGCTCCAGAATATCCTTGACGTGCGTGCCCTTGATGGCCTGCCATTCAATATCAATACCTTTGCCACGCTGCAGGTTCTTCAGTATCTCGATATGGCTGCTGCCTTCAAGCGCAACAAGCCTCAGGCCCTCCAGGTCGGCCGCTGTTGCTGGCCTCGGGCGTCCAAGACGATACACCACCTGGGGACGGTGTCGGTGGTAGGTCGCCGAGATCGGGTACTCGTTGCGCCGTTCGCTGGTGGATGTCAGCCCGGCCCCGGCCAGATCGGCCTCGTCACGTCGCAGGGCCTTGAACAGATCGTCCAACGCAAATGCGGTGCTGACGTGCAGTGCCACCCCCAGGTCCTCGGCGACCAGTCTGGCAAGCTCATACTCGAAGCCTCTGGGTTCGTTGCGCTCGATGTAGTAGGTGGAAGGACCGTTGCGGGTAATCAGGCGCAATTCACCGCGTTCAGTGATGCGTGACAGGCTGTCACCCGGCTCTGTGCAGGCAGTCATGAAGATCAGTGCAGCGAGACTGCAGCGCAGGCGCCAATGGATAAAACAATAATTCATATTTTATTGTAGCCTGATTTTTCCGGTTGCCATTTTCCCGGTTGCCATTTTCCCGATAGCCATGGTTAACCCGCTGTATGCGAGCGGGTACAATGGGTAGCTCCCAAGCTGTGCAGTCTGTGAGTCGCCCGTCATGCTTATTCTCCCCGGCCCGCCGGCCCTGTCGGGTTTCCGGCAGCGCAAAATGTCCGAACGTATCTCGGCTGTGGCGCCCGGTGCCGGGTTGCTCGCGAGCCAGTTTCTGCACTTCGCTGATACCGCCGAGACGTTGACGGCGTCTCATGATGCGGTGCTGCGATCGCTGCTGCACTACGGCGACGCAACAGTCGGGCACGCTGCGTCGGTCATGCTGGCGGCGAACGACGCCGATAGCACAGAGCTTGTTATCGCTGTGCCCCGGCCGGGTACGCTGTCACCCTGGTCGACCAAGGCGACGGATATCGCCCGGCGCTGTGGCTTACAGCACTCTGTACGCAGAATAGAGCGCGGCACGGCGTACCTGTTGCATCTGCCCCGGGAGCTCGATATCGCACAGAAGCAGGCCGCACGCCGCTGCCTGTATGACCGCATGACGGAAGCCTTGCTGCCGACCCCGGAGGCCGCGGACCAGCTTTTTGCCGCTTCAGAGCCCCGGCAGCTGGCCCTGGTTGACATCCTTGCCGGCGGAGAATTGGCGCTGGAGTCGGCGAACATCGAGCTGGGTCTGGCGCTGGCGGCCGATGAAATCAGCTATCTCGTCGACAGTTTTCGCACCCTGGGTCGCAACCCCTCGGATGTTGAGCTCATGATGTTTGCCCAGGCCAACTCAGAGCACTGCCGCCACAAGATCTTCAATGCTTCCTGGACGGTGGATGGTCTTCCTCAGCCGCACTCGCTGTTCGACATGATCCGCAATACCTACCGCAGCGCAGGAGACAATGTTCTGTCGGCCTACTCCGACAACGCTGCGGTCGTGCGCGGGCAGCGGGCGGCGCGCTTCTATCCCGCGCCGGACAGCGCTGTCTATAGATACCGGGAAGAAGATGTTCATCTGTTGATGAAGGTGGAAACACATAACCACCCCACAGCGATCGCGCCTTTTTCCGGGGCAGGCACCGGTGCCGGCGGTGAGATTCGCGACGAGGGTGCGGTGGGCCGTGGCTCCAAGCCCAAGGCGGGTCTTACCGGTTTTTCCGTGTCCAACCTGCGGCTGCCGGGAGCGCTGCAGCCCTGGGAAACCGACCACGGTAAACCCGAACGCAATGCCTCGGCCCTGCAGATCATGCTGGAGGGCCCGATCGGCGCGGCAGCATTCAACAACGAGTTTGGTCGCCCCAATCTGTGCGGTTACTTTCGCACCTTCGAGCAGGCCGTGCCGACAGTCTCTGGTGACACGGAGCTGCGTGGCTATCATAAGCCGATCATGCTGGCCGGAGGCTACGGCAATATTGCGCCGGGGCATGTGGAGAAGGGCGGCTTCGAGCCCGGCGCAAAGCTGGTGGTGCTCGGCGGCCCGGCCATGCTCATCGGCCTCGGTGGCGGTGCTGCTTCGTCGATCGATAGCGGCAGCGGGCAGGAATCTCTCGATTTTGCCTCCGTACAGCGCCAGAACCCGGAAATGGAGCGCCGCTGCCAGGAGGTGATTGACCGTTGCTGGCAGCTTGGGGACGAGAATCCGATCGCCTTCATACACGATGTTGGCGCCGGTGGACTCTCCAATGCCCTACCCGAGCTGGTGAAGGATGGCGGAAGAGGCGGCTATTTTGACCTTCGCGCCATCCCCAGCGACGAGCCGGGCATGTCGCCGCTGGAAATCTGGTGCAATGAAAGCCAGGAGCGCTACGTTATGGCGATTGCTGCGAGGGACATCGAGCGCTTCGAGGCCATCTGTGCCCGGGAACGCTGCCCATACGCAGTTGTGGGCGAGGCGACGCAGGACCTTCATCTAACTCTTAAGGATGCGCACTTTGGCAATGCGCCGGTGGACATGCCGATGAGCGTGTTGTTCGGCAAACCCCCGCGCATGCATCGGGAGGCGCGCAGGCGGACAGGCCCCGAGCGGCGGCCATTGAGCCTGCCCGCCATGGACGATGCCCTGCGACGGGTGTTGCAGCTGCCGGCCGTCGCCAGCAAGCAATTCCTCATCACGATTGGTGATCGCACGGTAACGGGCCTGGTCTGCCGAGACCAGATGGTGGGTCCCTGGCAGGTGCCGGTTGCCGACTGCGCCGTCACCACCATCTCCTATACCGGCGTTGCCGGCGAGGCGATGGCGATAGGCGAGCGCACGCCGCTGTCGCTGCTCAGCGGGCCCGCGGCAGCGCGCATGGCCGTCGCCGAGGCCATTACCAATATCTGCGCGGCGCCGGTCGCGGCGCTTTCGGACATCAAGCTCTCGGCCAACTGGATGTGTGCCGCTGGCAGCGAGACAGAAGATGCAGTCCTGTTCGACAGCGTGCGGGCCGTGGGCATGGAGTTCTGCCCGGCGCTCGGACTGACCATTCCGGTGGGCAAGGATTCCATGTCCATGCGCACCAGCTGGCAGCAGGACGGCGAGGCGCGCTCGGTCACGGCGCCGGTGTCGCTGATCGTGTCGGCTTTCTGCCCGGTGCCGGACGTGCGGCTCGCTGTAACGCCCCAGCTGCAGCCCGACGTGGACGCGGCGCTTGTGCTGATCGATCTCGGACGGGGCGCCCACCGACTCGGTGGGTCGGCACTGTGCCAGGTGTTTGGCGAGCTCGGGGACGTGCCACCGGATATCGACAACCCGCAGGATCTCAGCGGTCTGTTCCAGCTGGTGCAGGCGGGCCTCGCCGAGAGCTCTGTCATCGCCTACCACGATCGCTCCGACGGCGGTCTGATTACCACCTTGCTGGAAATGGCGTTCGCCGGTCAGTGCGGCCTCGATATCGATCTCCTCGATGTGACGGCCGACGCAGCGATGCCGTTCCTGTTCAACGAGGAGGCGGGTGCCGTGGTGCAGGTGGCCGCATCGGACGTGGCGGCGTGGCAGACCCGGGCGCTTGATCTGGGTATCGCCGATTGCCTTTCCGTGATTGGTCGCGCCGTGCCCGGGGACGACGTCGCGGTGACCTGCCAGGGGCAGCCGTTGCTGCGCTACTCGCGGGCAGAATTGCAGCAGCTGTGGGTCAATACCAGCCACCAGATTGCGCGCCTGCGGGACAATCCCGACTGCGCTGACGAGGAGTTTGCGCGCATTGGCGCCCTGGAACCCGGCCTCAGCGCCAGACTGACCTTTGATCCCGAGCACGACGTCAGCGCGCCCATGATTGGCAGCGGCGCGCGTCCAAGAGTCGCGGTGCTGCGCGAGCAGGGAGTCAACGGACAGCTGGAGATGGCGGCGGCTTTCGACCGTGCCGGCTTTACTGCGGTGGATGTGCACATGAGCGACCTGCTCTCGGGTCGTCAGCGGCTGGACACCTTTGACGGACTGGTGGCCTGTGGCGGGTTCTCCTACGGCGACGTCCTGGGTGCCGGCGAGGGCTGGGCCAAGACTATTCGCTTCAACCCCGAGCTAAACGACGGCTTCGCCAGCTTCTTCGACCGCCCTGAAACCTTTGCGCTCGGCGTGTGCAACGGATGCCAGATGCTGTCCACGCTGCGCGATCTGGTGCCGGGGAGCGAACACTGGCCGCGCTTCCTGCGTAATCGCAGTGAACAGTTCGAGGCGCGGCTGTCGCTGGTGCGCATTGAACCCACGACGTCACTGTTTCTGGCCGATATGGCCGGATCGCACATGCCGGTGGCGGTGGCGCACGGTGAGGGTCGGGCGACCTTTGCCGATGCTGCAGCCCTTGACAGCTGCGAGGCTTCGAGCCTGGTGGCACTGCGTTACCTCGAGAACGACCTGGCCGTGGCCGAGCGCTACCCCGCTAATCCCAACGGCTCTGAAGCCGGCATCGCCGGCGTCACCAGCGTCGATGGCCGTGTCACCATTATGATGCCGCACCCCGAGCGTGTTGTGCGGACATTCCAGTATTCCTGGGCGCCGCCGGATTGGGGAGAGACCGCTCCCTGGCTGCGCCTGTTCCGCAATGCGCGCAAATGGTTGGGATGACGGCCCTTGTTACCCCGGCACCGTGGTCTATAATGGCGCCTTTTTTCCCGTCGGGGCCCAGCAGCGCCCCCTCGCACTGATACCCAGAGTCTCTCTATGCTGAATAAATACCCTCTGTGGAAGTACCTTCTGGTCCTCGGGGTGCTGATGTTGGGCCTTTTCTATGCTGCGCCCAATCTGTATGCCCCCGACCCGGCACTGCAGATTACCGGTGAAAGCAGCGCACAGGTGATTGACCAGGCGACGCTGAGACGCGCAACTGACGCCCTGGACGAAGCCGGCATCAGTCACTTCGGCGAGGAGATTCAGCCGGATGGTCGCAACGCTCTCATTCGCCTGCGTGATCGTGACCGGCAACTGGCCGCACAGGCCCGGGTGTCCCGCGCGCTGGGCGACGGCTTCATCATCGCGCTTAACCTCGCCCAGACCACGCCCTCGTGGCTGTCGGATCTCGGTGCGCAGCCCATGAAGCTGGGCCTTGACCTCAGTGGCGGTGTGCATTTCAAGCTGGAGGTGGATACCCAGGCTGCGGTCGAGCGGCGCATGGAATTCTATTTCAATGCCATCAAGCGCAGCCTGCGTGAGGAGAGGATCCGTGGCCGGGTAGCTCTTGAGGGGGATCGTTTTGTCGTCGCGCAGTTTCGTACGGAGGCAGACAGGGAAGCCGCACGCAGTCTGGTGGCTGATAACCATCCCGAACTGGTGCTAGACCGTCAATCCGATGTCGACACCTTCAGCCTGCGCGCTGAAATGACCACAGAGACCGTGGACGAAATCATCAACTACGCTGTGAGCCAGAACCTGACAACGCTCCGCAACCGCGTGAATGAGCTGGGCGTTTCCGAGCCGCTGGTGCAGCGCCAGGGCCGCAATCGTATTGTGGTGGAGCTGCCGGGCATTCAGGATACCGCCGAAGCGAAGCGTATTCTCGGCAAGGTCGCGAATCTGGAGTTCCGTCTGGTAGCCCGGCCCGATGCCGAGGCCGCCGACAAGCAGCGTTTTGAATATCGCAGCGAAGGCAACGAAGGCATGTTCGAGTGGCTGGAGCGCGACCTCATTATCACGGGCGAACGGGTTTCCAACGCCCAGGCAAGTTTCGACGAAAATGGCCGGCCGAACGTGCAGATCAGCCTGGATAGTGAAGGCGGCACGCTGATGTCCCGGGCCACGCGCAACAACATCAAGCGCCGCATGGGCGTGCTGTTTATCGAACGCAAGTTCCGCACACGTTACGAGACAGCGGAAGACGGAAGCGAAGAGATCATCAAGGTTCCCTACGACGAGAAGAAGCTGCTCACGGCCCCTGTCATCCAGAGCGCGCTGGGCGCGCAGTTCCAGATCACCGGGCTCGACAGCCCAATGGAGGCTGCGGAGCTGGCGCTGATGCTGCGTGCCGGTGCGCTGGCTGCGCCGGTAACGTTTGTGGAAGAGCGCACCGTCGGACCGTCGCTGGGCGCGGAGAACATTCGCCTGGGCGTGAAGTCTGTTCAGTACGGTCTGGCGCTGGTGGTTCTGTTCATGATTCTTTATTACCGCGTGTTCGGTATCTGTGCCGTCGTGGCCCTGACCGCCAACCTGGTGCTGCTGATCGCCTTCATGTCGATGATCGGCGCCACGCTGACGCTCCCCGGTATCGCCGGCATTGTGCTGACCGTCGGTATGGCGGTGGATGCCAATGTGCTCATCTTCTCGCGCATACGCGAGGAGTTACAGGATGGCCTGTCGCCGCAAATGGCCATCCACTCGGGTTACGGCAGAGCCGTTGTCACCATTCTCGATGCCAACGTCACGACATTGATAGTGGCGGTAATCCTGTATGCCGTGGGCACCGGGCCGATCAAGGGCTTTGCGGTCACGCTGTCGGTCGGCATTCTGACGTCGATGTTCACGGCCATCATGGGCACCCGGGCCCTGATCAATCTCATTTACGGTGGCCGCCGTCTGCGGACGCTCTCCATCGGTACTGACATCGTCCAGGAGGCGCGCTCATGAAACAGATCAACTTTATGGGCCAGAGGCGTCTGGCGGTTATTCTCTCTTCGGTCCTGCTGCTGGTCTCTCTCGGTTCCCTGATCATGAACCAGCTGGAGTGGGGCCTTGACTTCACCGGCGGTACGCTGGTTGAGGTTGAGTACGGCGACTCCGCCGATCTCGATGCCATTCGCAGTACGCTGCAAAACGCTGGCTACGACGGTGCCATTGTCGTCAGCTTCGGTACCGACCGCGATGTGCTGATCCGTCTCCCCGCCGATCTCGACGCTGACGGAAATGCGGTGCTGCAGACCCTCCAGGCGTCGAGCAGCGACAGCGTAGAGATGCTGCGCACGGAATTTGTCGGTCCACAGGTGGGTGACGAATTGCGCGAACAGGGTGGTCTGGCCATGTTGCTCGCACTCGGTCTTGTCATGCTGTACATCGGGTTTCGCTTCCAGCTGAAATTCGCGGTGGGCGCCGTGGCGGCGCTGGTGCACGACGTGATACTCACGCTGGGTTTTTTCTCGGTGCTGCGGCTGGACTTCGATCTGACGGTGCTTGCGGCGCTGCTGGCGGTGATCGGCTACTCCCTCAATGACACCATCGTCGTGGCAGACCGCATACGCGAGAACTTCCGCAAGCTGCGTCGTATCGATCCTGTTGAGGTGATCAATATTTCCCTGACCGAGACGTTAGGGCGAACATTGGTCACGTCGTTGACCACGTTGCTGGTACTCGCGGCACTGGCGATATTTGGTGGCGAGATGATCAACGCCTTCGCGGTGGCTCTGATCGTCGGCGTAACGGTCGGTACCTATTCGTCGATCTACGTATCCGCAACGACGCTGCTCGCGCTGAAGGTCGACAAGGAAGATCTGATGATTCCAGTCAAAGAGGGTGCAGAGCAGGACGAGGTCACGCCGTAAAAACAGCGGCAAAAGAGTAGCGTTAAACGGCCGGCTTTGCGAGAAGCGGTCGTGTTACCTGCAGTACGGCTTTGAAGCATTTCGGGTTGCCCGCAACAATGTTGCCGGATTCCATGAAGTTTTCCGATCCGTCGATATCGGCAACCAGCCCGCCGGCTTCCCGCACCAGCAGTGCGCCCGCCGCCATGTCCCAGCGGGACAGGCCGATCTCCCAGAATGCGTCCAGACGACCCGTTGCCACGTAGGCCAGGTCCAGCGACGCAGCGCCGGCGCGGCGGATGCCGGCGCACTGGCCAGCCAGCGTAACCAGGCTCTTGCCGTAGGCGTCCAGGTGCTCATCGCTGTGGCCGCGGAAGGGGATGCCGGTGCCGAGCAGGGCGCCGTCGAGGCTAGCCAGTTTGCTGACCCGCATGCGGCTGCCGTTGAACTGGGCGCCCCGCCCACGCGATGCAGTGAACTCCTCGCGGCGGACGGGATCCACGATCACCGCATGTTCCAGCTTGCCCCGGTACAGGCATGCGATGGATACCGCGAAATGGGGAATGCCGCGCAGAAAGTTCGTTGTGCCATCCAGCGGATCGATCACCCACTGGTACTCGGCATCCTCCGGGCCGCTCAGGCCCGATTCCTCGCCGAGGAAGGCGTGCTGGGGATAGGCGCGTCGCAGCTGGTCAATAATTTCCCGTTCGGCGGCTTCGTCGACATCCGAGACAAAATCGTTGGCGCTTTTGGTTTTCACGTGCAGCCGCTCGAGATCGTCCGACGCCCGGACAATCTGCTCTCCGGCGCGGCGCGCAGCGCGCAGAGCCATGTTAATCATCGGTTCCATAGTGTTTTCCGGGTGCTCAAGAGTGTTGCGTGCTGTGGTCTGGATTTTGCGCGGCGCGCAGTATAACAGAGAGCACTGCGCAGGACGCCCTGTGGCTCTGGTAAACTTACGGCTTACACTCCATAAATGAAGAAAGACTGATCCATGCGCACAGAGAGTATTGAAATCGTTCTGGTCAACACGACACACCCGGGCAATATCGGCGGTGTTGCGCGCGCGATGAAAAACATGGGTCTGTCGCGCCTCTGCCTGGTTGCTCCCAGGCAGTTTCCCGACCCGCAGGCGGTGTGGCGTGCGGCGTCTGCAATCGACCTGCTGGAGCAGGCGCGCATCGTCAGCACACTGGACGAGGCGGTTGCCGACAGCCAGTTCATTGTCGGCACCAGCGCGCGTGACCGTCGCATTCCCTGGCCGCTGCTCGACCCGAGAGGCTGCGCCGCGCGGGTCGACGAGCACACCGACGCCGGTGAGCGCGTATCGATCCTGTTCGGGCGCGAGGACCGTGGGCTGACCAACGATGAGCTCAAGCGCTGCAATCTGCATCTGCATATCCCCAGTGCGCCGGAGTACAGTTCTCTGAATCTGGCCATGGCGGTGCAGATTGTCTGCTACGAATTGCGCATGTTGGCCGTGGCGGACTCCCTGCCCGTGGCATCCGACGAGCAGTGGGACACGCCGTTTGCCACGGCGGCAAATATGGAGAGGTTTTACACGCACCTGGAAGAAACCCTCATCGACATCGACTTCCTCGATCCGGCGGCGCCGCGACAATTGATGCCTCGATTGCGCAGGCTTTACAGCCGGGTCAGGCTGGATGAAATGGAACTCAACATTCTTCGCGGCATCCTGACGTCCACCCAGCAGTGGGTTACGCGCGGCGGCGCCAGTCGCGCGCAGCAGGCGAAGACCGACGACTCCGACAAGTGAGGTGCTTATGAAAAAGCCGGTTTACCTTGACTATCTGGCGACAACACCGGTGGATCCCCGGGTGGCCGAGGCCATGCAGGGCTGCCTGACGCTGGACGGCGTCTTCGGTAATGCGGCGTCGCGCTCGCATCGCTATGGCTGGGAGGCCGAAATGGCTGTGGAAAACGCGCGGCGCGATGTTGCCGACCTGATCGGCGCCGATCCGCGGGAGATTGTCTGGACGTCCGGGGCGACGGAGTCGGATAACCTGGCCATAAAGGGCGTCGCCCTGCAGGGCGACGGCGCCGGGCACATTGTGACCTCGGCTATCGAGCACAAGGCGGTTCTCGATACCTGCGCGCATCTTGAGACCCTGGGCTGGCAGGTCACCTACCTGGCACCGGATGCGAACGGCTGTACGACGGCGGAAGCCGTTGCCGGCGCCCTGCGCAGTGACACGCGGCTGGTCAGTATCATGCACGCCAATAACGAAATCGGCACGGTGAACGATATAGCGGCGATCGCTGGCGTCACCCGCGAGGCGGGGGTGGTGCTGCACGTCGACGCGGCGCAGAGCGCCGGCAAGCTGCCGGTGGACGTCAACGCGCTCAATGTCGACCTGATGTCGCTCTCTGCCCATAAGATGTATGGCCCCAAGGGTGTTGGTGCGCTGTATGTGCGGCGACAGCCGCGCGTGCATCTGCAGGCGCAGATGCACGGGGGCGGTCACGAACGCGGTATGCGGGCGGGTACCCTGGCCACACACCAGACTGTGGGCATGGGAACAGCGGCGCGACTTGCCAGAGAAGAGCTGGCCGAAGAGGCGCCGCGGCTGCAGCGTCAGCGGGATCGCCTGTGGTCGGCGCTGCAGGACCTCGGTGATGTGCAGCTCAACGGCGATGCAAGAGCGCGATTGCCTGGGGCACTGAACGTCAGCTTTGGCGGCGTTGAGGGGGAGACGCTGCTGCTTTCCCTCAACGATCTCGCGGTGTCGACCGGATCTGCCTGCACCTCGGCCAGCCTGGAACCGTCGTATGTGTTGCGTGCCCTCGGCGTGTCCGACGAGCGCGCGCACAGTTCCCTGCGTCTCAGCCTCGGCCGATTTACCACCGACGAAGAAGTGGAACATGCCGTGGCGCGCCTGAGTGACTGCGTGCGGCGACTGCGGGGAGAGCTGGCCCACGCCATATCCTGATGCTGCCGAAAGCGGATGAAACCGCGCCGCCGTGCGCGTATAATGCCGCACCTGGCGTCAGGGCGGGGCCCAGAGTCACCTGACTGCCGACTCATTCAATGTACAGGTGGAGATAACCCTATGGCGGTGCAGCGCACGCTTTCTATTGTAAAACCCGATGCGGTCGGCAAGAACGTGATTGGCAAAATCTATTCCCGGTTCGAGGACAATGGCCTGCAGGTCATTGCCGCAAAAATGCTGCACCTCAGCGAGGCCGTTGCCGGCGGTTTCTATGCCGAGCATCGCGAGCGTCCGTTCTTTGCCGATCTTGTTGGTTTCATGACTTCCGGACCGGTTATGGTCCAGGTGCTCGAGGGTGATGACGCCATCGCAAAAAATCGCGAGCTCATGGGTGCGACGAATCCCAAAGAGGCCGATGCGGGTACTATTCGCGCCGATTTTGCCTCGTCCATCGATGCCAACGCTGTGCACGGATCTGACTCCGAGACCTCCGCAGCGCGTGAAATCGCTTATTTCTTTGCCTCCAGTGAGGTGTTCTCCCGCGCCTGAGCGCGGTATCCGCCATGAGCAACCTCATCGCCAAAGCCATTGCCACTACCGGCGCTACCGAAAGCCAGCGCATCAACCTGCTGGGCATGCCGCGCGCCTCGCTGGTAGCGTGGCTCGAGTCCATCGGAGAGAAACCCTTTCGTGCACAGCAACTGCTGAAGTGGATGCACCACGAGGGCGAGACGGATTTTCAGCGCATGAGCAATCTGTCCCGCGCTCTGCGTGACAAGCTCGACGCCATCGCCGAGGTTCGTCCACCGCGGGTGGAAAGTCAGCACGACTCCGCGGATGGCACGCGCAAGTGGCTGGTGCGGGTCGATGGCGGCGGGCTGGTGGAAACCGTGCTGATTCCAGACGGTGGCCGGGCGACCCTGTGCGTGTCTTCCCAGGTGGGCTGCAGTCTCGACTGCAGCTTCTGTTCCACGGGCAAACAGGGGTTTATGCGTGATCTCAGTGCCGCCGAAATCATCGGGCAGGTCTGGCTGGCAATCGATTCCTACGACGCCTTCAAGTCCGGCAAAGGCCGCGTGGTCACCAACGTGGTCATGATGGGTATGGGTGAACCGCTGCTCAATTTCGAGAATGTCGTGGCGGCCATGAATCTCATGATGGAGGATCTGGCCTACGGCATCTCCAAGCGTCGCGTCACGCTCAGCACCTCGGGCGTTGTACCCGCGCTCGATCGACTGGCCGCGGTGAGCGAAGCGAGCCTGGCGGTGTCACTGCATGCGGCGAACGACGCGCTGCGCAACCAGCTGGTACCGATCAACCGTCGCTACCCGATTGCCATGCTGCTGGACAGCGCGCGGCGCTATATCGACGCCCAGACCGATCGCAAGCGTGTGGTCACCATCGAGTACACGCTGATGGCGGGCATAAACGACCAGCGCGAACACGCGGTGGAGCTGGCGCAGCTGCTGAAGGACTTTCCCTGCAAGATCAATCTCATTCCGTTCAACCCTTTCCCGGGCTCCGGCTATGAACGCCCCAGCGGTAATGCGGTCAGCCGTTTCTGGCAGGTATTGGTGGATGCGGGGTATATCGTTACCGTGCGTACCACGCGCGGCGATGACATTGCCGCCGCCTGTGGTCAGCTCGTGGGTGAGGTGGTCGACAGAACCCGGCGCAGCGAGCGTCACCGGCGTCTGGCGCAGGAGGCGGCAGAACGGGTTGATGGGCATGTCTAGCGCTCTTGCGCTGAATACCGGCGGCAGCACTGCCATGCGAGCAAGCCTTTTTTTGCTTTGCCTGTTTATCCTTAGCGCCTGCATCACCACGCGGGATACGGTGTTCACCCAGCCGGCATCACCGGACGAGGTATTCACCCAGCGCGTGGAGCTGGCGCGAAAATATATTGGCGACGGCAATTGGGACGCCGCCAAGCGCAACCTCAAGGTGGCGGCAAGTATCAATGACCGCAAGCCCGAGGTCCACGAGGCCTTTGCGCTGGTCTACCAGAGCACCGGCGAGATCGAAATGGCCGAGGCGAGTTACCAGCGCGCCATCGCACTCGACAGTCGTTTCTCCAGAGCCCGGAACAATTACGCCGTATTCCTGTTCTCCCAGCAGCGATTTCAGGAGGCGGAGCAGCAGCTGCAGGCAGTGGTCCGCGATACCCTGTATGAGGCGCGCCCGCAGGCTTTTATCAATCTTGGACTGTCGCGCCTGGCGCTTGCCGATGATGCCGGCGCGGAGGAGGCCTTCACCCGGGCGTTGAGCATGCAGGGCACTAACAGCATTCCCCTGCTGGAAATGGCCAGTCTGCGTCTGAAGGCGGGTGACTACAGCGCCGCAGAACAATACTATGGACGTTACCGGTCCGCCGTGCGGCGTCAGTCGGCCCGGGGGCTCTGGCTTGGCGTTCGCCTGGCACAGGCCACCGGTGATCGCGATGCCGAGGGCAGCTATGCGCTGGCTCTGCGGAACCTGTACCCGGAGTCACCCGAGTATGCGGCGTATGCACGCCAGGCGGGTGACTCTTGAGATGGATAAATCAGGCGCGCCGGGCGGCGTGTAAGGCAGGTAAGGTATGACGGCGAAATCACCGATTGTCCGGCGCAAGAGCCGGCAGATTCACGTGGGCAAGGTTGCTGTGGGCGGCGACGCGCCTATCAGCGTGCAGAGCATGACCAACACCGAGACCTGCGATGTCGCAGCGACGGTGGCACAGATTCGCGCGCTGGAGGACGCCGGCGCCGACATCGTGCGCGTCTCGGTTCCGAGCATGGAGGCTGCAGAGGCCTTCAGTCGCATCCGGGCACAGGTCGAGGTGCCCCTGGTAGCAGACATTCACTTTGACCATCGCATCGCCCTCAAGGTGGCCGAATACGGGGTAGACTGCCTGCGCATCAACCCGGGCAATATAGGCCGTGATGATAAAGTGCGTGAGGTTATCGACTGTGCCCGCGACAAGGGTATTCCCATCCGCATCGGCGTCAACGCCGGCTCGCTGGGCAAGGACCTGCAGCGCAAGTACGGTGAGCCGACGCCCGAGGCGCTGGTGGAATCCGCGTTACGCCATGTCGACATCCTGGACAAGTTCAATTACCCGGATTTCAAGGTGAGCGTCAAGGCGTCGGACGTTTTCATGGCGGTGGCCGCTTACCGTCTGCTGGCGAAACAGATTGAGCAGCCGCTGCATCTCGGCATTACCGAGGCGGGCGGTCTGCGTGGTGGCACGGTGAAGTCCTCCGTCGGGCTCGGCATGCTGCTGATGGAGGGCATTGGTGACACTATCAGGATCTCGCTCGCTGCCGACCCGGTGGAGGAGATCAAGGTGGGCTTCGATATCCTGAAGAGCCTCAAATTGCGTTCAAACGGCATCAACTTTATCGCCTGTCCCAGCTGCTCTCGACAGAATTTCGATGTCATTGGCACGATGAATGCGCTGGAGCAACGCCTCGAAGATATCCGCACCCCGATGGACGTCGCGGTGATTGGCTGCATCGTCAACGGGCCGGGTGAAGCCCGCGAGGCCGACGTGGGTCTGACGGGGGCAACGCCGAACAATCTCATCTATGTCGACGGCGAGCCGAACCACAAGATCACCAATACGGATTTTCTCGATCACCTTGAACAGGTGATCCGCGAGCGCGCTGCGCGTATCGAACGTGAGGGGCAAGACCCGGAAAACCTGATCCTGAAGACCACGGGATGAGTTCAGTTCGCGCTATTCGCGGGATGAGTGACATCCTCCCGCTAGAGTCTGTGGACTGGCGATATCTCGAGACGACCGTCACGGGGGTGTTGGACAGCTTCGGCTATGACCAGCTGCGCCTGCCGCTGGTGGAGTACACGGAGCTTTTCAGTCGCTCAATCGGCGAGGTGACGGATATTGTCGAAAAGGAAATGTATACCTTCGAGGATCGCAATCGCGAGAGTCTGAGCCTGCGCCCTGAAGGCACCGCAGGCTGCGTGCGGGCGGCGATACAGCACAACCTTATCACCACACCCTGCCGGCTCTGGTATTCGGGGCCGATGTTCCGCTACGAGCGCCCGCAGAAAGGACGCCAGCGTCAGTTCCATCAGATCGGCGCCGAGGTGTTCGGCATCGCCACGCCGGATATCGACGCGGAACTCATTATTTTGCTGGCACGTATCTGGCGGGAGCTTGGTATTGCCTCCGCCGTGACGCTGGAGATCAATTCCATCGGCAGCAGTGACAGCCGGGCGCGCTATCGCGAGGCGCTCGTGGCCTACCTGGATACCTGTCGCGGGGAACTCGACGAGGACAGCCAGCGGCGTCTTGGCAGCAATCCGCTGCGCATTCTCGACAGCAAGAACCCCCAGACCCAGGCACTTCTCGACCATGCGCCGGCGCTGGCGGACTTTCTTGACGACGAGTCCCGCGCGGACTTTCAGCGTCTTTGCGAGCTGCTGGATGTGGCTGGGGTGGCGTGGCGGCACAATCCGCGGCTGGTGCGCGGACTCGACTACTACAACAAGACGGTGTTCGAGTGGGTAACTGAGCGGCTCGGTGCTCAGGGCACGGTCTGTGCCGGTGGCCGTTACGATGGCCTGGTGGAGCAGCTCGGTGGGCGTGCGACCCCCGGGATCGGCTTCGCCATGGGCATGGAACGACTGGTTCTGCTGCTGCGCGAACTCAACGTTGTTCCTCCCCCACGCACAGCGGATGTCTACGTGGTGACCGTTGGCGACAGCGCACAGGATGCGGCGCTGGGCTGCGTGCAGTCACTGCGCGACAGCGGTGTCGCAGGCCGCATCGAACAGCATGCCGGCGGCGGAAGCTTCCGCAGCCAGATGAAAAAGGCAGACCGCAGCGGCGCCCGCGTGGCGCTGATCTGGGGCGAGGACGAGGTCGCAAGCAATACCGTCACACTCAAGCAGTTACGCGGGGAGGGCGGGCAGGAAACGCTACCGCTGCCCCAACTTGATAGTGCGCTCAGGCAGGCCCTGGCGCGGAACAACGATTAGGAACAATTGACGTGGAATCCTACAGAACGGAAGAAGAACAGGTCGAAGCCATCAAGCGCTGGTGGGAAGAGAATGGCCGCAACCTTATCATTGCGGTGGCAGTCGCCCTGAGCCTTGGGTTTGGCTGGCAGGCCTGGCAGTCCAACCGCGAGGAGCAGGCACTGGCCGCTTCATCTATTTACCAGCGCATGCTCGAGGCGCTTGGCAGTGAGGGCGATACTGATCTTCGCAATGCGCGGTCCTTCGCGGGACAGCTCAAGACGGACTTTGGCAGTTCGGCCTATGCGCGATTCGCGGTGCTGCATCTGGCGCGGATGGCGGTTGAGGACGGTGATCTTTCCCGGGCCGAAACGGAGCTGCGCTGGGTGGTGTCAAAGGCTGACAAGTCCAGTGATCTCTATCAGGTAGCCCAGCTGCGTCTCGCCAGGGTCATCGCTGCACAGGGTAACGTTGAACAGGCCCTTGGCATTCTCGACGGCGGTGCCGATACGGCGTACGCGGGCGCATACGCGCTGGCGCGCGGGGATATTCTCATGGCCGCTGATCGTCGGGACGAGGCGCGCGACGCCTTTGCCGCCGCCCAGCTGAGCCTGGAAGGCGGGCAGCTGCCGCCGGTGCTGTCCCAGAAACTCGAGCATCTCAACCCTGTCCCGCCGCGCGTATCGGGGCAATAAGGCATGCGCATGGTTTTCCGTCTCGCTGTCGTCTTATTGCTGTCTTTGTCCCTGGCCGCCTGCACGACGGTCAAGGGCTGGTTCAGCATGGACGACGACGAGGACCCACGCCGTCCTGCAGACCTGGTGGAATTCGAGCCCACTGCAAGCCTGAAGCAACTCTGGTCCGTGGGTGTTGGCAACGGACAGGGTAAAGGTCTCAACAGGCTGCAGCCCGTTGTCGCGGGTGAGTTGATCTATGTTGCATCCAACGACGGTCGCCTGGCCGCCGTAGAGCGCGGCACGGGTAAGCAGCGCTGGGAAAAACGGCTAGAGAAATCGCTGTCCGGTGGCGTCGGCCACTACCGGGATTCTCTGTTCCTCGGCACCGCCGACGGCGAGCTGATGCGCTTGTCTGCAGCGGATGGCGAGGTGATGTGGTCAATTCCGGTCAGCGGCGAGATTCTGTCGCCGCCCCAGGGGGACGGCAGAGTCGTCGTTGTGCAGACCTATGATGGCAAGCTTCATGGCTACGAACAGGCCTCTGGCAAGAGGCTATGGACCTATGACAGCAACGTGCCGGTCCTCACCCTGCGCGGCACCAGCACACCGATCATCAGTGATGGCCGCGTCTTTGCCGGCTTCGCCAATGGCCGCGTAATGGCTTTTGATACGCGTAGCGGCCGTATTGAATGGGAAACACGGCTCGCGATTCCCCAGGGGCGTTCTGAGATAGAGCGTATTGTCGACATCGACGGCAGCATGGCGCTGGTTGGCGGCGAACTCTACGTGGCCAGTTATCAGGGTCGCATAGCCGCCATTGAGGCCCGGGGGGGCAATCGCATCTGGCAGCGTGATATCTCCTCCTACTCCGGGGTTTCTGTCGGTTTCAACAATGTCTACGCTGCTGACGACAGCGGTAGCGTGAAGGCCTTCCTGCGAAATGGCCAGGGTCTGCGCTGGGAGCAGGACGCGTTGGCGTACCGAGAGCTTTCACGGCCGACACCGGTCAGCAGTTATCTGGCAGTTGTCGATCTTGAGGGTTACCTGTATCTGCTTTCCCAGGTAGACGGTAGCTTTGCGGCACGCGAAAGGGTAGACGGCAAGGGTGCCCGTGCGGATATGGCTAGTGACGGGCGCACTATTTATGTATACGGCAACAGCGGAAAACTCATGGCCTATGAGATTACCGCGAGGGAAAAATGACGTATGCGTCCGGTCATCGCTCTGGTGGGGCGCCCGAATGTGGGCAAGTCGACCCTGTTCAATCAGCTCACCCGCAGCCGCGATGCACTCGTCGCTGATTTCCCGGGTCTCACGCGGGACAGGAAATACGGCGAGGGGCGCAGCGGCGATCGCGACTTCATTGTTATCGACACCGGCGGCCTCACTGGCGACGAGCACGGTATCGATGCGCCGATGGCAAACCAGTCCATGGCGGCGATGGAGGAGGCCGATGTCATCCTGCTTCTGGTCGATGCCCGTGAGGGGCTGAACAGCGCCGATGAGCTTATGGTCGAGGCGCTGCGTCGCCGCGGCAAAGCGTTCCATCTGGTGGTCAACAAGGTAGATGGTCTGGATGCGTCGGTCGCAACCAGCGAGTTCTATCGTCTTGGTGTCAGTCACCTGCACGGCATCGCCGCCAGTCAGGGACGCGGCGTGCGTGCGTTGATTGAGGATGTGCTCGCCGAGGTGCCGGACGATGGGTCTGCGGAAGCACTGGCCGAGCGCGAGAACCGCATCCGCGTGGCCGTGGTCGGTCGCCCCAATGTTGGCAAGAGCACGCTGGTCAACCGTCTCCTGGGTGAGGAGCGGGTCGTTGTCTACGATCAGCCGGGCACTACCCGGGACAGCATCTACATCGATTTCGAGCGCGATGAGCGCGCCTACACGCTGATCGACACCGCGGGTATCCGGCGGCGCAAGAATATCCGTGAAGTGGTCGAGAAGTTTTCCATCGTCAAGACACTACAGGCGGTGGATGATGCGCATGTAGTGGTGCTGCTGGTGGACGCCCATGAGGGACTGGTGGATCAGGACATGCATCTGCTGGGTCATTGCATAGAGGCGGGACGCGGCCTGGTCATCGCGATCAACAAATGGGACGGGCTGGACGCGGATTCCCGCGACCAGATCAAGAATGAGCTCAACCGGCGTCTGCAGTTTGCCGACTACGCCGACACCCATTTCATCTCCGCCCTGCACGGCACCGGTGTAGGGCATCTGTACCGCTCGATAGACGCCGCGCACCGCTCGGCGACGCAAAAGCTGAATACCAACCAGCTGACCCGGATTCTGGAAGATGCGGTGGCAGCGCATGCGCCGCCGATGGTTAACGGGCGCCGCATCAAACTGCGCTACGCCCACGCCGGTGGCCGCAACCCGCCACTCATCGTTATTCATGGCACCCAGACAGACGGTATCCCCGCGAGCTACCAGCGCTTTCTTGAGAAGGTGTTCACCCGCGAGCTAAAGCTGGTCGGCACGCCGGTGCGTATCGAATTCCGCAGTGGGGAGAACCCTTATGCAGATCGCCGCAATCAGCTCACCCAGCGGCAGGTGGAGCGCAAGCGCCGCATGATGGCGCACGTCAAGCAGGAAAAGAAAAAGCGCCAGCGCAAGAAGGGCCGTTAGACATATCCCAGACGCACAATAGCGTCAGAACCCTTCATATATTTGCTGACCTCGCATCGATCAAAACTTCTTGCATTGCCCGATCCTAGTGATATAGTTATATATAACACCATTACATCACTATCACATCACCATCACATCACATCACTAAGGGTGAGAGACATGTTTCATCCCCACAGACCAAAAATACTTGTTGGCGGGCGTCGTCTGTTGGCGAGTGCCGTTTTCTTCTTTGTTTGCACCGCGCTGATTGCAGGCAGCCGTGCGGTATTCGCCCAGGAGGTCGTCGAGGTCGACATACCGGACGTTGCGCGGCTTGAGATTCGTGGCGGGGTAGAGGTCGAGCTGTCCCAGGGCGAGCCGGCTTTACTGGCACGAGGATCGCGGGAGGACCTCGACAAGGTTCCCTACGCGGCGACCTCACGCGGTCTCGTTCTCGGCTACAGTCGCAAGCACCGCCGGGATACATTTTCGGAGGTGAAATTTCGCGTGACGCTGCCGTCCATCTCGGAGGTGCACGTCATGGGATCCGGAACGATGTATCTGCGCTCCTTCGATGTGCAGGACCTGCGGGTCACAGTGGCAGGCAGCGGCGATGCACGCCTGCATAATCTCCGCGGTGACAGCCTGGCCCTGCGTGTTTCGGGCTCCGGCGACATCCAGGTAGCTACTGCAGATGTAGATGCTCTGGAGGCAGTGATTGCCGGCTCGGGGGATATCCTGCTCGGCAGCCTGAGGGCAGATACTGCCGATATCGTGGTCCAGGGCTCCGGTGACATGCGGGTAGAGACCTCGACACAGCTGGACACACTCGAACTGTCCATCGTCGGCGCGGGTAGTGTTGATCTTGAGGGCGTGCCGGCACGCCGTGCAGAGGTGAATATCGTTGGCTCCGGCGATGCGCGTCTTGGCGAGCTGCAGGAAAAGCTCGACGTCAGCATACTGGGTAGCGGCAATGTGCTGTACGCCGGTGACGCCGAGAAAAGCACGAGAATTCTGGGTTCGGGCCGTATCAGCCGGCGCGACGAATGAGCCGCCCGGGTGGCGGTGAACGACACGCGGCAAGGATTGAATGAGTGGAGTGGAATGACAGACAGCCGATTTATCGCCAGCTCCGTGACCTCGTCGTGGCGCGGGTCATGGATGGGACCTTCCCCGAGGGTGAGGCCGTGCCGTCGGTGCGCCAGGTGTCCGCCGACTACAAGATCAACCATCTGACCGTGGCCAAGGCTTATCAGGAGCTTGTGGATACAGGCTTGCTGGAAAAACGCAGGGGGCTGGGCATGTTTGTTATCCAGGGCGCGCGCAGAGCACTGACGGCAGACGAGCAGGCGCGGTTTCTGGAGGAGGAGGTCCCGGCATTTGCACAGCGTGTGCGCATGCTGGGTCTCGGGATGGAGACGGTGATTGATCGGCTGCTGCAGGAGCGGGGCGAACAGGAATGACAGACATCATCAATGCGCGTGGGCTGTTCCGTGCTTTCGGTGGCGTGCCAGCCATCGACCATGTGGACCTGGATATCCCTGCTGGCGCCGTGGTGGGCCTTATAGGGCCCAACGGTGCCGGTAAGACGACGCTGCTGCGGGCGCTGCTGGGCCTGACGGCGGTGCAGGGTGAGCTGTCTGTGCTGGGTCGGCAGCCCGTGCGCGAGCATGCGCGACTCATGGAGGAGGTCAGTTTCATCGCCGATACCGCTGTGCTTCCGCGCTGGATACGGGTCGAACAGCTTCTGGATGCTGTCAATGGCCTGCATCCCCGCTTTGACCGCGCGCTCGCAGAGACCTTTCTCGCCGCCACCGATGTCTCCCCGGGGCGGCGCGTCGGTGATCTGTCCAAAGGCATGACTGTGCAGCTGCACCTCGCGCTGGTCATGGCAATCGACGCCCGTCTGCTGATTATGGATGAGCCGACACTGGGTCTGGATATTCTGTTCCGGCGACGTTTCTTCGAGCAGCTGCTCAACGACTACTTTGATGAACAGCGCACGATTCTCATCTCCACTCACCAGGTGGAGGAGGTCGAGAATATCCTGACGCACGTGGTATTCATGGATCATGGCCGCATCGTTCTCAACCGGCCGCTGGCTGAGCTGGAGTCGAGCTTTGTCGAACTGCACTGTGTCGGCGAGGCCGTGTCCCGGGCCGTGAGTATTCCTCACGTCGGCAAGCGCAGCATCCTCGGCGGCAAGGCCATTATCTACGAGGATATCGACAGGCAACTTCTGACCCCGCTGGGGGAATGCCGCACGCCTTCGGTCTCTGATCTGTTTGTGGCAAAACTGAGCCGGGAGGTGCGCTCGTGAACCGCAGCCGTACCTCACGTATTTTCACGCTTGTGCAGCGCGAGCTGCGTGAGCACCGGCGGGCTTTTTTCTGGGCGCCCCTGGCGCTCGCAGTGCTTCTTGCCATAGGCATGCTGCTGAGCGTGCTCCTGGTCGATCGCATCAGTGTGTTCGGCGACACCCTGATCCAGGTGATCGAAAAGCAGGCGGGCGGAGAGGGCACGAGGATCATTATCCGTGGCGATAGCGAAGACCGGTCCGTTGCTGTTGGCAGTGGTGAGGCCGACGACAGCATTGATCTGCCGTCGCGACCCGCAACGCGGGATGTGCCCGAGTCGGCCTGGAACTTTGAGCTTGACTGGGCCTTCAGCCCGCCGCCCGCGGCGGATCCCGATATGCCCGCCACCCAGATGGGTGATCAGCGCATTCGCAGTCTGAACCCGCTGCTCAACACGCTGCATAACGCGCTGCTGCTGCTGGTGCTGATGATCGCGGTTGCGCAGTACCTGCTGGGCGCGCTTTACGATGATCGCAAGGACCGCAGTATTCTGTTCTGGCGGTCTTTGCCGGTCAGCGAGTGGGAGAGTGTACTCAGCAAGCTCGCCGTCGCACTTGTCGTAGCACCGGCGATACTGATCGGTATAAGCATTCTGCTGCAGGTTGTGACAACACTGCTCGCCATGCTCATGGTCTGGCGCCTGGACATGGCGCCGATGGCCGTGCTGGCGGACAATCTGGCGCCGGCGCGTCTGCTCGTTGACCAGATCGGAGGATGGCTTCTCAGTGCCCTTTGGCTGGCACCGACCTGCGCCTGGCTGCTGCTGGCCTCGGCAGCGGCACGGCGCTCACCGTTTCTGTTCGCCGTGGTGCCGGTGATTGGCGCGGTTCTGCTGGAGTCGATCTTCTTGAGAAGCAGCTTCATTCTTACTGCCCTTGGCCGACACATGCCACACCTCACTGAGAACGATGATGGCGTGGGCTTCTATCTGTTCGGGCCCGATTGGGCAGCCGTGGACTGGCTGTCACTCTCTGCCGGACTGATATTCGCCGCGCTCGCGACGGCGCTCGCGGTCTACCTGCGGCGCCACCGCTGGGAGATCTGACAGGACCCTTTATTTTCTCTGGGAATGTCAAAGATATAATACATCTATTTCATTTATGTGGCGTCGCTGGCTACACTCATACCATGTTTCGCTCGCGCGCTGACGCAAAGCGATTGGACTGTTCTGGCATGTGAGGAAAACCCATGGCGACTTATCAGGAAACGACGGAGGAATTTGCCCGGCTGTGCGCACAGCAGGGCGGTACCTGGAGTAACATCAATCCGGAATATGCGGCGCGCATGCGACTGCAGAATCGATTCCGCACCGGGCTCGATATCGCCCGTTACACGGCGGGTATCATGCGCGCCGACATGGCGGCCTACGATGCCGATACAGCACAATATACGCAGTCGCTGGGCTGCTGGCATGGGTTTATCGGCCAGCAAAAGCTGATCGCTATCAAGAAGCACCACGGCACCACCAGCAAACGCTATCTATATCTGTCCGGCTGGATGATTGCTGCCCTGCGCAGTGAATTCGGCCCGCTGCCGGACCAGTCCATGCATGAAAAGACCACGGTGCCATCACTGATTGAAGAGCTGTATACCTTTCTGCGACAGGCTGACGCCCGTGAACTCAACCACCTGTTCCGCGAGCTGCAGACGGCACGGGATGGCGGTGATCAGGTAGCTGAGAAGCGCCTTCTGGACGCCATCAATAATTTCGAGACCCATGTCGTGCCGATTATTGCCGACATCGACGCGGGCTTTGGCAATGAGGAAGCGACCTATCTGCTCGCGAAGAAGATGATCGAGGCGGGCGCCTGCGCTATTCAGGTCGAGAACCAGGTGTCTGACGCCAAACAGTGCGGTCACCAGGATGGGAAGGTGACGGTGCCCCACGAGGACTTTCTTTCCAAAATCAACGCCATCCGCTATGCGTTTCTGGAACTCGGTGTTCCCGATGGCGTGATCGTGGCGCGGACAGATTCACTGGGCGCGGGCTTGACGCAGAAAATCCCCGTCTCTCGGGAGCCCGGAGACCTGGCGTCCCAGTACAACGCGTTCCTGGAGACTGAGGAAGTGCAGTCGGCGGATGACGTCAACGAAGGTGACGTGGTGATCAAGAAGGATGGCAAGCTGGTGCGTCCGGTGCGCCTGCCAAATGGTCTTTACCGTTTCATGGCTGGAACCGGTGAGGCAAGGGTGATTCTGGATTGCATTACCAGTCTGCAAAACGGTGCTGATCTTCTATGGATTGAGACCGAGAAGCCCCACGTCGGGCAGATCGGCGCTATGGTTGACGAGATCCGCCGACAGGTGCCCGACGCCAAGCTCGTATACAATAACTCTCCATCCTTCAACTGGACACTCAGCTTCCGCCAGCAGGTGTTTGACGCCTGGCAGTCAGAGGGTCGCGACCTGTCTGCCTACGAGCGCGATGCTCTGATGAAAGCCGATTACGACACGACCGACCTGGCTCAAGAGGCGGATCGCTGGATTCAGGCCTTCCAGTCCGAGGCGGCGGCCAAGGCCGGAATATTCCATCACCTCATTACGCTGCCGACGTATCACACCGCGGCACTGTCAACGGACAACCTCGCGCGCGGCTATTTCGGTGAAGAGGGTATGCTGGCTTACGTGGAAGGTGTTCAGCGCAAGGAAATCCGCGAAGGGATCGCCTGCGTCAAGCACCAGGATATGGCGGGGTCGAACATGGGTGACGATCACAAGGAGTACTTCTCCGGTGAGCAGGCGCTCAAGGCCGGTGGCAAGGACAACACGATGAACCAGTTCGGTTGATCGTATTTGCAGACGCGGAGAAGGGCGGGCGCCAGCGCAATGCTGCCCGCCCTTTTTTTGTGCATCGCCTCCTGGGCTTACCTCTTCCTGTCTGGCATGGGGCGTCAGTGCGCCGCGTTGCCGGGCGCCGGCGGTATGTCTCGGAACGGATCGTCGATGTCGGCCGAAGGCTGGGTGAACCACTGCGCGCCATCGTCGGTGACGTGGAAGTGGTCTTCAAGGCGCACGCCGAAATGGCTGGGTACACAGATCATCGGCTCGTTGCTGAAGCACATGCCCGGCTCCAGCGGCGTGTCGTCGCCGCGTACAAGATAAGGGGCTTCGTGAATATCAAGGCCAATACCGTGGCCGGTGCGATGCGGCAGTCCCGGCAGCTGGTACTCCGGACCCAGGCCCGCGCCTTCGATAACGCCGCGTGCGGCGGCGTCGATAGCGCCGCAGGGTTTACCGGGGACCACCGCTGCAAATGCCGCCTGCTGCGCGGCTTTCTCCGTCGCCCAGATCGTCCTTTGCCGCTCTGTGGGCTCGCCAAAGACATAGCTGCGGGTGATATCGGATATGTAGCCTTCCACCTGACACCCCGTATCGATCAGCACCATGTCGCCATTTTCCAGTGCTTTCGGTTTTGCGACGCCGTGGGGAAAGGCGCTGTCTGGCCCGAACAGGACAATGCAGAAATAGGAACCCGAGGTGCCCGCAGCGCGGTGCGCCGCGTGGATGAACTCGGTCACTTCTCTGGTGGTGATGCCAGGACGGAGTATCCGGGCAGTGTGCCGGTGTATCTGCAGCGTAATGTCCTTGGCGCGCTGCATCAGCGCCAGCTCCGCGGCGCTCTTGCGAGCGCGGCAGCTGCGGGTGATGTTGGTTGCCGCCATCACCCGGGTGTCCGGCAGCGCATGGGAAAGCCCATCCACCAGAAAGAACGGCGCGGCTTCGTCCACTGCAAGTGTCCCGGGAGGAGGGCCTCCCTCCGAAAGAACCTGCGCAACGAGCAGGTAGGGGTTCTCGTGCTCTTCCCAGCAATGCACCTCGCCCTCTGTCACCATGAAACCTTTCAGGGTGTTGCGTTCAAAGGCCGGCGCGATGTAATGCAACTCGCCGTCAGCCGTCAGAATCGCGCCCACGAGACGCTCACTCGGCGGCCAGACCGTGCCCGTGAAGTAACGCAGGTTGGTGCCGGCATTCAGGTACAGCGCCGCAGCACCGATATCGGCCAACAGCGACTGCGCACGCTCAAGGCGCGTGCGGTACTCACTGTCCGGAATGGGATCGACACCTGCGAGCATGGGTCGGATTGCCTCGAGCTCGGTTGCCGCATCACTGCCGCCAACGCCTGTTGTCATGTCGATCTTCCCTCTCTGTCCGCGTATCGTGCGGCGCATGATAACAGGAGTCGTGCAGCGATGGTTTGTCACTCGCGACCGCTTGCCTACAGTCATCTATCATCAGAGGAGCCCTATGCGCTGGGATGAAATAGACAGGCAGGTATGCTCGGTTGCAAGGGCACTGTCCGTCGTCGGTGAGCGCTGGACGCTGCTGATTCTGCGCGATGCCTTTCTCGGTACGCGGCGATTTGACCAGTTTCAGTCCAGTCTCGGCATCACGCGACACCGTCTTTCTGAACGCCTTAACAAGCTGGTCGAGCAGGGCGTGCTGACGCGGGTGCTGTACAGCGATCGCCCCGTGCGCTACGAGTACCGGCTCACCCGCAAGGGGCTGGCTCTCTATCCGGTGCTCATGACCCTCGGTCGCTGGGGTGACGAGTGGATGGACCTGGGAGAGGGCACCCCCGTGGACTACGTTCACAATGCCTGCGGCGAGCGAACCCAGCCGGTTCTCACCTGCAGTCACTGCGGCGAGGTTCTGCGCCCGGAGGGTGTGTCACCGCGTGCTGGCCCCGCGCTGGCACTGCATGCCGCACACACCTGCGTTGGGGATGTTAGACTGCCGGCGTTCCCCCTGCTGGAGAAGAACTCATGAATCAAAAAGCGAATAACATCATCATGAACCGCGATGCCCCCGACGACATGGCGTCCACCGCCTTTGAGGATGTCGGCGCCGAGCGGCTCAAGCGCAAGCAGCGTCTGGCGGCGGCGCTGCGCATTTTCGGGCGCTTCGGCTTTGATGAGGGCGTCGCTGGCCATATCACGGTGCGCGACCCGGAGCACAGCGATCATTTCTGGGTCAATCCCATGGGGCGCTCATTCAAGCAGATGCGCGTATCGGATTTACTCTGCGTGGATCACTCGGGTGGCGTCGTGGAAGGCGAGGGCCTGCTGAATGGCGCTGCCTTCACCATTCATTCGCGAATCCACATGGCGCATCCACGGGTGACGGCGGCAGCACACTCGCACTCGCTGCACGGCAAGGCGTTTGCCAGCCTGGGCCGCAAGCTCGCGCCCCTGACGCAGGATGCCTGTGCCTTCTATGAGGATCATGCGCTGCTCGACAGCTTTACCGGCGTGGTGCTTGATCTCGCCGAGGGCGAACGTCTGGCGGCGACGCTGGGTGACAACAAGGCAATTATTCTGCAGAACCACGGTCTGCTGACGGTTGGCGAATCGGTTGACGAGGCTGCGTGGTGGTTCGTGACCATGGAGCGCAGCTGTCAGGCGCAACTCCTGGCCGAGGCCGCGGGCACGCCCAAACCCATCCCGCACGAGTTCGCCGTGCAGACGCGGGAGACCGTCGGCTCCGCGCTGGCGGGCTGGTTCAGCTTCCAGCCTCTGTACGATGTCATTGTCGCCGAGCAGCCGGACCTTCTGGACTGATCCCGTGCCACTGAACCCGATGCGCTGGGGCCTGGTTCCCCAGATACTCGCGGGCGTCGTTCTCGGCGCCATTCTCGGATTGACCCTGCCGGCGGCCGGAGAGGCGGTCGGCCTCGCCGGGCAGTTGTTTGTCAGCATGCTCAAGGCGGTGGCGCCGCTGCTGGTCATGCTGCTGGTCATGTCGGCGATCACCAATCGTCATGAGAGCGGCAACGATGGTCGCAAGACCTTCCTGACATTGCTGCTTTATCTGGCGGGCACCGTCGGCGCGGCGCTGGTTGCACTGACCCTCAGCTGGACATTCCCCCAGACCCTGGTGCTCGCGGATGCCGCGCAGGGCACGCCGCCGGCGGCGGTTGGCGATGTGCTGGCCGACGTTCTTTTCAAGCTGGTCGACAATCCGGTGAACGCACTTCTGACCGGGAATTTTCTCGGCTGCCTGACCTGGGCCGTGCTGCTTGGTGTGAGCTTCCGCTCGGCGCCTCAGGTGTTTCGCGACAATCTGGCAACCCTCGCGGGGGGGGTCGCCGATGTCGTTCGCTATGTGATTCGGCTCGCACCCGTGGGCATTTTCGGGCTGGTGGCGTCGACGGTCGCGACCTCCGGCGCCAGCGCGCTGGCGGGCTATGCCAGTGTGGCGCTGCTGCTGGTCTCCGCGATGCTGGTCATGGCCCTGCTGGTCAACCCGCTGCTGGTTTTCCTGATCACCCGTGAGAACCCTTACCCCATTGTGTTTCGCTGTCTTGAGGGCTCCGGTATTACCGCGTTCTTTACGCGCAGTTCAGCGGCCAACATTCCAGTAAACCTGACACTCGCGAAATCGCTCGGGATCAGTGAGGAACTGTACAGCATGACCATCCCCATCGGCGCTACCGTGAATATGGCCGGTGCCGCCATTACCATTACCGTGTTGACGCTGGCTGCCACCAATACCCTGGGCATTGACGTATCGTTCGGCGCTGCCCTGGTGCTGTGTGTGGTGTCGGCGCTTGCGGCCTGCGGTGCGAGTGGCGTCCCCTCTGGCAGCCTGCTACTGATCCCGCTGGCCTGCTCACTGTTCGGGATTCCACTTGACGTGGCGATGCAGGTGGTGGCGGTGGGTTTTGTTATCAGCGTACTGCAGGATTCTGCCGAGACCGCGCTGAACTCCAGCACGGACGTGGTGTATACCTACGCGATTGACCGAATGTCGCTGCCCGGGTCCCCTGCCGGGAGTATCAGTGAAGAGCGTTCTTGATCCCGCTGCGTGGCTGTTTGCCACCGTCCATCCTGGTGAGTCCAGCCTGGTCCGGATGCCTGGCACCGTCGAGCCGCTCGCAAAGCGCGCGCGCGCCGGACAGCAGTCGCGGGGTGGGGCGTTCAATCAGGTCAGGATTGATGATGTACAGAGCCTCTCTCTCCACGGCGCGCAGACCCGGCAATTCGCGCCATTGTGACAGCCAGGCGTCAACGTTCTCGCTGCTGCCACTGGCGACGATCACGTCGGGATTGCGCAGAAGTACGGATTCCCGGCTGATACGCGGTGCCAGGCCTTGCGCGTCCTCGAAGATGTTGCGGCCGCCGCAGAGTGCGATGACCTCGCTGATCAGGTGTTCCCCACCGATTGTCTGCAGCGGATCGTGCCATATCTGATAAAAAACCCCGAGCGTGGTGGCTCCCGCTGATGTTTCCCGCAACGATGCCAGTTCGCGCTCAAATCGTTCCGCGCTTTGTTCCGCCGGTCTGCTTTTTCCTGCCAGCCTGCCGAGCGCGCGCAGAGAGTACGGTAAGTCAGTCAGAGTGCGTATCTCATCGCTGTATACCGGAATGCCCAGCTCACGCAGACGTCGAACGATGTTATGGCCAGTGCCAGAACCCCAGGCCAGCACCAGGTCGGGCTGCTGTGCAACGATGGCTTCGATACTCAGGCTGTTGTAGCCACCGATGCGCGGAATTGCACGCGCGGCAGCCGGGTAGTCACTGTACTCCACAGTGCCGACGAGGGCATCGCCTGCGCCCGCGGCGAACAGATTCTCGGCGAGGTGGGGCGCCAGTGCGACAATCCGCTGCGCGGGCCCCGGGAGTGCAACGGTAATGCCGTCGCTGCCGGTGGCGCTGACGCTCTGCCCAGCCCCGGGTAGAGCAATAGCGGAGAGGACCGTAAAAAGACATGCCACGCAGGTGAAGCCTGTCGGGATGTCTCTCCGGAGTCTGGCCCGGCGCGGTCGATTCATGTATCCGGAATAGTGTGGCGCTGACGATTTGCTTCGTTTACTCGGGAAAGACAAGGGGATAACCTCCGGTGGGGTGTGTGCTGATGCGAAGCGGCGTGCCGTACAGGGACTGAAGAAAGTCCGCTGAGAACACCTCGGCCGGTGTGCCCAGCGCGACGCTACGGCCCTGGTCTATCACCAGGACGCGGTGACACAGGCTCGACAGCAGGTTGATATCGTGCAGCGCAATCAGCACCGTGCAGCCGCGCCGCGCCAGCTGTCGCAGCAGGACCACAAGCTGTTGCTGGTGGCGCAGGTCCAGCGCGGCGGTGGGCTCGTCCAGCAGGAGCAGCTTGCCACTCAGGGATCCCCCGCCAGCGTCCGTCTCCAGCTGACAGAGCACGCGGGCTAACTGCACCCGCTGTTTTTCGCCACCCGATAGCAGGGGGTACAGGCGGTTGGCGATGTGCTGCGTGTCGCTGGCTTCCAGCGCCCACTCGACCAGCGCCCTGTCGCATTGCCGTCCGGCTGCATGGGGCAGGCGGCCGAGGGCGACGACCTCGGATACGGTGAACGGGAAAGTCAGGGATGACGCCTGCGGCAGATAGGCAACGTGCCGTGCCCGCGCGGCATAAGACCAGCTTGCCAGAGGCTGACCGCCAAGGACTGCACTGCCATCGAGCAGTTCGGTATCTCCCGCGATGAGGCGCAGAAGCGTTGATTTGCCAGCACCGTTTGGCCCCAGCAGTCCGAGAATATCGCCGGCATCACAGCGTAAGTCGATGCCCTCGAGAACCGGACACGATCCCCATCCCGCGCTGGCATTGTGAAGGTCCAGCGTCGTCACGAGGCTGGCAGCCCGTACTGGCGCCGCTGGCGCAGCAGTGAAATGAAGAACGGCACGCCGAGCAGTGCCGTGAGGATACCCACCGGCACTTCTGCCGGGGGAGCCAGCAGTCGCGCCGCGGTATCCGCACACATGAGCAGCAGGGCGCCGGCCAGCGCCGACGCTGGCAGCAGGTAACGGTGGTCAGGTCCGGTCATCAGGCGGATCATATGCGGCACGACAAGGCCGACGAAGGCGATGGTCCCCGCGAGCGCCACGGACACACCGACGCCGAGGGCGACCCAGGCCACCAGATGGCGCTTCAGCCGTGCGACGTCAACGCCCAGATGAGACGCCTCGGACTCCCCGAGCAGAAGCGCATTGAGCGAGGTGGCGTAGCGGGGAAGCACGGCGCCCAGGAGCGCCGTTACGCTTAACGCCAGTCCAAGTTCGGGCAGTCGCGCATTGTCGAAACTGCCCATTTTCCACAGGCTGATGCGGCGCAGCATCTGGTTGTCGGCATGAAATTCCAGCAGGCTGACTGCTGCGCCCGCCAGAGCAGTAATGCCGATACCCGCCAGCAGCATCGTGGCCACGGATGTGCCGGTGCTGTCGGTTGCGAGGCGGTAGACCAGCACAACCGCCGCCGCACCGCCGAGGAATGCCCCGACGGACACCAGTCCGAGCATAAGCGCCAGGCTTGCCGGGGCAGCGAGTACCATGACCAGTGCAGCCCCCAGGCTGGCACCGCCGGTCACACCGATCAGCGACGGGTCTGCCAGCGGATTGCGAAACAGCCCCTGGGTGGCTGCACCGCACAGGGCAAGAATGGCACCACAGGCGGCAGCCAGCAGTGTTCGCGGCAGTCGGATATGCCCGACAATCAACGCGGCCTGGCTGGAGGGATCTCCGCGCAACAGGTCTGTGAGCGCGCCCAGTATTTCGCCGGGTGAAAGCGCTACTACGCCAAGCGTCACACCGAGGAGCAGGGCCGGGAGCTGCAGGCCTGTCAATACGGCGATAACCCGTCTGGACCGGGACGAGCGGTCGCCGCGCATGGGGTCAGTAGTCCACGCCCTTGCGCGCCTTGATGCCGCTGGCAAAGGCGTGCTTCACGTCGCGAACTTCAGATACGGTATCCATGATGTCCTGCAGTGCAGTGCCGCCGCCGCGGCCGGTCACCACGACACTCTGCTCTTTGGGTCGACCGGCGAGGGCGGCGAGCACATCGGCCTCTGGCAGGTAATCAAAGGCCAGCATGTAGGTCAGTTCATCCAGTACCACGAGATCATAGGCTGGATCGCGCAAGAGCGGCACCGCCTCCGCCCAGGTACGCTCGGCCGCTGCGATATCACCGCTGCGGTCCTGGGTGTCCCAGGTGAAGCCCGTGCCCATCTGGTAGAAGGTCACATCCGGGCACTTGTCGCGCAGGTAGAGTTCTTCCCCGGACAACTGCTGCCCCTTGATGAACTGGATGACGCCGACCCGGTGGCCGTAGCCGAGGGCGCGCATGACCATGCCAAAGGCGGAGCTGGACTTTCCCTTGCCGTTTCCGGTCAGGAGTATGGCGACGCCCCGCTCGGTCTCAGCCGCCTGGATGCTGGCATCCACACTGGCCTTCTGCTTTTCCATTGCCTGTCGGTGTTTCGCCTCGCGGCGCTCATCCTGGTTCCTGTCGTCTTCCATGGTATTAGCCTCAATAGCCGGGTGGCGATTGAGAGGAGGCTGGAAGGGAACAAAATGCGCGGGCATTCGGCAACCTTGCACGAAGCCCTCCGCTCCATCGTTGCGTTTGCCAGGGCAGGTATCGGGCTCGCGACACTGCATCGCTTACCGTTGCGGGGGCAGCGCTGGACTCGTCGCGGGGCAGTGCCACGCAGCTCACCAGACTTCCCATTTAACCTGCCCAGATGCTGTGGCTGGCACGCATCGGCAGGCACCCTGAACGGCGCAGACTGTATTGTGGGGTGTGTTCAATGTCAAATATTCACCAGGCGCTATGTTCACCACGCGCGAGGTTTACCACGAAGTGTCCCGCCGTGGTTGCGGGATAGGGTAGAATCGTTCGCCGTGGCTACTGACAGACAATCTGAACACAATCCCCTGCGGGTGATCACGCAACGACTCGGTCGGGAACCCCGCGGACTGCGCGAGGTGACGGTGGTCGATGCAGAGGCCGCCCCGGTTGTCATTCGCGTCGCGTCTGTCGTGGACGGAAGGCCGTTTCCAACGCTGTACTGGCTGATCGATCCGGCACTCAACTATCGGATTGATCGCGCCGAGGCCCGCGGCACTATCGCCGAACTGCAGGCTCGCGTGGATGCCGATCCGGCCCTGCAGGCGGCAATGGCGAGGGATCATCGCCGCCACATCGAAAGGCGAGAGTTCTTCCTCAGCGACACCGAGCGTGCACATCTGGATGAGACGGGCCAGTGGTCTGCCATCCGTGAGCGGGGTATTGGCGGTATTGCGGATTTTACGCGCATACGCTGCCTGCACACGTGGTATGCCGCGCACCTCGTGGTTGCCAATACAGTGGGATCGCTGCTGGAGGCGTTGTGGTCGGAAGAGGGCCCGGCGGACCAGAGCGGATATGTCATCGTCAGCGACCCTCAATCGCCTCCTTAACTACCGCGCTGAGCGCGCGACAGGCATAAGGCTTCTGTATGAAGCCCGCCAGTCCCTCGCGCCGGTGCGCAGTAACCCGTCATCGATTAAACTGCTCGCGAACAGCCCGGTGTTTGGAGACCGCCCTTGCTTCCCTGCTTTATTGCCATCGCCGGCCCTTCAGGCTCCGGAAAGACGCTGTTTGCACAGACAATACGAGCGCGGGTTGCCGAACTGGAGCCGCACCTCGATCTGGCCCTGATCAAGGAGGATGCCTACTACCGCGACCAGGCGCATCTGTCGCTCGAGGCCCGGGAGCAGGTCAACTACGATCATCCCTCGGCTATGGAGCACGAGCTGTTGCGGGATCACCTGCAGTGCCTGCGCCGCGGCGAGGCAGTGCAGGTGCCGGTGTACGACTACAGCCAGCACACTCGCTCGCCGGAAACCGTGCCTGTGCCGCCGGCGCCGGTGGTGATCGTAGAGGGCATATTGCTGCTCAATGACCCTGAGCTGCGTGCCGAGTTCGACATCAAGTTCTTTGTCGATACACCGCTCGATATCTGTCTGCTACGTCGAATTGCCCGGGACATGTCAGAGCGTGGGCGGACGCTCGACTCCATCACGGAACAGTATGAAAACTCGGTGCGTCCCATGTACTACGAGTTTATCCAGCACACCGCGCGCCATGCCGATATGGTGATTACCGGGGGTGGCCGCAATGCGGTGGCGCTGGATGTGGTGGGCAGCATGGTTCTGCGCCTGCTGCGTGAATCGCCGGTAGCGGACCCCAGGGCGTGACAACTGCGCTGAGCCTTGCCTGCATCTGTCTGTTGCTGGGCCTTGCCTATGCCGCGTCGGCTCATCGGCACGCCGTCAACCTGCGGACCGTGGGCGGTGCGCTGGGTCTGCAGATCGTTATCGCCGGGATTGTGCTCTACGTGCCTGCCGGACGGGCGGGCCTTGAATGGTTGTCTGACCGTGTCTCGGGTGTACTCGGCTATGCCCAGTCGGGGATCGAGTTTCTGTTCGGCGATATCGGTCGTTTCGAGATAGGCTTTGTGTTTGCCTTCCACGTGCTGCCGGTCATTATCTTTTTCTCGTCGCTGGTCGCGGTGCTCTATTACATCGGCATCATGGGCTGGTTCATTCGTGTGATTGGCGGCGGGCTGCGCTGGCTGCTCGGCACCGGCCGGGCCGAATCCCTGTCGGCGACGGCAAACATTTTCGTCAGTCAGACAGAAGCGCCGCTGGTCATTAAGCCCTACCTGCCGAGCATGACACGCTCTGAACTCTTCGCGGTGATGGTGGGTGGCATGGCAACGGTCGCCGGCTCGGTGCTGGCGGGTTACGTGGCCCTGGGTGTCGAGATGAAATACCTGCTCGCAGCCAGTTTTATGGCTGCACCGGGCGGTCTGCTGATGGCGAAACTGCTGCTGCCCGAAACGGAAGAGCTGGCGGAGTCCGATGCTGCTGCAGGCATCGTGGACGACCCGCACGTAAATGTCTTCGACGCGGCCGCTGCGGGCGCTGGCAACGGATTGGCGCTGGCCGTGAATATCGGCGCGATGCTGCTGGCGTTCATCGGCCTGATCGCCCTGCTCAACGGCATTCTTGGCTGGATGGGTGGCGTGGTCGGTGTCGAGGCACTGTCCCTGGAATTGTTGCTCGGCACCCTGTTCCGGCCGCTGGCGTTCATGCTCGGCGTGCCCTGGGAGGAGGCCTCCGTGGCGGGCAACCTGATCGGGCAGAAGCTCGTGCTTAACGAGTTTGTCGCCTTTACCGCCTTTTACGAGGACCGCGCCCAGCTCAGCCAGCACAGTCAGGCGGTGGTCTCTTTTGCCCTTTGCGGCTTCGCCAATTTCTCATCGATTGCGATACTGCTCGGGGGGCTGGGCACCCTGGCACCATCGCGCCGGAGTGATGTTGCCGAACTGGGCCTGCGCGCGGTATTTGCAGGCTTCATGGCCAACCTGATGAGTGCCGCCATTGCCGGACTGTTTCTGTCGCTGGCGTGAGCGCAGGTCCGGCTCGGGCGGCGCAGGCTGTTCCTGGCGATTTTGCCGGGCGGCGCCTCAGGCCTGCATTTTTGCCACGTAGGCCATGAACTCCTCGCGGTTGGCATGCATGTCGGCGTCAACCTTCCCCGCGATATCGCTCTCGGCCATCATCGCGTCCCATGCGGCGAGTCCGTCAATAGCCGCGACGATATCCATGTCGAGCTGGCCGGGCCCGACCAGCTTCGGGATCGCCAGAGCATAGCGCAGGGTGACATCCGCCGTGGTCAACTTGCTGCCGAGGCAAAAGGGCGAAAACCGCGCAAGGGCGTTGATAGCGCCAATGCCGCGCTCAAGCACGCCGCGGACGTCTTCCTTGACCGCGTCCGGTGCCTGGCGACCGCTGAGGGCGAACGGCAGCAGGCGTCTGGCGGGTAGCTCCAGATAGAGCTCGGTGATCTTTGCCAGCTGGCGCACCTTGCCCCGCGCTTCCGGTTCAGCCGGCAGCAGCGGTGTTTCCGGATAGGCCTCCTCGAGATAATCGAGGATGACGCTGGCCTCCGATAATGCTGCGCCGCTGGTGGTGCTGATGGCCGGTATTTTGCCCAGCGGGCTGACCTCGAGCAGCTTCGCATCCCCGGGGTATACCTTGTGTTCCTCAAAGGCGATGCCCTTGGCCATGAGGGCGTGCTTGACGATGTTGTAGTAGTTGGAATAGGCAAAGCCGTACAGCGTGATCATGCGTTGTGTCCTTTTCGATGAGGATTCATAGCGTTCGTGGCTGTAAGTTCAGCTCTGGTCCGACGGGTCGTAACGGCGGAACCACTCGAGAATATGCAGCACCTTGCTGATCATCTGGCTTGGCCGCTTGCCGATAAAATGCGAGGCGCCGGGCAACTCCACCAGAACCGTGTCTACCTTGCGATACTTCAGCGCGTGATACAGCTGCTTGGCCTGGGAGGGCGGTGTGCGCAGGTCGTCCATCCCCACCATGACCAGGGTCGGGGTGTTCACATTGCCGACCAGCGAGATGGGCGAGAAGCGCATGTAGTCCTCCTGGTTTGTCCACGGTACGCCGGGGTAGCGGACCTCGAAGTACTGGAACCAGTTGTCGGCGTTCAGCAGCTTGCTATACCAGTTCATCACCGGCTTGACCACGGCGGCGGCGCGGAAGCGGTCGGATTTGCCGATCATCCAGGCGCTCATGATGCCGCCGGCGCTGCCGCCGGTGACGTACAGGCGCTCCTCGTCGATAAAGCCCTTTCTGATGACCGCATCGATGCCGCTCATGACATCGTCGTAATCCTCACCGGGGTAGTTGTGGTAGAGCAGGTCCGAGAAGTCCTCACCATAGCCGGTGCTGCCGCGGGGATTGGGATAGAAGACCACGTAACCCTCCGCCGCGAACAGCTGCAGCTCGGGTGAGAACCGCTCGCCGTAATTGAGGATGGGGCCGCCGTGGTTTTCCACCAGCAATGGGTATTTTTTCGCCGGATCAAAGCCGGGGGGCGTGATGATCCAGCCCTGGATTTCCCGTCCGTCCGCGGTGGAGGTCCAGGTCATGACCTGCGTTTGCCCGAGATCGCGGTAGGCGAGCAGCTCGCGGTTGAGGTCGGTCAGGCGTGTCTGCTGTGTGCCGTCAAGGATCGCGACATCCGCCGGGTGCTCGGGGCGTGTGATATTGAACGCGAGGCGGTTGTTCCCAGAGACTGAGAAGGAGCCCCCGGGATAGGGTCTGCCGATGCTGGTGCCACCGATATCATGGGCGACTTCCTGAAAATCGCCGTCCAGCGTAACAAGGCCAATGCGCGTGCTGCCGCTCTCCTCGTACTGGACGTACAGGCCGCGGCTGTCCGGCGTCCAGGCCGCCGCGTCGATGCTCCGGTCAAGGCCCTCTGCCATGCGGCGAAAACCCTCTGCCAGGCGGCGAAAGCCCTGGCTGGCATCGCTGGCCTGCGGGTCCACGGTCGCGACTCGCAGTTCGGTGTTCTGATAGGCCCGGCGACGATCAGTAAAGCCCAGCCACGCCAGATGTCGCCCGTCGGGTGAAACCAGGGGATGCGAGGCGGGACCGTTGTCGTCTGTGATCTGCACAATAGCGCCGCTGTCGACGTTGATCGCGTACAGATGACTGGTGCGGAACTCGTGCTCCCAGTCGTCGCTGCGGTTGCTGCTGACGTAAAGCTGTGCTGCATCCGGCCCCCATGCCGGGTGCCTGTGGTGGAAATCACCGCTGCTGACCTGGCGCGCGCTGCCGCCGTCTGCCGGCACAACGAACACCTGGGTGAAGCCCGGCTCTATGTAGCCGCTGCCGTCGCGCTCGTGGTAAAGGCGGTCGGTGATCCGCGCTGCTGACGCCCAGCTTGCGCCCTCGGGGGCCTCTGGCATGCTGATGAGTTGGGGGGCCTTGCTCTTGACCATCAGGCTGAAGGCGAGCTGCTTACCGTCCGGCGCCCAGCGCAACTCGTTGGGCGTGCCGGAGACCCGGGTGATCCGGGCATTTTCTCCGGAGTTCAGCCAGTAGACGTGAATATCGCTGCTTGTGGCGTCGGCGTTTTCGCGCACGTAGGCGATTCTCGAGCCATCCGGCGACCAGCGCGCGCTGGACTCACTGCCCTCAAAGCTGGTGAGCTTGCGGTGTTCTTCACCGGAAGCCGAGACCAGCCACAGGTTGCCGCGGCGGGAATCCTCGATGGCATCCATGCCCATGCGACGATAAAGCACGTGGCCGCCATCCGGGGAAATCTGCGGGTCGTCCGCCCACTCCAGTTCGAAAACATCCATGGGTGAGAAGGGGCTGTTTGCTTGCGCTGTCGACGTGAGCAGGGGCGCGCCGAGCAGGAGTGCGCCGATCAGGCAGTAGAGGAGCAACTGGAGGGACAGTCTGCGGAACCGTTTTGAAGAAAAGTGTGAGGACCCATGTGAGAAAATGTGTGAGGGGAACAAGGGGTAAGTGACGCGTTGTGAACGCATGCGAAACCTCCGATCATACGGGTAAGTGAATATGCCTGTCAGCCGAGTGCGCCGTACCCTTCCGTGCCGATAGTTCCGTACGGATAGTGTCATGCCACCAGTGCCACGCAGCCGGTGCCGGATCGGTCTGACCGCAGACGTCGTCGCGTGGTATATTACGCAGCTTATTCCAGCAATGAAAATGAGTGGCACTGTCATGACGTCGTCCACCGATGACCTGCGCATCCAGAAAACCAACGAACTGATCGCTCCTGCGGCGTTGGTCGCCGAAGTCCCGCTGTCGGATTCCGCATCCCGCACCGTCTCGTCCGCCCGGCGCGCTATTCACGCAGTCCTTGCCGGAGAGGATGACCGACTTGTCGTCGTCGTGGGGCCCTGTTCCATCCACGACCCGGCTGCCGCCATCGAGTATGCCCACGGATTGAAACAGGCCGCCGATGAGCTGTCTGCCGACCTCTGCATTGTGATGCGGGTGTATTTTGAGAAACCACGCACCACGGTAGGCTGGAAAGGGCTGATCAACGATCCGGACCTGAATAACACCTTCCAGATCAACAAGGGTCTGCATCTTGCCCGCAAGCTCCTGCTCGACCTGGCCGAAATGGGGCTCCCTGCGGGTACCGAGTACCTCGACCTCATCAGCCCGCAGTATGTGGCAGATCTCGTCTCCTGGGGTGCCATCGGGGCGCGCACGACCGAGAGCCAGACGCACCGCGAGCTGTCATCCGGGTTGTCCTGTCCGGTGGGCTTCAAGAACGCCACCGACGGCGATATCCAGATAGCGGTAGATGCGATCAAGTCGGCGTCCCAGCCGCACCATTTCCTGTCAGTGACGAAGCAGGGTCATTCCGCGATCTTCCAGACCACGGGGAACGAGGACTGTCACATTATATTGCGCGGTGGACGTCACCCGAACTACGACATGTTCTCGGTCGACGACGCCAGTGAACTTCTGGTGAGCGCCGGGCTGCCGGTGCGCATCATGATTGATGCGAGTCACGCCAACAGCCGGAAAATACCGGCACGCCAGGTTGATGTCGCCCGGGACATCGCTACCCAGGTAAGCCGTGGCAGTCGCGGCATTTTCGGTCTGATGCTCGAAAGCAATCTGGTGGAGGGGCGCCAGAACGTGGTGCCCGGGCAGCCCCTTGTGTACGGTCAGAGTATTACGGATCCCTGCATGTCCTGGGAGGCAACCCGTGAGGTGTTGCATGGGCTTGCTGCCGCTGTCAGGGACAGGCGCGCTGTCATCGACGGTTGATGCACCGCAACACGCGCCCGACCTTGCATCAGTAGGGCGGATTCTCGCCCCAGATTTCCGCAAGGCGCTGGTCGCGACCGCAGCCCCATCGATAGTACCTGTAACGTAGCGGATTCTTTTCGGCGTAATCCTGGTGGTATGCCTCTACAGGCCAGAACGTGCTCGCGGGAAGAATCTCGGTTGCTATGTCCTGGTCGGGAAATCGTGCTGTCACTTTTGCGAACGACGCCTGTGCCGCGTTTCTCTCGGCATCATCTCCAACAAAGATGGCGGTTCGATAGCTGAACCCTTTGTCGCAGAACTGCCCCCGATCGTCAAAGGGGTCAATGTTGCGCCAGAAGTGCAGCAACAGTTCTTCGTAGCTGATCTTTTCGGGATCGTAAGTCACGCGCACCGCTTCGTAGTGGCCTGCATGGTTGCCGCTGTAGGTGGGGTTTTTCAGTGTGCCACCCGTGAAGCCGGATACGACGTCCAGCACACCGTCCTTTTTCTCGAAATCTGCTTCCATGCACCAGAAGCAGCCGCCCGCGAACTCCGCGGTAGCGGCGTGAAGTGTGGTGCTGGCCAGCAGCAGGATAGTTGCTATCAACGTGCGCATCGTGTGCTTTTCCTTGCAAGAGAGTGCTGCACACTATACGCGGGTGTCACGCCGCCTGGATTCGCTGCATGGCCGTCGCGTATTCCCGACTCAGACGGCCGACCACGTCGCTCGTGGAATCCACCGCTTTTACTGCCCCGATGCCCTGTCCGCAGCCCCAGATATCCTTCCATGCCTTGGCGTCGGTATTGCCGCCGGAGCCAAAGTCCATCTTGCTCGGGTCGCCCTCGGGCAGGTTGTCCGGATCCATCCCGGCGTTGCGGATGGAGGGTTTCAGGTAGTTGCCGCTGACGCCGGTAAACAGACTGCTGTACACGATATCCGATGAGTCGTAATCCACAATGGCCTGCTTGTAGGCCGCATCGGCATTGGCTTCTTTTGTTGCGATGAAAGCCGACCCGATGTAGGCGAGATCGGCACCCATGGCACGCGCCGCGAGGATTGCATCGCCCGAGGCAATTGAGCCCGACAGCAGCAGCGGGCCATCAAACCAGGCGCGGATTTCCTGGATAAGCGCAAACGGTGAGGTTGAGCCCGCATGCCCTCCGGCACCGGCAGCGACGGCGATCAGGCCATCGGCGCCTTTCTCGATCGCCTTGTGCGCAAAGCGGTTATTGATCACGTCATGCAGCACAATACCGCCGTAGGAATGCACCGCCTCGTTGACGTCTTCGCGAGCGCCCAGCGATGTGATCACGATCGGCACCTTGTATTTCACGCAGAGCTCAAGATCCTCGTAGAGACGGTTGTTGGAGCGATGCACGATCTGGTTGACGGCAAAGGGTGCTGCGGGTTGGTCAGGATTCCCGGCGTTGTAGGCGTCCAGTTCAGTCTTGATATGCTGGAGCCAGCGCTCGAATTCATCCACCGGTCGCGCGTTCAGCGACGGAAATGAACCGACGACGCCGGCCTTGCACTGGGCGATGACCAGATCTGGGTTGGAGATGATAAACAGAGGTGCGCCGACGACGGGCAGGCGCAGCCCGTCACGCAGAATGGGTGGTAGGGCCATGCAGAGTCTCCTGAGGGTTAAGGCCGGAGTCAGGAGCTTAGGGTATCGTCCTGATGTATGCAATGTTTTGCATAAGGTAGGATGACGGTGCATCATGCACACTGGTTCAAACACGCGGAAAACGCCGTATGGCACTCTCACACGCCATCATGACAGCGCTGATCGAGGACGAGATGTCGGGCTATGAGCTCGCCAAGGCCTTCGATGCATCGCTGGGTTTTTTCTGGCACGCCTCGCACCAGCAGATCTATCAGGAACTGCGCAAGCTGGCCGACAAAGGCTGGCTCTGCCAGCGCAGGGTCTCGCAGCAGGGCAAGCCGGACAAGCAGCTGTATGCCTTGACCGCCGCTGGCAGGGATGTGCTGGATGACTGGGTGTTTGACACCAGCCGGGTGCGTGAAAGCAAGGATGACCTGCTGGTGAAGCTGTACAACCTGTCCGATGAAAACCTGCCGCACCTGCGCGCAGAGATGGAGGCGCGGCGGGAGCATATGATGAGACGGCTGTTCCTGTATGAGCGCATTCGCCGCCGCCACTATGCAGACCCGGATACCTTGCCCCTGCGACGCAAAGGTGTCTTCCTGGCGCTGCTCGCCGGCATTCGCCACGGCGAGCAGTATCTTGCCTGGTGTGACGAGTCGCTGCGCCTGCTCGCGGACGTGCGGTCGCCTGTTGCATAATGCGGCTTTGCGACCAGCTTCCGCTCAGCGAGACCTATGTACCTGCAGTACTTTGGCCTGCGTGAGGCCCCGTTCTCCATAGCGGTCAACCCGCGCTATCTGTTCATGAGCCACCGTCACCGCGATGCCCTCGCGCATCTGCTCTACGGGGTTGGCGCCGGTGGTGCGTTTGTGGTGCTGACGGGTGAGGTTGGTACGGGCAAGACGACCATCACTCGTTGCCTGCTGGAACAGCTGCCGGACAATGTGGACATCGCGGTTGTTCTCAATCCCGCACTCAGCGCCACGGAGCTGCTGGCCAGCGTATGCGATGAGCTGGATATCGAGTATCTCGACGGAGCGGCGACGCTGAAGATGCTGACAGACCGGCTGCACCGCTATCTGCTGGACAACCACGCCCGGGGTCACAAGACAGTGCTGCTTATCGACGAGGCACAGCATCTGGGCGTGGACGTGCTGGAGCAGATACGCCTGCTGACCAACCTTGAGACGAACAGCGAGAAGCTGTTGCACATCATCCTCATCGGCCAGCCCGAACTGGCGACCATGCTGCGTCTCCCCGAGCTGCGTCAGCTTAATCAGCGCGTAACGGCGCGTTTCAACCTCGAGCCGCTGAATCGTAAGGAAACGGCGGCGTACATTCGCCACAGGCTGCAGATTGCGGGGCTGGCGCCGGGGACCGAACTCTTTCCTCCTGCGGTGGTGCGCGGTATTTACCGACATAGCCGCGGGGTGCCGCGGGTGATCAACCTGCTCTGTGACAGGCTGTTGCTCGGGGCTTATGGCCGTCGGGCAACGCGGGTAAGCCCGCGGCTGCTGCGCGCGGCTGTCAGCGAAGTCACGGGCGAGGGTGCCGCTGACACTGTGCGGCAAAGGCGTCTCGGCTGGGCCATAGCCATACCGGCGCTTGTCGCTGCGACAGCTACGCTGCTGTGGTGGCTGGCGCCCGTCAGTCAGTCCGGTGATGCGCGTGCCCCAGTCATGGCCGAAGTGATTGAAGACAGGGCGCCGGCGTCGCAGCCCGGCGATCGAGAAGCATCGTTGCCCGACGCGCTTTCCGGAATCGTGTTGCATGATCGTCAGGTGGCGCTGTCGGCACTCTGGTCTCTGTATGCCGACGCACCGATACCGGCGGTACCCTGCCGCGATGACACCAGCAGACGCGTTCGCTGCGTCAGCGCGCGTGCTGAAACCTGGCAGGAACTGCAGGCGCTGCGTCACCCGCTGGTGCTGTATCTTGTTTCCTCACAGCATCAGGCTTTGGCCGCGGTTGTGATTGCCATGGAAGCAGATGTCGCCGTGCTTGCCACGGGGAATGGCGTTGAGAAGGTTGATCTGGCGGCGTTGGCGCCCCTGTGGCGCGGCGATTACCGGTATTTCTGGCAGGCGCCGACAGCGTTCGAGCGGGTTCTGGGTCCGGGCGATAAGGGCGCTGCGGTTGCTGAGGTGGCGGAGCTGTTCGCAGTGCTTGACGCTCAGGCACAGCCCCTGACCACGGATCGCTATTCATCGCGGCTGGAGCAGCGAGTCAGGCTGTTTCAGCGCACTCATGGCTTGAATGACGATGGGCTCGTTGGAGAGCAGACGCTGCGTCAACTGAACCGCATGGCAGGGAATCTCCCCAGGGTTGAGGCGCTTCATGCGCGCATGGATGTCCTGAGGAAACGCGGTGCCTGGCCGCTGGCCCAGGCAATCAACTGAGGAAGTCGCGCATGTCATTTATTCTCGATGCGCTGGAGCGCTCGCGACAGGAGCGGGATGTCGCCGACAGCGGTCCCGACCTGTCCTGCGCCGTGGGCTACCCGGGTAAGGGGGAGGGACGTTCCCCCTGGGTGCCTGTCCTCCTGACGGGCTCAGGTCTGGCCTTGGTTCTGGCGCTGATTGTGATCGTCTGGCTATTCGTCAGCCGGCCGGAAGAGATGAGCGTTGGTGATGAGCAGGGGTTTGGTGAAGAGCAGGGCATTGGTGAAGAGCAGGCCACTGCAACTGCCGCTTCTGTTTCATTCACCGTCAGCCCCCCGCTACCACTGCCGATTGCGCCTGGCTTGCGTCTGACAGAGGTGCAGGCGGCACCAGAAATTCCGGTAGTGACTGATTCGGCTGAGGCTGTGGGCGATCTGTATCGCGCGGCGCAGGCTGCGGAGACTGCGGAGACTGCGGAGACTGTGGAGGTTGCTGAGACTGCGGAGGTTGCTGAGACTGCGCAGGTAGCTGCGGAGCGGCGAAGCGACACACCGGTTAGCGCCGCATCTGTCGATATTGACGCCATGGTTGCGCAGGCCGAGGCGGCTCTTGACAGCCTGGATCTCGCCGCACACCCGGCGCCGATGCTTGAGGCGCTCTCGCAGACGCTCCGGGATGGAATACCCACGCTCATGTATTCGCAGCATGACTATCGCAGCAGCGGTGAGTCCGCGGTTTTCATCAACCGCGAGCGCCATCGGGAAGGTGACAATATTGGTGGTGTCCGCGTGCAGGAAATACTGCCCGACTCTGTCATCCTCAGCTACCGTGGCACCGAGTTTCGACTAAAGGCACTCAACAGCTGGGTGAACCTGTAGCGGCCGTTATCTGATATCGAGGGTGAGGTCCAGCTTGCGGAACATGCGCTGCTCCTGATCCAGCTCCTGCATGGTCTGAGGATGCTGTTCCAGCCAGCCATCCGGGAAGCCCAGCCTGAGAACGGCGTCGCCCGCTTCGATACTGAAGTCGGGCAGCTCCTCCAGCTGCTCTACGTACTTGAACAGCGACGCCAGGCGGATAATCGCCAGCATGCGCTGCAGGCGCCGCCGTTCCGGCGTTCCGACTTCATCAAACAGTTCTCTGCGCACCTTGCCGCGATGTCCGGCAACCAGGAGCGCCATGTTCACCTGCTCACCCTGGGAGAATCCCGCCATGTCCGAGTTGCGCAGCAGGTAGGCGCCGTGGCGATGGAAGTGCTTGTGTGAAATGGACATGCCAATCTCGTGGGTGCGCGCGGCGCGGTGCAGCAGATCGCCGTCTGTCTGCGTGAGCTGCCAGGGCACGGCTGTTGCCATGAACAGCATCTGCGCCCGCCGAGCCACAATGGTCGCGGTGTCGTCGTCGACTGCATAGCGCTGCATCATCGCGTTTACCGAGCGTTCGCGGACATCCTCGTGCTGCAGGCGGCCCATGAGGTCGTAGAGCACGCCCTCGCGCAGTGCGCCCTTCGATGTTCGCATGTTGTCTATTTCCAGCACATCGAACAGCGCCTCGGCGATGGCGACACCGGCGGCGATGACGGAGCGTCGGGACTCGCTGAGCCCGGTCAGCGTGAGACTGTCGAAATCCTTGGACTGCAGCAGCTGTTTGCGCAGGTTTTGCAGTGCCTTGCGGGTAATGCCATCATTACACCAGTTGTTGGCATTGGCGATGGCTTCGATCGCCTGCAGTGTGCCTGAGGACCCCACGGATTCGGACCAGTGGCGTGAGCGAAAGCTCTTGCGGATGTGGGAGACTTCAACGCAGGCGCGATCGTAGGCGCGCTTGAATGATGCTTTGGTCAGCTTGCCGTCGGCGAAAAAACGATCCGTGTAGGAAACGCAGCCCATCTGCAGGCTTTCCAGCCGGCGGGGCTCGAACTTTTCGCCGATGACAAATTCCGTGCTGCCACCCCCGATATCCACCACCAGTCGCGCCGCGGCGTCATCGGCAAGGGTATGGGCGACGCCGAGATATACCAGGCGCGCTTCCTCGCGCCCGTAGATCACATCCACCGGGCAGTTGAGTATGCGCCTTGCGGGTTCGGTGAAGTCGCGCCGGTTGCGGGCACGGCGCAGTGCATTGGTGCCGACGACCCGGATACGTTCAGTCTCAACGCTCTGCAGCACCTGAGAGAAGCGTGACAGGCAGTCGAGGCCACGCTGGATGGCGTCGTACGACAGGCGGTTGTCTTTCAGGCCCGCGCCTAGCTGCACCTTCTCCGAAAGAATCTGTATCGGCCGCATTTCGCCATGTTCGATACGCGCAACAATCAGGTGAAAGGAATTGCTGCCGATATCCAGCGCCGCGAGCTGGCTACCGTCCGGCAGCGGGTTTGCTGCGGGCGTCGGGTCTTTCATGCGCTGACCTCGCGCGGCACGCGTGCCGGCATGCGTGTGACCAGTTCGTAGCCAATCGTGCTGGCGTGGCGGGCGACTTCGCCCACGGGCAGCCCCTCGCCCCAGAGGGTGACCGGGTCACCGACGTGCACTGGCGCGAGACCGGTCACATCCACTGTGAGCATGTCCATGGAAACCCGACCCACCAGTGGCACACGCTGTCCGTTGACCAGCACCGGCGTGCCGTTAGCGGCCGTGCGCGGATAGCCGTCGCCGTAGCCTACGGTGACTGTCGCAATGCGTGACGGGCGTGCTGCCCGCCAGGTGGCGCCATAGCCGACTGCATCCCCAGCCGCGATATCGCGAACACCTATGACAGTTGATTCCAACGTCATGACCGGTTTCAGTGCAGCTGCCTGTGGCAGTTGCTCGGCAAAGGGTGAGTCGCCGTAAAGCATGTAGCCCGGGCGGATCCAGTCCAGGTGGGTTTCCGGCCACGCAAGGACGGCAGGTGAGTTGGCGGCGCTGCGCATGCAGTCAAGGTCATTGCAGGTGGCCAGAAAGCGGGCGAGTTGATCCCGGGTCTCAGGCTGGTTCAGTTCGTCGGCGCGTGAAAAATGCGTGCACAGCACCGTGTCCGGGCCTGCATTGGGTGTGTCTCGCAACGCCTCCAGGAATGCGGGTGCGCGCTCGGGTGCGATACCCAGCCGATGCATGCCGGTATCTACTTTCAGCCAGCAGGTGACCGGTTGTGGCACCGTGGCGTCGCACAGCCAGCGCAGCTGCTCGTCGCAGGTCAGCATGATCCATGCGCCGATGGCGGCGGCCTCGGCTAGCTCCGACGCCTCGAAAACACCTTCGAGAAGAAGAACGGGACGCCGGATGCCGCTGTCCCGTAGTCGCACCGCTTCCTCCAGCGACGCGACGGCGAAGGCTGCCACGCAGTCATCCAGAGCGTTGGCGACGGATTCGGCGCCGTGGCCGTAACCGTTTGCCTTGACCACCGCCATCAGGCGGGAGGCGGGAGCAAGCCCGGCGGCTATCGCGGCGTTGTGGCGCAGGTGGTGCAGATTGATCCTTGCGCGGGTGGGGCGAGTCATCAGTAATCGTAGCGGTGCGCCGCGAACAGACCCTGCGCCACGGCCCAGACGTCGCCGACCTCACCGCTACCGACCGGCTTGTCATCAATTATCGTCACAGGCGCAATCTCCTTGCTGGAGCTGGTGATCCACACCTCATCTGCCTGGAGCAGCTCCGCAACCGTCACTACGCGTTCCTCGACGGAAATGTCGCTGTGCCGGCGCAGCATGTCCAGCAGCATGAGCCGCGTAATGCCCGGCAGTTTCTGGTTGTCCAGCGGCGGGGTGGCTACTGCGCCGTTGCGAACAACGAATACATTGCACGCGGCGGCTTCCGTAACCTCTCCATCGCTGTTGTACAGAATTGTCTCCTGCGCGCCCGCCGCGTGTCCCTGCTGGTAGTGCATCACGTTGCCTAGCAGCGCGGTCGATTTTATGTGGCATCGCTTCCAGCGCAGGTCTTCGGCGGTGCTTACCTTATAGGGTTTGACCCGGTTCTTGTCGGCCACCGGAGGTGGCGGAATCTCGAAGGTAAAGCCGAAGCAGGTGGCGTCGACTGATGTCGGGTAGGCATGATGGCGCTTGCTGTCCGCGCCGCGGCTGACATGCAGATAAACGCCGAGATTCCCTGAACCGTTGCGCTGCACCAGCTGTTCGACGATATCCCGCCAGGCGGTCTCGTCCATATCCGTGCGAATCTCAAGTTCAGCCAGACCATCGCGCATACGCTGCATGTGCGGGCCGAAACCCACAAGCTGGCCATCGTAAGAGGGAATGACTTCGTAAATGCCATCGCCAAACAGGAAGCCCCGGTCCATTGGCGATATGCGGGCTTCACTCATCGGCAGGAAGTCACCGTTAAGGTAGACGGATGTCATCGTTACTGTGCCTCAATCTGTGCTTTCACCAGGGGTCCGCCGTGAGGCGCTGTAGCTGAGCAATGACCGACTCGCCTTCGGCGGCGTCAAGTCCATCTTCAGTCAGTGTGTTTTCGCGGCTGACGCCGTCCACGCTGCCACGACTCGACAGGTAGGCAAGAATCGCCCGCGGCTGGATGTCTGCAAGCAGCTCACGCCCGGACCAGAGTCCCAGGTAGGCTATGATGCCATAGGCGCCCCAATTGGACACGTCCGCGACCAGGAGTTCATCGCAGGTTGTGGCCGAGCCGATGATATCCAGTTCACCGATGATGTCGGCGACATTACCCATGCCGATCTCGTTGCCGCCGTCGCCGACGGCGATCGTCGGGCAGTCTGCCTGTTCCAGATACGGATCGAAAATACCGCAGTCAGCGCTGATATCCTCGCCGCGCATATTGTAATAGGCGCCATCCGCTGCACGTCCGGGTCTCTCTATGGAAACGATGGTATCCGGGGTAGTCTGAGCGAGACGCCGCGCGGCTTCTTTGCGGGCGGCTTCCTGAGTGAACGCGAGAAGGGGAAGAACACGAAAATCATTCGATAGTTCCCGACACAGAGGCTCGGCGCACACCAGCCAACACTGGGCTCCCAGCCCCTCGAGGCTGCGATAGAGTGCGATAGAGCCGACAGGCCCATCGGTTTCGAAGGTGCCGGCAACCGGGAATCCCGTGCCGATCATCACGCGCCGACTGCGGTATAGCTGCTTGGCGGCGCGCTTTACGTAACCCGCTTTCAGGGCAGCGCGCACCCGCGCCATCCCGCGAAGATCACGTGCCACCAGCAGCGCCTCGACCGCCTCGTCAAAAGCGTCGCTTGTCATAATCGGTATTCCTGAAGTTGCCGGCTGGCTTCAAAGACCTGTGCAAGCTGCAGCGCATTGTGCGCACCGTGCTGGCTGATCGGCGTGAAGTAGACAGGCGCACCGGGAGTCTGCTGCGCCAGCTGTGCGCAGTCCAGCGACAGCGCAGAGCCGATTTTCGGGTAGCCGCCGATGGTCTGACGGTCGTTGAGGAGTACGATGGGTTGTCCGTCCGGCGGTATCTGGATCGCGCCCTGGCAGATGCCCTCGGAGAGTATGCCCTCGATGTCGCAGCCGATGGCAGGTCCCTCGAGTCGGTAGCCCATGCGATCGGCGCGCTGGCTGACGCTGAACGGGCAGGCGTAGAACCGACGCTGCTGCAGGCTGGGGAAGTGCGCTTCCTGGTAACCGGGCACAACCCGCAGTGTCACGCCTCGAGGATAGCGGGGCTGCTGGCCGGGCGGCAGGCGAAGCGGGGCGCGCTCTTTAACGACGCCGCAGGGCAGCACATCGCCCGCTTTGAGCCGATTACCATCGAGACCGCCGAGACCCTCGCGCACCACGGTCGCACAGCTGCCGAATACCGCCGCAATCTGGAAGCCGTCCGCGACGCCGAGATAGGCGCGGCAGCCGGATTCAGTGTGTCCCAGCGCTATGCGATCGCCCGCGGCGACCTGCAGAACCTGCCAGCGCGGTCGCTCGTTACCGTTGATGCTCAGCGGCACAGGGGCGCCGGTAACGCAGATCCAGGTGTCGACGCCAGCCTCGATTTCCAGTCCACCAAGCGTTACTTCGACTGTGGCAGCGTCCGCGCTGTTCTGCAGTAGCCGGTTGCACAGCGAGTGAGCCTGGGGGTCCACTGGACCGCCATCGGTCAGGCCAAAGCGATAGTAGCCCCGGCGACCGCCATCCTGAATCAGGCTGAGTATGCCGGGTGAGCGTATTTCCATGCCGCTCACAATTCGCCTCCGGCGCGCAGGAATTCATCGCGACTGATGGGCTGGAAGCGCACGCGATCACCCACCGAGACCGGCATACTCGGGTCCCTGTCGGGATCAAACATGCGCAGCGGGCAGCTGCCAATAAGGTTCCAGCCGCCGGGTGACACCGCCGGATAAACCGCCGTCTGTCGGTCAGCGATGGCCACGGCGCCGCGGGGCACCCGCTGACGAGGTGTTTTCAGGCGCGGGGTTTTCAGGCGCTCGTCCAGCTCCCCGAGGTAGGCAAACCCCGGCGCAAAACCGATGGCGTACACGCGATACTCGGTGGAACTATGGAGATCGATAACGTCGCTGACGGACAATCCGGCGCGGGAGGCGACGTCTTTCAGGTCGGCGCCACTTTCCTCGCTGTAGTAAACGGGTAGTTCCACGCAGCGTCCGCTGTCGTCGTCACTGTCACCGTCAAGCGTCAGTCCTCTGATGCAGTGGCGCACGTGCATGTGGTCTGTGGCCAGGGCGTCATACACCACGAGCAGAGACGCGTATGAAGGGATCATGTCGATCAGATGCTCCCCAAGCGCATCCGGCAGGGCGGACGCCAGCGCCCTGACCCTCGCCGCAACCTCCTTACCCGGTGCATCACCGAGATAGACAATCAGCGCATTTTCACCGGCCGTGTGAATTTTCACGAGACAGCCCGCTGGTCTACCAGTGCGCGAATCTCTCGGATCGCCGCAATACCCTCCAGGTTGTCGCCGTGCACACACAGTGTGTCTGCGTCCAGTGACAGGCGCTTTCCGCTGTCGGTCGTTACGCAACCGGTCTCCAGCAGGTATGCGACCTGTTCGAGCATGCGCTCCCGGCTGTGCACAGCGCCGGGGAGACGGCGTGACAGCAGGTGTCCGGCGTCGTCGTAGCAGCGGTCTGCAAAGGCTTCGAACAGCAGCTCCAGGGAGTGCTCTGCAGCGGCTTCACGGTGGCGCGCCTGTTCCGATGTGGCCAGCAACATCAGCTTCAGCGGCCGGTGGTAGCTGGCGACGGTCGCCATGAGTGTATCCCGAATCGCTGTATTGGCCATCATGTCGTTGTATAGCGCACCGTGGGGTTTTACATATTCGATGCTCGTGCCCGCGCTGGCCGCCATGCCATCGAGTGCGGCGATCTGGTAGAGCACACTGCTGCGAAGCTCGTCTCCCGACAGCTGCATGGAGCGTCGGCCAAAGCCCACAAGATCAGGGTAGGCCGGATGCGCGCCGATGCGCACACCGTGCTCCTGCGCCAGGGTGATGGTCTGACTCATGGTTACCGGATCGCCGGCGTGAAAGCCGCAGGCGACGTTGGCGAGATCTATGTGTGGCATGACAGCGACGTCCATGCCCATGCGCCAGCTGCCGAAGCTCTCGCCCAAATCACAGTTCAAAAGCATGCTGTTGTTCCTGATGTCAGAGAATCGCCAGCTGGCTGTTGCGCAGGTCGGTGACAAGCATGCAGCCGGGGCTGTGGGTAATCGCAAACGGCAGACGCGCATTTTCGAGGGCGACCTGTGGCGTTACGCCACAGGCCCAGAATACAGGCATTTCGCCGTTTTTCATGGTGACGGCATCGCCGAAATCGGGTCTGGACAGATCGCCGATCCCTATGCCCGAGGGGTCCCCCAGGTGCACCGGCGCGCCGTGAACCGAGGGAAAGCGTGTGCAGATCTGTATCGCACGGATTGCATCTGCGGCCACAAAAGGACGCATGCTGACCACCATGTTACCGGCGAAGGGGCCGGCAGGGGTGCAGCGTGTGTCGGTGCGGTACATGGGAACATTGACGCCCTCACTGACGTTGCGTACGTCCAGACCGTCGGCGAGCAGCGCCTCCTCGAAGGAAAATGAACATCCCAGGGCGAACACCACCAGGTCATCGCGCCACAGCGGATCGATATCGGCAATGTCGTCACCAGCCTTGCCGTCCTCGAAAACGCGGTAGCGCGGAACGTCGTGGCGGATGTCGATGTCGCCCAGGGTTGGCAGCGTCGGGTCGCCCGGCGCCGGATTCATTGCTATCAGCGGGCAGGGTCGCGGATTCGCCTGGCAGAAGCGCAGGAAATCGTGCGCGTGAGCCTGCGGCAGTATCACCAGATTGCACTGGACAAAGCCGGGGGCGAGGCCCGAGGTATTGCCCTGGTGCTCGCCGCTGCGGATCCGGGCGCGGATGGTGTGTGGACTGCGGGTGTCGGGCATGCGCTCTCCAGCTATACGGGGCGTGATTCAGGCCCTATAGTAACGCCTATAAGGCCGTCAACGCACGAGGGAACCAGCATGCCACATCCTAGCATTACCGCAGAAACCTACCCCCACAAGCCCGCCATTATCATGGGGGGCTCCGGCGAGATCGTCACCTACCGGGATCTGGACGAACGCTCGAACCAGGGTGCGCAGCTGTTCCGGTCGCTTGGACTTGTGCCTGGCGACCACATTGCCATGATGCTGAACAATTGCCGCCAGTTTCTCGAAATATGCTGGGCCGCGCAGCGGGCAGGTCTGATATTCACACCGATAAGCACGCATCTGCAGCAGGATGAAATCGCCTACATCCTGGAAAACTGCGGTGCCAGGCTGTTTGTTGCCTCGCACGCGCTGGCAGATGTCACCGCGCCCATGCGCGAGCGAGCTAAAGGTGTGGGACACTACCTCATGGTGGATGGTGTCGTAGAGGGTTTTGAGGCCTGGGAAGAGGCGGTGGATCGCCAGCCCGTGACGCCAATTCACGATCAGGCCAACGGTGTGCCCATGCTGTATTCCTCCGGCACAACGGGTAAACCCAAAGGCGTGTTCATCGCCCCGCATAGCGATGACGTCAATGCACCGCATCCGCTTGCCGGCTCACTCGGTGTGGCCTTCGGCTTTAGTGAGGAGACCGTCTATCTGTCTCCCGCGCCGCTTTATCATGCCGCGCCACTGCACTACAACATGATGGCGCTGTACCAGGGCGGAACAACTGTGGTGATGGAGCAGTTCGATGCCGAGGAGGCGCTGAGGCTCATTGAAGAACACCGCGCCACGCACAGCCAGTGGGTGCCGATCATGTTCATTCGCATGCTCAAACTGCCGGCAGAGGTGCGCGAGAAGTACGACGTGTCGAGCATGCAGTTCGCCATCCATGCCGCCGCGCCCTGTCCCGTGGAAATCAAGGAGCAGATGATCGAGTGGTGGGGACCGGTTATTGTCGAGTATTACGCCGCCAGCGAGGGTATCGGCGCCACCATTATCGATTCCAAAAGCTGGCTCACGCATAAAGGCTCGGTGGGTCCTGCTCTGGTGGGGCAGCTACACATCGTAGACGACGAGGGCAGGGAGTTGCCGAGTGGTGAGATCGGTACTGTATATTTCTCGGGGGAGCAGGCATCTTTTCGCTACCACGGCGAGCCGGACAAAACCGCGGAGGCTTTCAATGAGCGCGGTTGGGCAACCACGGGGGATCTCGGTTATCTCGACGACGACGGGTTTCTCTACCTCACTGATCGCAAGAACTTCACGATTATCAGCGGTGGTGTGAATATCTATCCACAGGAAATTGAAAACCTGCTGATCACCCACGGCAAGGTGGCGGACGTAGCGGTTTTCGGCCTGCCGCACGACGAGTTCGGCGAAGAAGTGAAGGCCGTGGTGCAGCCGCAGAACTGGGTGGATGCGACAGACGAAGTCGCCATAGAGTTGATGGAGTGGCTGCGCGAGCGCCTGTCCCACGTCAAGCTGCCACGGTCGCTGGATTTTCATCCGCAGCTGCCGCGCATGGATAACGGCAAGCTCTACAAGCGGCATCTGGTGGAGGAATATCGCGGCGCGACGCGCTCGGGTGAGAGCCCGGAGGATCATTGATCAGGTCCAGCCCGACCGCTTCCAGGCGGCCTGCACGCAAACCGCCGATTACCCGGGGGCGTCGGGATTCGCTTACAATATTTCCTTTTTCCTTACAGAAAGTGTTGAGGTAGAAAATGCTCCAGTCCCGCAAACTTGCGCAGCTTGAACGTCAGATGGCGACGTGCGAGACCTACGACAGCTGGCGAGAGCTTGCATTGAAGCATGACGAGCTCAGCGGTGCCAAACGCTGGCGTGAAGTGGACCAGACACGACAATACGATTACGGACAGATTCGCCTGCGCCTCGACCGCTTGCGCAGCCTCCGCTCCCGACAGGACTACCAGGGCCTGCTGTTCAACCTGAACGAAGGCATTCACGGGAACATGGGCGGAATGGGGCGCAGCACCTTGTATCAGCGCGCAAAATTCGGCACCAAACACCTCATAGAACAGTATATCGAGGAGATAGACGACTCCCTTCGATTTATCGCCGATCTCGACAATAGCAAGATTGATGTTCAGGACAAGTTGGATTTTTTCTATCGCGCCAATATCTGTTTCGGGCGCTCGGCGCTGATGCTCAGCGGTGGCGGTGTTCTGGGTTTTTACCACCTTGGCGTGGTGAAGACCCTGCTCAGCCAGGGTCTTTTGCCTCGGGTGATTTCCGGCGCCAGTGCGGGGTCGCTGGTTGCGGGCGTGCTCGGATCCTATACGGACAAGGAACTGGAAAAGTTCTTTGATCCCGCGAACGTGCACTTTGAGGCAGAGCGGGAAGCCAACGTTTTTTCTCGCATGTTTCTGGGTCGCAGTCCGCAGATTGATGTCGGCGACCTGGTGAAGATCATCAATCGGCTCATGCCCGACATGACTTTTCAGGAGGCGTACGAGAAAACAGGCCGCCAGATAAGCATTACCGTGGCACCCGCCGAGACCCATCAGCGCTCGCGGCTGCTCAACGCCATCACTTCGCCCAACGTCTACATCCGGTCGGCGGTGATGGCATCCTGCGCCGTACCCGGCGTGTTCCCGCCGGTCATGCTGATGGCCAAGAACGTGCATGGCGAGGCACAGCCGTATCTGCCGACGCGCAAGTGGGTAGACGGTTCCATCGCCGACGATCTCCCCTCAAAGCGTCTGTCGCGGCTTTACAGCACAAATCACTATATTGTGAGCATGGTCAATCCTATTGCCACTCCGTTTTTGAGGGGCGGCAAGCCGCGCAGTCGCGTCGGTGCGGCGCTCGGTTTACTCGGTGTGGGCATGGGGCGTGAGATGCTCAATTTCTACCGCGGCGTTGCGCAGCAACAGGGCGATAACTGGCCGCGATTCAACTTGCTGCTCAACGGCGTGCACGCGCTCATGGACCAGGACTACAGCGGTGACATCAATATTGTGCCCAGCTTTCGCTTATACAACCCTGCAAAGATATTGTCTCACCTGTCCGAAAAGGAGCTGGTCGACCTGATGCGCGGCGGCGAGTTTTCTGCCTTTCCGCAGGTTGAGTCCATTCGCGTGTGCACGCGGATTTCCCGGACCATGGAAGAGATCCTGCACCGCTTTGAATACGGTGATCTGCGCCCGGAAGGCGACCGCTACCACCGTCCAAGGTCATCGCGCCGCAGGCCCCCGCCCACGCGCTCAGACCGCGAGGCGATGCGGGAAACCGGATCCCAGCGGCTGGCGCGAAACACCGGCGCCAGCACTGCGAAGGCGCGTGCCCGCAAAAGCGCTGCGGGCAGTGCCAGTGTGCCGAAGAAAAAGACGCCGCGGGCGACTGGCGCCGGCGGGCGGCGCAGTGCCGGCAAGGGTGAGGCGGCCTAGTGAGCCACTAAGCGGCCACTATCGACCCTTCCAGTTCGGGGCGCGTTTTTCGGCAAAAGCGGTCGCGCCTTCTATTGCGTCCTCGCTGGTGAACACCGACTGCGTGATGTCGTTCTGCTTTTCGAACATGTTGTCCCGGGTCCAGTCTTCCGCCAGCGCCACCACCTGTTTTGATGCGGCCACCGCAAGGGGGCCGTTCGCAGCGATCGCCTCGGCCAGCGCCGTCGCCTGCTCGAGTGCCGTTCCTGGCGCTACCACACGATTGATCAGCCCCAGTTCGTAGGCGCGCTCTGCGCTGATGAATTCGCCCGTGAGTGCCATCTCCATGGCGATGCGCGGTGCTATCTGTTTTGGCAGTCGCACCAGTCCGCCGGCCGCCGCCGCCAGCCCGCGCTTCACCTCGGGAATGCCGAACTTGGCATCGTCTGCCGCAACAATCAGGTCACAGCTTATGGCAAGCTCAAAGCCGCCGGCGAGGGCATAGCCCTCAACTGCGGCGATAATGGGCTTTTTCGCCAGGTATTCCACCATCCCTGCAAAACCTCGTCCTTCCACCACAGGCAATTCGCCCGTGACAAAGGCCTTGAGATCCATGCCAGAGCAGAAGGTGCCGCCAGCCCCGGTGAGTATGGCAACGCGCAGACTATCGTCCGCTTCCAGCTGATCAATAGCCGCCGACACGCCCTCGGCGAGCGCGCGATTGGCGGCGTTCTTTGCGGCGGGACGGTTGAGCGTGATGGTCAGGATGCCGTTCGCTACAGAGGTCAGTACTTCATCGGTCATATGATTGTCCTCAACGTTGATTGATCAGATCTACGCCAAAGCGCGCCAGCGGCTCTACCAGGGCGCCCTTGGCCTCTGCTTCCGCGCTGGATGCATTGCCCATCAGGGCGCGCTTTTTCACTCCCTGCAGAATGGCGGCCAGGCGAAAAAAACAGAAAACCAGGTAAAAGTTCCAGTTATCGATGCCCTCACGACCGGTGCGCCGACAGTAGGCAGTGATGTACTCATTGTCTTCGGGCAGACCCAGTGACTGACGATCGACACCCAGCAGTCCGCGCAGTCCCGCATCCCCGGGTAAATGCCAGGCCATGACCTGGTAGGCCAGATCTGCAAGCGGATGGCCCAGGGTCGACAGCTCCCAGTCAAGAACCGCGATAATGCGGGGTTCGCTCGCGTGGAACATGACGTTGTCGAGGCGGTAATCGCCGTGTACCAGGCTGACCGCGCCGTCATCTTCCGGCATGTGCTCGGGCAGCCATGCCATCAGGACCTCCATCGCATCACTGTGCTCGGTTTCGGAGGCCCGATACTGCTTTGTCCAGCGCGAGATCTGCCGCGCATAGTAGTTGCCCGGCCGGCCAAAGTCAGTCAGGCCTACACCGTCCACATCGACGCTGTGCAGGGCCGCCAGCACCCGGTTCATCTCGTCATACATCGCCGCGCGCTCGGCATTGTCTGGGATCTCTGGCAGCGTCGGGTCCCAGAATACTCGCCCGTCGAGATATTCCATGATGTAGAACATTGACCCGATAATGCTCTCGTCCTCGCAAAGCAGGTAGGCACGCGGCACTGGTACGTCGGTGCCCCCGAGTGCGCTGATCACCCGGAACTCCCGATCGACTGCATGCGCAGAAGCGAGGAGTTCCCCCGGTGGTTTGCGTCTCAGGACGTAATGTCGGCCGTCTGCCGACAGGCGAAAGGTGGGGTTGGATTGCCCGCCGGCAAATTTCTCTGCGGTCAATGTGCCGCTGAAACCGGGCAGATTCTGCTCCAGGTAGGACTGCAGGCGTTCCGTATCAAGAATCTGAGCGCTCATCCGCTTCTCCGTCGGGATAGTGAAGGAAGGATAACACGCAGTGTGTTCGGGGCATCGATCTGGAACAATGACCGGCGGAGGCAAAAAAATGCACTGCAGGTGACAGCGGCCTGGCGGTCCGCTGAAACCCCGCGGTTGGCATTGAGAACGGTTCTGTCGACCGCTATCCTCTTCGGTGATAAAACGCCTCTCACTCAATAACACCTTAGTCAGGAGTTGCGCATGTACCAAGAACTCGACCAGGCCTGGAAGCAGCTGACGTCGCCGGGACAGATGTTTGAAATCACCACTGTCGAGGTTCGTGGTGTACCCCTGCGAGCTTATGCCAACGCGCCACCGTCTCTGCGGGAATTCTGGCTGTCCACCGCAGGTCACGGCGACAACGAGTATCTTGTTTACGGGAACGAGCGCTGCACGTATCGAGAAGCGCACGCCTTCACGGCATCAATTGCCAACTGGCTCTCGGCCAATGGCGTGCAGCCGGGTGACCGTGTCGCGATTGCCATGCGTAATTACCCGGAGTGGATGCTGGCTTACTGGGCGATAACCGCGATGGGCGCTGTCGTGGTCGGCATGAACGCCTGGTGGGTTGCCCGGGAAATGCACTTCGGTCTGGAAGATGCTGCGCCAAAAGTACTGATCGCCGACACGGAGCGACTGCAGCGTTATACTGAAATCCGCGACGATTTTGCCGACCTGAAGGTTGTCGGGGTTCGTGTTGAACACGATCTGCCCGACTGGGCGACCGACTGGTATGAGCTGATCAATGCGCCGGCTGAGATGCCGCAGGCGAGTATCGATCCCGATGACGACGCCTGCATATTCTACACCTCCGGGACGACCGGCAAGCCCAAGGGCGCCCAGCTGACGCACCGTGGCTGTGTGACCAATCTGCTCAACGTCGCTTTTGTGAATTCCGTGCAGCCTGCGGCGCTTGCGCTGGCCCGCGGTGAATCGCCCGGTTCGCAGTCTGCACCCGCGGTGCCGCGCGCCCTCATTGCGACGCCCCTGTTCCATGTCACTGCCAACAACTGCGTGGCACATGCGGTGACGCTGGCGGGTGGCAAGATGGTGCATATGTACAAGTGGGACCCGGCGGAAGCGCTGCGACTGATCGAGGCCGAGAAGATCACCGCCTTTACCGCGGTTCCGATGATGGCCAGGGAAATCATGATGCACCCGGATTTTGCTACCCGGGACACCTCCAGCCTGCAATCCATCGGTGGCGGCGGTGCTGCCATGCAGCCCGATCTGGTGGCAAAAGTTGGCGAGAATATGCGCAGTGCGCGACCGAATACCGGCTATGGTATGACGGAGACCTGCGGCATTATTGCCGCGGTCAGCGCCGAGTTTTTCGTGGACAGGCCAACCAGCGTGGGTCGCGCCCTGCCCACGCTTGAAGCACGCTGTGTTGATCCATCGGGAGAACCTCTGCCCACTGGCGATATCGGCGAACTGGTGGTGCGTGGCTCGCCGGTTATAAAAGGCTATCTGAATCGGCCGGATGCCACGGCAGAGACCATCGTCAATGGCTGGCTGCATACCGGTGACATCGCCTACATGGATGACGACGGCTTCATCTATCTGGTCGATCGTGCCAAGGACATGGTGTTGCGCGGCGGCGAGAACGTGTACTGCGCCGAGGTGGAAAATGCGCTGTTTCACCACCCGGCGGTCGCCGAGTGCGTGGCTTTTGCGGTGCCGGACGAGCGACTCGGGGAAGAAGTGGGCGCCGCGGTTTACCTGGCGCCGGGTGAGTACGTTGATGCCGCTGGCCTGAGGGAACACTGCAAGGCGCATATCGCGCCCTACAAGGTGCCACGCTATCTGTGGTTTGTCGAACAGCCTCTGCCGCGCAATGCCAACGGCAAGTTCATCAAGCGGGACCTTCGTGACCAGCTGCGGGTAGAGGACGCCAGCTAGGTGGCGGGTGTGATGGCTGCGCTCTTCGCATCGGACAAGCATGTCTGATTCGGTGACGCCCCGAGCGCTTGACGCCAGCGGTCGCGAGGTCGTGAGGGCAGCGACCCGTAGGGTGACAGCGGCGGCAGCGGCAGCCATCGGGGTGGATCTTGCGCCTGTGCCTGTCGAGTTCGACCTCGCCGGGCGCAGTGCCGGTCAGTTTGTCGGCCGCGGCGCTTACTGCCTGATACGCTTCAATCCCTGGATTTTTGCGCGCTATTTCGAGGAGAATCTCGCCACTACCGTGCCGCATGAGGTGGCGCATTACGCGGTGTACCGCGCCTGGCCGGGCCGCCGGGTGAAGCCCCACGGTAGCGAGTGGCGGAGCATCATGCGCGCCCTGAATGTTGAGCCCTCCGTGACCTTTGACCTCGACCTGAGCGGCCTGCCGCGACGGCAGCAACGACGGCATCGCTATCACTGCGGTTGCAAGGAACACGACCTTTCCACAACACGGCATAACCGGGTCAGTGCCGGCCGTGCCCGCTATGCGTGTCTGCAGTGCCGCCGCGAACTGCAGTACATCGGGTGAATGCGCTCGTGCTCAGGTGCTGACGTCGAGCACCGCGCCCGCCAGAGTCCCATCATCGGCACTGGCACTGACGGTCAGGCGGTCCGCGGCGATGCCACCCTCGTTGACCAGGTAGCGTTTCACCTCTGCCGCGCGCGCACGCACCAGCGCTTCCAGCGTTTGCCGGCTAATCCGGATGGCCGCCAGCACGGTTTCCCGCATGGCGTCAGTGCTGGGTTCTTCTGTTTCAGGTGCGGCGTCCTCGGGTTGTTGGCCTGCGGAAACGTCGTCATGTACTGCCGCGTAACGCGCCCTCAACGCGGCCTCCCACTCGGCGTTACGCGAAGCGAGAGCGTCAGCAGTCAGGCCATCGGCCAGTAATTGTTGCTCCAGCGCCTGTTCCTGTAACACGCGAACATCCGCCTGCGGGTCAATGCTTCCCCTCACCAGCACGCTGAGTGCCGGACGCTGCTCCAGCGCATCTGCCAGACTATTGAGCTTTGAGCGCGTGTCACCCTCGAGGATGGCCGATCCGGGCGCAAAAGCCATTTCCTGCAGGTTTTCACCGCTTCCAACCAGGTTTGCCAGAAAACGGAAGGGGGCCGTCACGGTCTTTGTCAGAATATTGCGCAGCGCGCGTCCAATGATTTTGCCGAGCGAGAACTCGGGGCTTTCGATATTGCCGGTGATTGGCACTTCAAGATCAATGACACCGCGGGTGTCGGTGAGCAGGGCGAGTGCGAGCCTGAGTGGCAGGTCCACCGCGCGCTCGCTTTCGACTTGCTCCCCCAGCACCATCTGTGAGATCACCATGCGGTTGTCACCGCGCAGTCTGTCCCCGACGAGTGAGTAGGCAAGATCCAGATTGAGTGTGCCGCTATCAATGGCATAGCCGGCGTAGGTGCCGGAGTAGGGGGTCAGGTTGGCAATGTCCACGCCGCGGAAGCGAGCGTTGACCTTCAATGCTGTGGTCTCGGCGAAGGGAGCCACTTCGCCGTCTATGGTCACCGGCGCGTAACCGTCAACGGATCCATTGAGCACCAGCTCGGTTGGCTTATCGGGGCGCGTACTGTCCAGCGAGCCGATAGTGCCCTCCAGCTGTTCTATGAGCGTGTGAAACGCAATCGGCAGTGATTCGTCCTCGAAGTCGATGCGTGCATCCGTAAGCTGCAGCCCGGCCGCCTGTATTGCCCAGTCGCTGATGTCGCTGTCTTCCGGCGTGTTCGCGGCGGTGTTCTCCGCCGGTGAGTCCCCGGCAGGCGTCGGGGCGCTATCTTCAGCCATATCAGATTCAGGCAGCGCCATCTGCGCATTGAGCCGACCATCGGGAAGGATATGCAGGCTGCCCTGGTAACCGTCCAACGTGACCTTTCCGACAGCGGCGGTCCGGGCCTGCAGGTTGACCTTTGCATCGGGAACGGTCAGCGATCGCCAGCTCAGTGCCGATGTATCGCGACCAAAGATCGTCAGAGCGAAATTATCAACCTTCGTGGTGAGGTCGAGGTCAGCGGGTTCAAAAGTGGTGAGGGTGACATTGCCGTCAATCTGAATCGTGCCCTCGTCTATTGTTGCGCGCAGAAACTGCGCGATCAGAGGGTTAAACCACGACAGTGGCTGGTCCGCGAGCTGGTAATCGAGAGTGCCGCTGCCGCTGCCGATATCCAGGCTGCCGGCGACGGATATTTCGCTACGATCGTTGGCGCGCAGCGAGAGTTCGACAGCACTGGCGCCCTGCGCAGGCCAGCTCAGATCGCGCAGGTCAATCTGCACCGGTGAGAGATGTATCAGCTCAGGGGTGGTGTAGTCTGAGCGCCAGCGCAGGCGGGAGTTTGTGCTCGACAGATGCTGCAGGGAGAGTTGCCACGGATCATCTGCGACAGGCGATTCCAGATCCATTGCTGTCTGCGCGGCGCCATTGTCTCCACTTGCCTTCGGGGCTTCATCCATGCCGGCAAACATCGGTAGCAGGCTATGCGTTTCTTCCTCGCTGAACCCTGCCACCGCCAGCGCATCGATACCCAGATCCTCAATGTTCACCCGGCGTTCTTCACTGTTGATTTCGATACCGTTGATGAGGACAGCGTCCAGTTCTATCGAGGTATCGGGCAGGGACTTGCTGTCTTCCGGTAGTAAATTCAGTGCGCGCAACTCCAGCTTTCCATTTTCCAGGCGGAATGCTGGGGTATCGCGCCATGACGCTGCATACCTGCCGCTGATGTCCAGCATGGCACTCTCTACAATAAATGCCAGCTGTGGCGCAAAATAGCGATACGCGGGACGCAGATCGATATCTTCCAGTTGAATCTCGCCCGCACTCTCTTGCGTGGCCAGTGAGGCCTGTCCGCGCCAATCGAGACGCCCTCCGTGCTGTGTCAGGACGGATAGGCGGAAGGGACTGCCCGCTTCGCGCACAGTGGACAGGTCGCTGACAGTAAAGACGAGATCGTCAATGTACGTGCGGTAGGCCGGCGTGCGGGTTTCGTCAGCAAACTCCAGACGATCTGCCTGGAAGTCGACAAGGCGCACCGTAAAGGCCGGTAATTCTCCCGGGGCCTCATCCTCTGATGGCGTTGCGTCTTCTGACGCCTCATCTGCCAGCATGTCGCTGAAGTTGAAGTCGCTGGTCTCAAGTTGACGTATGTTTACTACAAGGCCGTGCAGCAGGATCTCGTCAAGTACAATGCCCGGATTCCACAGGCTGCTTGTTGAAAGATTGACCTGTGCCCGGTCAAATCTTATCAGCGCAGGTTCGCTGTCGGTCTTTGCGTTCAGTGCAACGCCGCGCATTTCAACCGCCAGCGTGAACGGATTGAAGAGAATCAGTTCGCTGGACAGTGTGCGTCCTGTGTTCTGCGCCACAAGGCGCGGTGCCAGGACATTCATGGCCGGCAGGAGAATCATGAGGCAAACGGCGAGATAAGTCAGGTAAACGGCGGCAAAAATGCGAACAATGCGCTTGAGCATAGCGTCTCCGGTATTGGTGAATCACCCAGGCGATGTCTGCTTGGCGTATGATAGTCACCTACTCGACGCCGCCCTGCAACTCGACAAGCTGTCACTGCAGGTAGCTGAGAAGCTGTCGCTGGGATCGGGGTGCATATCCAGAAAAGCAGGATTCGACGATGCCAATGACTGTGCATGCAATTTTTTAATGCAGGAAATTCAGCTATTCCACTGTGATTCAGCCCAGACGGAGATCGACTGGTTGGCGGACAACGTTCGTTCCCAGGATCCGGCCCCCCGTGTGCTGATCTGCCATTATCGCGACCCGGCGGTGATTTTCGGGCTCTCGCAGCGCCCGGACAGCACACTCCAGTTGCGCCTCGACCAAGCCGGCGTACGCTGGTTTCGTCGGCGCTCTGGCGGTGGCATCGTGTATGCGGGTCCATGGATGCTTGGTGTCAGTCTGATTCTGCCTGCCGACCACCCACTGAGCGCCCTGGAGCCTGTGCAGGCTTACAGCTGGTTCGGAGAGCTCTGGCGATCACTGCTTGCGCAGATGGGCGTTGACAGCATTCTGCCCGAGCGGGAGACGATACGCGCGTCCCGTCGCGAGGCGGAATTGAGGGATATCGATTGGGCATGCTATGCCGCAATGGGGCACGGCGAGGTCGGTAGCAATGAGCCGTTGATGCGCAAAATCGTTGGCATTGCGCAGATTCGAACGCGAGCGGCATCGACCCTGGTCGCGGGTCTGCATCTGGCAATGCCTGACTGGCACGCACTGTGTGCGCTGCTGGAAAAGCCGCAGGAGCAGGCGGGTTATCTGGCCCGCGCGAACACCTCACTCACTGATCTTGCGCCGCCCGGCAGTTCGACTGCGACGGCATTGCTGGCAAGGCGGGTCGAAGAGGCCTTTATGCCTATGGTCAGACATGCAGCAGATCCTGGGAACAGTGATAACACCCTTCCTTGATGTCTGTTCCTTTGTGTCTTGCCTACACAGCCGAGAAACCCTAACCTCGGCGCCTTGCCGGCCCCATCTCCGGGGGTGGCCATCGTTTTTGATCCAGAACAGGAAGCCCCACAGTTATGCAGGCGACAGCACACATTATTGATGGCAAGGCCGCCGCCGCTCGGCTGCGTGGGACGGTCGCCGCAGAAGTCTCACGCCTGCAGCACTCGCACAATTTGCGTCCCGGCCTGGCGGTGGTGCTGGTCGGCGAGGATCCGGCGAGTCAGATCTACGTACGTAACAAGGGGCGACAGACCATTGAGGTGGGCATGCTCAGCCGTGAATACCGGCTCGATGCCTCAGTGACCGAGGCGGAAGTCCTGCAGCTGATTGACACCCTGAATCGCGACCCTGAGATCCACGGCATTCTCGCGCAGCTGCCGATGCCGGCACATATCGATGAGCAGCGGGTTATCGATACGATATCGCCACAAAAGGATGTGGACGGTTTTCATCCCCTGAATGCCGGCGAGCTCGCGAACGGCACGCCCGGTGCACTGGTGCCCTGCACGCCGCTGGGTTGTCTGTTTATGCTCAGGGAGCAGTTCAATGGCGACCTGTCGGGACAGAATGCCCTGGTGATTGGTCGCAGCAATATTGTCGGCAAGCCCATGGCACAGCTTCTGCTGCAGGAGAGCTGCACTGTCACTATCGCGCACTCCCGGACCCGCGATCTGCCTGCGGTCTGTCGCCGTGCGGATATCGTGGTCGCTGCAGTGGGGCGGCCCGAGATGGTAAGAGGTGACTGGGTGTCACCGGGCGCTGTCGTCATCGACGTTGGCATCAACCGGCTGGACACAGAGGGTGGTAAGACACGTCTGGTGGGTGATGTCGCATTTGACGAGGTGAGCCGGGTTGCCGGGGCGATCACGCCGGTGCCGGGTGGTGTGGGCCCGATGACGATCGCCTGCCTTCTGCGCAATACGGCTATTGCCGCATGCCGCCAGGCGGGTGTGCCCTGCGAACTGCCCTGACACCCAAAGCACTATCAGTCGGTCAGCCAGGCACCTTCGCTGTCCGCTAAAACCCACTGTTTTGAGTACCAGAAAAATTCTCCACTTTTCTCTGCCGAGGGGGCTGTGCAGTTGATCTTGTTGCGACCGGCACGCAGGGCGGGGAGGGCGATGGTCACGGTCGGACCCTCTGTGCCGACAGTGAGAGCATCACCGCCACTGCTATAGCAGGCCAGTGCGTCGCGACGGTACGGCCCGTCGACGGGAAGCCGGAATTGCAGGGTCATGGGCGCTGCGTCCCCCTGCGTAAGCAGTGAGGCACCCGCTTCAACGTTCAGCACCGGCAGCGGACGCGCGTTGAGCGCAGTTGCCAGGCGTGTGGTGCTGTCGTACCCCGTTGCCATCGGGAAGCGGGGTATCCCGGTGGGTGGTGTGGTGATGCCGACAGCACCGGATTGCTGTGCCAGTCCATACAGTTTGCGCGAGGCGAGAATGTCCTCGAGCGCCGCCGAGTATTCGCCGAAGGGATAGGCAAACGCCGTGATCGAGACGCCCGTCACTTTCGATAGCTCCGCTTCAAGCCGCGCAATGCTGTCGTCAACCTCCGCCTCTACGCGCGCGGTCCAGGCATCCGAGACGCCGTGCTCACTGCCCCGCAGCAAATGATCATGCGTTACTGAATGTGCGCCAAAAGAGGCGAGTCCCGAGCTGGCGAGCTCACGCAGTTGTTCCCAGCTGAGGCTGTGTTTCTGCTGTTGGTCAACCGCCTCCGTGGCGACAAAAACCGTAAACGGCATGTCGCGGGCTTGCAGTTCGGGGAAGGCCTCCCGGTAAACCGATTCGTAGGCGTCATCAAACGTGATGGCCACGGCACCCGGTGGGACCTCACCGCTCTGGTAGACGGCATCCAGCAGTTCTGTAAGCGGCACGACAACGAAACCATTCTCTTGTATGAAGTCCAGATGGCGCCTGAATTGCTCAGGCGTTACGCTGGTGCTTGCCGGCGTGCTTTCATCCACATGGTGATACATCAGTATCACCCCATGGTCTGCAGCTGCGCCCATCGCCAGGATGCAGGCCAGCAGGACCCCCAGGGGTCGTTTCACGATGCGGTCTCCTCATCTTTTGCCTGTGCCCGTCGATATTGCTGCATCATGCCGCGGATGTCCTCGACATAGGCCTCCCTGCGTTCCGAGTAAAGCGTCAGCCCGTCGGCCAGGGCCATGCCGGTCGGTGGCTTCCCGCTCTCGCGCAGTTGCTGGCGCAGGCGGCGGAAGTCGCTGTAGCTCTCATGGGTGTTCAGGTTATTCATGTAGCGCCGCATGGCTTCGGACACACTGCGAAATTCCTCGACTTCGTGGTTCGCGCCAGCCGGTCTGTTCGAGGGGACGACCCCGCATCCCTCAACGTAGCACCACTGCCCGAACAGGTTGTTGGCTTCCACGGCGAAACGCGACCGTCCCCAGCCGGATTCCTTGGCAGCCTGCACTAGCGCAAGCTCGAGCGGTACCGTATCCACGCGCAGGAGCAAACCCTGCAGCAGCGTTTCCGGCGTTCGCTCCTCGTCGGACCCAAGTTCATACTGATCGGCCAGAGTGTTCAGCCAGCGCTGATCGTCGCGCGAGAGAGAGGCGCCCTGTATGAGGTTCTGCTGTAGGGCTTCAAGGCGCGTGCGCTGTTCGCGGATAGCGTTGTTGTGGTGTATGACCATGGGCGTCAGGTAGTCATAAAAAGCGGATTTCATCTCCGCAACATCCTCTTCCATGGCGGCAAAGTCTGGCATCTCTCCGAATTCGTCGCGCTCGACTCCCAGCCATAGCCAGAGAAGGAGCACTGCCAGGAGGCCCGTGATCACATAGGCTGCCGTCCTGAATCTTTCCGGGACCCGCTGAAATGGATTAGCGACTGTCATGGGTGGTGATGACCTCCAGTGTCGATGGGTTGGGGTAGCCGTCTGCGATCATGTTGTTGGCGAGCTGGAATTCGCGCAGGGCACTGCGGGTAGCGGAGCCCAGCACACCATCGACCGGGCCCGCGTCGTAGCCCAGTGCGTTCAGGGTTTTCTGCGCGAGTTCAATATCGGTCTTGCGCAGGGGTTGCTGGGCCCCGGCGCCAACCTGCAGGGTGCCTGCGCCGGCGATGCGGTCCGCGAGGTGACCGACGGCAATCGCGTAAAGCTCAGAGCGATTCCAGCGCATGATGACATCGAAGTTGCTGTAGATCAGAAACGCGGGGCCGAGGTGTCCCGCCGGCACCAGCAGCGCAGCGTCGACATCGACCGCCGGCAGTACGCCGCCATCGCTGCGCTCAACGCCGTGCCGGGTCCATTCACCCAGCGGGCGGCGCCGGTCGCGCTGCCCGGCCAGCTGGAACGGGAAATCAGCGGGGAGCCTGACCTCGCGGCCCCAGCGCAGGCCGGGCTGCCAGCCCAGGGTTCGCAGGTAGTTGGCACCGGATGCCAACGCGTCCTGCGTGCTGCGCCAAAGGTCGATCTGACCGTCACCGTCCCCGTCTACGGCGTAGCGCAAATACGATGACGGCATGAACTGGGTATGTCCCACCGCGCCGGCCCAGGATCCCTGCATATCATCAGGCTGCAGGGATTCGCGCTGCATCAGCTGCAGGGCAGCGATAAACTCACTGGAGAAAAAATCGCTGCGACGCGCGTCGCAGGCGAGCGTTGCGAGTGAGTCGAGGGTCGGCATGCGGCCGAGATAGCTGCCGTAGTTTGTCTCCAGGCCCCAGAAAGCCACCAGATACTGCGGAGGGACGCCGTATTTCTCCTGCAGGTCAAGCAGAAAGGGTCTGTGCTCGGCGAGTAATGCGCGCCCACGCTCCACGCGCTCTGGAGTGACGCGCAGACCCATATACGCCGAAAACGTCTGCAGAAATTCAGGCTGGCTTCTGTCCAGGCTGATGACCCGCTCCTGCTGCTGCAGTCCGGGCACCACATCCCTGACGATTGTTTCTCTGACGCCAGCGCTGCGAGCCTGCGATTGAAGGGATGTCAGACAGGCGGAAAAATCGCTGTCGGCGATTACCGGCTGGCCGGTGAGGAGCGCCGCCAGGGGCATTATGGCGGCGAGGTAGCGTCTTACTGCACATGATTTCACGTGGGCGGGCCCTGCTCCGAGTCAAGACCGATACGATACCAAGCCTGCGCCGTGAAAAAAGGCTTGACGCGCTGATTTATGAGGATGCCCAAACCCCGGTGGACAGGACTGGCATGAACGCCCCTTAATTCAACCCGCCAGCCTACTCCACGCTTGCAGACCGAATGAAATCCAGCAGGGGAAAGTGCTGGTCAATGTAATCACTGCCGCCGGCTTCCAGGGGGCCCTGCTGGCCCCCGCGAAGTCCACCACCGGCGTTTTCGCCATAGAGCCCGTACAGGCGGTCAATGACATCCATACCCTCCACCACCTCGCCGATTGGCGCGAAACCGCCGCTGTCGAGCCGCGCATTGTCTGCTGTGTTGACATAGATCTGTGTGGTTCTGGTGTCTTTGCCGGTCATTGCGAAGGCAACATTGCCGCGGGTATTGCTGCGCTTGACCGGGTCATCGGCGATGGTGTTCTGTTTCCATAGGGCGTTGATCTCCGGCACGCCGTGCAGTCCGAACTGCGCGATGAATCCTTTGACAACGCGGTTGATATGGACGCCGTCGTAGAAGCCGTTGCTGACCAGCTGATAAAACCTGTCGGCACCGCGTGGCGCGTCCTCGCGCTGCACCGCAATGCGGAACAGGCCTTCGGTGGTCTCGAAGCGCGCTGTGTAGGCATCTGGTGCGCGTTTTTGCCAGGCGTCGGCGGCAGGTGTCGTGAGTGTGCCGGCGGCAGGCGGCGACGCCTTCGCTTCGGTCGCGGCCAACAGGCGCGCAAGATAGGGCCCCCACAGGCTGGGTATGGAGTGCGTGCCGTGTCCTCGCGTGAGCGGCGAAATGGCAAGCGTGACGGCTTCCCCGTTCGTCACACGTTCGATATGTGATTCAAGCAGGCCGAGCTCTGGCGGATTTACCTGATCATCTGCAGAGTTGATGGCGACAAGGGGAGCCGTGATCTTCCCAAGGTGCGGCGCGGGATTGTAGAAACGCGAGGCGTCAAAGGCCCAGACGAGGTCGTTGGCGTCCAGTCGAGAGGCATAGCGCTCAACCAGTCCGTCAAGCATGGTCTCGGCGGCTTCCCTGGTGGGTGCCTCTTTCTGGTACTGCAGCGGACTGGAAACCATGAAAATCAGCGGGTACATCGCTTCCCGCAGACCCGCCGGCTGTGTGGTATAGAAGCCGCCCTGGTAGTCCGGATCATTCTGAACCGCATCGATCATCATCTTGCGCAGCATGCGGTTGCGCCCGGCAATCTCCACCGGCAGGCTGGCCATGGGCATCAGCGCGTCCATGAAGTCGGGGTGTGTATAGCCCCACACCCAGCTCATCATGCCGCCCATGGAAGTGCCGGTCACCAGGCGCAGGTGGTCCACGTCGAGGTGCTCGGTAAGCAGCCGGTACTGCGCAAGGACCATGTCGTCGTAGGTGTAGCGTGGGAAATCCGCGGCACCGTCGGCACTGGGGCGGCTGGACTGGCCGTGGCCGATGGCGTCCGGCAGAATGATGAAATAGTCCGCTGCGTCGAGGATCTGCCCGTCCCCGAAGAGTACGCCGGCATAGCGATCGCTGAGGAAGCCGGCGCCGCTGCCTGTGGTGCCGTGCATGATCAGCACGGCGTTATTGATCTTGCCGTCGCTGCCACGGCGGGGCGTGCCAAGGGTATAGTAATGCTGCGTCAACGCCGCCCGGGCGCCGTCCTGGTAAGCGAAGTCGGGGATAGTGAAATCACCTTCGCTGACGGTGTCGGACGGGTGCTCTGCCGCCCTGGCGCCGATCGCAGCAAGTGCCAGCCAGAGACAGAAGAGCACCCATCGGCCGCCAGTTTCATGAAAGTAAGAATTCATCGGTGATTCCTTTGTGACGTCAGAGTTTGAGGCCGACACTGGTAATGTGGCTGCCGTCCATGCTTTTCACCGTGAGGCTGACCGGGCCCAGGGCGATGCGGTCGCCCACAACACAGCGGCGACCTTTTTCGCGGGTAATCAGCTCTCCCACGGAAGCTTCCCGCTGACTGGGTGACAGCGTCAGACCATAGGATACAGCGAGGTCAGCGGCCGGTGAATCGCCGTTGAGCATGAATTCGCCGAAAAAGCTGCTGCTCGCCAGCTCGCCGCTGCGCTCCCGGCGCGAGAAGAAGCTGGCCAGACTCTCTGTGTGTCCCGGGTCCGCAAGGAGCCACAGCACGTCGTGCTCCTGGAAAAAAAGCGAGTCGGCCAGGGGCAGGCGACGACCATCACGTACCACCTGCACCAGCTGCAGGCCGGGTACGTCGAGACGCTCGAGCCTCGCCGGTTGTGCGCCCGTGGCGGCGGCACCCGGCTCGACGGTAAACGCCAGCAGCTCCACGGTGGTATCGCTGCCGATCCACAGCTCGTGCGAGTCGATCGGGCGCGTGCGGTAGGGGATAAGGACCTTGAGCCACTGCGCAACACGGGGTATCGATGAGCCCTGAATCACCAGTGAGGCGAGCACGACGACAAAGGTGACGTTGAACAGCAGTTGTGATTCGGGAATCCCTGCCATGACGGGGAAGATTGCCAGCACGATCGGTACGGCGCCGCGCAGCCCCACCCAGGAGACATAGCTCATTTCACGCAGGGGAAAGCGGAAGGGCAGCAGGCACAGGAAGACCGCCAGCGGTCTGGCAAGAAACATGAGAACACCGGCCAGCAGAAGCGCCACCACGAGAGAATCCAGCAGGTTCGACGGCTTCACCAGCAGTCCCAGAATCAGGAACAGTCCCGCCTGCGCCAGCCAGGCCAGGCCGTCCATCGCCAGCTTGACATGCTCGGTGGCGCGTCCGCGGCTGTTGCCGACAATAATGCCGGTGAGGTAGACCGCGAGAAAGCCCGAGCCGCCCACATGATTGACGCCGGCGAATATGGCGATCGCGCCGGAGGCGACCAGCAGCGCGTAGAGTCCCTCTGCCATGCGCATGCGGCTGATCAGGCGCGCCAGCGCGGTACCGCCGACAAGACCCGCCGCCGCGCCGATGCCGAACTGGGTCAGGAACAGGCCGGCTATCGCCAGCGGTTCCACCATGCTGTCAGCGGCGACAATGAACTGCAGGCTGAGCAGCACCAGGAAGATTGCCATGGGGTCATTGGCCCCGGACTCGATTTCGAGGGTCGCGCGTACCCGCTCGTTCAGGGCAATCCCGCTCTGGCGAAGAAGATTGAAAACGGCCGCGGCGTCGGTGGAGCCGACAATGGCACCCAGAAGCAGCCCCAACCGCCAGTCGACGCCCAGGATAACCGTGGCCGCAGCGCCGACACAGGCGGCGGTCAGCACGACGCCAACGGTCGCCAGCACGCCCGCCGGAGCCAGAGCTGTTCGAAACGTATCCATCTGGGTGCGCAGGCCGCCATCCAGAAGGATGATGGCAAGCGCGAGATTGCTGCCCAGAAATGCGGTTTCGAAGCTGTCGAATTCAATGCCACCGACGCCATCCTCGCCGGCAAACATGCCAACCAGCAAAAACAGCAGAAGCAGCGGAAAGCCGAGACGGTCGGACACGGACTTGGCAAGAATACCCGCCAGCAGCATCAGACCACCGAACAGGAGCACGAGGTTCGGTTCCGTCAGCATCGTGCTTTTCTGCGCTGTGACTTGAAGACAGGCCCGCAGCGCAACAGCAATAACGATTGATCGATCAGAGCCATGGGGACGGCAAACCAGACACAGGACCGTTCAGGATACAGACAGTGTATGGCCATCGCCAGCAGAGCCAGAGGCGCGACGGGAGGCCGCGAGCCTCGTTTGTTACACTGCGCGCCCGCCGTGCTGCGGTGTGCTGTGACATTGACGGGCGACAGGAGAGACAAGGCGTGCGGGACTTTCGACCGGGCTGGGTGTTTGGCATATCACTGGCGCTGCTGGTGCTGTTTATCGGGTTCGCTCTGGTGATGCCGGCACAGTTTTCCGGCGCTGCGAAGGCTGCGCTGCATTTCACCACATCCCATTTCGGGTGGCTGTACCTGTTTGTCACCACGGGGTTTCTTCTCTTCAGCGTGGTAATTGCACTGAGTGACGCCGGGCGCATCCGCCTGGGCGCTGATGGCGAGGCGCCGGAATTTTCCTACCGCTCCTGGCTGGGCATGATTTTCTCGGCGGGCATGGGGGTAGGGCTCGTTTTCTGGGGTGTGGCCGAGCCGATGACGCACTACGCCGATCCCCCGCTGCGCGCCGCAGAGCCCAGTTCCCCCGGATCTGCCGGGCTCGCGATGCGATACTCCCTGTTCCACTGGGGTTTTCATCAGTGGGCAAACTTCTGTGTGGTCGGTCTGGCGATCGCCTACGTGCGTTTCCGGCAGCAGCGCCCTGGCCTGATCAGCGAGACCTTCCGCTCGACGCTGGGTGATCGTGTTGACGGGGGCCTGGGACATGCCATCAATACGCTAGCCGTGGTCTCCACCGTATTCGGTGTGGCCACCACGCTCGGGCTTGGCATGATTCAGATCAACAGTGGCATGCATTCGGTGTTCGGTGTGCCCTTCGGTGCAGCCTCCCAGATCGCGATTCTCGGCGGCGTCAGTATTGTGTTCCTGCTGTGTTCCCTCGCACCGCTTGAGAGCGGTGTGCGCTACGTGAGTGACGCCAACATGCTGCTTGCCGCGTTTCTTCTCTTCTTCGTCTTTTTCGCCGGGCCAACAGACTTCATTACGGCGGCCATGACCAATGCAGTAGGCGAGTACTTTGCCAACGTCATCGGAATGAGTCTGGTCATGACGCCTTACACCGGGGAGGACTGGGTTGAACGCTGGACGATTTTCTACTGGGCCTGGGGGCTGTCCTGGGCACCGTTTGTCGGCAGTTTCATCGCACGTATTTCCCGGGGTCGCACCGTGCGCGAGTTCATTGTCGGGGTGATCGGCATGCCGGTGCTTCTGAGTGCGCTCTGGTTCGCCACTTTCGGCGGCTCGGCCCTGTACTTCGAGATGTTTGAATCAGCCGGGCTGAGCGACCGCGTCGCCGAGGAGATGAGCGCCGGGCTCTTTGCCATGCTTGACCTGCTGCCGTTCAGTGGCTGGGTGGCGCCGCTGACGCTGGTGCTGATCATTCTCTTTGTCGTGACCTCGGCCAACTCCGCCACGTTCGTGCTCGGCATGTTTACCGGGCGAGGCGTGCTCGAGCCCAGCCGGAGCCTTCGCCTGATCTGGGGGCTTGTGCAGGCCATGGTGGCAGGCGTGCTGCTGCTGAGTGGTGGACTGGATGCGCTGCAGACGATTTCGATTCTGGCGGCATTCCCCTTCATGATATTGATGGTGTTTATGGCCAGTTCGCTGCTGAAGTCACTGCGCGACGAGCGGCGACAGCAGGAGCTGCATGAAGCCCTGATTCGGGAACGCCTGCTGCGCCTGCTGGATGATCACGATGCGCAGTCTCTCCCGGAGGCGGGGCTGCGTGATGCGGTTGAATTTATCGAGGGACACGATCCGAATGCATTCCCGCACGGCGCGACCCACGGCAGTCCCTGAATTACCCGCGCGTTGAGCCGGCAGGGTCTGGCGTAAAGGCCACCCGGTGGTGGCTTGTGCCTGCAGGAATGCCTGCCGGTGCATAGACCCGTTCGATCAACGAGCCCCCGCCGGCATGGAGGAGAACAACGGTCGAAGCCCGCGTACCGTAAGCCTCGCCGACGATGAAACAGGCGCCGAGCGCCCGCTGCATGGCAGCGGACATGCCCGGGACTCGCCGGCGCTCCGGTGTGGTCGGCGCTGTCGTGTCCGACAGCAGGGAAAACAGGGCGTCGACCAGAGCATCGTCATCCGTCGAGCCGGTCGTTGCCGCTGCAAGCGCTTCTGTGCCGCGCTGCACCTTGAAGCGGCTTTCACCAAGGCTGTCATTGGCCAGTCCATAAATGCCGGGAGGAAGGGTCTCTGCTGCGCCACCGCGGTTCGACGTGTAGGTCAGCGAGTTGCCATCCCAGAGCAGCAGATTGAAGCCCCGGTACTTTTGCCCCTGTATGCCTGCCGCGAAGGCGACGGCAGAGTCTTCCTGCGCGAGGAACTGCTGAACCAGATCGCCGCGTGACAGCCACTGGCCGTCCTCGTGTGCCTCGCTGACGTTGGTAACGGCGGCAAACTGCCCATGTCGGCCAAGGCCCAGCCAGGTGCCTCCTGCCTCGAGGTCTCGTCCCGCCAGAATCCCATCCGGCACCTGCCAGAAGTGCGAGCTCGCCGTGGGACGGGCGTGGAACTCGTCGCGATTGGCCGCGATCACGAGGGAATTCACCGGGTGTACTCGGTGCGCGACAAGAATCAGACACATGACCGTTCTGCCGATGAGTGAAAGAAAGTCATGCCCATGCTGTCTCCGCAACGAGTGATGTCACCCACAGCGTAACAATGAAGGCACTCGGGCATCCATGCACAGATCTATTGAAACGAGGTGTACGATGGCTGACCGTAAGCCTGCCAGGCGACCACGGCCTTGGTTGGGTTTTGTCGCGCTGTTTGCTGACGCTATCATCGAGCGAGCCGGACAGCAGTTCGAACTGTTCTCGTTCTGACATCTCGAGAGAAAAGGGTCGAGATGCTGATTATCGCAGGGAGATAGCAAGGCGCTATGCTGGAGACATTGACTTTGCCCGGGACGGTATCCGCCACGTGGCCTGATCGTGAAGGCTTTCTCTCGCCGCTGTGGCGCTGTCGACCGATCATGCAAGCCTGTTCTGTGGTCGTACTGCTGTCGGCCTGCGCGGGCACCACACGGCAACCGCTATCGGGACCGACTGCCGGGCCCGTGGAAGCCTGTGCCCGCCTTTTCGAGTCAGTGGGGGATCGCGTAAAGGCAGCAGGTGTGGCGCGATCCTTTCCCCACCGCATCAGCGGGTTTCCCTATCTGCGCACCACGCGCACGCTGGCCAGCTTCCGTAACGACGTTGCCACCGATGCTGCGGTCAACGCGTGGCTGGACCATCTCGCGGCGGCAGACGCGGCGGCCAGTCGGTCTGAGCTGGGGCAGCTGGACGGGACGCAGAAGCGCGAGCTGTTACTGCTCGCGGCGGAGACGGCCCGTCGGTCAGGCCTGACCATCGGTGCAGAAACCGAAGCCACACTCGATGAATGTCGCGCTGTACTTGTCGCGCAGGATCGCGGTGATGCGGCACGCATTGAGCGACTGAAAGAGATCATCGTTCCTGACGACGAATACAGCCTTGTGCAGCGTATCGGCGGCCTGTATCCCCTGACGTCTCTCGGCGTCAGGGCGGGGGTGGCGCAATGGCATGGGGAGGTTCGAAAGATCTATGCAGGGTCGGCGAGCGCGACCCCCGGTGGGGGAGAGCGTCGGCGCTACGGCCCTGCAATGCCGGCGGACGCTGGCGGTCATGTCCCGGTCGCACGTGACGTACTGGGGATTCCACGTCCCGAGGCTGCGCAACTGGACGCACTGTTTCGTCGACATGCGCCCGTCTGGGAAATCGATACCGCCAGCGCTGCGGATATTCCCGGTACGCCGGTCTGGCGGAACGGTGGCGGCGGGCCAGGGGTCGATACAGAGGTGCCGGTGGTCTACCGCTATACCAGTATCACCCGTTTTCGGGGCTCACCGCGGCTGCAGTTGAACTATCTGGCCTGGTTTGACGGGCGGCCCGCCAGCGGGCCACTCGATATGCTCGCGGGCCGCCTTGATGGTGTCATCTGGCGTGTCACCGTGGATGATGCCGGCGTGCCGCTGGTCTACGACAGTGTGCATGCCTGCGGCTGCTACCACCTGCTGTTCCCCGTTGGCGATGTGGCATTGCGGTCCGGCGCTCTGCAGCTGCCGGAGCCACCACTGGTGCCGCTTAGCCTTCAAGAGCCGGCAGTCGGTACCCGGGTGCACCTGAACCTGAGTGCCGGCGCCCACTACCTGGAAGGCGTGACCCACGCCGTGCCCGATGCCGGAATGACGCAATACCGGTTTGCCGACAGAGAGGCGTTGTACCAGACACCCGTCGCCGGCGGCGGCCACCGCAGCCTGTTCCGGGAAGACGGGCTAATCGACGGAACCCAGCGCGGCGAACGCTGGTTTCTCTGGCCTACCGGTGTGCGTTCTCCCGGTGCCATGCGTGAGCGCGGCCGGCGCGCCACGGCATTTATTGGCAGGCGCCACTTCGATGATGCCTTTCTGCTGGATGAGTTGTTACGCTAACGCACTTGAGACAACGTCAGGGGGCCTGTTCCTGGAAACAACCTCCTTGCGTCATTCTGCGATTAACAGCTTTACATTGAGACTTATCCCTCGCACAGTCGATAACACAGGTAATGTGGTGGAAAACATCCCCGCATGGCATGTCCCGTGTTGAATGATTCAACGTCATTAAGGAGAACGGTAACGATGAAAATGCATGATATGAGTGAAGGAGTATCCATTCTGCGCGCAATGCTGCTGGGTCTGGTGCTGGCTGCGGGGTCCCTGGCCCTCGTTGCCTGTGAGCAGCAGGGTCCCGCAGAGGAAGCTGGCGAGAAACTCGATGATGCAGTGGAAGAGGCTGGTGACAAGATGCAGGACGCCGCCGATGAAGTCGAGGAAGAAACCGACCGTTAGTGGTCCAATAGCTTCCTGTATCATCCAGCATTTGCCGACCACCGATAAACACGGAAAGGACGCTTATGCTGGAGTCTTACGTTACACACCTTGAATGCTCACTCACCGGAAAGCGCTACGCTGCCGGTGAGATCCATGGCCTTTCCGAGGCCGGACGCCCGCTTCTGGTGCGCTACGATCTTGAAGCGCTGGCAAGAGAGGTATCGCGCGACAGCATTGCCGCGTCCACCGCGCCCGGTTTCTGGCGCTATGCACCGTTCCTACCCGTGCGTCATGCAGAGAACCGCATATCGCTCGGCGAGGTCATGACGCCGCTCCTGTCTCTGCGACAGTCCGCGGCGGGACTGGGCGCGCTGCCGGACAGGGTGCTGGTCAAGGACGAGGGGCGGTTGCCCACAGGATCCTTCAAGGCCCGGGGTCTGTGCCTGGCCGTGTCCATGGCGAAGGAACTCAGGCTGGAGCATCTGGCAATTCCCACCAATGGCAACGCTGGCGCCGCGATGGCCGCTTATGCGTCCCGGGCTGGTCTGCGCTCAACGGTTCTGTGCCCGGACGACACCCCCGACATCAATATCCGCGAGATACAGGCGCAGGGCGGAGAGACCTGGATGGTCAATGGATTGATCAACGACTGTGGCCGTCTGGTCGGCGAAGGCAAGACGCGTTTCAACTGGTTTGATGTCTCCACGCTCAAAGAGCCGTACCGCATTGAAGGCAAGAAGACCATGGGTTACGAGCTCGCCGAGCAGCTGGGCTGGAAACTGCCGGACGTCATTTTCTATCCCACGGGGGGTGGCACGGGTCTCATCGGCATGTGGAAGGCGTTCGCCGAACTCAAGGCGATGGGCTGGATCGACGGCCCGTTGCCACGCATGGTGGCGGTGCAGGCCAGCGGCTGCGCGCCGATTGTTAAAGCCTGGGAGGCCGGCGACGAGCACGCGCCGGTATGGCAGGACGCGCACACGGTCGCCGCCGGGATTCGCGTACCCGTTGCTGTCGGCGACTTTCTCATCATTCGTGCGGTCCGTGAGTCCGGCGGCTTCTGCATGGCGCTGGATGACGATGTCATTATGGCAGCCCGCGATCGCATCGCGCGGGAAGAGGGCCTGTTACTGTGCCCGGAGGGTGCGGCAACCGCGGCAGCCTGTGCGCGGGCGCTGCGAGAAAACCTGATCAGCGATACCGACCAGGTGGTGCTCTGGAACTGTGCCACCGGATTGAAGTATCCGCTGCCGCCGGTGGACAGGCGTCTCGACTGTCATGCCGATGACCCGCTCGAGGCACTGGCGTCCTTGTGATGCGCTGTTGTCCTGGTAGGGCGCTGTGTTGTCCGGGTGGGGCGACGGCCGCGAGCAAGCTTAATGTGCTTACCGCTGCCAGCGGTGGAATCGTTCCACCAGTCTGAGCAGCCCCTGAGGCGCATGAGCCTTCTTCCACTCGCCCGCGGCGAACTTGTTGGCCTCGGCCATGGTCGGGTAGATGTGTATCGTGCCGAGAATTTTGTTCAGCCCGAGCCCGTGCTTCATTGCCAGTACGTACTCGGCAAGCAGGTCACCGGCGTGGCTGCCGACGATGGTAACGCCGAGAATCCTGTCTGAACCGGGTGCGGTCAGCACTTTCACGAAGCCTTCCGCGTTGCCGTCGGCGATGGCGCGATCGAGGTCGTCGATGCCGTATACCGTCACCTCGTGTCGCACGTTGCGCTCTTTTGCATCCTGCTCATTAAGACCCACGCGGGCGACTTCCGGACTGGTAAACGTCGCCCATGGAATGACCGAATAGTCGACTTTGAACTTTTTCAGTCGCCCGAACAAGGAGTTGACCGCGGCGTACCAGGCCTGGTGTGCGGCGGTATGCGTGAACTGGAAGGGACCGGCGACGTCGCCGACCGCATAAATATTTGGCAGTCGCGTCTGCAGATACTCGTTCAGCGAAAGCGTGCCCTTGGCATCAGTATCGATGCCAAGGGCTTCCAGGCCCATGCCCTCGGTATTGGGTTTGCGGCCGATGGCGATGAGCACCTTGTCGAACTCGATGCGAACGGAACTGTCGTCGTGCACGGCGTAGAGAACGTTGCTGCCATCTTCCACAGCAAAACGCTCGGCCTTATGCGCGAGCATCAGGTTGACCCCGTCGCGTTGCAGCGCATCCGCTACCAGCTTCGCCGCATCTTCATCCTCCCGCGGCAGAATGCGTGGCAGCATCTCGATCTGTGTGACGGCAGAGCCAAGCCGTGAAAACGCCTGAGCCAGCTCGCAGCCAATCGGACCGCCGCCGAGGATGAGCATTCGACCGGGATTTTCGCGCAGCTGCCACAGCGTCTCTGTGGTCAGGTAGTCGATCTGCTCGAGCCCCGGAAAGGGCGGCACCAGCGGGCCCGCACCAGAGGCGATGACAATGTTGCGGGTTGTCAGCGTGTGGACACCATCGTCGCCGCTTATCTCCACCTCCCAGGGCGTGAGCAGGCGCGCGGTTCCCTGGCGGCAGTCCACCCCCAGCGCCGTGTAGCGCTCGACGGAATCATGCGGCTCTATTTTTGCGATGACTGACTGAATGCGCTCCATGGTCGCCGCAAAATCCACCTCGGGCTGCAGCTGATGCAGTCCGTAGCGAGGGCTGTGCCGCGCAAGCGAGGCCACCTCGGCGCTTTTAATCAGCGCCTTGGAGGGCACGCAGCCGGTATTCAGGCAGTCCCCGCCCATGCGGTCCTTCTCCACCAGTGTGACGCTGGCCTTGACGGTGGCGGCGATATAGGCGCTCACCAGACCGGCGGACCCCGCGCCAATCACAATGAGATTGCGGTCAAAATGCGACGGTTTTTTCCATCCCCTGTAAAGCCGGGCGCGCTGCAGCGGCCGTACGATGGCGCGGGCAATCCAGGGCAGCAGGCCCAGCAGGGCAAAGGCGACAAGCAGGTCCACAGACAGGATATCGCTGGTGCTTTCCAGCTGGGCAACCTGCGTCCCTGCATTGATGTAGACCGCGGTGCCGGCGAGCATGCCGAGCTGGCTGACCCAGTAAAACGTCCAGGTGCGTAGCGGCGTCAGCGCCATCACCACGTTGATGAGGAAGAACGGAAACACCGGGATGAGGCGCAGGGTAAACAGGTAGAAGGCCCCATCCTTCTCGACGCCATCGTTGACGGTTTTCAGTTGCGCGCCGAAACGGCGCTGCACCGTGTCGCGGAAGAGGAAGCGCGCTACCAGAAACGCCAGCGTTGCGCCGATGGCCGACGCGAATGACACCAGTACAAGACCTGCGGTGAAGCCGAAGATGGCGCCGGCCGCCAGCGTCATGATGGTCGCACCGGGGATAGAGAGGGCGACAACGCCGATATAGATCACCAGAAACATCGCCCAGCTGAGCAGCGTGTTATCCGCGTAGTAGGCGTGGATGGTTCCCAGCTGCTGCTGCAGGTAATCGAGGCTCAGGTAACGTCCGAGGTCGAGCACGATGTAGGCCGCGATGGCGGCGGCGATGACGCTGGCGATAAGCAGTTTCTTGATGATCGGTTGCAAGAGGGGGGCGTCCTTCTGATCGGTGGCGGTTGATGTCCTGATACGCATGTAGAGATGCCCGCAGATGGCAGACGTTACAGAAAACTGTTCCACGCATCATTAACAGAATCTGACGCCTGTCTAGCCGCGGATTGCTCAGACTAGCCGCGAATTGCTCAGATTGCTCAAGGTTTTTCAACATTGGTTCGTTGCGCTGGGCCGAGTATCATCACGCGGGGCGGGCGCAGGGGCGCTGCCGTCCCCATTCACGCGATATAACGAGTCGCCGGTAAATCATGAAAAAGTTTCTGTTCGCTCCCCGCATGTGGGTCATCCTGCTGGCAACACTCCTGGTTTTTGGTGGTCTGTTTGCCATGCAGTGGTATGGCAGCAAAATGATGAATCAGGCCATGGACAATCGTCCACGGGATACCGTCACGATCAGTGCGGCGCAGGCGGAGAGTGTCAGCTGGCAGTCCACCGTGGCCGCCGTGGGCACACTGTCGCCGATCAATGGGGCGGCGCTGGCAACCGAGGTCTCCGGCATCGTCGAGCGGATATTCTTTGACAACGGTGAGTCGGTCTCGGCTGGCGATGTGATTCTGGAACTGCGCACGGCCCCGGACCGGGCCGAGCTGAAAGCACTTGAGGCTGCTGCCGAGCTTGCGAGGCTGGAGTCTGAGCGCGCAAAGTCTCTGGTTGATGAGCGCAATATTTCCCGCTCTGAACTCGATCGACGTGCGACGGAACTCGACCAGGCACTGGCCCAGGTGAGCGCGCAGGAGGCGCGCATCGAGCAGAAGCGCCTGCGGGCCCCGTTTGACGGACGCCTGGGTATCCGGCGCTATAACGTTGGCGATTACGTGGTTGCCGGCGACACCGTTATCGAGCTGCAGTCGCTGGATCGCCTGTATGTTGATCTGACGCTGCCCGACCGCTATAGCGGTCGCGTTGAGCCCGGTATGGAGATTGAGCTACTGGTGCCCGCTCTCGTTGAAACCGCGTACCCGGCGATCATTAATGCGGTAGCGCCGACCGTGGCTACAGAGACGCGAAACTTTGCGCTGCAGGCCATCGTGGAGAACGTCGACGGCGTCCTCAGGTCAGGCATGTTTGCGCGTCTGACCCTGCCGCTGGGCGAACCGACGGAGCAGATTGTGGTGCCGGCAAGCGCTATTTCCTATCGTCCCTACGGCAATTCCGTCTTTGTGGTGGAAGACGCCGAGGGCACACAAACCGTATCGCAACGCTTTGTCACTCTGGGTGGCAGTCGCGGCGATTTGATTGCGGTGGTCGAGGGGCTGCAGGCGGGCGAAACCGTGGCCACCAGCGGCCTCCTGAAGCTGGGGTCCGGGGTGCCTGTGAAGATCGACAATTCGATTGAGCCCAACGCCAGCGAACGGCCGACACCGGATAACGCCTGATATGGCATTCACCGACATCTTTATCCGCAAGCCGGTCCTGGCGAGCGTGGTCAGCCTGTTTCTGCTGCTGCTCGGTCTGCGCGCGGCGGTTGACCTGAATGTGCGGGAGTATCCGCTCATTGAGAATGCCATCATCACGGTCTCGACAACCTATACCGGTGCAGACGCCGAGCTTGTCAAAGGCTTCATCACAACGCCGCTGGAACGGGAGATCGCAACGGCAGAGGACATTGACTACCTGACCTCCAACAGTAGTCCCGGCATCAGTATCATCACGGCCCACGTGCGCACGGGCGCCAACCCCGACCAGGTGCTCACCCAGATTGTGACCAAGGTCAACAAGCTGCGCAATCAGCTACCGGAAGATTCCGAAGACCCGGTGCTGAACCTCGAAGTCGGGGAGCAGGTTGGAACGATGTACCTGTCGTTCTTCAGCGACGTGCTGCCGGTCAATCGCGTGGCGGATTACGTGATTCGCGAGGTGGAACCCAAGCTGTCGACGCTGCCCGGCGTGCAGCGGGCCAGTGCTGACACCACCGCCATCTTTGCCATGCGCATCTGGCTGGATCAGGAGCAGATGACAGCGCTTGGGGTGACCGCGAGCGATGTACGCGCGGCGCTGCTGGAGAACAACGTGCTGTCCGCGGTGGGCTCCACCAAGGGCTCGATGGTGCAGATCAACTTCAAGGCGGAGACCGACCTGAGCAGTGTCGATGCGTTCCGCGAGCTGGTACTGCGGGAGAAAGATGGCGCCATTGTGCGACTCGGTGATGTCGCCGAAGTCGAGCTTGGCACCGAGGGTTACGACACATCCAGCATGGTCATTGACCAGGAAGCGGTCTTCGTTCCGATCAACGTGGCGACGGATGCCAATGCGCTGGAGGTGATTGCGGGCGTGCGTGAGGTGTTTGAAAACGATATCAGACCGCGCCTTCCGGAGGGTATGGAGGCGTCCATCAACTACGATGCGACGGTCTACATCGAGAACGCGATCAGCGATGTGCAGGCCACCATTGTCGAGGCGATGATTATCGTTATCGTGGTCATCTTCCTGTTCCTGGGTTCACTGCGCTCGGTGCTGATCCCTGCGGTTGCCGTGCCGCTGTCATTGATCGGCGGCATGTTCCTGATGCTGCTCATGGGCTTCAGTATCAACCTGCTGACCCTGCTGGCCATCGTGCTCGCCATCGGTATTGTGGTTGACGACGCGATTATCGTGCTGGAGAACATCCATCGGCACGTGGAGCACGGGATGACGCCGATGGATGCAGCATTGAAGGGCGCGCGGGAGCTGGCCTGGCCGGTTGTCGCGATGACAACCACGCTCATTGCCGTGTATCTGCCTATCGGGTTTATCGGTGGGCTCACGGGTACGCTGTTCACGGAGTTTGCTTTCACGCTGGCCGGGGCGGTGCTGATTTCAGGTGTGGTGGCCCTGACCCTGTCGCCCATGATGTGCGCAAAGCTCCTGCCGGCGGATGCCGGCGACAACGACAACCGTCTTGAGCACTGGCTTGATGCGCGTTTTGAGGCCCTGCGGCGAGTCTATCAGCGTGATCTGGATCGTGTGCTGGATGATCGCGGCGGCGTCATGGTGTTTGGCGCAATCATCCTGGCCTCCTGCTACTTTTTGTTTGTCAGGTCCCCGGCGGAGCTGGCGCCGGAGGAGGATCTTGGGCTGATTTTCTATCTCGCCGAAGCCGATCCCTATGTCACCCTCGAGTATATGGAAAAATACACGGAAGCGCTGGGACGGATCAGTCGGGACACGCCGGAAATAGAATTGAACTTCCTGTTCAATGGACAGAGCACGGACGGTCCCGGCTCCAGCAACGGTGCCTTCGGCGGGTTCATTTTTACACCCTGGGCACAGCGCGAACGCAGTGCGACCGAGGTCCTGAACGAAACCATTCAGCCTGCCGTCAACGGCATCGCCGGACTGCAGGTAACCGCGGTCAATCCGCCGCCCCTGCCATCGCCGGGCGTACTGCCGGTAGAGTTCGTCATCAAGAGCACGCTGGATTATTCCGTGCTGTATGACAGTGCTTCCGAGGTGCTGAAGCGCGCTCGCGAGAGTGGCAAGTTCATATTCATCGACCAGAATCTGCAGCTGGACCAGCCGCGACAGCGCATAAGCATCGATCGCGAGAAGGCAGCGTTGCTCGGCGTCGACATGCAGACCCTGAGCGATGACGTGAGCTCCCTGTTATCCGGCGCGTTTATCGGACGCTTTTCCATGCAGGATCGGTCCTACAAGGTTATTCCGCAGATACGTCGTGACCAGCGCCTGAATCCGGATGATCTGTATGACTACTATACGCGCACCGGCAGCGGTGACCTCATTCCACTCAGCACCTTGGTGACGCTGGAGGGCGATGTTGTCCCGAGGTCCCTGAAGAGCTTCCAGCAGCTGAATTCAGTCACGCTTCAGGGAATACCCCGTCCCGGTGTGCCACTGGGCGATGCTCTCTCGACGCTCGAATCCATCGCCGCTGATGTCCTTACCCGGGAATACAGCCTCGATTACTCCGGCCAGAGCCGTCAGTTCAAGACCGAGGGCAGCGCCCTGGTGACGACACTTTTCTTTGCCCTGGTTATTATCTACCTGGTGCTTGCGGCGCAGTTCGAGTCCTTCCGGGACCCGCTCATCATGCTGGTCACGGTGCCCATGTCCATCAGTGGGGCACTGCTGTGCCTGAACGTCCTGGCACTGTTCCAGGTTAACGGTGCGACGCTGAACATCTACACGCAGGTTGGCCTGGTGACGCTGATCGGCGTGATCTCTAAACACGGCATTCTCATTGTGGAGTTCGCCAATCGCCTGCAGGAAGAGGGAATGGCAAAGCGCGAGGCGATTGAAGAGGCCGCATCCGTGCGCCTGCGTCCGGTACTGATGACAACGGCAGCGCTGGTGCTGGCGATGCTGCCCCTGTTGATGGCCGATGGCCCCGGCGCCGCCGCGCGTTTTTCCATGGGCCTGGTGATTGCCTCTGGCATGACCATTGGTACGCTGTTCACGCTATATGTGTTGCCGGCCGTTTACATGTATCTCGGGCGGGATCTCGCCGCCGCGCGGGGAGTCAAGGCAGCGACAGCCTGAGCAATCATTGCTCTGTGATGATCGATGCATATAGCAGGGGGTCAACGTTGCCGCCGGAAATCACGACCCCCGTGTTGCGGTCCGCAGCGTCGACCCTGCCGTGCAGCAGCGCCGCGAGCGCAACGGCTCCGCCAGGTTCTATCACCAGCTTCAGGTGGTGAAACGCAAAACGCAGGGTCTCACGAACCTCGGCGTCAGACACTGAAAGCCCCCCGGCAAGCAGGCGTCTGTTGATGCTGAAGGTCAGTTCGCCCGGTGTCGGCGTCTGCAGTGCGTCGCAGATGGATCTCGCTTCAGCTGCATTTTGTTCGCGCTGCCCGCTGGCGAGTGATCGGGCGGTGTCATCGAAGGCTTCCGGTTCCACGCTATAAATGGCGGTGTCCGGGGATGCCTCAGAGAATGCCGTGGCAATTCCGCTCACCAGCCCACCGCCGCTGCAGCACACCAATAGCTGCGTCAGCTGAATGCCACGTTCTTTGATCTGTTCGAGAATCTCGAGCCCCGCGGTGCCCTGCCCGGCGATGATATCCGGGTCATCATACGAGGGGACCAGTGCGGCGCCGGTTTCTGCCGCTATCGCGCGTGCGATATCTTCGCGACTCTCACGGTATCGATCATATTCGACCACCCTGGCGCCAAAGCGCCGGGTGTTATCTGCCTTGATGACGGGGGCATCTGCCGGCATGACGATGGTGGCGGGGATGCCCAGTATCTGCGCAGCCGCCGCAACGCCCTGGGCATGGTTGCCTGATGACCAGGCGACAACGCCGGCTTTGCGCTCCTGTGCCGTGAGCTGGGACAGGCGGTTGTAGGCACCGCGGAACTTGAAGGATCCGGTGCGCTGAAGGTTTTCTGCCTTGAGAAACACGCGCCCGCCGACTCTGGCATTCAGTTCGCTGCTCTCCAACAGCGGTGTAACCACGGCGTGATCGCGCAGCCGGTCCTGCGCGAGCTTTATGTGTGCGGGGGTGACGTCCATGAAGCGATCCTTTCAGGTATGTGTTCTTTGCGGCTGTCTCACGCCACGCCGCATGAGACGCTGACATCATACCATTCCGGGGCTGTCGTCTTTTGCATCTTCGCTCACGTCGCCACGCAGCAATTGCCTGGCAGCGCTGACAATCCCGTCGCGGTCGGGCAGCACCGTGTAGGCGGCATCGCCGAGGGGAATGAAGCTGTCCAGCGCAGTGATTCTCGCGGCACGCACCCCGGGCAGCGATTCCTGCAGCAGGGTCATCAGTGCCTCGCTCACCGATCCCGAGCGGCGGCACTCATCCACAATGAGCACGCGCTCGCAATGGCGCAGCGCCTTCAGCAAAGATGCCTCGGGCAGCGGTTGTAGCCATCGCAGATCTACTAAAGTGGCATCAACGCCATCCTCGTCCCGCAGTGTCTTTGCGGCCTGCGTCGACAGGAAATAGCCGTTGGCGTAGCTCACAATGGCCAGCGCATTGCCGCTGCCGGTAGTGTGCACGGAGCCGGGTGCGATGCGTTCCTGCATGACAGGCGACTGGTACGGGCCGGCCCAGAGATTGTCGTCGGGACTGAACAGGTCGGTCGTCATGTACAGGGCGATAGGTTCGAGGAAGACGACAACCCGTTGCTCACGGTGAGCGAGATCCACACAGGTGCGCAGCAGCCCCGCGGCCTCGCGACCCGAGCTGGGTGTTACCACCAGCAGGCCCGGAATGTCGCGCAGGACCGCGATGGAATTGTCGTTGTGAAAATGGCCACCGAAGCCCCTCTGGTAGGCGAGTCCGGCGATGCGCACCACCATGCCGTTGCTGAACTGCCGGTTGGAGAAGAAGGGAAGGGTCGCCGCTTCACCACGCAGCTGGTCCTCCGCATTGTGCAGATAGGCCAGGTACTGGATTTCGGGAATGGGCAGATAGCCGCACTGGGCGAGGCCGATCGCAAGCCCGAGAATGCTTTGTTCGTCGAGCAGCGTGTTGGTTACCCGCGCCGGGCCGAACTTGTCGAGGAGCCCACGAGTGACGCCGTAGACGCCACCTTTCTTTGCGACGTCCTCGCCAAAGACAACGGCGTCAGGGTATTGCAGCATCAGGTCTGCCAGCGCGAGATTGATGTGCCGGGACATGCTCAGGGGCCGATCGAACTGCCGGGATTCGCGTCCGAACAGTGTGGCGCGACGCTGCTCGTCCGGCACTGCCGGCGCCGGGGCCCTGTGCGGTATTGGCAGCAGACTCGCCATGACGTCTTTGCTGCTGCTCAGCCGCGGACGGGTGACGACCTCCCGGGCAAGTGCCTCGATGCGTTGCTCCTCTTGCTGATACCTGTCGACGATGTCTGCGGCAGTCATCAGGCCGCGGTCAATCAGCGTGCTTGCGGATAAAAGCAGTGGATCGAGCGCCTCGTCCCCGGCGATCTGCGCGGCACTGCGATAGCCTGTCTCGGCGTCCGTGCCGGCGTGACCCAGCAGCCGCACAGTGCGGAAATGCAGGAAAGCCGGGCGCCGGTGCAGGCGCACATAGTCGCGCGCAAGGCAGGCCGCGCGATAGGTATCCAGCAGGTCACGCCCGTCGCAGCTGATGTAGTGCAGGCCGGGCCGCGCGCGGACGCTGGCCTCGACCCAGCCCGCCGGCGTCGGCGTCGAAATGCCGATGCCGTTGTCTTCGCAGACCAGCAGCAGGGGCATGGGTGAGCCCTGAAACGCCGCCCACGCCGCCGTATTGAGTGCGCCCTGTGTTGTGGAGTGATTGAGGGACGCATCGCCGAAACTGCAGATCGCCAGGCTGTCGGCGGCCAGACCCACGTCGCGGTGCGCCACGCGGCGGTACAGCCCCAGGGCATGCGCCGTGCCCATGGCCTTCGGCAGATGCGACGCTATGGTGCTGGTCTGCGGTGGAATCCAGTGTTTGCGTGAACCAATAACCTTGTGGCGGCCACCTGATACCGGATCCTCAGCGCTTGCGGTGAAGGCGAGGAGGGCATCGCGCACCGCATCGCCGCTGGGCCGCTGGCGATGACGTGCGAGGGCAAAAGCGCAGCTGCGGTAGTGCAGAAACGCAGGATCGTCGACACGCAGCGCTGCCGCCACCGCGGCATTGCCTTCATGCCCCGCGCTGCCAATCGTGTAGAAACTTTCGCGATTACGCGCCATGCGCCGCGACACGATATCCAGCAGACGACTGCTTATCTGATCCTGAAAAAGCCCGATTAACGCGTCATTGCCGAGCGCTGTGTCCAGCGGCGACGGTGGCGGCAGGCGGCGCTCGCTGAGGCACGCGAGGAAGGCCTCATGCAGGTGTTCCGAGGGCGTCATGTCTGCAGCCTGCCTGGGTGAGCCGGGAGCATGCGCATCAGATATCGAAGCGGATGCCCTGGGCCAGCGGCAGTTCCCGGGAATAGTTCACTGTGGATGTCATGCGGCGCATATAGCCCTTCCATGCATCTGAGCCGGATTCGCGTCCGCCCCCCGTGGCTTTCTCGCCGCCAAATGCCCCCCCGACCTCTGCACCGCTGGTGCCGATGTTGACGTTCACAATGCCGCAGTCGGCGCCCACCGCTGAGGTAAACAGCTCGGCCTCACGGATATCGGTAGTAAAGATGGCCGCCGACAGGCCCTGGGGTACATCGTTCTGCCGCCTGATCGCTTCATCCAGCGTTTCGTAAGCGTACACGTACAGAATGGGTGCGAAGGTCTCCTCCTGCACGCTTTTCAGACTGGCCGGCATGATTGCCAGTGCCGGCGTTACGTAGCAGGCGTCCCCGCAGTCGGCAACGTCGACCCTGTCACCACCAATGACCTCACCACCGGCGTCACGGACGGCAGTCAGGGCGCTCTGCATGGCGTCGAATGACGCGTGGTCGATGAGTGGCCCGACCAGGGTTTCCGCATCCCGCGGATCGCCGACGCGGACCCGGGCATAGGCAGCTGTCAGCGCATCGACAACGCGTTGATGGATAGTTTGATGCAGGAATACCCGCCGCGTGCTGGTGCAGCGTTGCCCGGCAGTACCGACAGCGCCGAAGGCGATGGCGCGCACGGCCAGATCGAGGTCGGCAGACGGTGTGACCACGATGGCATTGTTGCCCCCCAGCTCCAGAATACTGCGGCCAAAGCGCGCAGCCACCGCCGGCGCGACCTCGCGTCCCATCGCCGTGCTGCCGGTGGCGCTGATCAGGGGCACGCGCCTGTCATTCACCAGCTGACTCCCGGTCGCCCGCTCACCGATAAGGACCTGTCCCAGATGGTCTGGCGCATCGCCCAGCGCGGCGCAGGCATTGTCCAGCAGATGCTGACAGGCGAGCGCTGTCAGCGGGCTTTTTTCTGAGGGCTTCCAGATTACGGGATCACCGCAGACAAGTGCCAGGGCGGTATTCCATGACCACACGGCCACTGGAAAGTTGAACGCGCTGATGACGCCGACCGGCCCAAGCGGGTGCCAGAGTTCCTGCATGCGGTGGCCGGGGCGCTCCGAGGCAATGTTCAGACCGTACAGCTGTCGGGACAGGCCGACGGCAAAGTCGCAGATATCGATCATCTCCTGCACTTCGCCGAGACCCTCCTGCAGGATTTTGCCGCACTCCAGCGTGACCAGTCGGCCCAGGTCTTCCTTGTGCGCTCGCAGTTCGTTGCCCAGCAGTCGCACCAGCTCGCCGCGCCGGGGCCCCGGCACCTGTCGCCAGTGGTTGAATGCAGTGACTGCATTGGCAATGGCGGTATCGACGTCAGCCTCGTCTGTGCGGGTGAGGCGCGCGAGCTCGTTGCCATCGATCGGCGAGCTGACGACAAGATCACCCTCAGACAGCCGGTCGGTGCTGACGCCGAGCCTGTCGAGCGTTGCGCTCAGGTCTTCGCTGGTGTTGCCGTGATACGTCATGCCGCGATCTCCGTAGAAGTTTCCTGTGCAAAGTTACAGCCAAAGCGGTTGCGGATAAATGCGTCGAAGGGAATATCTTCCTGCCGTATGAGGCCGCTCTGTGGCAGGGTACCGTCCGCCAGAAGGTCCAGCACCGCGCAAACGCCGGATGCCGTGGTTATCTGAATCGCACTGCGCTGGCGGCCATTGATCTCCCGCCCATAGACTTTATTGACGTAGGACTGCTGCTCGAACACGCCATTGCGTGTGCCGCTCACCGTCACAAAAATCAGCACCACATCCTGCAGGGTCATGGGCAGCGCCTGTTCCATCAGCTCTTTCAGCAGCTCCTGCCTGTCCTTCAGACGAAGATCGTTGAGCAGCATTTTCATCATGTCCCGATGTCCGACATAGCGCACGCTACGATAGTTTAGGTTGCGTACCTTTCCAGCAAGGGTTTCGCAAAGGGTGCCCAGGCCTCCTGAAGTGTTGAATGCCTCGTAGTCCATGCCATCCAGTGAGAAGGTCTCGAGCTCTTCCAGCGGTGGCACGCTGACAAGCTCACCCTCGACAATGGCCTCGCAGGGTTCGCAATACTCGTTGATCAGGCCCTCGACGGACCAGGTAATATTGTATTTGAGGGCGTTTGATGGGTAGCGGGGCAGCGCGCCAACGCGCATGTGCACATTCTGCAGGGTGTCGAAGCTGCGTGTCAGGTCATGGGTGACCATGGTAATAAAGCCCGGCGCCAGGCCGCTCTGGGGTATGAAAGCTCTGTCGCTCGATTCCGCGAGCTCTCTCACAATGCGCGTTGAGGCGACGTCCTCCGTCAGATCGAGGTAGTGAATGCCGGCGGCGGCAGCGGCTCTGGCAACCGCTGCAGTGAGCTGGTAGGGCAGTGCATTGATTACCGCAAAGTGTCCCTGCATTGCATCGGTCAGCGCCGCGTGATCAGTGACATCGACTTCAAGTGTGGTGATCGCCTCGTGTGGCGGCAGGGTCGCCAGGCTGGCCTCGCTCAGATCTGCAACGGTGACGGTGTAGTCCCCGCTTGCGGCGAGGAATTCGCTGATAACGCCGCCAATTTTCCCCGCGCCAACCAGTATTATGTTTTTCATTTCCGCTCTCCCGGATCACATGTCCAGCTTCAGACTATCTCTGGGTCGCGTCGAAAAACAGACGCAAAGCTGCTAATTTGACAGAGCAAACCCGCCATAACGCCGGAAAAACCCTCATTATGCTAAGCAAGGACCTCGATGACGCGTTACTGCAGCATCTTAAGCAGAACGCCCGAGTCACTATCGCCCGCTTATCGCGACTGCTTGGTGTGTCCCGGAGCACGGTGACCGATCGCATTGAACGGCTGGAACAGCGCGGGATCATTCGTGGCTATACGGTGGTGCTCGGGGACGAGGCCGGGCGCCGCCGCGTGCGTGCGCACATCATGGTCAATGTCTCCGCGGGACTGGCGAACAGCCTGGTACGGGAATTGCGGCGTATGCCCAGCATATTGCGCGCTTATGCGGTGAGCGGTATCTACGATCTGATTGTGGTGGCGGAGGCGGATTCTACCGAGGAGCTGGATGAGGTTCTCGACAGGGTACGTGAGATGGATGGGGTTGAGAGCACGCTGACCAGCGTGGTGCTGTCGACGAAGTTTGAGCGTTGATGGATAGTTGGTGGGATCAGGTCTGCGCGGGACCCGGGAACATCTGATATGGTGCCGACAGGGTGATTCGAACACCCGACCCACGCATTACGAATGCGTTGCTCTACCGAACTGAGCTATGCCGGCGACACGGGATGCGAAGTCTAAAGAAAGCGCTCATGCCTGACAAGCGCTCCTTGCCACTGCAAGAACAGGAGAGATCTGATGTACAACACGATTCTGGTTCCGGTAGACGGTTCCACGCATTCCCTGGCAGCGCTGGATATCGCCAGCGAACTGCTCTCCGGGGAGTCACCGACGATTCACCTTCTCAATGTCCCCGAACTGCCACCATTGGAGGGACACGTGGGGCTGTGGACTCAGGGCGGCGCAGGCGGACAGATCAAGGACGCGATCGAGGCAGATGCACGCAGAATTCTGGCGGAGGCCGAGGGGACGGTGAAGACGCCGGGCGTCCAGTTCAGGCATCATCTGTTCTGGACGCCACCCGCCATGGCGATCGTGACGGCGGCAGAGGATCTCAATGTTGACGCCATCGTTCTCGGCAGCCGCGGTCTGGGTAGTCTGAAGGGGCTGATTATCGGCAGCGTTTCGAACAAGGTGCTGCACAGCGCAAAGTGCCGGGTCGTGCTGGTGCACTGAACGCCTTGTCTTAGTACCGCAACACATAAATTCGCAACATTTCAGCGCGAATTTATGTGTTGCGGTACTTCGGGCCGGTTTCGCCGGAATACCCAGGGTACGCCAATCCGCACTCTACCAGCCGCGAGTCCGCGACCAGCGATCAATAATGCGGTTGTCGTTACCCACAACAACGAACTCATCAAACTGGGCAGCGGTGGCGCAGGCGTGGTTCGGCAGAATGCGCAGTAGTTCGCCCAAGGGGAGTCGATCGTAGGGCAGCGCCGCGTCGCTTTTTCGCCGGCTGATGATGCCGTGCTCCTGGTTGACACCTGAGACCACCAGGTCTTCCAGCGGCCGGCTCTCACTATCCAGCACTGCGCCATAGCCATAATCCACCGGCTGGTCCTGCGTACCGCGATCGCGCGACATGGCCATCCAGCCACCATCGGTAATCGCCAGGTTCCGTTCCTTCTGATAGCCCGACACGCTAACCAGCACTGAAAGGGCGATGTCAGCCTGCTCACACACGCCGATGCCCGTCATGACGAGGTCGAAGAAAACATACACGCCGGCGCGAACTTCCGTCACGCCGTCAAGGTTATCGATGGCGAAGGCGGTGGGGGTGGACCCGATCGACACCACAGGGCAGGCAATGCCGTCCGCGCGGATTCTTTCTGCCGCGGCAACGCTGGTGTCGCGCTCCTGACGGGCCAGCGCCAGCAAGGATGTCGCGTCCCGGCAGCTGTAGGACTCACCGGCATGCGTCATGACTCCCACCAGTTCGCAGTGGCGACTGGCGGCGATGACTCGAGCGATGTCGAGCAGGCTGTCGTCGTCAAAGCGCACGCCCGAGCGGTGTCCGTCGCTATCCAGCTCGATCATTACCCGGTGGGTTACCCTGCGATTCTCGGCGTCCGCGGCAACGGCTCTGGCGATCTCCACGCTATCGAGCACAATCTTCAGATCGCAGCCGCGCCGCGTCAGGTCGGCAACCGCTGGCAGCTTCGCGGGAACAATCCCCACCGCGTAGAGAATATCGCTGTAGCCGTGTTCAAAGAAATATTCAGCCTCCGCGAGGGTGGAGACGGTAATACCGTTGACGTGACCCCCGGCGATGATTGCCTCGGTCACCTGAATACATTTATTGGTCTTTACATGCGGCCTCAAGGTGCCGTTCAGACTCGCCATGTGAGCGGCGAGTCTGTCGATATTCCTGTGCATGCGCTGCAGATCGAGTAGCAGGCAGGGTGTGGTCAGGTCGCTGAGCGACCGGGTGTCAGTGTGAGGGCTGCTCAAGGCCTGTACTCCGCTCGACGACATACACCCGGACGAAATCTCTCTCAGCGGATCAGGTAAAATGATTCCTGTCTTCCAAGCACCCACTCCCAGCCGTCATCTGTCAGCACAGCATCCTCCTCCATGGAAAACCGCACCGGCTGGTTGTCCCACTCGGGCACCGGGTGGGTTACGTTCAGTTCTACCGAATGCCAGGTGCTGGCACGGAAGGGCAGCTCTCCACGCACAGGTACGCCGTCCTGGTAGTCGGTCATGCCCAGCGGCACGCCGGCGCCGTGACCGTGGTAGCCGATGGAGTGCCAGTAGATGGTGGCGTCCAGTTCCTCCTCGCGTGCTGTGGCGAGTGAAGCGGCGAGGGCGTCATTACCGCTGCGTCCCACTTGCGACTCGGTGAGGGTGATGTCCTGCAGGCGCATGGAGGCCCGCAGTCCGTCTCTGAGTCCCTTGGGCGGCTCAACCTCGCCGGGTCGCAGGACATAGGCGTTATGCTGGGTGTCTGTGGCAAAGCCCAGGTACTGTATGCCGAAGTCGGTCCACAGCATGTCGCCGCGCTGGATCACCGCATCGCCACTGAACTTGCCTTCAACGCCCTTGCGCTGAATGCCGACGGAGGGATGGAACCAGCCATCGAGGCCGTACTCGGCGACTTGCTGGCGCATCCACCAGCGCACGTCATCGGCGGTGGTCACGCCGGGTACAATGACCTCGTTGGAAAAGGCGCGACCGATAATGGAATGCGCCACCCGCATGATGTGACGGTAGGCATCGGTTTCCTCGGGGAGCCGTTTTTCCAGCCAGCCAACGGTCAGCATTTCAGCACTGACGATACGGTCGGTGTAGTCCTCGAGCGATGTGAAAAGTGCGTCGCGCTGGGTGGCGGTCAGCCCGTCAGCATGGTTCCAGCGCTCTGACATGTTGATGCCGATCCTGCCGGGGTTGCGTTCCTTCACCAGTTCGCGCAGACCCTCGAACTGCTTTTCGTTGTGCGTTGGTACAACCGTATACAGGTTCTGGTAGTCAAAGCGACCTACGGAAAGTGCTTCAACCCCCTCTTCCTCGCCCCGGTCATGGAAGACCAGAATGGTTCGGCGACGCGAAGAGTAGGTTTCAAAGGGTGCGAGCGAGCGGAACACCGGGTCGTCGTTGTACTCCCTGGAGACGATGATCCACATATCGATGCCCTCGCGGCGCATGATCTCCGGGAGAATCGTCTTGAAACGCTGCTCCAGCCAGCCGCGCACCAGCGCAGACTGCTCGCGATGCGTCAGCACCCGCTCTTCTGGAACAAACGCCGATGCCATGGGCACAACGAAGCCCGGCTCGTAGGGACTTTCTGTATTCTGTGCAACGCCGGTCATCGATACTGTGAGTACTGCCGCTGCGATACAGGTTTGCGAAAGCGCGCGGCGCAGTGCGGCGATCATCGTGTTGCGACGTACGTTATGCATTGTTGTATGACTCATTGGCTGGTTCCTTTCGTTCACGCACTTGCGTGTTGAGTGGTTTTTGTCGTGGCAGATCTGCACCGTGGTCGACGCTACCGATTATCCTGGCGAGAAAATCAGCCAGAGCACAGGTTCTTGATCCGGCGCTTCAGCGATTGCGCCCCAGACGCTCATGGGCATCAACCCACTCGTTCTGGCGCGTTTCCTTGTCGACCCGCGTCGCGGCGCCAAGGGACAGCTCCCCGGCTACCACAAGGCCTGCGGCGATTTCTGCCAGCTTGTAAGCCTTGCCCTTGCCGTGACAATCCATGATTTCCAGGCACTCTCGCTGCGTTGGCAGATTAGTGCCACCGCCGTAGGTCGCAAGTATCAGCGCTGGCAGTGTTATGGAAAAGAAGTAGTCGCCCTCGCGGGTAACGCGGTTATAGACCGTGCATTGGTTCGACTCGCCGATATTGGCGATATCCTGCCCCGTGGCCAGGTAGAGCGCTGCCAGACCGTTCGCGGGGTGCGCTGCATTGTTGGACGAGTGGCTGAGGAACGACGCCAGCGTGGTGATGCCCTGGCCATAGTGCATGGCCTCTGGCGTAATTCTCAGGTTGCGCTCAAGCACATCTCTGGGGATGGTGATCTCCGCGGTAACGCGTCGGCCACGACCTTTAAGGGAGTTAACCGCTGACGTGCGTTTCTCCGTGTCAAAGTTACCGGAAAGCAGGTAATTCTTCAGCGCAGGGTAGTTTTCCCGGATCCACTCGCAGGCGACAAATGTGGCGCGACTGGTCATATTCTGGCCTGCCGCATCGCCGGTGGTGTAGTCAAAACGCGTGTAGATAAAATTGTGGGCGTTGTAGTGTTCGATCTCGATCAGCTTGCCAACCGAGGTTGTGGTCTCTGCGACTGCTTTTATCCTCTGGAAATTCTCCACCAGCCAAAGCTCGAAGTCTCTCGCATCACGGGCATTGCGAAAGACAAAGCAGGGCGCGCGCTGCATGGCCTCGCCAGCGACTGTGGTCATCACGCCGCCGCTCTCGCGAATGACTTTCATGCCGCGGTTATAGCTGGCCAGCATTGTGCCCTCAACGGTCGCCATCGGCACGTAGAACTCGCCCCTGGCATGTTCACCATCAATCAGCAGGGGCCCTGCCAGACCAATCGGAACCTGTGCCACACCGAACATGTTCTCTATGTTGCCGGCCATAGCATGAGCTTCAAAGGAAAACTGTCGGGTGTGCTTGAGTCTGGCGGGCGTATTTTCTTCGATAAAGGCCTGGCGCTCCGCAATAATTTCGGGGCTGTAGTCGTTATCGGATGATCTCGGGATGCGTTTGCTCACGAAGCCTCTCCGTTGTTAACAGGCAAATACGTTACGCAAGGGCCGCATAACCGTCAATGTTGGTCGACAACAGGTTCAGTAAGCACTGGCCGCTTCGTTTCTGCCCTTGCGGCTGATGCATCACGGGTTCAGCGTTTCCGCACTGATGCGCGCTCGCTGGCGATCAACCGAAATGGAAAAACGCGATCTTGTTGCCATCGGCATCGCGCACGTAGGCGCCGTAGAACACGTCGGGAATTCGCTGACCCGGTGCGCCATCATCACTGGCGCCGAGTTCGAGGGCCTTGTGGTAGAGCGCATCGACATTTTCCTTGGAACCGGCGGTGATCGCCAGCATGTTGCCGTTGCCCGGATGCGGCGCCTCATCATTGTAGGGTGTGCAGACCGCGAGCATCGGTTCGCTCATTCTCTTGCCGATGAAGGCGATGCGGTCCATTTCCATCAGGACTTTTGCGCCGAGGCTGGCGAGTAAACCGCTATAGAATGCCTTGGCCTTGTCCATTTCTGTAACGCCAACGGTGACGTATCCGATCATCTGTGGTCTCTCCTGGTGTGCGGGTGACGTCCTGCCCCCCGAGCCGGCTTGTTGCGACGAGGGAAAGGAACCCCTGGAGTCTAGCGCAAACCGGGTTGCAGGTCTGTAGAGCCGTGGACACGGTCTCGCCTGTAGGGGATGATCACTGTCATGGAATTTATCGCAACAGACAGCATGGGGCTCGCCGTCGCGCTGGTGATCGGGCTTTTGCTTGGCGCCGAACGTGGCTGGACTCACCGCGAAATCCGCGAAGGCCGGCGGATGGCCGGCCTGCGGACCTTCGGCGTCATCGGTCTCCTTGGTGGTGTTTGTGGGCTATTGTCCGCGCGCTTCGGTGGTGTCGTATTCGGGCTGGCGTTTCTCGCCCTGGCAGTGATGCTGCTCGCGGCGCATTTTCTGGAAAGTCTCGAGGACAGCGATCACGGCGTGACCAGTGTGGCAGCGGCATTGCTGGTGTTTGCGCTCGGGGGGCTCGCTGCTGCCGGTGAGCCGGGACTTGCCGCGGCTGCTGCCGTGGTTGCGGCGCTTCTCCTCAGCTATAAGACCCTGCTGCATGACTGGCTGGATCGCCTGGAAAGGATTGAGCTGCGGGCGGTGCTCAAGTTATTGCTGATATCCGTGGTTGTGCTGCCGCTGCTGCCCGATCGGGGTTACGGCCCGTGGCAGGCACTCAATCCCTATGCGATCTGGTGGATGGTGGTGCTCATCGCGTCGATTTCCTCGGCCGGTTATTTTGCTGTGCAGATTGGAGGACCCCGACACGGTACGCTGTTCACGGGTATGTTTGGCGGGCTCGCTTCATCTACCGCAGTGACACTGCAGTTTGCGCGCGCGGCCCGACGGGAACCTGCCTCAGCGGATTTGCTGGCGACGGCGATTCTCCTCGCCTGTGGCACCATGTTCCCACGCATGTTTCTGGTGGCGTCGGTACTGAATCCAGCGCTCTTGAAGCCGCTTCTGCTTCCCGCCCTGGCAATGTCAACGGTGGTCTATCTGCCGGCTTTCTGGTTCTGGCGAGCGACTCGTCGCGAAACAGTGACGATGGCATCGCCCCTGAAAAATCCCTTTGAACTGATACCTGCGCTGGGATTTGGCGCGCTGCTGGCCGCAGTCATGTTGCTGGGTGAGGCCTTACGGCACGCGTTCGGCGATGCTGGTCTGCTGGCTCTGGCAGCGGCATCAGGCATCACGGATGTCGATGCAATCAACCTGTCGCTGTCGCGCATGTCGCTGGGTGATGTCGCCGTGCCCGTTGCTGTTCTGGGCATAGTGATTGCCGCCGCAGCCAATACGCTTGCCAAGGCGGTAATGGCTGCCGGGATCGGCGGCAGGGCGATCGGGTTCCGCGTTGGAAGCGTGCTCGTTGCCAGCGCCCTCTCGGGGCTTGTTGTCGCAGTCGTCGATCTGGCTTGAGTCGCGGGCCGGCGACCGCGTATCCTCTGCCTTCTCTCACCGGGTGGCCCGCAGCATGCTGCAGCAGTTGTTGATCGCAGGGGTTTTTCTTTGCCTGTTCTACGGGCTTATTTTCAGCACCGTCTCGCCCGCCTGGCTGTTTACGCTGGCAATGAGTGTGTGCTACCTCGCCGGTCTTGTGAGCACGGAAGAACTGCTTGGCAAGGCATCCAACACCGGGCTGGTGACTTTGATTCTCCTGCTTCTGGTGTCGGTGGGTCTCGAGAAGCTGAGCTGGCTTGAGCGTCTTTCCGCCGGGCTGGTCAATGCCTGGTATCGACGCAGCCTGCTCAGACTTGGCATTACCACTGCGATTTTTTCGGCCTTTGTCAACAATACCGCAGTGGTTGCAACACTCGCCAACAGCGTGCGGACCAGTCGTTACCATTTACCCTCGAAACTGCTGATGCCCCTGTCGTTTGCGGCGATCCTCGGTGGCACCATGACGCTGATCGGCACCTCGACCAACCTGATTGTGAGCAGTTTTCTCGAGGACGCGACGGGCTCGGGTCTGGCCTTCTTTGCGTTCCTGCCGGTCGGTGGTGCAGCCACGCTTGTCGGGCTGCTCGTGATCATCCTGTTTTCACGTTTGCTGCCTGAGAACCCCACCGAGGAGGTCAACGTCAATGAATACCTGGTGGAGGCGGAGGTCAGCGAGGACTCATCTCTTGTGGGGCGCAGTATCGCCGACAACGGACTGAGAGACCTGGACGCGCTGTTCCTTGTCGAGATTGTGCGGGACGAGCATCTTGTATCGCCTGTTGCACCCCAGGAGATTATCGAGGGAGGGGACAAGCTGATCTTCTCTGGAGACATCAGCCAGGTCAGTCTTCTGGAGCGGTTCCCCGGTCTCAAGCTGTTTGCGACTCAGGAGGGACTTCTGCGCGGCAACCTCACTGAGGTGATTATCCTGCCCGGTGCCACGGTCGAGGGCCGGACAATCAAGGAAAGTGGGTTTCGCTCCCTGTTCGATGCCGCCGTTGTCGGTATGCGCCGCGGCGGCAAGCGCTTGTCTGGCAAACTCGGGGGCATCACGCTGCAGGCGGGCGACAGCCTGATGCTGGCGGTTGGCGCAGACTTCGCGACGCGACGCAACGTCGACAAGAATTTTCTGGTGGTAGACCAGAGCGGCATTCGCAGCCGCAACAGTACCACTCACGATCTGGTGCTCAGCATTGGCCTTCTGCTGGTGGTGGCGCTGGGTGCCCTCGGCGTTGTGCCGCTGATCAAAGGCGTGGCCCTGCTTCTGGTCGCCATGTTGGCCCTTGGTATCGTGCGCAGTGGCGAACTGGCGCGACGCTTCCCCTTTGGTCTGTGGTTGATCATCGCTTCGGCGCTAACGCTCTCCCAGGCACTGTCCAATACCGGAGTGGTGACTGAGCTGGCAGCGTTGTTACACAGTGGGCTCGATGGGCGCGGACCCTATGTGGCGCTGATCGGCGTGTATCTGGGTACCATGCTCATGACCGAACTGATGACCAACAATGCCGCCGCCGCGCTGGTTTTTCCCATCGCCTACGGTCTGTCACAGTCCTACGGCGTCGACCCGCTTCCCTTCGCGATGGCGGTGGCATTCGGCGCCAGCGCGAGTTTTCTGACGCCCTATGGGTACACAACGAACCTGATGGTGCAGAACCTTGGCGGGTATACGCTGCGTCATTACTTCCGCTACGGGCTGCCGATGTCGATTGCGTACAGCGTGACGGTGCTTTTTTTACTGCCGCGGGTTTTTCCGCTGCAGGCGACTGCGTGACGCAGCGGTCTGGCGTTGACGCTAGTCGGATTTCTGCATGCTGGCGATCCTTTTGAGGTAACCCAGGTGTTCACGCCGGATATCGGCATCGGATCCTGTGCCGCCCGGCGCGTTATCTTCGCCCAGCGTGTACAGCTCGTAGCTGGCACGCACGCGACCGCCGAGGCTGCGCTCATAGTGATAAGGGCGACCCCAGGGGTCCAGCGGTATGTCTTGCAGGTAGTCTCCCTCGGGCGGTGTCAGTGCATTCAGGCCAGTGGCGTCCACGGGCAGATCTCCACGCGCGCCAACGTATGCCTCGAGAGCGTCGTGAAGTGCGCTCGTGTCCCTGTATATCTGCTGCAGTGCGTCATTGTCGCTTGTCATCGGGCCTATTCCCAGGCGCTCATGCAGTGCCTTCACGGGCTCTCTGGTGCAGTAAATGGCAACGTCGTCTTTCCCTGGCCGATTGAAGACGCGGCCCTGGTGGTAGATGAAGGGTAGCGTGCGCTGGGTGTAACCCATGACGCTGCTTGCCGTGTATTCGCCGCAAACCACATCGCCGGGGTAGGTGCGGACCTTGTCGTAGGTGACGCCCCGCCGATCCGGGAGGGTGCTCAGCAGTGAATCCTGTGCCTGTTGCTGCAGATTGCTGCAGCCGCCGAGAAGAACGCTAACGAGTAGTGCTGTCGTCAGGGATCGCATGGTTGTGTGTCCGCCGTTGCCCAGGGTGTGTTGTCCGTCGCACAGTATAGCGCACGCATTTGCCGTACCAGAGAGCGTTTCTGAGCTACCGCTTGCGAGTGTTTTTGCCGATGCTGCAGGTGTCACAGCAGAGGAGCCACCACATGCACGTCGAGCCAGGGCCTGAACTCAACGCCAGCCAGCCGATAGCCCTCGGGGTGAATCCACTGTGTCCGGGCCGTGCGCTGCCGCTGCTGCTCACTCTCTGTCCGGCCTCGGTTCATGCACAGCTGCCACTGTCGATTGATGCCTTGCTGATGCCGGAGTCGACCTTCACCGCCTCCGTACAGACCCAGTGGCAGCAGATCCGACAACCGGTTCTGGCCCGTCGCGAAACGCCGTCGGGCGCCGCCCTTTTGTCGGTCGGGCACAGCAACGCAGGTCAGGGTGTTACCGCTATCGGTGCCCGCTATGGGGTGGCAGCACGCATGGAGGTCAATGGGCGGCTGACTCATCGACAGACGCGCTGGCGCAATCCCGGCACGTCGGCGCGGCAGGCTGACGGCTACGGTGCGGATGTCGGCGTTAGCTGGCTTGCGCTCCCGGAGCATGGCGCCCCGGCAGTCTTGCTGGATATGCGGGCAGATGTTGTGTCCAGTCGGGCGTTTCCCGGTGCGCAGCAGCAGTGGCTTGATGGATTCGAGTTTGGCGTTACCGCTTATCGCTCGATAGATCCGGTTGTTCTTTCATTATCCGCACGCTATCGATACCAGGATCGCCAGGGCGATGCGGCGGTCAGCGCGGAGGGCGCGCACAACCTGATGCTTGCTCCGCAGGTGAACTTTGCCGTCAACGCCAATGTCACCCTGGTAGGTGGCCTATCCTTGCAATACCGCGACTTCGATACCGACCCGTCAGTTGGCGATGAGTCCAGCGTTGCTACCGCGCTGCGCCTCGGTCTCGGTTATGCCGCCGGGCGGAGCTCCACTTTTTTCCTGAATACCAATATTGCCACCTCAGGGTCAGGCGCCGGTGCGGGCTTTGATCTGGAGTGGCTGTACCGTTTTCAGTGAGTGGGATCGGCATTCTGCCCTGCACGATGCTAGCGGGATGCCAGTAAGCGCGACATAGGTCGCATTCATATCGTTTGACAATGACAAGGAGCGTCATCATGAAGATATTTTCAAGAGCTTTCCAGGTCGCTGCGCTTGCAGCAGTTGTGTCCACGCCAGCCTTTGCCGACCGAAACACGGAAGAGACGTTTGATCTCAACAGTGCTTTTGGCGGCGATGCGCCAGTCGTGGAGCGGCTTGACACACAGGCCATGGAAGAAACCCGCGGTCGCATGCCGCTGCTGGCGATTCCGCTGGCAATCGCCGGTGTGGACATCGGGCTGATGGGGCTGTTCTGGGGTATTTACGTCCCCAACTATAGCTATGGCGGAAACTGCACAGGCTGCTACCAGATAAACTGAAACGAGGGTAGTTGACCGGTAATGCCCGTTGCCTCTATGAGGTGTAGCTTCTACGCTTGAGGTGACGGGCGTTTTACTTGACGGAGGGGTCTGTCGCATTGGCATGAACATTGACATTGACATTGACATTGACATTTGGCGTTGCCATCCACATCTGCATGAATGATGCGGGCGCATTTTTTCATCGGCATTCAGACTCGAGAGAATCGCAAATGAAACATCCGGAGATGATAAAAAAAGAGTGGGAAGCAAACTTCAATAAAGCAAGAGACCGTTACTGGTTCCGCTGGATGGGTCTGTACACGCTTGGCTTATTGGCTGTGATCGTTCTCATCTACGCGGTGCAAAGTAATTCCGTTGGCGCCATGGTGAGTATCGTGGCGAGCGTGTTCGTTGTGGGTGTGGCCATTACGGGTTGGTTGGCGCGGCAGCGTGCCCTGGACGACCTGGGCAGTTCACCCGGTGAGACCCGTACCGGCGCACCGGCGGACTGATCGCCCACGGTGAATTCGCTGTGCTCTATGCTGACGCTGCGCTCCACACGCCACCAGGCTGCCGACATTCTCAAAGCGGCGCCGCTAATGCGTCCAGGTCTTGTGCGAGACGTGACCTTGCTGATGGGTTTTATGACAGTTGCCTGCGTTTTGCATGTGCGTCCGCTTGCAGCGACAGAAATGCAGGATTTCCGTCATTGGAAAGCGCTTCGCGATCAGGCGGTGGTGCGGCAGGAGCTTGATTTCAGCTGCGGTCTTGCAGCACTGGCGACAATGCTGACCTATTATTTTGACCATCCTGTCAGTGAAGCGGAATTGCTCGACAGGCTGGAGTTGCCCGCCCCTGACATTCTCACCCGCCGCCTTTTGGGGTCTGATCTCGCACCGGGCGAGCGTACGCAGCTGCAGATGCTTCAGGAACGTGGTGTGTCACTTGCCATCCTCGCCGATCTTGCGCGCGACTATGGGTTTCGCGCGCAGGGTGTAAGTCTGGCTGCAGAAACACTGCAGCGCCTGAGCATACCTGCCATCGCGTATATTGAGCCGGATGGAGAGCCACATTTCACCCTGATCCGCGGCGTGGACAGGCGAGGTAATGTCCAGGTGGCCGATCCATCCTGGGGCAATCGGCTCTTTTCCGCCGCTGACTTTGCGCGCGTCTTTGCCCTGGGTGAGGGAGCAGCAGGGCGTCTTCTGTTGATTATGCCCGCTGCCGGGAACCCTGGCCGCGAGGATTGGTTTACGGTTGACCGCGCACAACCACTGATCCAACGCCCGCAGCTATTCAGATAGACTATACCGCGTGGCCCACTAGAACGTCTGCCCCCGTTCCTGTGTCGTCAAAGTTCGCACAGGACAAGATCCAGCTCCTGACGCAGTGCCGCACTGGCATCGCGTTGCGCAGCACCTGTCACCACGGCAATGCTTGCGCGCTCCGGTGACAGATAGGTCTCTGCCACGCGCTGAAGATCATCCAGAGTCACCGCCAGAACACGCTGGCGGAACAGCATCCGTTGGGCATGGTCCCGTCCGAAACGCCGGTTGTGGAAGTCCTGCTTGGCCTCTCCTGCTGGCGAGGCGGGCTTGTCGAGACCGGAGATCACACCGAGAATCGCCTCTTCGACCCCTGATGGGTCATGTTGATCCTTGAGAAGCCAGGCCACAGACTCGTCAAAGTCATTGAGCGTTTCAGCAAGGCGCGGGTCCCGGTAAGAAAAAAAGCGGAAGGCCGCGACAGTCGAATCCTGGCTGGCGCCACCGCCGTAGGCTCCGCCCTGTTCACGTATTGCGCGGTGAAGATAGCCGTTTCGCAGGAAGCCACCGAGAACCGTGAGAGCCGCCGCATCGGGGTGTCCCACCGGTACGGTCGGGTAGGCTTTTGCGCAGAAATTAACCTGGGTATTGGTTATCCAGCACTCGCCACGTCGATCGCGCAGGGCAGGGAGTGTGAGTGTCGTGCCTGAGCTGTCCTGTGAGATACCGGTCAGGACTTTGCGAGCTTGTGCCACCAGTTCGTCGGAGGAGCCGGGTTCAGCGATGCTCAGCAGCTCCGGACGGTTTTTATTCAGCTTTGTGTGCAGGGCGGATAGCTCGCCAGCGAAGGCCTGAAGCTCGCTGTCGTTGCGCAGCCGCTCATCGAGTGCACGCAGTTCACGGATGCCTTCAAGGCCGGAGGCACGGTGCTGCTGCCTGGCCAGCGGGCTCATGCCGGCGCAGGCGGCAGCCATCGCCAGGCTGTGGCCGCTGCCCGTGATGGACTGTTCGCGCCTCGCGCGCTGCTGTGATATCAGCTCCCGCAGGCGGGGCAACTCATCAAAGGCCAGCCCTTCGCGGGTGTCGCGCATGAGAGAGAGCTGGTCGCCGGTCAGGCGCCGCAGCGCCTTGCTCGACAGCACCAGGTTGGCTGCAATGACCTGTTCATTGTCAACGCTGCCGCGCATGGTCGCGGATAGTCGGATACTGCCGACACAGGCCGACTGCCGGTGCTGCGTATCCATATAGCTTTCGCCGCCGATGCCCAGCTCCGTCGCCATGCCGGTGTAATGCCCAAGAAGCTGAAGTTCCGAATCATCCAGTGCCGGCAGTGGCACTACCAGCTGCTGGTACACCAGGCCGTTGGTTCCCTGCTCGTAGGTCGTAATGTCGAATTCGCTATTGGCGTGTTCGCGATAACTGATCTGCGGCAGATCGGCGGGCACATCGGCCAGTGTGACCTTCGGCAGGATGCTTGCGTCGACGGTGCCCTGCTGACGTGCTTTCAGTTCCGCTGCCCGGTTCACAATGGCCTGTCTGCCGCTTTCGTCGAGACCGGCCTTGATTGCAGTTAGTCTCTGGCGCTCGCTGGCAGACCGCTGTGCGGACAGCCCGGGATCGGGCGACATCACCAGCGTGATTCGGTGGGGGTTGTCGAGAAGCAGGCGCTGCGCCAGTCCGCGGATGTAGTTCGGATCCCTGATTTTTTCACGTAGCGACACAATGACGGGTTCCAGATCGAGCACAGGAATCGGATCGGCGTGATGGGTGGCACAGCCGAGGGCCTGCATAATCAGGCTGAGGCCGTAGGGAAAGCCGTCTCCACCCACTTCACGCTGGTGCAGTTCCAGCTGGTGCAGCACGGCCTCAAGATGGTCCTCGGAAACGCCGTCGCTTGCCACCCGGCCGATCACGTCGAGGACCAGCGTCTCCAGTGCCTCGGCCCTGTCGGCCTCACTGCCCTCGATGCCGCAGGAGAACACCATTTCACGCATGGAATCCTCAAGACCGCAAAGCGGTGAAGGTGCAGAGCCGAGTTTGCTTGTCTCAAGGGCGTGCTGCAGCGGTGAGGCGCTGTTTTCCAGCAATACCGAGGTCAGCAGCTGCGCTTCCAGCAGCTGCTCGAGGTCTGTGCTCTCGCCGAGCATCCACCCCACCACAATGTGCGTTTTCTCAGTGCAGGGGCTGTCTTCATCGAAGGCATAGTGGCTTTGAACGCGCTGTGGTGCGCTCAGGCGCTGCTCAGGGCTCACCGAAATCCGCGCGTCGCTACGGGTGAAATGGCTCAGTGCACGGTCCTCGAATACCGCCTGGTGTTCAATGGCGGGGATATCGCCGAAGGTCATGAAAATGGCATTCGAAGGATGGTAGTGACTGCGATAGAACGCCTGCAGCTGATCATAGGTGAGGTCTGGAATGCAGGCCGGATCGCCACCGGAGTTATAGTGGTAAGTGCTCGTGGGAAACAGGTGTTCACACAGGGTTTGCCAGAGGGTTGCACTGACCGAGCTCATGGCGCCTTTCATCTCGTTGAACACAACACCCTTGAAAACCAGCTCGCTCCCGGCATTGTCTGGCTCGGCAAACTCCACCCGATGACCTTCCTGGGCAAAGTCCAGCGGGTCCAGCGTGGAGAAGAAGACCGCGTCGAGGTAGACGTCAAGGAGGTTGTCGAAGTCTTTGCGGTTCTGGCTGGCGAAGGGGTAGGCGGTCCAGTCGGCGCTGGTAAAGGCATTCATGAAGGTGTTCAGCGAACGGCGCAGCATCATGAAAAACGGATCCCGGACGGGATAGCGCTGGCTGCCACACAGTGCCGTATGCTCAAGAATGTGCGCGACCCCCGTGGAATCTTCCGGCACCGTGCGCAGCGCGACGAGGAACACGTTCTCGTTGTGGTCGCTCGCAAGGTGATAGTGCTGAGCGCCGGTTTCCCGATGTTCAAAGTGCTGCACCCGCAGGTTGAGTGCGTCGATAGTGACGTCCTGCAACTGCCTGAAGCTTGCGTGAACGGCGGGCGGGTTCGTCTGTGCGATAGTCATGAGAGTCCTGTCAACAGTTAAAACTGTATTCTAGCGCGACTCGGGGGCAGTTGCCCCCTCCGCAGCGTCATCCGATGTGTCTTCTGTCACGTCAGCGCAGGCCGGTTCGACGCCGGATGACGCGATGCAGATGCGATACAGGAAGGGCCAGTGCTTGCCCGTGACCCACAGCGCATCGTTTTCGCGATCGTAGGCGATGCCATTGAGAACATCCGTGTCCGGCCGCCGGGCGCTGGCCGGCAGGAGCCCGGTGAGGTCGATCCGGCTCTCCACGGCGCCAGACAGCGGATTTATAATGACGATGTCGTCGGTCTGCCAGACGTTGGCCCAGATGCGACCGTGTATCCATTCCAGTTCGTTGAGCCGTGTTTGCGGTCTTGCATCCAGCGTTGCGCTCACGCTTCTTTTGACTTCAAGGGTTCGCGGATCGAGAAATCGCAGTGTGTCCGTGCCGTCGCTGTAGATAAGGTCCTCACCATTATTCGTGATTCCCCAGCCTTCCCCCAACAGACTGAAGCGACCGAGGGGCCGAAGATCATCGGCGCGATACACTACACCGAGCCGTGAGCGCCAGGTCAGCTGGTAAATGCGCCCGTTCATCTGTGTGACGCCCTCGCCGAACAGGCGGGGGTGAAGTGCCTGCTCGTTTATCAGCGTCATGCTGTCAAACGCATAGCGTCTGACGCGGGACTTGCCGTAATTTCCCGTACCGACCAGAAGAACACCGTCGATGATTTCCAGGCCCTGGACAAAATTTTCCCGGGGGTGCTCACGCTGCTCCAGAACACAGAAAGCGAGCTCCTCGACGGCCAGTGCCTGTGCGGCGAGAAAAACCAGGCCGGAAAGAATGCGTCTCATGACGGGCGTCCACTTTTAATGATGTCGCGAATGATAAACCGTCCAGGTGCCAGCGCGCGCAACAGCTGGCGGCCGACCGGTGCCGGCTCCATGCAGGCCAGACTGGCGACCAGTTCCGCCGCCAGGGGTGTTGTCGTGAGGCCGCGGGATCCGTGCGCAGTGTTTACGAAGAGCCCCGGCTGATACATCCCTGTTTGCGGAATCACTCGGCGCGCATTGTCCGCGAGAGCTGCGTAACGTTGATACCAGTCCTGTGGGTCCGGTGCAGCGCCGACCATCGGCAGATAGTCCGGCGAGGCGCAGCGCAGCTCGGCACGTCCCTCCGTGGCCGCGATATCGACAGTGGCCAGTGCCTGTTCCCAGGCGGGTACTGCCTTTGCAAGCGCGTTCAGGTTGTAGCGATGATCACCCTGGCGCAACGTCACGTCGGTGTCGCCGGGGTCAAATGTAGCCCCGAGGCAGTGCTCGCCGTTGCGCGCAGGTGCGAGGTAGCCGGAGTGGCAGAAGGCAGCGCGAGGCGTGTCCGGCAGATGGACAGCGGGCAGGGTGGTTGTCTGCCCGCGCACCGGGCGCAGCGGAAGCCAGCCTAGCTGAGGAAACCGGTCGCTATCGATACCCGCGGCGATGACGGTAATGTCGGCGCTGTGGCTATCGCCACGTTCTGGCGACGCCACCCAGCGCCCGCCTGTGCGATCGAGGGCGATGCGGCCACAGTCCTCGATAATCGAAATTCGCTTGTGCTGGCTTGCCGCCTGGCACACGGCACGTGGGTCAAGCCAGCCTGAGCCAGGCAGCCACAATCCGCCGCTGGCGGGCGCAAAGCCACAGCGTTGGGCGGCGCTTTCGCGGTTGACGATTTCGGCCAGCCCGGGCACGTTGCGAAGTGTGGTCGCGATAGGTGCAAACTGGTCTTGCGTGGCCTCCATCTGGAAGCAGCCGCACAGATCGCCATCAACCCCACGGACCAGAGAACCTGCTTTAAACATGGCGGCGTAGAGTCGCAGCGCGTAAAGATAGCTGAGAACCGACAGGTCTGTGAGTGGCGAGTGACGATGGGACAGGCGCGTGTAGATAACGCCCTGAGCGTTGCCCGAAGCGCGACAGGCGAGTGTGCCGCCTTCCAGTAGCGTCACGTCGATGCCACGGCGGGCAAAGGCAGCTGCCGTCATGCAGCCAGCGAGACCGCCCCCGATCACGATAACCGACGACGTTTCCGCCTGCTGGCTGGATCTGTCCCAGGGGGTCACCGTGTCTGCTTCCGGTGTCGCGGGTGAGACCAGCGTGCCCTGCAGGCTCTCGCGCTTGCGCCCGAACCCGCGACGCTTGCGCATAGCGAACCCGGCGGCCTGCAGGCCCCGGCGGACATCGCCGGCAGCGGTAAATGTCGCCACGGTGGCGCCGGGGCGGCTTGCAGCGCTGATTGAGCGCCATAAATCCGGGTGCCACATGCCGGCGTTGCCCGCGGGCGCAAAGCCGTCCAGGTACCACGCATCCATACCGCCTGAGCCGCTTTCCGCCAGATCGGCAAGCGCATCCCCCGCATCTTCCCAGCACAGGTCGAGCGTGACGCGACCACCGTCGAACAGGCAGCGGTGCTGGCCCGGAACCGGCAGTGGATAGACCGCCATCAGCTGATGCGACAGGGCAGCGAGTGCCGGCCATGCTTCGAGCGCAGTGCCCAGGTCACGCGAACGCAGCGGGTGTCGTTCGCAGCTCCAGTAGTGCAGCCGGGCATCAGTGTCTGCGGCGCATTCCCGGAACAGCATCCAGGTCAACAGAAAGTTCAGACCGGTGCCGAAGCCGAGTTCGCCGACGCGGAATACCGCACACGCCTGACGATGCAGACGCTCACGCAAACGATTGCCTTCAAGGAAAACATAGCGGCTCTCTTCCAGCCCATCGTCGGCCGAATAGTAGATGTCGCCGTACCGTTGCGAACGCGGGGTCCCTGCTGCGGTCCACTCGACGTCTGCCTCTTCACAGGTCGCCCAGTATCTGTTGTCCCGATTGATCACAAGACTCCTCTGCCCACGGGGCGCACGGTCGCTGGTTTTCCCACCGGACAGCGTTTAGACTGCCGCCACGACACAGCGAGAGGCCGCGATGGAAGAGACATACACCCAATCCATCCCGCAGGACAAGTTTCTGACCCTGTCGGTGAATCTGCTGAGCAGGGCATTCCTTGAAGCCAGCCGCACCGATGCGAAAAAACTTTATCGGAAACTCAACGAAGGTGCGCGCGTTGCCCTCACGCGGATTGAGATGGAAGACAAGTCGCAGGTGCGCTTTGATGTCCGTCTCGATTGTTCGGAATTCAGGGGCCGACTGAATTATGGCAGTTTTCGCACCAGCCTGACGACCCTCATTGCCAATCTTGTCGAGGTGCTGAGAGACAAGCAGAAGGTGAAGGTGTTTTATGCGGAGCATGACAGAAAGGTCATGATATTCGGCGTGACGGCGCCGACGGTGGAGGACGACGTGACCAATGTCATGGTGCTTGGTGCAGATGCCAGTGACGGCCAGCCTGCGGTAATGCTGCAGCTGATGTATCTCAATCCCGATCAGTTCATTTCTCGCGCCGCTGCCGACAATCGCTAGACAATCGCTAGACACGGTCCAGGCGGCGCAGGCCAGCCGGGCGAGCACTCGATACCCCATGCACAAACCCGAAAAAGCCCCGCGCGATATTCCGCCGATCACGTATCCCGAGGCGCTGCCAGTAGCGCAGCTGCGACGTGATATTGCCCAGGCCATTGCCACCCACCAGGTAGTAGTGGTCGCCGGGGAAACCGGTTCGGGCAAGACCACGCAGTTACCGAAAATCTGCCTCGAGCTCGGCCGCGGCCGCGTGAAGCGCATCGGTCACACCCAGCCGCGTCGACTCGCCGCACGCAACGTTGCCCAGCGGATTGGCGAAGAACTCAGCACGCCCCCCGGTGAGCTGGTCGGATACCAGGTGCGGTTCCAGGACACGATCGGGGACGCGACGGCGGTCAAGCTGATGACGGACGGCATCCTGCTGGCGGAGCTGCAGCGCGACCGCCAGCTCTCGCAGTACGACACGCTGATTATCGATGAAGCCCATGAGCGCAGCCTGAATATCGATTTCATTCTGGGTTATCTGCGCCAGCTCCTGCCACGGCGGCCCGACCTCAAGCTGATCATTACCTCGGCGACGATTGACGTTGAACGCTTCGCCGAGCACTTCAAGGGCGCACCGATCATTCAGGTACCCGGGCGCTCCTTCCCGGTAGAGACACACTATATCGAGCGGCCCGCCGACCAGCTCAATGAGCGCGATCGTCAGGACGACATTCTCGAACAGCTGCGTCTTATCCGCGACGGCTACTATGGCAGTCGCGGTGACATTCTGGTTTTCCTTCCCGGAGAGCGGGAAATTCGCGAGCTTGCCCATGCGCTGCGTGGCGAGCCGGGCCTGGAAACGCTGCCGCTGTATGCGCGGCTGAGCCAGGCTGAGCAGGCGCGGGTGTTCAATCCCGGCAAGCAGTCCGGCCTGCGCGTGGTTCTGGCGACAAACGTGGCGGAGACCTCACTCACGGTCCCCGGTATCCGCTACGTAGTCGATCCGGGCGATGCCCGCATCAGTCGCTACAGCGCACGTTCACGCATACAGCGCCTGCCGGTGGAGCCGGTTTCCCGCGCCAGCGCAGATCAGCGCCAGGGTCGCTGCGGCAGGGTGGCCGCGGGCGTATGCCTGCGCCTGTACAGTGAGCAGGACTATCTGCAGCGCCCGGCCTACACCGATCCGGAAATTCTGCGCACGAATCTGGCTGCCGTCGTTCTGCAGATGCTGTATCTGCGCCTCGGTGATGTTCAGGATTTTCCATTCATCGAGCCGCCCGATCCCAGAATGGTGCGCGAGGGCTATCGCTTACTCAACGAACTGGGTGCGGTTGATCGGCGCAATCGACTGACGGCACTGGGCAAACAGCTCGCCCGACTGCCGGTGGACCCGCTTCTGGGACGCATGATTCTTGCAGCGCAGAGCGATGGCGTGGTCGCTGAGGTGCTGGTGATTGCCAGTGCGCTGGCGGTGCAGGACCCCCGGGAGCGACCCGCGGAGAAGCAGCAGCAGGCAGACCAGGCGCACGCGCGCTTCCGCCACCCGCGCTCTGATTTTCTCGCCTGGCTGAATCTGTGGCGTTACTACGAGGATCAGCGTCAACTGCTCAGTCAGAACCAGCTGCGCAAACTGTGCCAGCGTGAGTTCCTGTCGTTCACGCGCATGCGCGAGTGGCGCGATATTCACCGTCAACTCAGTATTGCCTGTCGCCAGCAGGGGATTGCGGTGCCCGCCCTGGCCTTTGTATCGACCGATGCAGTAAGCGCGGGTGAAGCCCCCGGCGGTGACGCTCCCGGTAGTGACAACGTGGATACCGTTACGCGCGCCAGTCGTGCCGCGAATGCGGCCGTTGACTATGCCGGCGTGCACAAGGCATTGCTCTCGGGCCTGCTGGCGAATATCGCCCAGCGGGACGAGGGTCGCGAGTATCTCGCTGCGCGCAATCGTAAGGTGCAGGTGTTCCCCGGGTCCGTTCTGCACGCAAAGCCCGCCCCATGGCTGGTGGCGGCAGAAATTGTCGAGACCCGCAAGGTTTATGCACGCACTGCCGCTGCTATCGAACCGGCGTGGTTACTGCACATCAACCCTCATCTTCTGAAGCGACACCACTACGAGCCGCGCTGGCAGAAAGCCCAGGGGCGCGTCGTGGCGACGGAGCGCGTGACCCTGTTCGGGCTCACCGTCAGCGATGGCAAGCCAGTGCACTATGGTCCTATTGACCCCGTCGTCTCGCGGGAACTGATGCTGCGCGAAGGCCTTGTGTCGGGACGCTGGCGGTCGCCGCCGGGTTTCCTGCGCCACAACCTGGCGCTGATAGACGAGATTTCCGACCTGGAGGCGCGCACACGGCGGCGCGATATTCTGGTGGATGAGGAGGCGCTCTACCGCTTCTACGATGAGCGGGTTCCTTCAGATATATTTACCGCGGCGGCGCTGGCGCGCTGGGCGAAGCGAAACGATAGCGCCGACGCGCAGTTGCGGGCGTCCCGCGATCTGTTGCTGGCAAATGACCCCGGGGCCGCGGTGGGCGATCTGTTTCCCGATCATATCGACTGGGAGGGTGTGGCCTATCCGCTGAGTTACGAGTTTGATCCCGGCGGCGCCCGCGACGGGGTCTCGGTCACGGTGCCCGTGGCCTTGATGAACCGGGTGCCACGCCATCGCTTCGACTGGCTGGTGCCGGGGCTGTTGAGAGAAAAGTGCATCGCGCTGCTGCGGGCATTGCCAAAGGCAACGCGCAAGCATTTTGTGCCGGCGCCGGACGTGATTGATGCCGTGCTCCCCGGGCTTGCGCCGGAAGATGTTCCGCTGTGTGAGGCGCTGGCACAGGCCCTCAACCGCCGCGGTGGCGCCCGGGTATCGGCGGCGGATTGGCCAGCTGACTGCCTCGAAGCTTTTTATTCTGCCAATATCAAGGTGGTCGACGAGCAGGGCGCCGTCATGGGTGAGGGACGTGATCTCGCCGCGCTGATCGATCGTTTTCGTGATCAGACTGCCCTTGAGGTCAGTGCAACGGGAGAGGCGGGGCCGCGGCGAAGCGGATTGACCCATTGGGATTTTGAGGATCTGCCGGTGCAGTGGCATTTCACCCAATCAGGTATGGACATCGTCGCCTATCCCGCGCTGGTCGACTGCGGCGATAGCGTGGCCATAGAGCTGTTCGATTACGCGGATGAGGCCTGGCTGTCGCATCGGTTGGGGCTGGCGCGGCTGCTCCAGCTGGCCCTGTCGCGGCCGGTCAAGCAACTGCGCAAGCAGCTGCTTCGCGGCAACGAGAATCAGCTGATGCTGGCGACTGCAGGTTTGGAGCGTGATGTCCTTGTGGATGAACTGCTGGCGTCGATTGTGCTCAACGCCAGTGGTCTCTGGGGCGGTGAGTGTCGCAGTGAAAGCGTGTTCCGCGACGCACTGCGCGAGGGCAGCAGGCGTCTGGTTAGCGTAGCCCAGGAGATCGAGCAGATCATCACCAACACCCTGAGGCCGCTGGCGGCTCTGCGACCGCGCCTGACCCGGGAGGCGACTGCCTGGCCAGAAGCAGCCAGAGATGTGGAGCAGCAGCTGGCAGATCTGCTTCGTTCCGGGTTTCTCCTTGAGACCCCACAGACGACACTGGCGCAGTTTCCGCGGTATCTCAAAGCCTGCGAGGTTCGCGTGGAGAGAATGGCAGCGCAGCCGCAGAAGGATGCCCAGTGCCAGGCACTGCTTGAGCGTTTGCGTGAGCCGCTGGAGCTCGCGCGTGAGCGACGCTCAGGTCTTTTGCTCTGCAGTGAGGATGCCGCTCGCTACTGGCTGATGCTGCAGGAATTCCGGGTGTCTCTGTTCGCGCAGCATCTGGGTACCTCGCAGCCGGTATCGGAAAAACGCCTGCGGCGGCAATGGCAGGCCGTAGAAGAAGCGCTTAGAGGGTGGAATTAACGACTGCCGTGAGACGTCTATCGGTTCACACGCGAGACGCGCACTCACCCGCGCCCCGTGCTATTCTACGGTGCGAAAAAAGGAGGATAGAAACAGAAAAAATGCTGTTGAGAGCACTTTTGGCAACGTTGTTGATGGTATGTGCCAGCGCCAGCGCAGAAGCCCGTAACGATGATCCACTCGAGGCAATCAATCGACCCTTGTTCGTAATGAATGATGTGCTTGATCGAGGCGTGCTCAAGCCGGTAGCACGGGGTTATGACCGCGTCGTGCCGAGACCCGCAAAAACAGGTGTTTCGAATTTTTTCGGCAACCTTCTGGATGTGACCAACACCCTGAATTCCCTGCTGCAGTGGCAGCTTGGTGATGCCGGTACCAGCGCTGGTCGCGTGTTGGTGAATTCCACACTGGGAATGTTCGGGCTGTTCGATGTTGCCGCCGACATGGGCATTAAGCGCGCGCGCACTGACTTTGGCCAGACCCTCGCTGTGTGGGGAGCCCCGGAGGGTCCCTACCTCATGGTTCCGCTACTGGGTCCACGCACACTGCGCAGCGGCACCGGCACGGTGTTTGACACACTGGCTTCGCCCATCACACAGGTGGATCAGGTGGCGTTTCGCAACAGCACGTTTTTCCTGGAACTGGTGAGTCTACGCGCACAGTTACTGGAAGCAGATCAGCTGATTTCGGGTGATCGCTATATTTTCGTGCGTGATGCCTACCTGCAGCAGCGCCGCGCATTCATCAGCGGTGGCCAGGTTCAGGATGATTTCTCGGAATACGAGGACGACTGGGCTGAAGAGTTCTGAGCGCGTAGTCGCAGCGAGTGGAAAAGTGTGAATTGTTACCCAAACCCAATCCTTCTGCTTGTCTGTACGAATCTGGCGGCGTAGTGTCCGTTTACGTGTTCCAGCAAAGAGCCCCAGGATGACACACAGCGGCAAGGTGCTGGTCATCGACAACGACCCCGACCGTGCGAGCCGCTTGATGCGTCTTGTTGAAGGCGCCGGTTTTACCGCCGAATCCGCGGAAGATGTCGCCAATGCATCCCCGACGCTCAGCGAGGCCAGCGAGCTCGATGTCATTCTCAGTGATCTGGATCTCGAGGATGCAAGCTGGGGTGATACCTCTCGCACACTGACTGAAATGAACGTTGTTGTTCCAGTGATCATGTTCAGCGACGAAGCGACCGCAGAAAATATGATGGCGGCACTCAGGCTCGGCGCAAGCGATTTCTTTCGTCGCCCCGTAGACAACCCCGAGGCCCTGTTTCAGTCGATGGATCGTTGTGTTCGGCAGCGCCAGATGAGTCGCGAGCTCCGGCAGTCCCGTCGCCGTCTGGAGCGCACTAACCGAGAGCTGAACAGCACTGTCCGGGTGCTGGAGCAGGACCAGCAGGCCGGTCGACAGGTGCAGATGAAGATGCTGCCGGCAACGCCCCTCGTTCTGGGGGATTATGTTTTCAGCCACACCGTTATCCCGTCGTTATATCTCAGTGGCGACTTCACTGACTATTTTACGGTCGGCATTGACTGCGTGGTGTTTTTCATGGCGGATGTGTCCGGTCATGGCAGCTCGTCGGCCTTTGCGACAGTGCTGCTGAAAAATCTGTTCGCACGCAAGCGGTCCGACTTCCTGCGCCGCAGTGATCCGACCGTGCTGTCGCCAGTCAAGATGCTGGAGCTTGCAAACAAGGAACTTCTCGACCTCGGGGCAGACAAATTCGCTACGATGATTGTTGCGGTTCTGGATATGGTGGCAAATCGACTGACTTACAGCATTGCGGGACATCTGCCGCTGCCGGTCCTGGTGTCGGGGCGCGGCGCGGAGTACCTGGGCGGCGGGGGAACAGCTGTCGGCATGATGCGGGATTCCGACTTCAACCAGCAGACAATCGATCTTCCGGACACGTTTATGCTCGCTCTGTTTTCAGATGGCATACTGGAAATTCTCCCCCCCAGGAACCTGATAGAGAAGGAGGAGTTCTTTCTGGACGTTTTTCGTCACGAGGACGAGTCACCCGCTAAACTCGTCACGCGCCTGGGTCTCGACTCTGTGGAAACAGCCCCTGACGACATAGCGGCGCTGTTCCTGAGCAAAAGGTTGTGACATGACCCAGGGCCGTGTTTTGGCAGCCACTCAGGGCGGTGCCTACGTGCTACGACTCACCGGGGATGTGCGCATGACCCTGTGTACGTCTATCGACGAATACATCACGCAGATGCTCGAGGATCCTGCTTTTGCGAGCGTGTGGATAGATCTGTGTGATGTCGAGGGCCTGGACAGCACCACTCTCGGGCAGCTCGCCCGCCTTGCCCAGCGGGTCCATTCACTTCACGGGTTTCGACCGGCAATTTACAGCTGCGACGGTGGCATCAATCGATTGCTGCATAGCATGGGCTTCCAGCGCCTGTTCGAATTGCATGAGGACGCGTGCAACGACAGTGCTTTTGCCGTTGAAGATATACCGCTGGTGCCCGGCAGCGAGGACGCGGTAAAAGACCGGGTCATTGAGGCACATCATGCCTTGATGGGTGTCAGTGACGAAAATGCCGAGCGCTTCCGCGACCTGATGGCCGTACTCGAGGCGTCCTGACTATCCTGAAGCATTGGCCGCGGAGAGTTTCGCCCTGATATAGTCCTCGTGGGCGACGTACACAAGGTCGGCGACGCGGCGGATCAGGTGCTCCTCGTATTTGTCCACATCGCCGTCGGCATAGGCAACACGCCACATATCGCCGATGAGCTGAGTTTTCTGCGCCGGCGTGAAATGATCATTTACCGTGCGCGTAAACTGGTAAAGCGACGTTGCCGCATCCACCTCCGCATTGGCCAGGCGCAGTAACTCCTCCACTTCCTCATCGGTCAGATCCAGACTGCCTTGAAGCATTGCGGTCATTGAGGTTTCTTCAATGCCGTCCTGTGTGAAGTCGGCCCGGGCCGTCTCTATCAACAACGCGGCAGCGGCGAGATGGCGGCGATGCTCAAGCGTGATATCGTCGTTGTCCGGCGTGTTGATTTCAAACAGTGAAGAGAGTGCCTTTATCATGTCTGGCTGATGACCTTTTCCAGTTTTACCTGATCGGTGATGAAATTGCGGATGCCCTCGGCGAGCTTTTCCGTGGCCATGGCGTCCGCATTAAGTCCCAGACGGAAGCTCGGCGCTGTGGGTGCAATGCGAGGTTCCTCGCTCACCGCGTTGTCCGGACTCAGCTGTCGAGGCAGTTCGCCCGTGTCCTGCGCCAGCTCCTCGAGTAGCGCTGGACTGATGGTCAGCCTGTCGCAGCCGGCGAGTGCTTCAATCTGGCCGGCGTTGCGAAAGCTGGCGCCCATCACCGCCGTGTTGTAGCCGTGATGCTTGTAGTACGCATAAATGCGGCGCACCGATTGCACGCCCGGATCGTCATCGGCGCTTGCCATGGTCAGATCCGAATTGGCTTTATACCAGTCAAGAATACGGCCCACGAAGGGCGAAATCAGATAGGCGCCGGCGTCAGCGCAGGCAACTGCCTGGTCGAAACCGAATAGCAGGGTAAGGTTGCAGTTGATGCCCTCGCGTTCGAGTTCGGCCGCGGCGCGTATGCCTTCCCAGGTAGATGCGATTTTTATCAGCACCCGTTCACGGGCAATACCTGACTCCTCGTAAAGCCCGATAAGCCGCCTTGCACGCTCCAGGGTGGCCCCGCTGTCAAACGACAGACGCGCGTCCACCTCCGTGGAAATGCGTCCCGGTATCAGCGCAAGGATCTCCCGACCCACGTCCACCGCAAAGCGGTCGCAGCAGTTGGCCAGCTGTTGTGCATCGTCGCCGCCGAGTTCTGCCGCCCAGGCCCGTGCCTGCTGCATCAGGTTTGCGTAATGGGGCAGTGCGGATGCCTTCAGAAGAAGCGATGGGTTGGTGGTTGCATCGATGGGTTGATAGCGGCGAATGGCGTCAATGTCCCCGGTGTCGGCGACAACCTCCGTCATCGTGCGCAGCTGGTCGAGCTTGGATGTCATGTTCTGTCTCCGGTCAATCCTGCTTGGGGAGGAGGAGGTACGGCACTCAGGCCGCGACGCCTTGAAGCGCCTGTACCGCATCCTGAAGCACTTGCATGTCGGCGCCCGGCGCGTGCGCGTTTTCACTGAGGTGGCGACGGTAGCGGCGCGCGCCGGGACGCCCTGTAAACAGTCCCATCATATGCCGCGTAATATGTTTGAGGGCAGTACCCGAGGCGAGTTCACTCTGTATGTAAGGCAGCATCTGATCCACGACCTGCAGCGGGGTGTCTGCCGGGTCGGTTGCGCCGTAAAAACGTGAATCTACCTGCGACAGCAGCCAGGGGTTCTGGTAGGCCTCACGGCCGAGCATGACGCCGTCGACGTGCGCCAGGTGAGTGCCGCAGGCTTCAAAGTCCCGAATGCCACCGTTTATGATGATTTCCAGCGCGGGGAAGTCGCGCTTGAGCCGGTACACCCAATCATAATGGAGCGGTGGAATATCGCGATTTTCCTTCGGTGACAGTCCCTGCAGCCAGGCCTTGCGCGCGTGCACGATGAAGGTTCCGCAGCCGGCACTCGCCACCGGTTCGACAAAAGCGAGCATCTCCTCATAGTGCTGCATGTCATCAATGCCGATACGGTGTTTCACTGTAATGGGCAGATCACAGGCCTCGCGCATGGCGGCAACGCCGTCAGCCACACGCTGCGGTTGTGCCATCAGGCAGGCACCGAAAGCGCCGGACTGCACCCGGTCTGACGGACAGCCGCAGTTGAGGTTGACCTCGTCGTAACCGTAGTCCTGTGCCCAGCGGGCGCAACGAGCGAGATCGGCGGGATCGCTGCCGCCCAGCTGCAGGGCCACCGGGTGCTCTTCTGCACGAAAAAACAGAAAGCGTTCGCGATCGCCATGAATCAATGCGCCGGTCGTGACCATTTCCGTGTAAAGCGGCGCCCGACGGGTGAGCTGGCGCCAGAAGTAGCGGCAATGCCGGTCAGACCAGTCCATCATAGGAGCGATGGTGAATGTGCGATCAATCCTCTGCATGACGTCAGTATACCGGTTCAGGTGAATACCTGTTGGTCCCCGTTGAAAATGACCACATGCTGCAGATCAAAGCGCACCGGCAGAAGGCTGCCCTTGTCTGCCTTGATATGGCTGGGTGCCAGGCAGGGCACACGCTGCCCGTCCGGCAGGAGCAGCTCGTACAGGAAGTTGGCGCCGCGAAACGCCCGGTCCGCCACCCGCAGCTGGATTGTGCTGCTCTCGTCATACTCAATGTCATCGGGGCGAATCAGCAGTCGCAGCGTCTGGCCGGGGGCAAATGACTGGGATTCCATATCGAGCACGCCAAGGCGGTCGTTCAGTTCGCCGTCGGCGTTTACCGTGACGTCGATCAGGCTGCCGCCGCCGATGAACTCGGCGACAAAGGCGTTTGCCGGTCTGTGGTAAAGATTGTAGGGCGCGTCTGTCTGGTCGATACGGCCCTCATGCAGCAGGCTGACCCGATCCGCCATGGCGAAAGCCTCATGCTGGTCATGGGTGACCAGTATGGCCGTCACGCCGTCGGCCTTGAGCAGGTCACGGACCTCTGCGGCCAGCTGGGTGCGCAGTTCGCTGTCCAGACTGGAGAAGGGCTCGTCCATGAGCAGGATTTCCGGTCCTGGCGCAAGCGCCCGGGCCAGTGCGACGCGCTGCTGCTGTCCGCCAGAGAGCTCATGGGGCCACGCGCCTGCGCAATCGCCCAGGGACACCATCTTCAGCAGTCGCTCTACACGTGCCCTGCGCTCCTTACGCTGCAGGTGGCGCAGACCAAAGCCAATATTGGCACTGACATCGAGATGAGGAAAGAGCGCAAAGTCCTGGAACACCATGCCGACGCGACGCTGTTCCGGACTGACCTGCATGCCCGGCGTGCTGAGGACGCGTCCGCCGACGGCGATGTGCCCCTCACTGACCGCCTGGAACCCCGCAATGGCACGCAGCAGTGTGGTCTTGCCGCAGCCCGAGGGTCCGAGAAGACAGCCGATCTCGCCTCTGTCCAGTGAAATGCTGGCGCTGTCTACAGCGGTGAAATCACCGAAGCGTACGCTGACGTCTTTTACATCGAGCTGCTGGGTCATGAAGTGGCGTTGTCACTGACCATATTCCGGGTAAGAAGGATAACAGGCAGCAGGCCGATGAGCACGATTGCCAGCGCCGGCAGGGCGGCATCAGCCAGGCGCTCGTCCGAGGCCAGTTCGTGGGCGCGCACCGCCAGTGTGTTGAAATTGAAGGGCCGCAGTATGAGGGTTGTTGGTAACTCCTTGAGTACGTCGACAAAGACCAGCAAAAGGGCGGTCAACAGGCTGCCGCGCAGCATGGGAATATGAATACGGCGCAGTAGTGAGAGCGGGGGATAACCCAGTGATCGCGCTGACTCGTCGATGCTGGGCCGTATACGTGCCAGCCCGGATTCCACAGTCTGCAGTGAAACGGACAGAAAGCGCACGACATAGGCGAACACCAGCGCACCGAGCGTACCGCTGAGCAGCAATCCGGAAGAGATCCCCACATGCTGCCGCAGCCAGCTGTCGACAACGTTGTCGAACCAGGCAAAAGGAATCAACACGCCTACCGCGATAACCGTGCCGGGTACGGCGTAACCCATACTCACTACACCGTTCGCCGTGGTCTGGGCGAAACCGGGGAAAAGGCGCTTGCCATAGCCGAGGAACAGGGCAAGCACGAGACAGCAGGCGGCCGCTATTGCGGCGAGAACAAAGCTGTTGCCTGCAAGCTGCAGGAACGCCGGCTGAGCCGCTCGCGCCGGAGCCTGCATTACCCAGACAGCCAGTTGGGAGGCGGGGAGCAGAAAACCGGCGATGAGAATCACAGTGGCCAGGCAGATCGCGGCGGCCGCCCGCCACCCACGCAGCGTTATCCGCCGCGGTGGCTGACGCACGCCTGTGCGGTAAAAACGCAGGCGCCGACGCGACTGACGCTCCAGAATAAATAGCATGAAGACGAACAGCATCAGGAATGCGGCAAGCTGCGCAGCGGTCTGCAGTTCGCCCAGACCGTACCAGGTGCGGAAGATGCCGGTGGTGAAGGCGCTGACCCCAAAGTAGGCAACGGTGCCGTAGTCGGCCAGGGTTTCCATCAGCGCCAGGCTGACTCCCGCCGCAATTGCCGGTCGCGCCAGCGGGAGAGCGACCAGGAAAAACGTCGCCGGCAAGGTTTTCCCGAGACTTCGGCTGGCCTCCAGCACTGCCGTGGACTGTTCCTGGAAAGCGACGCGGACCAGGAGGTAGGTGTATGGGTAAAGCACCAGCGACAGCATGCAGACAGCGCCGCCCAGCGAACGGATTTCCGGAAACCAGTAGTCACCATAACGCCAGCCAAAGGCATCGCGAAGCAGGCTTTGCACCGGGCCCGCGTAGTCGAGCATGCCGGTATAGGTGTAGGCAATAATGTAGGCGGGCATTGCCATGGGCAGCAGCAGTGCCCAGCTGAAGAAGCGTCGCCCGGGGAACTCGCACATGGCAGTCAGCCAGGCTGCGCTGACGCCCAGAAGCAGCGTTCCCGCGCCGACGCCCAGCATAAGCAGGAGCGAGTTGACGACATAGTCGCCGAGCACTGTGTCGATCAGATGCTCCCAGGCCGGACTGTAATCGCTGAACAGGCTGCCGATGATCACCAGTATCGGCAGGGCAATGACCAGCGAGGTCGCGAGCATGCCGCCGCGCCACAGGGAGATGCGGCGCGGCTTCCGGGCAGCGAGGTCTGCGCTTGCAGCTACTTCCAACTCGCGCGGTCCATCGCCATCACTGCCTGAGCGTTCAGCCGACCCAGCTCGCTGACATCAAGGGTATCTGCCTTGAATTCACCCCAGGACTGCAGCAGCCGGCTGGCTGACACGCCCTCGCGCACCGGGTATTCATTATTGGTTTCCGCGTACCAGCGCTGGCTGTCCTCGCGCACGAGAAACTCGATCAGCTGACGCGCGAGGTCGGGCTGCGCGCTGGCACGGGTCACCCCGGCTCCGCTGATGTTGATGTGTGTACCGCGGTTGGACTGGTTGGGCCAGAGCAACTCTACCTTTTCCGCCGCCTTGCGCTCCTCGTCATTGTCGGATTGCAGCATTGCACCCAGGTAATAGCTGTTGACCAACGCAACATCGCACTGTCCTGCGGCCACGGCCTTGATCTGGTCGCGGTCGCCGCCCTGTGGCGGACGCGCAAAGTTGCTCACAAGACCATCTAACCACGCCTGGGTCTGCGCGCTGTCCTTCTTCGCGAGCATCCCGGCTACCAGCGACTGGTTGTAGATGTTGCCGGACGAGCGGACACAGACGCGACCCTTCCACTGGGGATCGGCGAGGTCTTCATAGTCCTGCAGCGCATCTTTTTTGACGCGTTCCGGTGCGATGATCATTACACGAGCACGCACAGACAACCCATACCATAGATTGTCCGGGCTGCGCAGATTTTCGGGAACTGCGGCCATCAGGGCGTCGGAGGAGACCGGCTGCAGCACCCCTGCCTGCTTCGCCCGGTACAGGCGACCGGCGTCGCTGGTCAGGAGAACATCTGCGGGCGAGTTGCGGCTCTCTGTCATCAGTCGGGTAATCAGTGCATCGCCGCTGCCGGTGACCAGGTTGACCTCTACTCCGGTTTCATCGCTGAAGCGGTCCAGCAGAGGCTTGATCAGGGCTTCCTGGCGCGCCGAGTAGATGTTCAACGTTGCGGCGGCGCTGCCAGCGGACGCGACTGCCGTGGCGACGGCTGCTGCGAAAAGTAGAGCGAGTCTTGTGCTGTGTCGTCGAGGATGCTGCTTTTTGAACATGTGAACCTCTTACTGTCGTATTAGTGATAACGCTAATTATTCTCATTGAGACGCCCGATTGCAACACCTTAAGTTGATTGGCGTAGCCATCGGATCTTAGGCCTCGGATGTTGGCCCTCGCATGTTGGCCCTCGCATTGGCAATGAACGCTGCGAAGGCTAGCATAGCGGCCCATGCAAAGGACCCCTGAATCTATGTATTTGACATCACTTATCCAACGCGGCCTTATGCTGCTCGTCGTCTGCGCTCCCTACGTCGCTGCGAATCCAAACCCATCGCCATACCCTGAGGTGGACTATCCGGTAACATTTGCGGATGTTGCAGCACTGCCGCTGGCGCAGGGGGCGATACCCCATGCCTATGGCAGCCAGCCCAGCCAGTTTGGTCTGCTGTATCTGCCGCGGAATGCGGAGCCGATTCCGCTGGTGATGCTGGTCCACGGGAGATGCTGGCTATCCGACGACGGCGTTGAGCACCTTCAGCCATTGGCATCGGCACTGGTCAGGGCGGGGTATGCGGTATGGGTTCCGGAATACCGGCGTGTGGGGGAAGACGGCGGTGGCTGGCCCGGCACCTTCGACGACATGCGTTCCGCGCTGCAGGCGGTAACGTCGCTCGCGCCATCACGCATCGATACCTCACGCACGGTGCTCGCCGGTCATTCTGCCGGTGGTCATCTCGCACTCTGGCTGGCCACCCGCGAGCAGGCCGTTGACAGTGATATTACGGTACGCGGCGCGGTTGGCCTCGCTGCAATGACAGACCTGGCAACTTACCGGGAATTAGAAAACAGCTGCGCAGATGTGACAGAGCGTTTGCTCGGTGGCGGGCCGCTAGACGTCCCCGAGCGTTATCGCGATGCGTCGCCTGCGACGGTTGCGCAGCCCTCGTTACCCATCCACCTGGTTCATGGCTCTCTGGACGACACGGTGCCGCTGTCGCAGTCTGAGGCGATGCCACATGCCGGTCTCGAAATACTCGACGGCGCTGGCCATTACGATCTGATTCACCCCGGCACTCAGGCATTTCCGGCGCTGCTGCGCGCGATCGAGAACGTACTGTCACCATGAGCCTGCACGATCAGGCGGCGAGGCTGGACCGTGACGATCCGCTGCGCGCCATGCGCGATGCGTTTGCCCTGCCGCAGGATCGGGTCTACCTGGATGGCAATTCCCTTGGCGCTCTGCCGCATCGCGTGACTGAGCGCGTGAGTGAGGTGGTAGGGCAGCAGTGGGGACGCGATCTCATTACCAGCTGGAACCTGCATGACTGGGTGAACCTGCCGATCAAGGTGGGCGAGAAAATAGCGCCGTTGATTGGCGCAATGCCGGGTCAGGTTGTCTGCTGCGACAGCATCTCCGTGAACTTGTTTAAGCTCCTCGCGACGGCCCTTGCCTTGCGCTTGCCACGACGTGTCGTTCTCACCTGTGCGGGTGACTTCCCCACGGATGCCTACATGGGGCAGGGCCTGCAGTCGTTGCTGGGAAATGAGCGCTGCGAGCTGCGTTCCGTTGGCGCCGGCGATCTTGCCAATGCCCTGGATGACTCGGTGGCGGTGTTGATGATGACCGAGATCGATTTCCGCAGCGGGACCCGGCATGACATGCGCAGGCTGACCGCCGCGGCGCATGACTGCGGTGCACTGGTTCTCTGGGACCTCGCGCACAGCGCCGGCGCGGTGCCGGTGGCGCTTGACGATTGCAATGTGGATATGGCGGTCGGCTGCGGCTACAAGTTTCTCAATGGAGGTCCCGGCGCGCCTGCTTTCATCTACCTGGCAGAGCGTCACCAGAACCAGGTCGAACAGCCCCTGGCTGGCTGGTTCGGCCACGCGGCACCCTTTGCTTTTGATGAGGATTATCGGGCGGCGCCAGGTGTTGCCTCTTATCAGGCGGGGACGCCAGGCATCATTGGCATGCAGGCCCTCGACGCCGCACTCGATCTCTTCACCGGCGTAGACCTTTCTGTGTTGCGGCGAAAATCTCTGGCGTTGACGGGATTTTTTCTGGAGGGCGTGGCGGACGACGCCGCACTCACAGAAATGCAGGTGCTGACGCCGGGTGAGGACGTCAGGCGCGGCAGCCAGGTGTCGCTGCGTCATCCGGATGCCTTCGCGATTTCCCAGTGGCTGATCGCACACGGCATCATCGTGGACTTTCGTGACCCGGATATCGTGCGCTTCGGATTTGCGCCGATGTATAACAGCTTCAGTGATGCCGCAATGGCACTGGAGCGATTGTCGGAGACGCTGTCTAGCGGTTCCTGGCGCGATGCGCGCTATCAGCAGCGGTCCAGGGTTACCTGAGACGCACTCTGAGCGGTGCGCCGGTCCTCTGGCGTGCTTACCCCGCTGCAGCCTTATATACTCGCATCTTCGCTTTCATCACAGGTGATTCATGACTGTTCGTACCCGCATTGCGCCATCGCCCACCGGCGATCCACACGTCGGCACCGCCTACATTGCCCTGTTCAATCTTTGTTTTGCGCGCGCTCACGGCGGGCAGTTTGTTCTGCGCATCGAGGATACGGACCGCGCACGCAGCACGCCGGAGTCTGAGCAGGCCATTCTCGATTCCCTGCGCTGGCTGGGCCTCGGCTGGGACGAGGGTCCGGATGTTGGCGGAGATCACGGACCCTACCGGCAAAGCGAACGCATGGAGCTTTACGGTGAGTACGCCTGGCAGCTGGTCGAAGCGGGCAAGGCCTTTGTCTGCTATCGAACGCCAGAGGAGCTGGAAACACTCCGCGAATCCCGCCGCGAATCGGGTCTGGCAACGGCGCTGAAGCCGGCGGACCTGCTATTGCCGGAAGAGGAAGTCTGGCGCCGCAAAGCGGCGAACATGCCCTATGTGATTCGCATGCATGTGCCGGACGAGGCCGGCAGCTGCCGCATTGATGACCTGCTGCGCGGCCCGATTGACCTCGACTGGTCCATGGTGGATGCGCAGATTCTGCTGAAATCCGATGGTATGCCAACCTACCATCTGGCCAACGTGGTCGATGATCACCTCATGGAAATCACCCATGTCATCCGCGGCGAGGAATGGATCAACTCGGCACCCAAGCACCGCCTGCTTTACGAGTACTTTGGCTGGAATATGCCCGTGCTGTGCCACCTGCCGCTGCTGCGCAACCCCGACAAGTCCAAGCTTTCCAAGCGCAAGAATCCTACCAGCATTCAATACTACGAGCGCATGGGTTTCCTGCCCGAGGCACTCCTGAACTATCTCGGTCGCATGGGCTGGTCCATGCCCGACGAGCGGGAGAAATTCACTCTCGCCGAGATGCTGGACCATTTCGACATCCGGCGGGTCTCCCTCGGTGGACCGATCTTCGATGTCGACAAGCTGCGGTGGCTGAATGGCGTATGGCTGCGTGAGGACCTCGATCAGGACGCACTGGCGCGGCGGCTTGTGGAGTGGGCGTTCAATGCCCAGAGGCTGCAGCAGGTCTTGCCCCATGCACAGAAACGCATGGAGGTCCTGAGCGACTTCGCACCGCTGTGCGCCTTCCTGGTATCGGGCACCCTGCCGCTGCGGAGCGAGGACTTTGACGCGTTGGGGACAGAACGCGAAACACTTGTCAGGCAGCTGCAGTTTGCCCTGTGGCATCTTGAGGCGCTGCGGCACTGGGATCGCGACGCGGTCTGGCAGTCCATGCAGGGCCTGGCCAAGGCGATGGATCTGAAAGTGAAGGATTTCCTGGCGCCGCTGTTCATTGCGATTTCCGGCTCCAGTGCCTCGTTCTCTGTTGTTGACGCGATGGCAATCCTTGGCCCGGACATGAGCCGGTCGCGGGTTCGCCACGCTATTGAGGTTCTCGGCGGCGTGTCCAAAAAGGCCGCAAAGCGTCTTGAAAAGGAGTACGCTGCGCTTGAAACCTGAGGTAAACCATGTCTATCAGTATATTTGACCTGTTCAAGATCGGGATTGGCCCGTCCAGCTCACACACGGTGGGACCGATGAATGCCGCGCGGCAGTTTGCTGTGGCTCTGGAGGAGACCGGCAAGCTCAATGCCTGCGAGACGCTGCGGGTTCATCTGTATGGCTCACTGGGGGCTACCGGGGCCGGTCACGGATCGCCGAAAGCCATCATTCTGGGGCTTGAGGGCGAGGCGCCGGAAACCGTTGACGTCGAGGCCATCGCCGGCCGCGTCGAGGCGGTTCGCGAAGGTGGATCCCTGACGCTGCTAGGCAAGAAAAAGATTGCGTTCAGCTACCGGGATGACCTGCAGATGCATCGCAATGAGAGCCTGCCGTTCCATGCCAACGGCATGCGGTTTGTCGCCAGTGATGCGGCGGGAGAGGTGCTGCTGGAGCGACTGTATTACTCCGTTGGCGGTGGTTTTGTGATCGACGAGGAGTCGGCGGATTCCGGCTATATCGTGGATGATCCGATGGAGCTGCCGTACCCCTTTACAACGGCTGATGAGCTTCTTAAGCGCTGCAAGGAAAGCGGTCTGTCAATCAGTGCGCTTATGCTGCAGAACGAAAAGGCGTGGCGCAGTGAGGCGGAAATCCGTGCGCGCACCACGGAACTGTGGAGGGTCATGGACGCCTGCATCAGCCGTGGTTGTGACACCGAGGGCATCATGCCGGGCGGCCTCAAGGTAAGGCGCCGCGCCGCGCAGCTGCATCGTCAGCTACTGCGCCAGACCGACACGCTGGGTGACGACTCCATGACGACGATGGACTGGGTAACCCTGTACGCGCTGGCCGTGAATGAGGAAAACGCAGCGGGCGGGCGTATTGTCACCGCCCCGACCAACGGAGCGGCCGGCATTATTCCGGCGGTGCTCAAGTATTACATCAGCCACTGCTGCGGCAGCAAACAGGAAGATGTCTGCCGCTTTCTGCTGACGGCGGGGGCTATCGGTATCCTTTACAAGATTAACGCGTCAATTTCCGGCGCCGAAGTCGGCTGCCAGGGGGAGGTGGGCTCTGCCTGCTCCATGGCCGCAGGCGCGTTGGCGGATGCCCTGGGGGGCTCGCCGGAGCAGGTGGAAAACGCCGCTGAAATCGCCATGGAGCACAACCTGGGGTTGACCTGTGACCCGGTGGGTGGCCTGGTGCAGGTGCCGTGCATCGAGCGCAATGCCATGGGCGCGATCAAGTCGATCAGCGCGGCGCGTATGGCGCTGCGCGGCAACGGCGAGCACTATGTGTCTCTCGATCAGGTGATAAAGACCATGCGCGACACCGGCCGCGACATGCAGGACAAGTACAAGGAAACCGCCCGCGGCGGTCTTGCGGTTAACGTGCTCGAAGTGCCGGTAAACATCGTCGACTGCTAATGTGCAGGGTCAGCGCTGCCTCGGCGACGCAGTGCAAGTGCAGCGAGCAGGGTGATGACAGATTCGAAGGCGATAGCGCCCAGCGTATAAGCCGACAGATCGCCACTGGCGGTAATGGCGTGATAGCTTCGACCAGCGGCAAGCAAGCCGATACCCAGAAGAAGCGCCCACAGCCCGGCACGCCGGTATTCAGGCTTCCATGCTGCCAGCAGGCAGAAGAGGCCAAATCCCGTCTGGAAGCCACCGTACATGGCGCCAACTTCGGCAACAGCATCTGAGTTCTGCATGGAAAGGCTCGCCGCAGCCGCTGCAATGTCGGGTTTGAACAGGCAGGTGAGGCCGTATGCAGTGAAGGTGGCGCCGGCGAGATACAGAACAAACTTACCCATGATGTTTCTCCAGTTTTACGAATATGTCGCTTGCTTCCTGAATTATGGTGCTTTTTTTGCGATCCTAGAACTGCACTCCACTGCGCGCTTCTGACCTAGCGCCCCTTTAGCGTAGCGTTGGTGGGGTCATCGGGCACAGCCTCACATTCAGGTTTTAACGCATATTTACCGGCGCGTTGACTAGCCAGGTAGAAAAGGCCCCCACTCATGATAATACCCAGGCTTATCGAGGCCTCTACCGGGCGTTGCAACACGATGTAAATCAGGGTCCAGCCGGTAATAGCCAGGAAAACAAGAGGTGGCAGCGGATAAAGACGGATGCGGAAGGGCCTTGGAATATCCCGGCGCCGTGCACGCAGCACGAAAACGCCAAGCACTGTAAAAAATGTGTTCAGGGCCATGGTTGCTCCGGAAAACACCAGAATCCGGTCAAATGACGCGCTCCACAGAAACAGTAGCGCAATGCCGGCCTGTACCGATACGGCAAGCACCGGAATGCCGTCCCGGTTGACCTGCGACAGTTTGCTGAAAACAGGAAAGTCCTCGCCGATAGACTGCAGCACACGCGGTCCCGCCAGGACCATGGCACTGACCGTGGAAACCAGAAGCAGCGCAAGCAGGATACCCATAATTGTTGCGCCGGCTTCGCCGAATGCGTGTGTTGCGGCGACGTACCCCACTTCCACCTTGCCGGCCATTGCGTCCATGGGAGCCACCGACAGAAACACGTAATTCAGCAGCAGATAAGACACGCAGACGAGAGCCGTGCTGGCCAGCAAGACCCGAGGCAGGTTGCGTCCGGGATTTTCCAGTTCCCCCGTGATATAGGTGGCCGCATTCCAGCCGGAGTAGGCGTAGTTCACATAGATCAGCGATACAGCGAACGCGCCGCTGAAAAGCAGTGCGCCATCGCCGGCGGCCGGCTTAAAGCTTGTTATCTGCTCACTTTCATTGGCGTAGAGGGCTGCGCCTGCGAAGCCAAGTATCAGGAGAATTTTCAACAAAGTAAGCCAGCGTTGCGTTCCGCCGCTGCCCCTGTGGCTGGTGCAATGTGCGAAGGTCAGCAGGGCAATGACGCCGGTGGCGAGCCAGACTGCAGACAGCGAAGGAAATACCGCTGACAGGTAGCTGCCGAACGTCATTGCTGCGAGGGCCGTCGGCGCTGCGAAGCCCACCGTTGCGGATACCCAGCCAGATATGAAGCCCGCCATGGGGTGGTAGATCTGCCCAAGGAAATTGTACTCACCGCCAGAGCGCGGCAGTGCGGCCCCGAGCTCCGCGTAGCACATCGCCCCGCACAGGGCAGAGACACCACCCACCGCCCAGAGCGCCAGCAGCACAGGCACGGACTGTATTTCCAGCAGTTGGAAGCCCAGGCTGGTAAAGACACCGGTTCCAATCATGTTGGCAACGACAATCGCGGCGGCTACGGATGGCTTGAATGAGGACATGGCGCATTTTTCGCGGTTGCCCGGAGGGTTGCAAGTCTCATCGTGGATTTCTTGTCTGAGGGGGCGACACAAAGTGTCAGAGAAACTTGGTCCGCTGCTAGCTCGACGAGCATGTGCTGCTTGCATGTGCTGTTCCGGGCATGTGCTTGACAGGGATGCGGGCCCTGCCTAAACTTCGCGCCTCTACAGACAAGGCGCAATCTGTTACTTGTCATTCGGGGCCATAGCTCAGCTGGGAGAGCGCAACACTGGCAGTGTTGAGGTCGGCGGTTCGATCCCGCCTGGCTCCACCAATAAATCGATATAAATCACCACTCTGATGACGGCCGGAAGTGGCGGTAGCCCTGCGCGGATGTCGACCTATAGTCCAAAGAGACCGACTGCAGACACCACTTGGTGTGGACGACGAAGTGCCTTTGTCAGCTCCTCGGTGCAGATGTTGGTCATCGGCATCGCGAGCTGTTGCGTGAGATTTCACTCAGCCAGGAGACGCACATCTACGTGGGTTTGATCAACCGTGATCATGTGCATAACCTCATCGGTATACCGCCACGCCTTTCAGTGTCACGGGCCTTGCAGTTCTTGAAAGGTAAGAGTTCGCACAAGTTGCTGTCGGAACACCCAAAAGCTGAGAAAGCGGCACTGGGATAAACACCTGTGGGGTCGGAGATAATGGGTGGTCAGCGCGACGCGACCTCACAGCAAGACGACCATCAGATCGAACTGCCGTTTGCGCCTACGCACTCCTTCCGACTGACGCCATCACTGATCACCGGCCCTGAAAACTCCATGGGACCGGTGCCACTGTCGGTTTGAAGGCGGCGGCAAATGAGCGCAGTTGCAAACCGGCTTCAACACCGGCAACCGCCTATGAAGTTTTCTGACAAGGCTCCTTCAATAGGCTTCGGTCAAACCTGCCGCATTCAGGGGATCATCATCGATGCCGGCCCAAGGGTCCGTGATCTGACCGAGGCGCCGGAAGATCGAGGCAATAGTATATCGATCCGGTGCCATGTCGGAGGCGAAGGCTTCGGGCCAATGCAGGGGGGTCGCCACCGGCGCGCCAGGGCGGGCGCGGACAGCATAGGGCGCGACGGCAGTCTGAGCGTGAGCCGTACGGAAGGTGTCTATCAGCACCTTGTCGCCCCGTTTCGCCTTGCGCTGTTCGGTGGTGGCGAGCCCTGGATGCGCCTTGGCGACCTCCTCGGCCAGAGCGCGGGCGAAAGGCCGCAGCCGCTCGACTTCGACCGAGGCATCGAGCGAGAGAACAATGTGCAGCCCGCGCGAGCCGGTTGTGGCCACGAAGCTGGGCATGGCTCGCCTGTCGAGGGCCTTCTTGACCGCCCGGGCCACCTCCTGCACCTTGGCGAAATCATCGTCCGAGGGGTCGAGGTCAAACACCATCCGGTCGGGCTTGCGCGACGCACCGGTCCGGGCCAGCGCCAGATGCGGTGTGATACAGCCCTGATCCGCCAGATAGACGAGGGTGGCCGCCTCGGTCACGACGACATGTGTGACGGTGCCATCTTCCTTGGGAACCTCCGCCCGCTCGATCCAGTCGGGGAAGTAGTCCGGAATGTTCTTATGAAAGAATCCTTCCGCCTCGATTCCATCCGGAAAACGCTGCATCGTAAGGGGCCGATTCCGGTAATGGGGCAGCGCAGTCTCAGCGATTTTCGCATAGAATTCGGCGAGATCGAGCTTGGTGAGTCCGTCAGCCGGAAAAAGCACCTTGGCAGCGTTGGAGATCTCGACATCGCGGCCGCCGACCGTGAGGATTTTCGTGTTCATGCGCTCGGCGACGAAGTCCCGCGCGGGCTGTTTGCCCCATGGCGCGAGTCCGGATGAGCGCGATCGGGCAGGTCCGCGACAAGCCCGGCGATATCATCACCCTCGCTCATTTGCTGTCGCCTGCGACGATATCGTCCAGATCGCGGCCTGAAACCACCGAGAATGGTTCCGTAGAGACGGGGTTTCTCCGCGCGTCCGCCGTGTCGTCGTCCGTCTTTATAAACAGCCATTGATCTGCGTCGTCATCGATCCGCTGCAAAGCATAACCCCCTCGGATCTTCTCGCCGGAGAGCAAGACACTCGCGTGCCCGTCTGCCAGCGCCTCGGACATGGGGTGCAGCCCATCCTCGCTTTCGGTGATGTTCTCGTAGGTGCCATGGTCCCAGACAAGAACGGTCCCCGCACCATATTCGTCCTCGGGGATCACCCCCTCGAAATCGGCATAATCAAGCGGGTGGTCTTCGGTCGCGATCGCGAGCCGCTTCTCGCGCGGGTCGGTAGATGGTCCCTTCGGCACGGCCCAGCTTTTCATCACGCCGTCCACCTCCAGTCGAAGGTCGTAGTGCAGGTTGCTGGCGTCATGCTTCTGGATCACGAAGCGGGGTTTTTGTGATGGGCCGTTAGCCTCGCCGCGGGGTTCCGGGCTTTGCAGAAAGTCACGCCTTTCGCGGTAACGCTTCAATCGGTCACTTTGGTGCTCGTGTTTCACCCTATTTACCGTCTCCTCCGCTGCAACAGAGCAACGTCGCTTAGCGGGATAATAACGCAGTTCGCCAATCGCGTCAGGGAGGCGGCTGGTCACGGATTCAGAAGTAGCTTAGATCTTTGGGTGACGTGTCCCTGCTGCAAGCCGTTGTTTTTGCGTCTCGCTACCAAGCGCATATACTGGACAGTAATGTTCTCGGCAGTGAAGGAGATTGATGCAGGTCATTGCCGTGGTCGGCTTCGACAGTTTTCTGAAAATTACCTCGCCAGGCGAATCGGCCAGAAGGCAGACGTGCGGTTCGTGCCCGCGATAACCAGGCAGAAAACGGTGATTCGAGGCAACGATTATTCTTTTGAAGAGCGTCTGGCGCGCGTCGTCACAACGCATTGGCGTCTTCACAGCGGAGATTCTCGCATTTGATTGAGGAGGTCCTTTGCACTATCGCGACGACTTTCCACACGCAGTAAGAGAACTGCGGCACATCGAAATACCGCTGTCGGATGGTACACGGCTGGCAGCGAGAATCTGGCTGCCGACCGACGCCGTCGACACGCCGGTGCCGGCGGTTCTCGAGTACATTCCCTACCGCAAAAATGACAGGACGGCGTGGCGGGATTCGCTCATGCATCCTTATTTTGCCGGTCACGGCCTCGCATCGGTGCGCGTCGATCTGCGCGGCAGCGGCGATTCGGAGGGCGTTCTGGAGGATGAATACCTGCAGCGGGAGCTCGACGATGGCGTGGAGGTGTTGCGATGGATCGGCGAACAGACCTGGTGCAACGGACGGGTTGGGATGATCGGCATTTCCTGGGGCGGCTTTAACGGACTGCAGCTGGCGGCGATGCAGCCGCCTGAACTCGCCGCCATCATCAGCGTGTGCTCCACGGATGATCGCTATGCCGACGATGTTCACTACATGGGCGGCTGCATGCTCGGCGACAATATCTCCTGGGCGACGCAGATGTTTGCCTATAACGCCATGCCGCCGGATCCGGCGAACGTCGGCGAGCGATGGCGGGAACTGTGGCTACAGCGGCTGGCGGCGAACGAACCCTGGCTGCTGAACTGGATGCAGCATCAGGACCGGGATGATTACTGGCGCCACGGTTCAATCTGCGAGGACTGGTCGCGGGTTCGTACACCCATCATGGCCGTCTCGGGATGGGCGGATGGCTATTCCAACGCGGTCTTCCGCCTGTTGCAGCACCTGCCGGGTCCCAGACAGGGGCTCATCGGTCCCTGGAGTCACAAATACCCCCATCTCGGCGAGCCCGGTCCCGCCATCGGCTTCCTGCAGGAATGCCTGCGTTGGTGGCGAGAGTGGCTCTGTGGCGAAAACACGGGAATCATGCAGGAGCCCATGCTGCGCGCCTGGATGCAGGAAAGTGTCCCGCCGGTAGCCCGCTACGAGCATCGGCCCGGTCGCTGGGTGGGTGAGGATGTATGGCCCTCTCCGGCCATTAATACCCTGACGTTCTACCTGAAGCCCGGTTACCGTCTTTTGCCGGAGAAGAGCGGGGGACCCGAGCCATCGGCCAATCCCGGCGGCAAGCCTTTCATCACGCTCAAATCGCCACTCAGTACGGGACTGTTTGCGGGCAAGTGGTGTTCCTACGCGGCAACGCCGGACCTTCCCCATGACCAGCGGCAGGAAGACGGCGGCGCCCTCGTCTTCGAAAGCGATCCGCTCGAGGCAGACATGGAAATTCTCGGGGCGCCGGAGCTTGAGCTCGAGTACGAGGCGGACAAGCCTGTGGCGATGGTCGCCGTGCGCCTGTCGGATGTGGACGATGACGGTCACGCGACACGAGTGACCTACGGAGTGCGCAATCTGGCCCATGGTGATGACAATCGCACGGCTCCAGAGCCGATCCCTGCTGGCGCGCGCCGTCGTGCGCGAGTCCGACTGAACGATATAGCCCAGCGTTTCCCGGCAGGGCATCGCATCCGGGTTGCGATTTCCACAAGCTATTGGCCGCTGGCGTGGCCTGCGCCGGAACACGGCAAGCTGAGGGTGTTCACCGACGCCTGCTGGTTGAGCCTGCCGGTGCGCCAACCGCGGGAGGCAGATGCCGGCATAGTGTTTGAACAGCCGGAAGCGGCGGCGCCTCACGCAGTGGAGCAGCGGGGCACGGAGAATCACAACTGGCACGTTGTATATGATCTGGCGTCGGATCGTCACACGCTCATCGTGACTGATGACAACGGGCTGCAGTATCTAGCCGATGCTGACCTATTGCAGGGCGATGCCACCGAGGAGCGCTATTCCTCGGTTTCCGACGATTATCAATCCATCGAGGCTGAGACGCACACCCGGCGCATGTTGAAGCGAGATAAATGGCATTGTGTGATGCAAACGCGGATTCGTGTCACGGCTGACGCAGCGTATTTCTACCTTGTTGCCGAACTCGATGCCTGGGAGGGTGAAACACGCATCTTCAGCCGTAACTGGGATGAACGCATCAGAAGACACCATGTTTGATCCTATCGGTTGTAGGATATGCTGGTGGGTGTAGTCTCCCTGCGCAGGGTCTCGGTTCTGCCGGCGCTGTCCAGTAGCAACTGCGGCGGTGGTTATTCGCTGTCGCTGGTGACGGCCTCGCTTACAGCCTGCTCCACTTGTGCCATGCTATCCTCTACCGCCCTGCGGATACAGACAGGTGTTCGTGGAGAGCCCGCAGGATATTGCTCTTCCAGTTGTTCACAGATCCGCGTAGCGGCTTCTTCTATGCGCTGTTCCAGTTCCCGCAGGTCGGCAGTTCGGGCGAGATTGAGATCGGTAATATCAAGAGCCTCGTCTCGCTCGACAATAAGTCCGCCCGTTGGATCTGTGCGTGTTTCTCTGATAATGCGCGGCGCCACCACGACCACTTCTTCCATCACCTTTTTGTCGTCAATTTCCAGCAGATCCTGATCCTGCTGAGCAAATGCCGGAAAGTGACAAGCCGCTACCAGGACCAGTGTGGTAGTAACAGCTCTGCGCGTTTCGTCTGCCATAATCAGGTGCTCTCCAGTTTTCTATCGTTAAACTTTCACCGGACTCACTCCGGACAATCAGGCTGGCGACAGCCCCCTCCGCTATTGCGCTCTTTCAAGCGTCTGGTTGATATTACTATACGCCTTATCCATGACATCCTCTATGGCACCACTAACGCAGCTGCCTTGCGTACGTCAGTCGTGCGGCTGAGATCGAGATCAGTTGACTTAACGATCAGGCTCTACACGGTAAGTGTAGACAACACTGCGGTGGCACGCTTGATCAGGGTCAATCAGACGGCAGAAAACTGTCGTCCAAAATGGGCGCGGTCAGAGACCGGTAACGATGGCCGCTGTGCGCCTCATCGCGACGATAATGCTGTAGAGCAGCTCAAGGCCCTGGTTGAGGGGGGTCGCAGCTGCGGTCATGTTGACGTGCACTGCCCGCTTTTTCCATGCACAGATAGATGACGAGGGCAATAGACAACGGCAGCAGAAAATATATGGCGCGGTAGGCGATCAATCCGGCCAGGAGATCACTCTTGTCGATTTCGTGACTGAGCAGGGCAACAAAGACTGCCTCCAGAACGCCCAGGCCGCCGGGAATGTGGGTGATGACTCCAGCGATGCTGCTCATCATCAGGGCGGCCAGCACAATGGGGTAGAAGGCCTCGCCTGGCAACAGAATATAGATAAGCAGTGCCATCAGCGACCAGTTCAGTGCTCCCAGCATGAGTTGAAGAATTGCCAGTCGGGAATGGGGAAGCGTAATCCGGTAACTGCGCCAGTGCCAGGAGCGCCTGCGCGAGACGTGGCAGGCCACCAGATAGCCCAGTGAAACCGCCAGCAGGATAAAGCCCAGCAGCTGGAGAAAAAGCGGCGATATTTTCCAGGACACAGGGACATCGATTATATCCAGAGCAAACAGCACGCCAGCCACCAGCATGTAGCCCGTCCAGTTGGCAATCACGCTGATGCTGAGGATGCCGGTGATGGTAGAAACATCCAGCCCAAAGCGGCTATACAGCCGGTAGCGCATGCCAACGCCTCCCAGCAGCGCCCCGAAATTGAGGTTGAATGCGTAACATACGTATGCCAACGGTAGCACCCGGCGCAACGCCAGGTGGTGGTTTGTGTAGAAACGGCCCAGCAGATCGTAGCTGCTGAATACGAGAAAACTGCCAGCGGTAATAGCAACGGCACTGGCAAGGGTCACCGGATCATAGCTCAGCAATGTGTTCAGCACCCTCTGCCACTCGATGTCCCTGAGCATGCGGTAGAGTAAGACCGACACGGCAATGAAAAAGCCAAGTGTAAGAGCATTTTTCAGGTAGCGGACAAGCGGCCTTGCGTGGCCGCCGTTACTGTCCGTGCACTTTGCTTCTCTGACCATTCTCTGATTTCCCCTGACCCTTCATGTCGCTGTGCCGGCGACGTTGGCGCCGGTAGTCGAACAGGGATTTTATGCGTGGCGTATGGCAGGGCAGCAAACCGGCAAGCCTCGGGAATCGCCGCAGAAAGTGAAAGGCGAGGAACATCAACGGGACCCTCCACCAGTGTCCCCGCATTGCGCTGCGACAGCCGATTTTTTGGCAATCCTTCCGCATCATTTCCACGAGGTGGGCATGCAGCTGGCGATTCAAAATGTTGTCACGCATGAAAACATTGGCTTCCAGGTTCATGTAAAGACTTAGTGGATCGAGATTGGTGGAGCCGACGGTTACCCATTCCTGGTCGATAATGGCGATCTTGCCGTGGAAAGGATGCCTGATGTATTCGTAGACCGCTATGCCGTGGCGCAGCAGGTAGTCATAAAGCAGAGTGCCGAGCAACCTCGTGTACTGCTTGTCTGGCTTGCCCTGCAGTATCAGGTCGACCCGTATGCCGCGCTCGGCGGCGTTTCGTAATTCACGTAAAATGCGGTAGCCGGGAAAGAAATAGGCGTTAGCCATGATTATATGCTCACTGGCATTGCGTATTCCCTGGAGATACTGCTCTTCTATATCGGTGCGATGCGTCTCGTTGTCTCGCAGGGCGAGCAGCGCAGCCGCTGCCCCGGTTTCAGCCGTCACAGGCTCCATGGCAACCTGCTGCCCGGCGTCGCCGCCCTCCGTCAGCAGTTCCCGGCTGGCCCGATGAATATCCTGTACTACTGGCCCCCGCACCTTCACTGCGTAATCCTGCTTTGCCAGGTCGCCGTAGCTCCTGAGATGCTCGGCGCTGAAATTGATGCCGCCGATCAGCGCCGTTTCTCCGTCCGCTACGATAATCTTGCGATGGAGCCGCCTGAAAATGTTGGTGCGTATGCCCAGCATAGGACGTTTGGGTTCAAACATCCGGAAGCGTACACCCGCCTCCACCAATTGGGCGACGTAGTCCGGATCGAGCTCGGCGGTGCCGTAGCCATCCGCAGTGACCTCTATGTTCACTCCTCGGTGGGCGGCAGCCAGCAGCGCGTCCCGCAGTTGCATGCCGACCTGGTCGGCGGCGATGATGAAGGTCTCCAGCAGAATTTCCCTCTCCGCGCGCCTGATACAGTCGAAGACGCAGGGAAAGAACTGCTCGCCGTTGATAAGTAATTCAAGCTCATTGCCCTGCCGCCAGTGATATTTCACAGCCTGACGCCGGCAATCAACGGAGCGTGGTCGGAGAGGTGAGACCAGGGCTTATGAGAATGGACCTTTGGGTCCACGGGGGATGCATTGCGCAGATATATCCTGTCCAGCCGGAGTATTGGCCAGCGAGCGGGGAAGGTTCTTGCTGAGGCGCCGTAGGTATCGGCGAAAACTTCGCGCATTCCGCAGTTCTCCAGAATCCGATTGGCCTGCAGGCGCCAGTCGTTGAAGTCGCCGGCGACAATTACCGGCGCCTCGCGTGGGAGGTCCTCGAGCAGGTCACACAATAACATCAGCTGTCGCCGGCGGTGTGTTTGCCTCAGGCCCAGGTGTACGCAGACGGTGTGGATCTGCCCGCGGCCTGGTATATCCACCACGCAGTGGAGCAAGCCGCGTTCCTCGGCGCCGCTGAGGGTGATGTCGAGATTCTGATAGTGGGGGATGGGGAACTTGGAGAGCAGGGCATTGCCGTGGTTGCCCTGAGGATAAACCGCATTTCGCCCATAGGCGAACTGCGGCCACAGGGTATCGGCGAGGTATTCGTACTGGGGCACCGGTAGCCAGTTTGCGAGGCGCCTTGCGTGTCCCTCGTGAGCGCCAATGACCTCCTGCAGAAAAACCATATCCACAGCCGAGACGTTGATGGCATCGCGCAACTCAGGAAGTATGTATCTGCGGTTGAGCAGGGTGAATCCCTTGTGCACATTGAGGGTCATCACGCGCAGACTATTCTGATCAATCACGTGCGGCATGAGTTGTCCTTTTTGAAGAAAGGCCGTGCATTATCTTCAGTAATCTTCATTCTCCCGAGACGTCTTGTGCCCTGACAAAAAAATTCACGGAAATTCAAATGCTGGCAGCGAGTCGGAGCATCTGGCTGACATATCCCCACTCATTGTCGTATCAGGCGAGCACCTTCACCAGATCGCCGCCCACCACAGGCGCTGAGCGTGTATCGATAATCGCCGCTCTGGCGTCACCGATGATGTCCGTGGAAACTACGGGGTCTTCTGTAACGCCTACAATGTCGCGGTACCGGGACGAAACGGCTTCTTCTTTAAATATATCATTGAGTTCCTTCGCGGAGGTTTCCCGGCTGGTAACGAAGGTAATGTCGGAGATGGACCCGCAGGCCACGGGCACGCGGATGGCGCAGCCGTCAAAGCGGCCCTCATACTCGGGTAATACTCCCGCCGATGCATGATCTCCATCACCGGTACGATGCAGTCGGTGGTGCAGCTTGCGGTGGATATGCATCGAGTCTCGGGGTCCTCGAGCTCGTTGACCCCGTAAACGATGGACGGCACGTCTCCGTCCTTGGCGGGGGCCGAGAGCATGACGCGCTTGCTGCCGGCTTCAATGTGTTTCTCCATTTCAAAACGGGACCGGGACACGCCAGTGCATTCAAGAACCAGATCCACCTGCAGCTTCGCCCAGGGCAGGTCACGGGGATCCTTGATGGCAACTTTCAACATCGTATCTCCTCCTCATGCTGTGCTGTGCTGTGCTGTGCTGTGCTGTGCTGTGCTGGGTGGATTGGCGGATTATCCGAACTGAAACGTGCCTACCGCGGCAGGGGGCTGGT
>JBHEOO010000010.1:0-94022 GCA_046260765.1 Chromatocurvus sp.
GCTCGATACCGTGCAGAATACCGGCGAGAAAGGCGGCGATGGTGAGATGCGGCTGGGCGTCGGCGCCGGGGACGCGGTGCTCGATGCGGGTTGCGGAGGGCTTGTCCAGCGGCACTCGCAGTGCAACGGTGCGATTCTCGAAACCCCAGCTTGGGGCCAGGGGCGCGTGGCTGCCGCTGCGAAAGCGGCGGTAGGAATTGAGATGCGGGGCGAACAGCAGCATGCTCTGATCAAGGGTGTCGAGGCAGCCGGCGACGGCCTGGCGCAGGACGGGTGAACCTTCGGGGGCAAAAACATTCCTGCCCCCGGCATCAAGCAGGCTGCAGTGCAGATGCATGCCATTGCCTGCGAGATCGCCGAAGGGCTTGGCCATGAATGCCGCACGCATGTCGTTCGCCATCGCCACGCCGCGAATGGCACGCTGCAGAAGCATGCCCTCGTCGGCGGCCGCCAACGCGTCCGCGCGGTGGTACAGGTTGATTTCGTACTGCGACGGCGCGCTTTCTTTGATGAGGGTGTCCACGGGCAGATTCTGCTCGGCGCAGGCTTCGTGCACCGCGCACATGAAATCGCGCTGGGACGCCATCGCCTCAATGCCGTAGGTTTCGCCACTGCCCAGCGCGCCACCGACGCGATCGGCCTGCGTGTGTGCAGGTCGGCCGAGGTCGTCAGAAGCCTGACCCAGAAGAAAAAACTCCATCTCCGTCGCGACAACCGGCGTCAGCCCATGCCCGGCAAAGCGTTCAAGCAGCCGGGACAGCAACGTGCGCGGATCGATCAGGCAGGGACTGCGATCAGGCTCCAGAAGGCTGATAACCACCTGTCCGGTACCCGGCGCCCAGGGTACCGGTGCCAGCGTTCGCAACTCCGGCTGTGCATAGCCGTCGCCGTCGCCGGAGTCGAATACCCAGGCATCCACGTCCCGACCCCAGCTGTCGAAGACCAGCGCGCTGACGGGCAGCTTCAGACCTCCGCTGAACAGCGTGTCCAGCTTGTCGCGGGTAATCCATTTGCCGCGCAGACTACCGGCAATATCCGGCAAGACTACCTCGAACATACCAATGCCGGGATGGGCGGCGAGAAATTCCGCCACGCCACTCACCTTGTCGTTCATCCCTGTCATTCGCTATCGTTCCCGGGCCACACCAACACCTTTGGGGTACTGGTTTCGTACCCTCGCTGTGCCACACTTTACGCTTAATCGCAGCGCCACAGCCACAATACCCACGGGTGAGTCACCCAAGGGGGGACTGCGCCAACCGCTACCGAGGCAGTATGATGAACTCTTCCGTTGATACCGCGACCCTGCGCCAGCTCGATCAGTCTCACCACCTGCACCCCTTTACCGATTTTGGAAATTATGCGCAGGACGGCGGGCGGATTATCAGTCGCGCGGAACACATCTACATTTACGACAGCGACGGCAATGCCATGCTCGACGGCATGTCCGGACTCTGGTGCTGCAACCTGGGCTACAGCCAGAAGGCGATTGTCGAGGCGGTGTATCAGCAGATGCAGGAGCTTCCCTACTACAACAATTTCTTCCGCTGCTCGAACCAGCCTGCGGTGGAGCTGGCCAGCCAGCTGGCCAGGCTCTCGCCTGCAAACTTCAATCACGTGTTTTTCACCAACTCTGGCTCCGAGGCCAACGACACCAACATACGTCTGGTGCACCGCTACTACGACCTGATCGGCAAACCGGAAAAAAAGCAGATCATCAGCCGTAAGAATGCCTATCACGGCAGTACGATTGCCGCCTCCTCCCTGGGCGGCATGCAGGCAATGCACGAACAGGCTATCGGGCTCAACTACGTACACCATATCAACCAGCCGCACTGGTTCGAGCTGGGCGGTGAACTCAGTCCAGACGATTTCGGCATTGCTGTCGCTCGTGAACTGCAGACGAAAATCGACGAACTGGGCGAGGAGAGGGTTGCCGCGTTCATCGCAGAGCCGGTGCAGGGCGCCGGCGGCGTGATCATACCCCCCGACACTTACTGGCCCGAAATACAGCGCATCTGCGATGAACGTGACATTCTGCTGATCGCCGATGAGGTCATCTGCGGTTTCGGTCGCACCGGCACCTGGTGGGGCAGCGAAACCTACCGCATCAAACCCCACCTGATGACCTTCGCCAAGGCCATCACTAACGGCTACATGCCCCTTGGTGGCGTGCTGGTCAGTGACACCGTCAGTGATGTCCTGCTCGGAAGTAGCGGCGAATTCACCCACGGCCTTACCTATTCCGGCCACCCGGCCGCCTGCGCCGCCGGGCTGGCCACGCTGGGCATCCTTGAAAAGACCGGCATTATCGAATCTGCTGCGCGGGACATCGCGCCGCACTTCCAGCGCCGGCTGCGAGAATTTACTGATCATCCTATCGTGGGGGAAGTGCGCGGCAAGGGTATGTTCGCCGCCGTGGAGCTGGTCAGGGACAAAGGCTCGCGAGAGCGTCTGGCGCCGAAATCCGCCGGCGCGGTCTATTGCCGCGACCAGGCCAACAACAACGGCCTGATGGTGCGCCAGACCGGCGATGCCATGATCACCGCACCGCCGCTGGTGTGCAGCATTGAGGAGATAGATATCCTGGTCGACAAGCTGGGCCAGGCGCTGGATGCCACCGCCTCCCACTACGGTATGAACGGCTAGCTGCCCCGGATGGCAAACGGAACACCTGCGAGCTATCCGTTGTCTGAGGACGTAACACGCCGATTTTCACCGTCAATTTTGAAGGAATGTCCCGCATGCACCAAGCGCAAAAGACCGTGGGTAGTGCGTCCCGCTGGCTGCGTATCATTGCCCTCATCGCGGTCGTCATGGCGCCGTATGGCCTACAGGCCGCGAGCGAGCTCGAAAAGGTAGGCGAAGCGCGCCTCAAGGTGCTGTTCTGGTCTGTGTATGATTCACGCCTCTACGCCGAGGACGGGATCTACCATCCTGGAAAACGCCCTCTTAAGCTTGAGATAGAGTACCTGCGCGACATCCGCGCCGAAGACCTCGTGAAACGCACCGGCAAGGAGTGGGACGACCTGGGCGTCACGCAAGCACGGCAGGACGAGTGGATGGATAAATTACTGGGGCTATGGCCCGATGTGAGCAAAAACGACGTGCTTATACTGGAGCTGGACGCAGATAATCATGCGACCTTCTACCGGAATGACGAACTTCTGGGGACGATTGAGGACGGCGACTTCGGCCAGAATTTCATCGATATCTGGTTGTCTCCGGACACGTCGCGGCCCGGTATCCGGCTAGCACTGATCGGAGGAAAAGAGCACGACTGACCAGAAAGCGTTAAACGACAGCGCGCAGATTCGACGACGGGTTCTGCGCAAAATATTCCTGGAGTTTTGCCTCCGACTCCCCTGGAAAAAGAATGTCACAAGCGTGCCGAAGTCCGGGCGCTGCTGCTATTGTTTCCCAGCGTACAACCTGTTCAATCTTGGAACGACGGCGCATGAAGTCTTCCAGCTTGACAATCATCTCGCGGCGCGCGGCAAGCTCTATTTCGCACCGCGTATATTCCGCTGTCTTGATCAGCAGGCTGACGCTATCTCCATCTTCCCGAATACGCTCCAGAAGCTGGAATGCGGCGTCGCCGTAGCGGCGCCAGAAGCGCTCTGACAAGGGTTCGGAAGAACCTGGGGCGGTCATCGCATCGAGGTTCATGAGTCGCGCCTGGGTCATGAAGCGTTCCCGGGATTCGGTACCGGGCTCGCCGTACCAGCGCGCCTTCGGCTCTGGCAATGACACGCCCAGTCCGGCCACATGGGCTGCCACCTCGTCACCCACATTGAGACAGTCAGTCAGCTTGCCACCAAAAATACTGATCTGGCGATGCGCATGATCCACTTCAATCTCGTGTTTTCGTGACAGCTGTACCCAGTCGGCATCATTGTCGCCCCCCGCCACGGCGAGCGGCCGCACACCCACCCGCTCGGCAATCACATCTGCGACGGTCAGCGGTCGCTCGAGATCCAGCAGTGCATTGACGTTGTCCAGGACGAACTTGCGATCGCCTTCTGTCACCCCGACCGCCGGATCTTCGACCCGGGTATCTGTGGTGCCGATACAGGTTTTCTGGCCCATGGGAATCAGGAAAAACAGGCGCCCATCGCTAGCAAAGAAAGTCAGCACGCGCTTGTTGTCGGTAACGCGGTCGACGATCAGGTGAATGCCTTTAGAGAGAAGATGTCGATATCGTGTGGATGTACCCAGCTGCGCATTGAAAGGGTCAACCCAGGGGCCGCAGGCATTCACCATCACTCGCGAGCGCACGGGAAAGGTCTCGCCGGTCAGCTCGTCGCGCGCGGTGGTGTGCCAGTACTCGCCATCGAATTGCGCGCCCTGTGAGCCCACGTAGTTGGCGGCAACACAGCCGAAGTCCAGGCTTCTGCGAATGAAGTTGAAGACGAAGCGGGCATCGTTGTCATAGAGATAGCAATCGGAATACTCAAGGCCACCGGCGGCGTTTCGGGTATTGACCACCGGTTCTGCCGCCTTGATCGCACGCGCTGTGAGATAGCGTGGCGGCCGTGTCTTGAAGCGACCGATCATCCAGTACAGCACGGCACCGAGAAATACAAAAAACGACCAGAATCGGAAACCGCGCTGAATCGTAGTGAAGAAACGCACTTCGCGAACCGTAGAGGGATAAGCGCGCATCAGTTCATTACGAGACTGGCAGAGCTTGTTGACCAGCAGATATTCGTGACTTTCCAGGTACTTGATTCCGCCCCAGGCCAGGTTGCTGGAATTGGAGCTGACGCCGCTGGCAAAGTCCTCGCGATCAATGAGTGCCGTGTTTACACCGCGCCCGGAGAGTGCCGCCGCCGCTACCGCACCATTGATACCCCCACCGACGATGAGAACATCAAAGGTCTGCGCCTGCAGGCGCCGGATGTTACTGCTGCGCAAATTCGCTGACATAGTCGCTGCGCGTGCCGCGTGCATGAACAGAACTGGACACGCCTCCCTCCCTGCCTCCACTATAGACGCTTTTCCGCAGCGAACAACCGAGCCATGCCCGCACACAACCCGGAAACCCACCGCGGTTTGACCTATCCTTACGGTCGCCAGATCAACCCGGAACCCGGCGTTCCCGAGCAGATTGCCGACGGTGTCTGGTGGGTGCGTTTTCGCATGCCCATGAGCCTGGACCACATCAACCTGTGGTTGCTGGAGGACGAAGACGGCTGGACTGTGGTCGACACCTGCCTGAACCTGCCGGAGGCGCGTGACACCTGGCAGGGTCTGTTCGACGGTTTCATGGCGGGCAAGCCGGTGGCACGCGTCATCTGCACGCACATGCACCCGGACCATGTGGGGCTTGCAGGCTGGATTGTCGAGAAGTACGGCTGCGAGCTGTGGATGTCGCGGGAGGAGTTTCTCATGTGCCGCGCGCTTGTGGCGGACACGGGCCGCGAGGCACCAGCGGTTGCACTGGATTTCTATCGCCGCGCGGGCTACACCGAAGACAATCTGGCGCAGTACAGCAAGCGCTTCGGTTTCTTCGGCAAGGCGGTGTACACCCTCCCGGACAGCTTCCGGCGGCTGGTTGACCGCCAGACCCTGACCATTGGCGGACGTTACTGGCAGGTGATCGTGGGCAGCGGCCACTCACCGGAGCACGCCTGTCTGTACTGCCCGGAACTGAAGCTGTTGATCGCCGGCGACCAGGTTCTGCCACGCATCTCGCCGAACGTATCCGTGTTTCCCACCGAACCGGAGGGCGACCCGCTGAAAGACTGGCTGCGCTCCGGCGCGCGGATTCGCGAGACGCTGCCGGACGACCTTCTGGTACTGCCGTCACACGAGGCGCCGTTCTACGGGCTGCATGTACGCCTGAGTCAGCTGTTGGAGGGTCACAACCGGGACCTCGACAAGCTCTATGACTTTCTGGAGCAGCCGCAGCGGGCCGTGGACTGTTTTCCGGCCCTGTTCAAGCGCGAGATAGATGGCCAGTCGCTGGGGCTGGCGACGGGAGAAACGCTGGCGCACCTGAACTGCCTGCTTTATCGTCGCCGCGCCAGGCGCATCCGGGACGCTGATGGCGTCAACTGGTACGAGCAGATACCGTATACAGTGGGCGACGGAGAGTGACTCCTCGCTTCACTGTCGCGGGAGTCATCCCGCAGGACTGAACAGAAGGGTCTCCCGACCCTGCAGATGGCAGCGTTCAGTTTGCGGCGATTTTTGCCAGTATTGCTCGTGTGTTGTGCCTGTCGAGCAGCTTTGGCACCAGATAGGCGCTACCCTCGGCAACTGCAAGATCCACGAGATAATCAAAATCCTCTGGCTTTACCTTGTCCGAAGTCCCGGCAATGCCCACGTCTGAGCGCAGTTGGCGAACCGCCTCGATGAACGCCAGCGCCTGCTCTGCCTGCGACTGGCCATCCTGGGCCGCGCCAATCAGTTGCGACAGCTCGGCAAGGCGCGGCCCCGCTTCCTCGCGGCAATATTCAAGGACATGCGGCAGCACCAGCGCATTGGCATAGCCGTGGGGGATGCCGTACTTGCCCCCGAGCTGGTGCGCAATGGCGTGCACACTGCCGACATTGACCTGATTGATCGCCATCCCCGCATAATAGGCGGCCATACTCATGCCGTCCCTGGCGTCACGATTCTGGCCATCGTTGTAGGCTGTGCGCAGATGATCAAACACCAGCTTCACCGCGCGGCGGGAGCACTCGGTGCGAGTCCCCCGATCCCAGATGGAAATATACGCCTCAACGGCATGGGTCAGGGCATCAATGCCGGTGGCGGCGGTGATTGCCGGCGGCAGGCCGAGCATGAGGTCGCTGTCCAGTGCTGCCGCAGCCGGCAGCAGCCCCGCTCCTGAGATTACGCCTTTTTCATGGTTGTCACTGTCTGAAATGACTGCGCCCATCGTGGCTTCGGACCCGGTCCCCGCCGTTGTCGGGATCGCGTACAGCGGGAATACCTCATGTTTCACTTTGCCAAGGCCAATCCAGTTGCGTGGATCTTCGTCGCTGCCACCGCCGGCGGCGATTACCTTGGCCGCATCAATAGACGACCCACCGCCGACTGCGAGCACAGTATCGGCGCCGCTGGCGCGCAGGGTGGCAATGCCCTCGGCGACCTGCGCGAAGGTGGGATCAGGCTGTACACCGTCATACCACGCCAGTTCGACGCCGGCATCCACGAGACCCTGCACGGCGCGGTCAGCCACTCCGAGTTCCCGCAGCGGCTTGTCCGTGACCACCAGCACACGGCGTGTGCCAGTGCGTGCAATGTGTCCGCACAGCTGCCGGGCGCTGCCAGCACCAGCAAACACAACGTAAGACAGCGGCGGCGCGAATCGCGTCAGAAGGCGCACGAGGGCAAAATACAGGGAATGCTTTAATTTAGTGAGCATGATGATTAGCCTTATTCTGGGCGATTGGATCGTCTTTGCGACGCGGTGTTGACGGCGCACACACCACGCCGGGAAGAGTAGCAAGCCATAGCGCTACCGGAAAGCCACAGTGAAAGCAGTCCGCCAAAGCAGACACGCGAAAGCAGTCGCGCGAAAGCAGTGAGAGGAGTACAGCATGCAGAATCAGGAAACACCGCCAGCCGAGCGCCATTTCGTCACCGTTGACCCGGATGACCAGTCACTCGGGCTGGCGCGGGAAGCCATGCCGGTGCCGGCGGCGGATCAGGTTCTTATCCGCGTGGATCACGCCGGCATCAACCGCGCCGACCTGCTGCAGCGCAAAGGCCTGTACCCGCCCCCCGAGGACGCATCACCTGTTATGGGTCTTGAGGTGGCTGGGACCATTGTCGCTCGCGGCGCGCAGGCGGGGGACTGGCAGATCGGTGACAGAGTCTGCGCCCTGACTCACGGTGGCGGCTACGCGGATTACACCGTCGCGCCTGTCGTTCAGTGCCTGCCTGTTCCCAGGGGTTACAGCCTGGCGCAGGCGGCCGCACTGCCTGAGGCGCTGCTCACTATCTGGCACAACCTTTACCAGCGCTGTCGCCTGCAATCCGGCGAGACAGTTCTGATCCACGGCGGCGCCAGCGGTATCGGTACCCTGGGCATCGGCATGGCCAACGCGCTGGGTGCCAGGGTGCTGACCACCGCCGGCAGCACAGCCAAGTGCAGCGCCCTGCTCGACCTCGGCGCCAGCTACGCGTTCAACTATCAGGAGCAGGACTTCGCTGCGGAAATTGAAACACTGGGGCTCAAGGACAAAATTAACGTAATTCTTGACATGGTTGGCGGCGACTACATCCAGAAAAATCTCGACGTCGTTGCAGCGGAAGGTCGAATCGTTTCCATTGCGTTCATTCGTGGTTTCAAGGCCGAGGTCAACTTTGCCCCCATGCTGCTCAAGCGCGTCACCCTGACAGGCTCGACACTGCGCGCGCAGACCTTTGCCCAGAAGGCGGTTATGGTTGAGGAAGTGCTGGAGCATGTGTACCCGCATCTCGACCATGGCGAGCTATACCCGGTTATAGACAGCGTCTTCCCGATGGCGCAGGTCGCAGACGCTCACGCACGCATGGAGAATAGCGAGCACATGGGCAAGATCCTGCTGCGTATGACAGCGGACTGAGGACTGTGCCGGCTTATCGACCCCGCCGACTTCAGCGTCGGCGCCTCAGGTGCACATCCTGCCGGCTGGCAGCCCTGGCGATTGCCGCCATGCTGACAGCCTGTGGAGGCGGGGGCGGAGGCGGAGGCGGCGCCAGTGCGCCAGCTGCTGCCGCGAACCTGGCTCCCCAGGTACGTCTTGAAGCACCGGAAACGGCGCGCTCGGGAGAGACTGTTGTTCTTGATGGCAGCGTCAGCAGCGATCCCGATGGAAGTATAAGCAGCTACGCGTGGGCCCAGACCAGCGGGCCCAGCGTGCCGCTGAACGCCAGCAATCAGCCTACAGCCAGATTTACGGCACCCGCAGTGAGCGAGGCGACAACGCTTGCCTTCTCGCTCACTGTTACCGACAACGACGGCGCGGCTAGCACCGGCTCGTTGTCGGTCAACGTGCAGCCGGCAACGGACACCCCCCGATTCACGGTGAACGGCCTTATCAGTACCAGCGCCAGCCAGGCACTGGACCTGACCACCAATGACCCGTTCAACGCGAGCGCCCCGAACAATAGCCTCGACACGGCGCAGCCGCTGCCCAACCCGATCACCCTCGGCGGCTACCTGAACGAGCCCGGCAGCGGTGCCGAGGGGCGCTCCCTGATAGCAGGCGATATCGAGGACTTTTATCGCGTCGACCTGTTCCAGGGCCAGAGCATTACGCTGCTGGTGGCAAACGCCGCCAACGCTGATGCCGACCTGTACCTCTACGATGCGTCTGGCAATCTTGTGGATTTCTCTATTGACACCGCCGAGTACGAGTCGGTTTCTGTGCCGGCAGACGGCGTCTATTTCGTCAACGTCTCGCTGTTTTCCGGCGCAACCCTCTATAACCTCGCCATTGGCAGCGGTGTTCCTGTGATACCGGCGGCGCAGCGCTACGCCAATGTCCTGCCAGATCAGGCAATTATCCGTTATCACGCCGACGACACGGACTCGACGCTGGACCCTGTTGCGGCGGAAACGCGTTTGTCCGACAGGCATGCCGCCCGACGGATTGCGGGCGGGCGCGGCAGGAATGGGCTTTTCAGTCTGCCCGCTGCCAACATCGACGCGGCCAGTGCCCGCAGCCGTCTGGGCCGACTTCGCGAACGTCGGGAGGCAATCACAGACCATAAACTGCGAGGCATATGGCAGACTCTGGTCAACGTCAAGCGATTGGCGCAGGAACCCGGTGTCGCGGCAGCCGAGCCGAACTATCGCGTTACTGCGCTGGCAGCGCCCAACGACGAGGCGTACCCACTGCAGTGGCACTTCCCCTTGATCAATCTGCCCGCCGCCTGGCAAATAACCAATGGCAATCCAGAGGTGATCGTCGCCGTTGTCGACACCGGTATTCTCAGTGGTCATCCGGACCTCGCAGGCCAGCTCGTTCCCGGCTACGATTTCATTCGTGACCCGGAGAGCGCGGGTGACGGCGACGGCATCGATCCGGACCCCGAAGACATCGGCACGGGCGACCTGGGCGGCAACTTCCACGGCACCCATGTCACCGGCACCGTCGCGGCGGCCGGCAACAACCGCATCGGTGTTGCCGGCGCCGCCTGGGGCGTTCGCGTCATGCCGCTGCGCGCACTCGGTACCGACGGCGCCGGCACCAGCTACGACATTGGTCAGGCTGTTCGCTTTGCCGCCGGTCTCGCCAACGACTCCGGTAGGCTGCCAGCGAGGCCAGCCGACGTGATCAACCTGAGTCTCGGAGGTGAGGGTTTCAGCCAGTTCAATCGCGACCTTTACCGGGAAGTGCGCCGCCGCGGCATCAGCGTGGTTGCGGCAGCCGGCAACAAGGGCAGCAGCGAACCGGACTACCCGGCAGGCTACCCCGATGTGTTCTCCGTCAGCGCCATAGACGCACAGCGCAACCTTGCGCCCTACTCCAACCGCGGCAGCAGCATCGACCTGGCGGCCCCGGGGGGAGACAGTGGCAGCGACTTCACCGGCGACGGCTACCCCGATGGCGTACTGAGCACCGGTGCAGCCGACGGCAATTTTGCCTACACCTTCGCCAGCGGCACCTCGATGGCCGCACCGCATGTGTCTGCCGTACTGGCACTGATGAAAAGCGTCAATCCGGGTCTACGTGCCAGCGACATGGCCAGCCTGCTGGCGGCCGGCGAACTGACAGACAAAGCCGGCGACACCGGCCGGGACGACGACTTCGGGCTCGGCATTATCAACGCGCGCAAAGCCGTCGATGCCGCCATCACTGCGTTGGGAGAAGTGGTCGAGGCGGCACCGTCGATCAATGCCTCCAGCGACGTTCTCAACTTTGGGGGCCGTGCCGATACACTCCAGCTCGTGGTTGCAGGCACCGGAGGCGCCCGGGTGACATCGCTGGGCAGCAACGCAGACTGGCTTACGGTGGGCGCGCAGAATACGGATTCCAATGGACTGGGACGCTACGAGGCCAGGGTGAATCGCAACGCGCTGGAAGAGGGCATTTATCGCGGGGAAATCCTGGTAAGGTCTACCGCCAACACGCTGCGCATAAAGGTTCTTGTCGCAGTGGGTGCCGGTGAAGATGCGGAACTCGGCACTCTTTACGTACTGCTGTACGACCCCGAGGCAGACAGCGTGACAGCACAGACGCTTGCGCGCAGCAGCGACGGCTACCGATTCCAGCTGCCAGAGGTCCCCGCGGGCGACTACCTGCTCTTCGCCGGCACCGACCTCAACAACAACCTGAGAATCTGCGACGCGGGTGAAGCCTGCGGAGCGCTGCTGACACTGGACCAGCCCCTGCGCCTGCGCGTTGACCGCGATGTGAACGACGCGAATTTCCCGGTGGAATACCAGATTGCCATTCCCGACCGGCAAAGTGTCGTGTCGCCACCAACCGAGCACCGCGCGCTGTTTCGCGAACCCTCCCCGGACTGAGCGCACCGCCCTCAGTTGCGACGCCTGCCCGTCAGCGCGTGGAAACACAGCCCGCCAGCCGCGCCGGCAGCGCCCTGGGACAACAGGCCCGGCAGGGAGCGAGTGGCAGCGATCCCGCTGACCCCGAGAACCGCTTTCATGATCAAATGCAGCGCTACAATGGCCAGGAAACCAGCCAGCGTATAAAACAGGGCACGCTGACGCGGCAGAAGCCGATGCAAGCCGGCGGCAACAGGCATTGCCAGAGCGAAGGCGACAGCGATCAGCACCAGATAACTCGACGCAAGACCCAGCAGATCGTGAAGGCTGGCAGACAAACGATCGGTAAGGGAAACGGCGACACCCATCGCCGTAACTTGCGCGAGAATCACCTGAGATGCCGCCACGCTTGCCAGCAGATATGCGATAAAAACGGCCACAATATAGGCTTTGAGTGCACGCAGCATACGGGGCATTCCAGAAACAGACGGGCGCTATAATGACCCGTCACGCGACAGGAGAAAAGTCATGCTGGCAAGCATCAAAGCGTTCCGCACAGGCATTTCCCTGCTGTTCGTGCTGTATGGTGTCGCAACGCCTGTACACAGCACGGATAACTATCGTCTGGAAACCGTGGCCGAGGGGCTGCACCATCCCTGGTCGGTGGCACAGCTGCCTTCGGGAGACTTCCTGGTAACCGAGCGCCGCGGCAGGCTCCTGCGAATTGGCGCAAACGGCAAAACCAGCGTCGTCAGCGGCGTTCCACAGACCTATGTCGCCGGTCAGGGTGGCTTCTTTGATGTGGTGCTGCATCCTGCGTTTGCAGACAACGCACTGGTCTACCTGAGTTACGCGGATGGCACTGCCAGGGCCAATAGCACCGCTGTTTTTCGCGCGCAGCTCAAGGGCGATGCTCTTGTCGATGGACAACAGATCCTCGCTGTGACACCGCGCAAGGACACGCCACAGCACTACGGCGGTCGATTGGCATTTCTGCCCGATGGAACGCTGCTGCTGACAAGCGGAGAGGGCTTCGATTATCGCGAGTCGGCACAGTCTCTCGCCAGTGAAATGGGTAAGATTCTGCGCGTCCAGGACGATGGGGGCGTTCCCGCAGACAATCCTTTCCGCACGCCGGGCAGCGAGCGTATCTGGAGCTACGGTCATCGCAATCCGCAGGGACTGGTGGTGGATCCCGAGACGGGAAAAGTTTATCTGCATGAGCACGGGCCGCGGGGCGGCGACGAACTCAACATCATCGCGCCGGGCAATAATTACGGCTGGCCCGCCATCACGCATGGGCTGGACTACAGCGGTGCGTACGTCTCGCCATTCACGGAGGCATCCGGGATGCAGCAGCCCGACTGGGTGTGGATTCCAAGTATCGCACCTTCCGGCCTGGCCCTGTACGACGGCGAGCGCTTTCCGCAATGGCGGGGTGATCTGTTTGTTGGCGCGCTGGTTGATCAGGAAGTCAGGCGTCTTGTCATGCGCAACGGCAAGGTCATCGCGGAGCATGCATTATTCGACGAAGTAAATGCCCGTGTTCGTGATGTGCGCATGGCACCGGATGGCTACCTGTACCTGCTGACTGACAGTGAAGACGGAAAGCTGATTCGCGTTACGCCCGTGGAGAAAGCGGATTGATCTTCCTCCCGGGCGATTGGCAGAATCGTCCGCGCCCGCCCTGACGGGCAGATACGGCGTGGCCGAGAATCTAGCTGTTTTCTGGCTCCTTCGGTACGGCCTTCGGTCTGCCCGGTCCGCGCCGCTTCACGGGCGCTTCCGTTGTTGCCGTCGTTGCATTTGTTGCCATCGTCGCGGCAGCTGCGCTCTTCTTTACGGCAGCCGCTTTCTTTGCTGGGGTTTTCTTTGCCGAGGCTTTCTTCGCTACAGTCTTTTTGGGAGCAGTTTTTTTCACCGGAGTCTTTTTAGCGCCCGTCTTTTTCGCGGTCGCTTTTTTCGCTGGCGCTTTCTTGCTCGCTGCTGTTTTGGTTTTCGCCGCCGTCTTTTTTGCAGGCGCCTTTTTCTGCGTTGTTGCTGCGGTACCCGCCTTTACCGCATTGCTGCGCTGACGCTTCGCCGCCTTTTCGACCACTTCGGCGGCGCGCTCTGCAGCCTCTGCCTTGCGCGTTTCCAGCGCCAGGTCCGCACGGATAGGCACCAGCCGTTCCGCGTAATCGTAGGCAGCGCGTGCCATACTGCCCATGCTGTCCGCCAGCTCCTGCACCTGCTTGAACAGGTCGTCGACGCGTCGCTGATTCACACTGGTGGACTTCGAACTCATTGCGGAACGTGCCTGATTAAGACGAGTTGTCGCTGCGCTGTGTTTTTTGCGGGCGGCTGCAAGATCACGTTTGAGTCCGGCGTGGGCTTTTTCCGTTTCCTTCAGAAGACGACCACGCAATTTTTCCACACGCTTGTTTGCCTGTTGCGCGAGCTTTGTCGCCTGAGCCATTTCTTTTTCCAGCATGATATTTGAACTCCGTCTTATTCGTCTTGAACACCTGTGTAGTTTAGGTCGTATATGTCCATAAGTAACGGTTATTTTTTGAGCGGGTGCGATGGCTATGACGGCATCAAACTGCCGGCTGACAGACCGGACACCAGTAAAGTCGTCGACCGCCGGTTTCCGCGCGGGAGACCTCACCGCCGCAGCGATAACAGGGCCGACCGTCGCGACCAAACACAAAGAACCGTCGCTGTTCTCTTTGAATATCCTGTGACGCAAGACGTTTCGCAAGACCCGGCGGCAACGTGATGCCGGCCGTGACGTAGCTACGCCTGCTTATTTCCAGCGTTGCACGCGCCAGTGCGCCACGCTCTTTGAGACTCAGACTGGCAGCGCTGCGCATAGGATTCAGTTCGGCAGCGAACAGAATTTCCGCGCGCAGGTAATTGCCGATTCCCGCGAGAAATCGCTGATCCAGATACAGCGCCTCAAGGCGGCGGCGCCGAAACGCCGGTGACGCAAGTCGCGCTGCAACCTCCCGCCAGTGTAGATCCGGCGCCAGAATATCCGGACCAATTCTTGACAGAAACGGATGCTGGTTTATTTCAGCCGTGAGCCAGACGCTGATGTCAGATGCACTGTAAAGCAGCGCACTGTGAGTCCTGGTATGCAGCGCGATGCGCAGGGAGCGACCTGTCTCAGGGAGACGATCCCGGGCAACAATGCGCCACACACCGTAAAGCTGGTTGTGAGAATAAATCGTCCAGTCATGCTCGAAGTGGGTCAGTAAGGCCTTGCCGCGGGTTTCCAGAGCGAGCACGCGCTGCCCGTGCAGAACGTCCGCATAGTGCTGTAGCCGCGGCAGGCCAAAGCTGACCGACTCGATGACCCGCCCGGCGAGCACTTTTTCAATGCGGTCGGCGGCACGGCGTATTTCCGGTCCCTCTGGCACGGCGATTCCCTTTCTTGTGTATCGACTGTTGTATCGACGGCTGTCTCGACTGTCGTACCGGCTGTTACGCAACGCAGGCAATGCCGGATGCGCGTCTTCATGGGGTCAGGTCCGAAACGGACCCGACGCCAGCAGGAGACTTTACACGCGGCGGGGCTATCGCCACACTGCGGAAGCGCCTGGGAACCGGTTTCATGCTGACAATAAAATCCCGCGTGGCTTACGGTGCTGGCGGTGCGGTCTACGCCATCAAGGAAGCCGCATACACAATGTTCGTGCTGCTTTTCTATACCCAGGTGCTGGGGCTGAATGGCACACTCACCGGTATCGTCATTGCCCTGAGTCTTATCTGGGACGGTGTTTCAGATCCGCTCGCAGGTACCCTCTCTGACCGCCTGCGCAGTCGCTTCGGTCGCCGCCACCCGTTCATGCTGGTCAGCATACTGCCTATGGGCCTGGGCTTTATCGGCCTGTTTGCACCGCCCGCCGCGGTAACCCAGAGCACACCCCTGCTGGCGGGCTGGCTGCTGTTCTGGTCGTTGTGGGTACGCACCTTCATCACCACATTTACCATTCCTCACCTGGCACTGTCCGCGGAAATCACTCGCGACTATCACGAGCGCAGCCAGATACTCGGTGCCAGGCTGGCCTTTCTTTTTTTGTTTTCGGTTCTGATTCCGGCGCTTGCACTGCTTCTGGTCTTTACTGGCGATACTGGCGTGGATGGCCGCTTCGAGCGCGACAACTACCCAATGTATGGTGCGCTTTCCTGCGCTGCGGTGTGGCTTATGGCAGGCATAACCACGCTTGGCACGCGCAGACACATACGCAGTTCGCTGGACAATGCCGGCGCGCCTTATACCCGTGGCACGCTGCGTAATCTGACGCTGGATATCCGGCGCACGCTGGCAAACCGCTCCTTTCGTCTTGTCCTTGGCTATGAGATTGCCAACATGGTGGCCTATGGCACAGTCGCCACGCTGAACATGCTGGTATGGACTTACTACTGGGAGTTCTCAACGAGTGAGGTGTCCATCATTCTGTCTGTGCCAAGTCTGCTTGCCGTGGCACTCGTGCTGATGACGCTGACGCCGCTGAGTCGCCGCTTCGAGAAATTTCAGCTCATGCAGCTGTCCGTGACCGGCATTATCCTCAACTGCCTGTGGCTGTACCCGCTGCGCATGCTCGACCTGCTGCCACCGAATGGTTCGTGTGTGATTTTCGCGTTGAACTTCGTGTTTATGCTGATCTTCATGTACTGCTTTTTGCTGCGAGCAATCCAGACACAGTCGATCATCGCCGACATTACCGACGAGCATGAGTTCGAGCATGCGCTGAAACAGGAGGGCGGCTTTTTTGCCGCTGCCAACTTCGCCAACAAGTTTGCATCAATCTTCGGGCCGGTTTATGGCGGCGTCGTACTGGATATCATCGGCCTGGGGGGTGACATGCGCCCCGGTAACGTGCCCCAGCCCGTGCTCGACGGGCTGGCGTGGGCCTTCGGTCTCGGTACGCTGCCGGGATTTGTCATTGCACTCCTGCTGGTGCTGCGCCTTGATCTCACCCGTGCGCGGGTGGAGGAACTGCAGCGTCGTATCCGCGAACGGGACGATACCTCAAGAAAGAGTGCATGACTGTCGCCCATCGCGGCGCGATGCAGAAAGCGGCTACCACCGGTAACCAATTCGGAAGCGGTATATCTGGTTCAGCTCTTCAACGGTTGCGACAGCGCCCGAATCATATTCCCAGGAGATCTCGGCAGACCCTTCAATATCGGCGATCAGGGGAAACGACATACCGGCAGTGCTGTTGATCACAACATTCGACGTGTCGTCGAGATCCCAGATACCGTTCTGGCGCACGTAAGCGCGCAGGTCGTCGCCGAAATAACGGCTGGTCGCATCCAGCGTCCACACCGCGCCGGGGTATTCCTGATCCGGTGAGCTGGTGAATTGCTCAGAGACGTAGGACATGCCGAGTTCCGCTTCGAGTATGAAGAATGGCGTCTGGTCGAACTTCTTGCCGAGATAGGGGCCGACATACGCCCGCAGGTCGATGTTGGAGAACTGGTCGCGCTCCGCCGAAGCGCTCATGCCCCAGTACCAGTCATCATCAAGGAAGCGGTCGTACTTGGACGTGAAGGTCACGTTTTCAGCACGACGCGTGCCGTTGACATCCCGAACCTGGCCAAACACCCGTGTGGAGTAGCGATCATCCAGTCCCGTCCAGCGCGACTCGACGTTGTAATCGAGCTCATTGGTTTCCGTGTTGCCGCGCTGCGCGGACAGGGCACCGCTGGCAAGACCGTTCCAGCGATAACCTTCACCGGTCTCCCAGGGTTCGGGGTTGACGCGCAAGAGCTGCGACAGCGCGTAGCTGCCACCCCCCTCCTCAATGGCTTCAGGCAGCACCAGTTTCTCATCCTCAACCTCGAGGGGACGCGCCGCGATAATCGATCCATCGGCCATTTGCAGTACCATCGGCGTCTCCGTGTACACGCTGGCAATCTGGTCGAGTCGCACCTGAATCGTGCCCGCAAAATCGGTCCTCACGCTCAAGGTTCCGTCCTCGGCATCCACCACCTCGCCATAAAGGGTGGAGCCGTTCTTCAGTTCAAGCCGGTCCAGCTCCTGGGCGACGGCATTTACAGCCAGCAAAAACGCGGCCAGTGCGGCAATGATGCCCGTGCGGCAACGGGACATGGCGGTGATCCTCAGGGAAAGCGGTGCCGTGCATGGTACCGGATGGTTACAGCTGAATAAACGCGCCAGTGACGCGCCGGCGGAACGACCTGTTCTCAGTCCAGGACCTGTAATGCATCACCCAACTGCAACCCGCCACTACCGTCATGCAAAAGATTCAGGCCGAAAAGAATGACGCCATCGATGCGGCGCGTTGCGGCGAGCACCCGATTCAGGTCTGGATGAACAGCCCCGGTGTCCGGGTCCAGCGTCGGGATAACGCAGCGCGAGCAGGGTTTGGCGACAGTGAACGTACACTCACCAATCATCAGGCGGTGCCAGCCGTCCTCGGCGAAGGGCGTACTGCCACTGATAACCAGGTTGGGGCGAAAACGCCGCATGCTCACTGGCGCGTCGAGTGCCTCGTTGATCGATGCCAGCGACGCTTCGGCGCTCAACAGCAGCGGAAAACCGTCGGCGAAGCTGACGGTCTCGCCATGCACAGCGTAGTCCGCGTCCACAGGACGCTCGGCATCGTCGCCCATGTACACGAGTCGGCAGGGCCGCCCGAGCATTGAAGACAACCACACTGCCGCAGCGTCGCCCGCATCGAGGGCCTCGACGTAATCCCCCCAGACTTCCACACAACGGCGCGCGGCATCGGCACCCGGCGTCTGCACCGTCAGTTCATGCCGCTGATAGCAAAGCGTCAGGCCATCGACACGCTCGACAACCGCAACCTGACCCATCGCGGGAAGGCTTCGCTGCGACAAGAAGCGATTTCTGGCATCCACCAGAAGCCAGCGACGGTCACCGGCGAGACCAAAACGGTCAAGGGTGGCGGATGTCAGTGCAATCCCGGCGCAGGATTTCACCGGATAAATGAAAAGACCGCTGAGGACCATGCCACCCGTCATCAGCGCACGGCCGCAGCACTGCCCGGCGCAGCGGCCGACCTGTCGACGACATTCCCGGTCAAGCCATTTAGAAGACGAGTGAGAAACGCGTGCACGCCGGTATCCGCGGACACGTCGGACAGGCCCAGGCGCACCACCACCAGCTCCTGATCGGGCAGAACCAGCACATACTGGCCGGCGTTGCCGCCGGCGTAGAACAGGTTCTCCGGCAGCCCGGGGAAGGCGCCACCGCCGGTATTCAGCCAGAAACCGCGACCATAGCTGCGGCGATAGATACCGTCATCGCCAGCGGGTGTCACCGCGGCGCGCTGCCACGCTTGCGGAAGCAGCGCAGAGCGCCCGTGCCAGGCGTCCAGCCAGAGCTGGCCGACGGTCAGCCAGTCCCGGGCACTGAGAAAGGCGTAGCTGGAGCCGACCTGCACGCCACTGGCATCGGACTCGGCGACCAGGGATGAGAGTTCCAGCGGCAGTGCAAATGCCGTTGCCAGCCACTCTTCATAGCGTTCTGTCGGTAGCGCGGACTGCCAGATGGCGGCCGTGAGATTGGCGTCGCCGCTGGAATAATTGAAGCGCACGCCTGGCGCGTGGGCATGTCCGGTGCGCGCCGCTGACTGCCACATTGCACGATCCTGATACAGCATGCGGGTGGCATCGCTGCCCGGCCCGTAGCGCTCCTCGAAGTCAAAGCCGCTGCGCATGCGCAGCAGATGCTCGAGCGTCAGCTCCGGACTCACCGCGGCCACGACCTTCGCAGGTGCGCCGAGCTCGCGCAGGCGCTGAGCGACAGGTTGATCAGGATTCAAACGGCCCTCATCCACCAACAGTGCCACCCACGTGGCCAGCAGACTCTTGTTCATGGACCATCCCTGCAGCGGCGTCGCTGCCGTTACCGGTGCGGCATAGCGTTCCGCCACCACAGTGCCGCGATGCGCTACGAGCATGGCAAGCGTCTGGCGGCCACCCTCTGCGGGTTCAATAAACGCAGCATCCAGCGCCGCCATCAGCTGCGGGGAATCCGCAAAGACAAAGGGTGAGCGCGGCTGGGGCCGGTTATGTGGATTGTCCGCTGGCGTTGCGCGCGCAGCACTCTTGCTGGGGAGGTTCAGCTTGCCGGAGAGATGCAGCTTGCCGGGGAGGTGCAGCGTGCAGCCCCGGGCCGGCGACTGATAGCCTGCAACAGCGCTGGCGGCAAGCAGGGTCGCCCGGGCCTCACCGCGAGCTTCGTCCACATCCATGTGAAGCAGTCCAAGCGCAGGTCCCAGGATTGCCATGCGCGGCAGGATGTCGCGTGTCATCACGAAATCTGCGGGCATCTTTGAAACGAACACACCGGAGCACAGCTGTTTGGCGCTGTAACCAACCGCCACCTGCGTTGCGGCATGCAGCTGCCAGGCAAGCCAGGCGAGCCCCGCCAGGACGCACGACCCCAGCACCGACAACACCAGCGACAAGCGCGATAAGCGCGACACCGACAAGAACTTCAGCTCGACCATGCGTACCCCCCTTCCGGTGCCGATGATAGACCATGCACGCGCGCAACGCTCCGAAGCTGATAGACTTAGGCTCCAAAATCAGGAGGACCTCATGAGCGATCTGGATTTCGATCTGTTTGTCATCGGCGCCGGCTCCGGCGGTGTGCGCGCTGCGCGCATGGCGTCGTCGTTTGGCGCCCGCGTTGCCATTGCCGAAGACCGCTATCTGGGCGGTACCTGCGTGAACGTTGGCTGTGTTCCCAAGAAGCTCTACGTCTATGCGGCGGAATACGGCAAGGGCTTTACGGATGCCAGAGAGTTCGGCTGGGATACAAAGGTGAATGGCTTCGACTGGGCTACCCTACGCGACAACAAGAAAACCGAGATAGCCCGCCTCAACGCGATCTATCGCAAGATGCTCAACGGTGCCGGCGCTACGGTAATCGAGGGCCGCGCCAGCATCGTCGATGGCCATACGGTGGCCGTGGGCAAGAAACACTATCGCTGCGGCAAGATTCTTATCGCTACCGGCGGCTGGCCGTCAGTTCCCGAGTTTCCCGGTAGTGAGCACGCACTCACCTCCAACGAGATCTTCGATCTGGATACCTTTCCCAGGCGCATCGCCATTGTTGGCGGTGGCTACATTGCCGTGGAATTCGCCGGCATTTTCAACGGTCTCGGAGCGAAGGTCACCCAGCTCTACCGCGGACCGCTGTTTCTGCGCGGCTTCGACCCGGACATACGCGCCCACGCTGCCCAGGAAATCCGCAAGACGGGTGTCGACCTGCGCTTTGAGGTGAACGTCGAGTCTATTGAAGCAAGCTCGAAAGCCTACCGGCTCAAGCTCACCGACGGCAGTACACTGGAAGCCGATGCCGTGCTCTACGCAACTGGCCGGACACCGCATCTCGACGGCCTTGGACTCGAGAATGTCAACGTCAGGCTCACTTCACGAGGCTACATTGAAGTCGATGAGCTCTACTGCACCAGCGAGCCTTCCGTTTATGCGGTGGGCGACGTGATCGGCGGCATGGAGCTGACACCGGTGGCCCTGGCCGAGGGCATGGCCTTTGCGCGCCGCGAGTTCGGCAGCGCGGAAGCCCAGGTGGACTACGAGTTCATTCCCACCGCGGTCTTCAGCCAGCCGAATATCGGTACCGTCGGCTTCACTGAGGACGAAGCCAGTGCCGAGTTCGGCGACATCACGATGTACAAGGCGACCTTCCGACCGATGAAGCACACCATCAGCGGTCGCGACGAGAAAACCTTCATGAAGCTCATCGTGGCGGACAAGACGGACCGCGTGGTCGGCGTGCACATGATGGGTCCGGACGCCGGCGAAATCATGCAGGGCATCGCCGTTGCCATGAAAGCCGGCGCCACCAAGGCCGACTTTGACAACACCATCGGCATTCACCCCACCTCCGCCGAGGAATTCGTCACCATGCGCGAGCCCTGGGCTCCGGCAGTGACCAATACCGTAACAGACGGGTGACTTTCTCGCCCCGGTGATCAGTCCAGAACAGGTAATGCGCCGCGCCGCCACAGGAACTGCTGCAGTTTGCACATGATTGACGTTCAGTCTGTGACACGCCGCTTCGGCGCGCACACTGCGGTGGATAACGTGTCGTTCCGTATTGGCGAACGCGAGATAGTCGGCCTGCTTGGGCACAATGGCGCCGGCAAGAGCACTATGATGCGCATGCTCAGTGGCTATCTGGAGCCTTCGGCAGGTGTACTGTTTGTCGATGGCTGCGATCTCGACACCGACGCACCCTTGATGCAGCGCCAGCTCGGCTACCTGCCCGAGCACCTGCCGGTCTATCCCGACATGCGGGTCGCCGAGTACCTCGATTTTGCCGCGGCACTCAAGCGCATAGCCCGCACCGCCAGACCCGCTGCCATTCGCCGCGTGCTGGAGCTCACCGATCTCGGCAATCGTTGCCTCGACAGTATTGGCACCCTTTCCCGCGGCCTTCGCCAGCGGGTTGGCGTGGCCCAGGCGCTGCTGGGGGAACCGCGCCTGCTGATTCTCGATGAGCCCACCAACGGGCTGGACCCGGGCCAGACCGCCCAGATGCGGGACCTCATCCGCGCGCTCGCCAATGAAGCAACGGTCATTCTGTCGACACACATCATGCAGGAGGTGGAAGCGGTGTGTGAGCGGGTGCTGGTGCTGCACAACGGCCACCTGGTGCTGGACCAGAACCTCGCCGCCTTGAAGGACAGTCACACCCTGGTAGTGCGCGCCAGGGGTGATGCCACTGCCATCCGGCGCACGCTGTCGCAGCTGCCGCAGGTGCTGCGTGTCGAGATCGAAACAACGCAGGCCGATATCGCCACGCTGCGACTGGAGCTGCACCCGGGCAGTGAGCGCGATCGCGCCGCAGGCAATATCAGTCATGCCCTCGTGGCTACCGGCGCCAGGCTGCTGGAGCTGCGACCTCTGCTGCGCCAGCTCGACAGCGTGCTGCAGGACCTGATTGCAGGAGGACCTGCCCGTGGCTGAATTCCCTGCACTGCGCGTGGCACAGAAAGAGCTGCGCCTGTTTTTGAACTCGTCGGTGGGTTGGAGTTTTCTCGGCGCATTTAGCGCAGCGAGCCTGTTCGTTTTTTTCTGGGTAGAGGCGTTTTTCGCACGCAATATCGCCGATGTGCGGCCGTTGTTCGAGTGGATGCCGGTCATGCTGATATTCCTCGCCGCGGCACTGACCATGCGCCTGTGGAGCGAGGAGCGCAGCCACGGCACGCTGGAATATCTGCTCACCCGGCCAGTTCCCCTGTGGCAGTTCGTGCTCGGCAAATTCCTCGCCTGTGCCACGCTTCTGGTTCTCGCGTTGCTCGCCACGCTGCCTCTACCGCTCACCGTTGCCACCATTGCCAACCTCGACTGGGGCCCGGTGCTCGCCGGCTACCTCGCCGCCGCGCTGCTCGGCTGCGCCTATCTGAGCATCGGGCTGTTCGTGTCCGCGCACAGCGCCAACGCCATGCTCAGCCTGATGGGAAGCGTGCTGGTCTGCGGTGCGCTTTACTTGATCGGCAGCCCGCTGCTGACCGGATTCTTCAATGACGACACCGCCACCCTGCTGCGTCTGCTCGGGAGCGGTTCGCGCTTTGACAGCATCACCCGCGGGGTCATCGACCTGCGCGACCTGTATTACTACGCCGCCCTCTGTGCCGGGTTCCTGGCACTTAACGTGTACACGCTGGACCGGCAGCGCTGGGCGACGGACGCACGCCAGCGTCGGCACCGCCTGTGGCACACCGGTATCGCACTGCTGCTGCTCAACCTCCTGCTTGCCGGCACCTGGCTGCAGCAGCTATCTGCCCTGCGCCTGGATGTGACCGAAGGCAGAATGTATTCCATCTCCGAGCCCACCCGGGACCTGCTCGACCAGACCCGGGAACCGCTGTTGATCCGGGGCTATTTCAGCGAGCGCACACACCCCTTGCTCGCACCGCTCGTGCCACAGATAAAGGACCTGCTGAAAGAGTACGCCGTTGCCGGCGGTAACCGCGTGCAGGTGGAGTTTGTTGATCCGGCAGACAGGCCCGAGACAGAGCAGGAAGCGAACGAGAAGTATGGCATCAACGCCACGCCGTTCCAGGTGGCGGATCGTTACCAGTCGGCGCTGGTGAACGCCTTTTTCAACGTGCTCGTTGCCTATGGCGGCGAGCACGAGACGCTGGGCTTTGCTGACCTGATTGAGGTGAAGACCGCCAGCGGCACCCAGCCCGAGGTCGCCCTGCGCAATCCGGAATTCGATATCACCCGCGCAATCCGCGATGTGCTGCACAGTTACCAGGCCGGCGGCAATCTGTTTGAGCAGATTGATCGCCCCGTGCAGCTGACCGCCTACGTATCAGCCGATGACAAGCTGCCGCAGCTGCTGCTGACCTATCGCAAGGCCATTCAAGAGACGCTGGAAGCGCGCGTCGCGCGTGCCGGGGGTCGCTTTCGCGTCGAGTTCATCGAGCCCGAGGCAGGCGACGGTGCGGTGGCGCAGCGCATTGTCGACGAATGGGGCTTTCAGCCCATGCTGACCTCGTTGGACAATCCGCAGGAATTCTATTTTTACCTGACGCTTGAGGATGATCACCAGGTGGTGCAGCTGCCCACCGGCGCCTTCGACCCCGGTGCCTTCGAGCAGACCCTCGATGCCGGCCTGAAGCGCTTCGCCAGCGGCTTCACCAAGACCATCGCCCTGGTATTGCCCGGGATGGGCAGCGGACAGTTCCGCGGCATGGCGCCTGCCGGACATACCTTCCAGACCCTGGAGCAGGAAATCTCCCGGGATTACAGCATAGTGCGCGAGGACCTGACTGATGGCGAGGTCGACAGCAGCGCCGACCTCCTGCTGGTGCTGGCCCCCGAAAATCTCGACGACACCGAGGTTTATGCCCTTGATCAGTTTCTGATGCGCGGTGGCACGGTGGTTCTGGGCAGCTCCGCGTTTTCAGTTGAGGCGCGCGGCGGTGATCTGCAGATGCGCGATGTGGACAGTGGTCTCACGGACTGGCTCCTGCATCACGGCGTCGACATCGCGCCGGCCATGGTTCTGGATAGTCAGCACCGGTCCTACCCCGTACCGGTGATGCGCCGGGTTGGCGGCTACGAGTTTCGCGATATGCAGTTCGTCGACTACCCCTATTTCATCGATGTACGCGGTGACGGGCTGAACAGCGAACACCCCATCACCGGCGGCCTCCCCAGCCTGGCGCTGGCCTGGGGCTCCCCTGTATCGACCACGCGGGACGACAACCAGACCAGCGCGGAATGGCTTCTGCGCTCCAGCCCCGACGCCTGGCGATCCAGCTCGCGCAACGTCATGCCCGGGGCGACGGAGGGCAGCACCCGGTCGGACAGCGACAGGAAACCATCGCGGGAAACCCTCGGCGTGCTCCTGCAGGGCCGCTTTTCCAGTGCATTCAGCCGGGCGCCCGGTGACAACCTCGGGGACAGCGCCGGGGTGGAAGAGAGAGCCGCTGCCCTCGGCCGTGAGCAAATCCGCAGCCACCTCGGGCAGTCATCGGACTCGGCACGTCTGATCGTTATCGGCTCCAACGACTTCGCCAGTGACCAGGTAATGAGCGGACTGGTCGCCGCCAGCGGTACTCAGTTCCTGAGCCCGGTGGAACTCCTGATGAACACCCTGGACTGGTCGCTCACCGATGGCAGCCTGCTACAGATTCGCTCCCGCGCCCACTTCAACCGCACCCTGCCGCCGCTGGATAGCCCCGCACGGTCTCGCCTGGAATACGCAAACTATGCCGCCGCACTGCTCGTGCTGGCGCTATTCGGGCTGCTGCACTGGCTTCGCGAACGTCGGCGGCGCGCCTACTGGCGGAGAGTGCTCGCATGACCGCGCGCCTGGTCCTATGGCTGGCCCTTGCCGCCGGCCTGCAGCTGGCAGCGGTGGTGTTCCTGCACTGGCCCGAGGACAGGCGCGAGGCCGATGCTGTCAGCAACGACGCCCGACTCCTGCCGCTGGCCCGTAAAAACGTTACGCGTATCACCGTCACCGACGCCAGCGGCCGGGAGATAAGCATTCGTCGCCAGGACGAGCATTGGCGGATCGACAATGCAACGTTGCCAGTGGCAACAGCCGTGGTCGACCGGCTTCTTGACGCGCTTACTGGTTCTACCGGGTTTCCCGTGGCGCGCAGCGACGGTGCCCGCGCAAGATTCGAGGTTGATGATTCGGTTTTCCAGCGCCGCATCACCCTGGCGAGCGATGCAGCGGACCCGCAGACCTCAGGCGAAACGCAAACTACCGAGGCGGTAACAATCTACCTCGGTACATCACCCGGACCACGTCAGGTGTACGCGCGTCGCAGCGACAGCACGGCCATACAGGCGATCACGCTCAGCACCTTCGACGTGCCGGCAACGCTCAACGGCTGGCTGGATCCCACGCTGTTGTCACTTGAAGCGATTGAGGGCGTGCGTTACGGCAACAGCGAGTGGATGAAATCAGACAGCCGCTGGATCGCGAAAGAAGGTGCACGGCCGCCAGAAGAACGCCCCCTGCAGGCGCTGCAGGCCCTGGAGCAGGCACTCCGCAGCCTGCAGGTCACAGGCACCGCGGCGACGAAAAGTGCAGACGGCGCAGCGGAGAAAGTGACGCATCAAGTGACCATCCGCCACGGCAACCGGGACCTGACCCTGCGTATTGCAAGTGGATCGACTGGCAGCGAAACCCAAATCTACCGCAGTGATTTTGATCGCTGGTTTGCGCTGAGCCGCTATGACCACGACCGGCTGGCCGATGCCCTCAAGGCTCTCAACGCAGAGACTGACGCAGAAAAAGCAACAAGGGCAACAACGCCTGAGATAGAGTTACCGGAATGATCAAACCTCCCATCGAATAACAGGCGCGGCGCGCACCCGCCCGGAGAGACGCATGAACCTGATTGACGATATTCTTCTGCCCGGCTCACTCTGGTTCATCATGTTTTCCATGGGGCTGAGCCTCACGCTGCACGATTTCGGTCGCATCTTCAGCAATCGACGCGCCCTGCTGGTGGGCTCTGCCAGCATGCTTGTCATACCGCCGTTCATCGGCATCGGCATTGCCGTGCTGTTCGCCCCGACGCAACCACTGGCCGTCGGCTTCGTGCTGCTGGCGACCTGCCCGGGCGGGATGCTGTCCAATCTGATGACCGACTTCTCGAAAGGCGATCTCGCCCTGTCACTCTCGATGAGTGTTGGTGTCAGCTTCATCTATATTTTTATTGTGCCGATCTACGCCTACGCCGCACTGCATTTCTTCATGGATTTCAGCGGACCAGTGGATGTCCCGCTGGGCGGCTTTGTCTGGAAGGTGTTCAGCATCACGCTGGTTCCGGTCACGTTGGGCTTGCTGTTTGCGCACTATCTCGCAGGTGCCGCGGCCTGGCTGCGTGGCAAGATCAAACTCATTGCAACCATCATTCTGGTATCCGCATTCATCGTCATTCTCATCGACCAGATTGACGTACTGAGGCAGAACTTCTGGGTCCTGTTCTGGATGACCCTGGGCGCGAATCTCATTGTTCTGGCGCTGGCGTTCGGCGTTACCCGGCTATCGCAGCTGAATCCCCGGGAAACCTCCGCCGTGTGCATTGAGCACATGATCCGGCAGGAGGGCACTGCCATCTATATCGCCGTAGCCATTGCCGGCAGCCGGGAAATGTCGCTACCCATGATCATGAACACGCCGGTGGCACTGGTGGTCTGCATTGTTCTGGTGCTGGCCATGCGTAAATATGTCGACCGGCACATCGCTACAGAGCAGCTCACGTCGACTGACGACGGACATCTGGCAGATGGAGTCCGCCCAGCAAGCTGGCCTGCATCGCGATGATGGTGGTTTTACCGACAGAGACATTTGATACTACCAAAACAGGTCTGCATTGCGCGCTGCGATCTGACGGCGCACTGGCAGAGGCGTAACTGAGGGCAAGACACGCGACGCTGGAAAACACGACGCAGGCGCTGAACGCCCGATAAGCCGACTGACTGGCTGACCAGGCGCGGGCGGCACCTATTGCCGTGTGTGAACCCGCTGCATGATGCTGGAGAAATCCATCGCGCCGTTACCCTCGGCCTGGTGCTCGTCGTACAGCGCCTGCGCCAGCTGTCCCATGCGGTTGGCAACACCGCCACTCTTTGCGATATCCATGGCCAGGCCGAGATCCTTGACCATGAGATCCACCATGAACCCCGGCTTGTAGTCGTTGCTCGCAGGGGCCGCATCCATGACACCCGGGAAGGGATTGTATTTCTGCAGCGACCAGTTACTCCCCGAGCTGGCCGTCATGATTTCTGACAGCACTTTGGGATCGAGGCCGTGGCGTGCGCCCATCTCCAGCGCCTCGCAGGTGCCAATCATGTGGATCGCCAGCAGCATATTGTTACAGCCTTTGGCCACCTGTCCGGCACCGGCAGGGCCGGCATGAAAGATGTTCTTGCCCATGTCCGCCAGGATCAGCCGGGCTTTTTCAAAGGTCATGGGATCGCCGCCGCACATAAAGGCGAGCGTTCCAGCAGCGGCGGCAGCGACGCCGCCGGAGACCGGCGCATCCATGAAGCCGATACCCAGCTTCTCTGCGGCCTCGCCCACCTTCCGCGCGGTTTCGGCGTCGATAGTGGAACAATCGAGTACAGTCGTGTGCGAATCGAGCTGTGCCAGCAACCCCGCGTCACCCAGATAGACCCCGGTCACGTGTTTGCCGGCGGGTAGCATGGAAATCACGTAGTCCTTATCGGCAGACGCGGCCAGCGCCGACTCCGCCACACTCGCGCCACGCTCCGCAAGGGCCGCCGAGGCCTCCGCCGACAGATCGAAAACTGTCACCTCGTGGCCGGCCTTCAGCAGGTTGCCGGCCATAGGGCCACCCATATTGCCAAGTCCGATAAATGCGACACGTGCCATAGTCTGTTCTCCGAAAATCGTGGGCGTTTGCGATGACAGCGAGCTGCACTCGCGCTACTGGACCGCGCGGCCCATTAAAGATCGACCAGGGGATTGGTATCCCAGGGTGCAACAAAGAAATCATCCAGCACATCGGCAGGTACGTCCCGGGTGGTGGCATACTGCCAGGCGGGAGTGCGGTCCTTGTCGATGAGCAGGGCCCGTACACCCTCGGCAAACTCCGGGTGGCGAACTATCTGGGTGGCGAGCTGGATTTCCGCCTGGAACACCTGTTTAAGTGAGCTGTGGCGGGTTGCCGTGAGCTGTCGATCAATGCGCAGCGCCGCCAGCGGCGATCCGTTGGCAAGGCTGTCCCGGGCACGGGACAGCCACTTGTCGTCGGTATCCAGCCCGGTAATGTTGTCCACCACTTCGTGTATCGTATTGGCGTCGCACAGGGCGGCGATCTGCTCGCGGTGCGCCGCGACCTGGCCCTCGGGCTTCTGCGCAGCACTGGCCCTGGCCGCAGAGCGCAGCACATCGTGCACCAGACCGTGGTTATGGGCGGGATCGCTTGTCCAGCTCTGTGCAAGCAGCTGCTCCATAACGCTGTTACAGCGATCACTGCTGATGAAGCGGTCCGCTAGTCCGATATACAGTGCGTCTGCGGCGTTGATGTGGGCACCCGTCAGAGCGAGGAAGCGCCCGATGCTGCCGGGCATGTGGTTTAGAAACCAGCTGCCCCCGACATCCGGGAACAGGGCAATGGTGATCTCGGGCATCGCAATACGCGTGGTTTCTGTTACCACCCGGTGGCTGCAGCCGGCCATGATGCCAAGGCCACCGCCCATGACGATGCCGCTGCCCCAGCAGACAATTGGCTTGGGGTAGGTGTGCAGCGTGTAGTTCATGCGGTATTCGTGTGTGAAAAAGCTCTCCGCGTAGAGGCAGGGCCCGCCGGGCTTTTCCACTGCCGATGCGTGCAGCGCCTGGACATCGCCCCCGGCGCACAGCGCGCGGTCGCCGCTGCCGGCAATGAAAACGGCAGCGATATTGTCATCGCGGCGCCAGCGATTGAGCGTGGCCTGGATCAGCTCTACCATCTCCAGCGTCAGCGAGTTGAGCGTTTTCGGTACGTTAAGCGTGATGACGCCGATAGCGCCCTGGGCGGAATCCTGTTCAGTGATCAGAACCGGTGCATCTGGCATGTTGTGTCCTGTCTGCTGTTGGCGTTTGTAGAATGATGACGTCTATCAAACCCAGGCGCGGAGCAAAGCCTGGCGGATATCAAAACCTTAGCGTATCACCGCCAGCGCCTCTTCCATCAACATCCGGCGGCTGATAATCACGCGCATGATCTCGTTGGTTCCCTCGAGGATCTGGTGCACGCGGGTGTCGCGCACGTGTCGCTCCATGGGGTACTCCTTGATATAGCCATAGCCCCCGAACAGCTGTAAGGCATCGTTGCAGATGTTGAAACCGGCATCCGTGGCGAAACGTTTGGCCATGGCACAGTAAGTGGTGGCCTCCGGCGCCCGGCTGTCCAGCTTACTGGCGGCCAGGCGGATCATCTGCCGCGCAGCCACCAGCTCGGTAAGCATGTCCGCGAGCTTGAACTGGGTGGCCTGGAAAGCGGCGATGGACTGGCCGAACTGCTCACGATCCTGCACATAGGCCGCGGCTTCCTCCAGCGCCTGCTGGGCGGTGCCGACGCTGCAGGTGGCGATATTGATGCGCCCGCCATCCAGTCCCTCCATGGCGATGGAGAAGCCCTGACCCTCCTCGCCCAGACGGTAACTCACCGGAATACGCACATTGTCGAAGGTGACGGCGCGGGTCGGCTGGGCGTTCCAGCCCATTTTCTCTTCCTTCTTGCCATAGCTGATGCCTTCTGCATCCGCCGGCACCAGCACCGCAGTGACACCCTTGGCACCGTCGTCGCCAGTGCGCAGCATGACCACCAGCACGTCGGTTTCACCGGCACCGGAAATGAACACCTTGCTGCCGTTGATGACATAGTCGTCGCCATCCCGCTCGGCGCGGGTGCGCAGTTTTGCCGCGTCGGAGCCGGCACCGGGCTCGGTCAGGCAGTACGATGCCAGCTTTTCGCCGGTAACCAGAGACGGGCACCATGCCTCGATCGTCTGCTCATTGCAGTACTTGCCGATCATGTTGGTGGCCATGTTGTGAATGGTCAGGAAGGCCGCCGTGGTCGTGCAGCCCTTCGACAGCTCCTCAACGATCAGGCTGGCATCCAGGCGGCCCATACCCAGGCCGCCGGCGGACTCGGGCGTGTACATGCCCATAAAGCCAAGGGCCCCCGCCCTGGCCAGCACGTCTTTCGGAAAAACCGACTCCGCGTCCCAACGCGCAGCGTTGGGCGCCAGCTCCTTGTCCGAAAAAGCCTTCGCGCTGTCGACATAAGCTTGCTGGTCTTCACTCAATGCGAAATCCACGTATTTTCTCCCGTACCGGTTAGGTCGCCTGGCTTCAGCGCAGGTTGATGCTCATGTTCGGCTGCCCGCCCCCGGTCGCGGCAGGCTCCTGGTAGCTCCACTTCGCGGTGATGGTCTTGGTCTCTGTATAAAAGCGCACCGCCTGCTTGCCGTAGGCGTGCAGGTCACCGCGGAAGGAACCGCGCCAGCCGGTGAACGAGAAGAACGGCAGCGGCACCGGAATGGGGATGTTGATGCCCACCTGGCCGACCAGAATCTCGTGCTGGAACTTGCGCGCCGCACCGCCCGAGGCGGTGAACAGGGAAACCCCGTTGCCGACCTCAAGACTGTTGATCTGGGCGATAGCATCTTCCAGTGTCTCGACCTGCATGCAGCATAGAACCGGCCCGAAGATCTCTTCCCTGTAAATGCTCATCTCCGGCGTAACATCCTTGAACAGCGTGGGACCGACCCAGTTACCATCCGGGTAGCCCTCTACCGTACAGTTGCTGCCATCAAGCAGGCAGGTGGCGCCCTCTTCCGTCCCCTGCCTGATCAGCCCCAGCACGCGCTCACGGGCCTGCGGAGAAATAAGCGGGCCATAGGAGGCAGCGCCGTTGTCCCAGGCACCCGGCTGCGCCTTCGCCAGACGCTCGGCCAGGGCGTCGATCAGCTGGCTTGAATCACCCACGAACATCGCGACCGAGATTCCCATGCAGCGCTGACCACCGGCACCTACCGAGGAGCCGACCAGGGCGTTCAGCACAGCGTTCGGATCTGCATCCGGCAGAATGACCATGTGATTCTTGGCGCCCATCATGCACTGCACGCGCTTGCCCGCCGCCGTCCCCGTGCGGTAAATATGTTCGCCCACGGGGCTTGAGCCAACAAACGAAGCCGCCTTGACGTCGGGGTGCTGGAGCAGCTGGTTGACCTGATCGGCACCGCCGTGAACCATGTTGAGCACGCCCTTGGGGGCTCCCGCCTCGATGAACAGATCCACCAGTCGCACCGGCGTGAGGGGAACCTGCTCCGACGGCTTGAGCACGAAGGTATTGCCAGCGGCGATGGCCAGGGGAAACATCCAAAGTGGAATCATGGCCGGGAAGTTGAACGGCGTGATTCCGACGCAGACGCCCAACGGCTGTATATAGGTGTAGGTGTCGATGCCGTTGGCCACGTTCTCCACCGTCTCGCCCATCATGTTAGAGGGGATATTGGCGGCCTGCTCCACCACCTCAATACCGCGCCAGACATCCCCCTTGGCGTCTTCAAAGGTCTTGCCCGTGTCGTGGGCGAGAATTTCGCCCAGTTCGTCGTGGTGCTCCTTGAGCAGCGCCTGGTAGCGCATCATCAGGCGCGCGCGATCTGCAACCGGCACGTCGCGCCAGGTCTGGAACGCCTCTTGTGCGCTGGCGACCGCCACATCCACCTCGTTCTCGGTGGCAAAGGGTACTTCTGCGAGCACGGCCTGGGTAGCGGGATTGAGCACATCGCGTTTGTCGTTACTCGCACTCTGGACGAATTCGCCGTGGATAAACAGCGGAACCTGACGGGTCATGGAACACCTCTGACTGACGTTATAGTGATATCTCCTAAACTTTAGCAGCTGCGCCGATGGCCTGCCATTGACGAAATTGCGGGATATATGGACTATCTTGCTGACGCCACCGCCAGCGTCATACCTCCGGTAACGGCAGCAGAAGGGGACCCGCCATGAGTACGCCATCCGACTGGCCACTGCCACCCGAGGGCATACGCTTCGTCTCGCCCGGGTTTATTCTGTCGGCCCTGAAGCGCAACCCCCTGACCCGGGATTGCTTCCCCACCGCTATGGGCTTTTACCCTCACGCACACGGCCATCGCATGCGCCGGGAGCGCCACGATGACAACCTGGTGATCTACTGCATTGCCGGGCGTGGCGAGCTGCAGCTTGGCGGCACCACCTACGCCGCGGGACCTGGCAGCCTCATGCTTTTACCCCAGGGTGTCGCCCACGAATACCGCGCCAGCAGCCGCGACCCCTGGCACCTCTACTGGGTTCACTGCCGCGGCGGCAGTATCGATGCCTTCATGGACTACCTGGGCTATCGCCCGGACAAGCCGGTGCTGGAGGTAGACGTACATCCGGCCCTGATTGCCAGCTTCGACAGCCTGCTCGGGGTGCGCAGCACCGGCTATAGCCTGCCGGCCTTTATTAATGCCGCCAACCACCTTCGCCACCTGCTTACCCAGCTGTCCCTGGCCGCAAGCCAGCGCCGTGCCGCGCAGCCTGGAGAACTGGACCTGACCATGCTTCAGGACTACATGCGCGACAACATCGACAAGCGCCTGTCACTGGACGATCTGGCCGGACTCGCCAATCTGTCGCGATTTCACTTTGCCAATCGCTACAAGGCGCTGACGGGCTATTCGCCTATCAAGCATTTTCTGCACCTGAAAATGGAGGCGGCCTGTCGCATGCTGGATACGTCGCGGCGGAGTATCGGCAGTATTGCGGAAGAATTGGGGTATACAGATGCGCTGTATTTCTCGCGGGCGTTCAAGAGTGTGGTGGGGCTGTCGCCGCGGGATTATCGGGGGTCGGTGCGGCGGTGACGTCAGCGCGGGGAACCGAGTGACATCCACCATCAGGACTGATCGTAGTGACCACCAATAGCAAAGACATAAATTGACCTGTCGTCGAATCGATAGATCAAACGATCCTTCTGCGAGATACGCCTGGACCACAGGCCTGAAAGATTGTGCTTTAGTGATTCAGGTTTTCCCAGGCCGGAAGATGGATCGTCTGATCGCAGCATTTCCTTGAGCAATTTGCACAGGCCCTTGTGCAAGCGTTTGTCGGTCTCACGCATAGCCTCATACGCCTCCCAGGTGTTGCCCTGAAACACCAGTGATCTCATCCATCTGCTCGCCGGTCGGTGTATAGCCTTCTCCACGGGTGTGGGTTTCCAGAGAATCGGCGATTTGCTGCATGAGGTTCCTGCTTTGGAGCACGTGCAGGGTTTCCTGTTCCCGCTCCCAGTCATCGGCGCCTATCACCACAAAAGCCTCTCCGGCTCGCCGTGTTACCTTGAGAGGCTCATGTCTGCTGACGACTCGCTCTACAACGCTTTTCAGATTGTCTCTGAATTTGTTTACGCTGATTGTGTCCACAATGGCACCTTGATGTACGGAAAGACCGTACAAGTTTACGTCAAGAGTCCAGACATCGCCAGGCTCGGCGTCAGCTTTATCCGTGCGGCTTTGTGTTCACCACAACACTATGCATGTTGGCAGCGTTAGTAGCGGGTTCTCAATCTAAAAAACGCGCTCAGCGGTTCAGCTGCAGTAGCCCCTCGCGCTCGATCCGCAGTGCCCGCACGGTGCGGGCCACGGAGAGTTTGGCCTCAAGGCGATAGGGTAAGCCGTCTTCCGGCGGAGCGGCCATGAGATCGCGCAGCAGTACCAGTGAGCCCAGCAGGCCGGCGACCGTTTCCAGTTCTACCATGCCCTCACTGTAGGCGGGAATATTGACCGCCTCGGCGCTGACGCCGGACAGCGCCTTCTGCTCGCGCAGGAACACCTGGTAGTGCATGCCCTCGATATTCAGCGGTGACGCGTTCGGATTCAGCACGCGCAACTGCACCAGGAAGCGCGCCTCCATCCCGCGGGAGGCCAGCGGCTTCAGCCCGACCAGATCGACTTCAGGGGTATCAAAGTCGGCCAGGGGGGTGGCGCAGGCTGTCAGCAGGGCCAGCAGTGTGGCGAGGGCGATTGCGGGAACGGTGCGAGGCATGAGGGGGTCCGGTGTGGAGTTCAGTGTAGTGTAGCTGGCAATGCCGTGGCGTGATTGGGAATAGTTCAGGTCGGCGCCGTCTCAACCACCGCTCCCCCAATGTTCAAGAGCACCTTCGACCCGAAGTTCATGCTCGAACCGGGATCATGATAGCAGCCGGGTGTATAACAGCCTGCTATCGCTTATATCGCCAACCCTATTTTCCTGCTCTCGTTTATAACCGAAAAACGTCTCCGCGGAGATCAACGGGCAAAATGCCGTTCCCTCGGTTTTCCGTTTTTCAGACACAAGTTGCCTGCAAATGCAGCGCGCCTGATCTCATGAGGTTGCCAGACTGGCCTATGAAACAACGGAATGACCTCGACCAGAATCGATTTTCTTCATAGAGGCATCTGCAACACTGCGGTGCGCGCAGCATCAAGTTTCAGTATCCCCATGGCAAATCTAATCATTGCCACCCAGCGTCCACTCCGCAAGCTGCTGGTCAGCCTTCAGTCTGGCACGCTGGTGACGCATGGCATGGTAGATATCTTGCACGCCCGGTGTGTCTGAAATGCCCGGAAGCGAACTGGCGGCCTCCAGCAGAAAGCGTTCTCTCCAAGGCGAATCAAGGTAGGCCGTCTGCCACCAGTGTTCGATACGCGTCCTCGCGAGGGAAAGCGTCGCAGCAGATGGGAGTCGGTCACCCTTCCCGAGGTTGACATCCGCCCTGGATGGAACCAGGTTCCAAAGATCGTTGTTCAACCAGCGGGACCACGGGAAACAGTGGTCAATGTGCGCGACGCGCAGCCGATGATCAGACCAGACACAGCGCACCGGTTTACCCGCGTCCCGCAGTGCCAGAACGCGATCATTGGCAATGCGCGTGTCCCGCCTGCCCTCCTCCCACTCGAGCAGCCGGGCATCAATGGCGCCACCCCCGACCGACCACGAATCGGTGAGAGACACCCATTCACGAATAATCGCCGGTTCCAGCCAGCAGGCGTACTGCCCCAGTGTTTGCCAGATAGCAACGGGAATACGCATCGTGCCGAACTGCGCAAGGTACGCCGGCGATACGGTCACCGGCTCGCGCCTGCGACGCAGCCGCCCTGGCTCCACCGCAAAAAGCGGATTCTCCGTTCCCGGCCAGGTGGTATGGCGAACGGGCATTTTCCTTATATTAGAGCATGCATCGCGAATCGCCTCGGTCAGTATCTCGCCACGCTCCGCATCCAGCCCGCCGCCGAGGCGTAAATCGAATCCGGAAAAGGATTCCAGCTGGTAGAACGCCTCACCGGCGAATCCCATACCGAGACGGGTATTGTTGGTTACCTGCACCCCATGTTGCAGCACCAGCGGCTTGTACAGCTTGAGCCAGTAAAGACCGACAACACCGAAAGGAATATCAACGTAATCGTCCGTTCGTTGGATGACAATCCCAGGCAGGCCTTCCGCGATGCGCGTGAGCACACGTAGAAGCCCAAGCTTATAGGACGATGACTTGCGGTCATTGACTATCACGTGGCGCAGCAGCGGCAGGCTGCCGGTGCCATCATCGGGAATGACGAACACGACCGTCTCCCATGACACGTGCTTCCGCCCGGCCGTATCCGGCCACCTCTCACGCCTTGTTACAACCAGCGCACGCTGCCTGGCGCAGTGCTCCAACTCCTCCGCAGAAACCGGATGAAAGCCACGCCGGCGGTTCTCATCTTCATCACTCCCATGACGCAGCGTGATAACCAGCGTCCCACCCGGCTTCAACAATTCGGTGACGCTTCGAAACGCGCGCTCACGCGATCCTGGCGCCACATGCATCCACACAGCGCTTAGCAGTATCAGATCGAACCGATGCCCCATCGCCCGCAGTTTGCGTAACTCGGGAAGACTGTCATCCAGCCAGGTCACGTTCGGATGCGACGACGCCTCGCCCTGTGCGCGCATGCCGGCACTGGGCTCCACGGCGATCACGTCCCAGCCTTTCTCTGCCAGCCAGTTGGCGTCGCGCCCGGAACCTGCGCCGATATCGCAGGCAAAGCCAGGCGTTTGATCATGCAACAGCGGCAGCCATGCCGCGTGGACATCCTCGGGCCTCATCGCGTTGTAATCCGCGCTGAGCTTTGGGGCATGCGTGTCATAGAAGTCGGACATATGGCCGAGCATACGGCGTTTGCCTGGACGATCAAGGTGAGGGCTTCCCCGCATCAAACCTGCGCGCCCGGCACCGCCACAGGCCCTTGACTCACCTGCCCGCCGGCCCTACGTTCAGCTGATGGAACGCAATCCGATTCACGCTCACACGCCATACCTGTTCGACGCGCGGCTGTTCCTGGCCCACACGCTATTCCTGCTCGCGGCCTGGACGGTTTTCATCAAGTACCTGTTCCCCCTGGCCTTCGCGCTGGCCGAGAAAGCGACCTGGGACAGCTATATTTACTGGGACCTGTGGCCTGTAGCCCACGTCTGGCTGGGCTGGGCGCTGCTGACCCGACCGGGCTACACCCGTGTACTGGCAATTGGCATGTCACTCGTGGAGATCGTGATCATCGTCAGCCTGTTCACGGTCTTCCTGTCGGACCCCGAATGGTCAATCTGGCGCACGAACTGGTTCATCAACAAGGTCTTCGTGCTGACCTGTTTTGTTCTGGTGCTGGCGATGGCGCTGTGGCATCCGGAACGTCTCGGACCGCCGGCTGTCGACAAGGAACTGGCGGAAAAACCTGAACCGGGTCGCGACCATCGCTCGGACCCCTGAATCAACAGGAGGCACACAACATGTCAGGCGTCACGCGCAGACACATACTGCAGTTGATTGCAGCCGGCGCCGCCGGTGCCATGCTGAGCCCGGTAATGGCAGACAAACCGGCCGGGATGCTGAAAAAGCCCATTCCTTCCAGCGGCGAGCGCATACCCGTCATCGGCATGGGCACCTGGAAGACCTTCAACGTGGGCAATGACCGCAAGCTGCGTCAGGCCCGCACCCGGGTACTGGAGGAATTCTTCCGCCACGGCGGCGGCATGGTGGATTGCTCGCCGATGTACGGCTCCGCCGGTGAGGTGATGGGCTTTGCGCTGGAGCAGTTGGGCACCAGCGAGCCGCTGTTCGCCGCCGAAAAGGTCTGGACCGAGAACGGCGGCGCCACCCGCGCGGAGGTGACTGAACTCGAGTCGACCTGGGGTATCGCGCCCTTCGACCTGATGCAGATTCATAATCTGGTCGCCTGGCGTGAGCACCTGGCAGCCCTCAGGGAAATGAAGCAGCAGGGCGACATCCGCTATATCGGTGTTACGACCTCACACGGCCGGCGTCACGACGAGCTCGAACAGCTCATGTCCAATGAAGACGATATCGACTTCGTGCAGCTGACCTACAGCATTACCGCCCGGGAAGCAGAGCGTCGCCTTCTGCCGCTGGCGCGGGAGCGCGGCATCGCGATCATCGCCAACCGGCCCTACGACAGCGGCCCGCTGATCAAGCGCCTCAAGGCTCGGGAAGAGCTGCCCGCCTGGGCGAGGCAGGAATTCGACTGCAACACCTGGGCGGATTTTCTGCTCAGGTTCATCGTCAGCCATCCGGCGCTCACCTGCGCCATCCCGGCCACCTCTCAGGTCGCGCACATGAACGAGAATATGCAGGCCGGCAGCGGCCCCATGCCCACGCCAGCGCTGCGCCAGCGCATGATCCGGCATATCGAAGCGCTGTGACGCGTCCTCGGCAACGCCGGTTCACGCGCTGCGTTACGGCATAATGCTGGATAACCTGCCCAGTTACGCGGTGGCGGATTTCATCCCGTTTACCGCGGAAGTCTACTTCCGCCTGATTGAGCGCGTCTCGGAAACCTGGTGGCCGCTGCACCTGCTGACGCTCGCGGCTGGCCTGGCCGCCGTGGGGCTGGCCTGGACGGGCCGTGGCCGCAGCGCTGGCTGTATCACTGCCGCGGCGCTCGCGTGGGTCGGCGCGACTTTCCTGATGGACGACTACGCACAGCTGAACTGGGCCGGCGCCTGGTTCGGCTGGGGCTTCGTGGTCGCGGCAGCGCTGCTGATTCTGTTCACGCTGCGCCTGCCGGGTGTTGCAGGACACCTGTCGGGGGCGGCAAAACCCGGTCAAAGCATGGCCTTTCCCAGGCTTGCCGGCCTGGCACTCGCAATCTTTGGTGTCGTGCCGTACCTGACCATCGCCCCGCTGGCCGGGCGCGGCTGGTCCGGGGCCGAGGTCTTCGGCATTCATCCTGATCCCACGGCGATCACGGCGCTCGGCATCGCGCTCTTGTTACTGCGTGGCTTCCGGCTCTGGCTCACCGCCGCGGTACCCCTGATATGGTGCCTGGTCTCCGCGCTGACGCTGCAGGTGCTGCAGGCACCCTGTGCAGTGTGCCTGTACGGGGTGATTGGGATAGCGCTTTTTGGCATGGTCTGGTCGGCCTGCGCAACCTGGCGAAAAGCTAACACTTGCTGAAATACCTTTCATCACGCAATAGCGAAGGACCTGATCGTGATGTACCGGCGGAAAAGAATCGAAATCAACCCAGCAGGCCGGCGAAGTAGCCCATCAGCGCACCCGGGGCGATGCCGAGGACCAGAATAACCGCGATCAGCCCCAGGAACAGCCCGGAAGGCACGCCTGCGACGGGCGGCTCGGCATCGGCCGTCGCGAGCGTGATCCCTTCCGGGCGCCGGATCATGACCAGCACCAGGCGCAGGTAGTAGTAGATGCCCAGCGCACTCCCCGCCACGAGCGCAGCGAGCAGAACCCAGTGGCCGCCGGGCGCCGCCGCGGCGAACAGGTAGAACTTGGCGAAAAACCCCGCCGTCAGCGGGATGCCCGCCAGCGACAGCAGTGCCACCAGGAACAGGACTGCCGCCAGCGGCTGGCGCCAGAACAGGCCCGCGAGATCGTCCACGGCGAGCAGTTCCTCGCCGCCCCGCGTCGCGCTCTGCTGAGTCAGCAGGGCGAAAGCGGCCAGGGTGGTCGGGACGTAGGCGACCAGGTAGAACAGCGCTGCCTCCAGCGCCAGGGCCCGCTGGGAAAGCGCGGCGCCCGCGGAGAAGAGGATCAGCAGATAGCCGGCGTGGGCAACCGATGAATACGCCAGCAGGCGCTTGATGTTCTCCTGCCGGAGCGCCAGCCAGTTGCCGACGAGCATGCTCAGCACCGCGAGCAGCGCCGTGCCCTGGACCAGCGCCGGAAAGCGGAACAGGTCCGCCTCCAGGAACAGTCGCAGCAGCGCAAACAGCATGGCCGCATTGGCGACGCTGGCAAGAAAACCGCTCACCGGTGCCGGCGCCCCCTCGTAGACATCCGCCACCCAGAGGTGGAACGGCGCGGCGGCGATCTTGAAGGCAAAGCCGACCAGCACCAGCGTGGCCCCCGCCACCGGCACCGCCGGCGCCAGGCCAGGCACCCCGGCGGCCGCCAGGTCAGCGAAGCCGAGGGCGCCACTGCCGGCATAGAGCAGGGCAAAACCGAACAGCAGCGTCGCAGTGGCGCCGCCGGAAAGCACCAGGTACTTGACCGCCGCCTCGACCGGTGGACGCCGCTCTGCCGGGTAGGCGATAAGGGCGTAGCTGGCCACACTGAGCAGTTCCAGACCGAGCAGCAGACTGGCGGCGTGCACCGCGTAGGCAAGCACCGCCGCGCCGAGCACAGCGAGCAGCAGCAAGAGGTAGAACTCGTCCTGCTGCTCGGCGTGCCCGGCGAGATAGCTGCCGGCAAGCATCGCCGTCACCGCGCCGCCGAGACAGAACAGCGCCGCCAGCAGCAACGCCGGTGCGTCGGCGACCAGGAGCGGCGTAATGTCCGCCGCCGGTGGCCCTGTAACCAGCACCCCGAGTGCCGCCGCGGCAGCGGCCAGCAGCGTCGCCGTGGCCAGCCGACGGGCGCGCTCGGCGCTGCGGCGCAGGGCAACCAGCAACAGCAGCACCGTGATGCCGACCGCTAGCAGCAGCAGCGGCGCCAGCGCCTGTACCCAGGCACCGCTCATGGCGTCACCGCTGTCGACGTCATCGCCGTCGACGCCGCTATTGTTGACGTCGCCGGCAGTCCGTCCAGCCAGGGCACAAGGCCGTCAATCACCGGCTGGGCGAGGTCGAGCACCGGCTGCGGGTAGAGACCGAGCCAGAGCAGCGCCGCCATCATGACGTACATCGCCGCCAGCTCGCGACGGTCAAAGTCGGCAAGCGCAAGATCCGGCGCCGGCTCACCATGAAAAATGCGCTGCACCAGCCACAGGGCATAGACGGCGGCGCCTACCATGCCCAGGCCGGCGGCCACCGCCAGCCACGGCGCCACGGCGAAGACGCCGAAGAACACCAGGAACTCCGCGACAAAATTCCCCAGGCCCGGCAGCCCCAGGGACGCCAGGGCAAAGAACAGGGCACAGCCACCCATGCGCGGCGCCTGCGTCCACAGCCCACCCATTTGCGCCATGTCCCGCGTGTGCAGTCGGTGCTGCAGGGTACCGGCGAGCATGAACAGCGCCGCCGTGCTGACGCCGTGGGTGACCATCTGCATGACCGCGCCCTGCAGGCCAAGAGCGTTGAAGGTGTAAAGACCGAGCAGCACGAAGCCCATATGGCTGACGCTCGAGTAGGCCACCAGGCGCTTGACGTCGCGCTGGCCGAAGGCCAGCACCGCGCCGTAGAGGATACCGGCCACTCCCAGCAGCATGGCCACCGGCGCGAACGCCCGCGACGCCTCCGGAAACAGCGGCAGACAGAAGCGCAGCAGGCCGTAGGCACCGGTCTTCAACAGGATGCCGGCGAGGAGCACGCTGCCCGCCGTCGGTGCCTGGGTATGCGCGTCCGGCAGCCAGCTGTGCAGGGGAAAGCCCGGAAGCTTGACCACGAAGGCGGCAAAGAAGCCGAGCATCAGCCAGAAGCCCAGCCGCAGGTCCAGCGGCGCCGCCAGCAGATCAAAGTAACTGAAGCTGAGGGGCCCCGTCCCTGCCGCCTGCCAGGCGAGCACGACCACGGCAAACAGAAGCAGCAGCCCGGACGCCTGGGTAAAGATGAAGAATTTCATGGCAGCGGCGGCCCGGTCCTCGTGCCCCCAGATGGCAATCAGCAGGTACATGGGCACGAGCATCACTTCCCAGAACAGGAAGAACAGCACCAGGTCGAGAGCCGTGAACACACCGACCACGCCGGCCAGCGTCCACAGCAGACTGGCATGGAACAGACCGGGGCGCACGTCGATTTCCTGCCAGCCGCTGACCACCGCCACCAGACCCAGCAGCAGCGTCAACACCAGCAGGATCAGGCTGACGCCGTCGAGGGCGAATTCGAGGGCGATACCAAAGCGCGGAATCCAGGTTGCGCGCCAGTGCAGCAGCCAGCTGGCCGGATCCGCCGGGTCCGTGGCCAGCAAGCCGTCGGCCGGCGGCAGTGCCGCGGCGACGCCGAGGACGAAGGCCAGCGCCAGCGCCAGGGCGAGCAGCGCGGCCCAGCGCGGCCCCTGTGGACCCAGTCGCTCGGCGAACCAGGCGCCAGCGCCCGCAGCCAGCAGAAACAGCACCAGCAGGAACAGGCTCACGGCGCGCCCCGCAGGGCAACGGCGAGCAGTAGAATCAGGCCGAGGGCGAAGACCAGCGCATACGCGCGCAGCTCACCGCTCTGCAGGCGGGTCAGCGCCCGGTGCGCGAGGACGTTGACGACGACCACGATGGCGACGGCGCGATCCACCGGTTCGCCACGCAGGGCCTGCGTCACGCGCCGATAGGGCGCCACCACGAGCCGGTCCTGCAGCCCATCAAAGCCCCAGCCCCGGGCCAGGAAACCCTGCAGGGCATAGCCGCGCGGGGACGCCGTGAAGCGCGCCAGCGACAGCTGTCCACCGAGGAACAGCGCGTAGGCGAGACCCACGCCCAGCAGGGGCACGCCGATGGTGACCAGTGCAACGAGGCCGGGAACGTGCGGGTGCGCGGACTCCGGCAGCACGCCGGTGAGGGGCAGCACCAGCGCACCACCGGCGATGGAGGCGACGCCGAGCACCACCAGCGGCAGCGTCATGCGCCAGCCGGGGCGCCGGTCCGGCTCAGTCTGCGCGGTGCCGAAAAAGGCGACAAAAATCAGGCGGAAGGTGTAGACGCTGGTCAGCGCCGCGCCTGCCAGCGCGCCAAGCCACAGCAGCGCCCCGCTGTCCGGGGCCGCGAAAGCCGCGAGCAGAATGGCGTCCTTGCTGTAATAGCCGGCGGTGAACGGCAGCGCTGCCAGCGCGGCGCCGCCGATCAGGAAGGCGGCAAAGGGTACCGGCAGGCGCCGCGCCAGCCCGCCCATGCGGTAGATGTCGTGCTCGTGGTGCAGGCAGTGCGTCACGGCACCGGCAGCCAGAAAGAGCAGCGCCTTGAAGAAGGCATGGGTGACCAGGTGAAACACCGCGCCGGCATAGGCGCCGACACCGGCGGCGAGAAACATGTAACCGATCTGGCTCAGGGTCGAGTAGGCGAGGATACGCTTGATATCGCGCTGCACCAGCGCGCACAGGGCCGCGAACAGCGCGGTAGCCAGACCCAGCCAGGCCACGGCGGCCAGCGTCGCGGGCGCCAGCTCGAACAGCCCGTACAGGCGGGCGATAAGATAGACGCCGGCAGTGACCATGGTGGCGGCGTGAATCAGCGCACTGACCGGCGTCGGCCCGGCCATCGCGTCCGGCAGCCAGCTGTGCAGTGGCAGCTGCGCGCTCTTGCCCACGGCGCCGCCGAGAAGGAGCGCTGTGGCCAGCACCGGCAGCGTCGATCCCACCGCCCACTCGCTGCGGGCCAGGGTCTGCAGTGCCTGGATATCCAGCGTGCCGAGCTGCGTGAAGAGGAGAAACAGGCCAAGGGCCAGCAGGACATCGCCGACGCGAGTCACCAGGAAGGCCTTGCGCGCAGCGGCGCCGTTGGCCCGGTCCCGGTACCAGTGGCCGATAAGCAGGTAGGAGCACATGCCCACCCCTTCCCAGCCCAGATAGAGCAGCAGCAGGTTGTCCGCCATGACCAGCAGGAGCATGGCGGCAACAAACAGGTTCATGGCGGCAAAATAGCGCGCAAAGCCGGCATCCCCGGCCATGAACTCCAGCGAGTAAAGGTGGATGAAGAATCCGACACCGGTAATGACCGCCATCATCACCACCGTGAGGCCATCGATATGAAAGGCGATGCGCGGCGCCAGGTCGCCCACTTCGAACCAGGTCCAGAGCACGACTTCCCGGGCGCCGTCACCGGCCAGCCAGGTCTGGGCTCCGAGGGCGACACAGAGTGCTGCCAGCCCCACGCTGCCGACGCCGATCCAGCTGACCGTGCGCGGCGCCAGGCGCCCACCGAGGAGCATGAGCACCGCCGCCCCGGCAAGCGGCAGCGCCGGTACCAGTGCGGCCAGGGCATTCACCGGCGCAGATCCCGGACCGCGTCCATGTCGAGGCTGTGGAAACGCCGCTGCACCTGCAGCAGCAGCGCCAGGCCCACGGCCACCTCAGCAGCGGCGACCGCCAGTATAAGCAGGTACATGACCTGTCCATCGGCGGCCGCAAAGCGCGCTCCGCCGGCGACAAAGGCCAGCGCGGCGGCGTTCAGCATCACCTCCAGGGACATGAGCATGAACAGCAGGTTGCGCCGCAGCAAGAGGCCGCCGAGACCGCAACAGAACAGCAGCGCCGCCACGGCGAGCACATGCTCCAGGGGCACGGCCAGCGCGCTCACGACGCACCCCCCTCGGCCCTTGTCGAGAAGCGTCGCGCGATGTGGTACGCGCCCACGAGCGCCGCCAGCAGCAGCATGGAGGCGATCTCCACGGCGAGCACGTAAGGACCGTACAGGGCGAGGCCCACCGCTTTGGGTGGCACCGCCGCGCCGGTGAGCCGCGCACCGCCGTACTGCATCGCCAGCAGCAGCTGGACCAGCAGGATGCCGGCGACCAGCCCGGGGGCAAGCCAGCTGACGCCGTTGAGCCAGGCGCGCTCGCGCTCCACACCGGCGGCGCCCAGGTTCAGCATCATCACCACGAACACGAACAGCACCATGATGGCACCGGCATAGATGAGCACCTGCAGCGCCGCGGCAAAGGGTGCGCCGAGCAGAAAGAACAGCACTGCCACCGCGAGCAGGGACAGGATAAGCCAGACCAGGCCGTGGGCGGCGTTGGCGCGCGTCAGGGCGGCCAGCGTGGCGGCGATAGCGATCGCGCTGCACAGGTAAAACAGCACGGTAGTCAGCACTTGGAGTGGCTCCTGCTCTTCATGACAGACCTCTCACCGCAGGCCCCTCATGGAAGCCCCCCGTCGCAGACGCCTCACGGCAGCAGGCTCCGCACGTCCACCGGCGGCGACTCGCTCTGCGCCTCGCCCTTGTCCTTGCCGGCGATGGCCATGCCGGCGACGCGGTAGAAGTTGTAGCCCTTGTGCTTGCCCTCCCCGGCGATCAGCAGATGCTCTTTTTCGTAGACCATGCTCTGGCGGTCGTACTCGCACATCTCGACATCCGGGGTCAGCTGGATTGCCGCCGTCGGGCAGGCCTCTTCGCAGAAGCCGCACATGATGCAGCGGGAGAAGTTGATGCGGAAGAATTCCGGGTACCAGCGCCCATCCTCTTCCCGAGTGGCCTGCTGCAGGGCGATGCAGTCCACCGGGCAGGCAACGGCGCACAGGTTGCAGGCAACGCAGCGCTCCTCCCCGTCCGGATCGCGGGTGAGGACAATGCGGCCACGGTAGCGCGGTGCCAGGTAGGGCTTCTCCTCCGGATACTGCACGGTCTCGGCCCGCGTGAACGTGTGGGCGAGAACCGTGCCGATGGTCCGCAGCTGGCTGGCCAGCGCCTTAAGCATGGCTCCCCCTCAGTGCCAGCGCGATGGCGCCGGTCAGCAGCAGGTTAATAAGTGTCAGCGGCAGCATGAACTTCCAGCCATAGATCATGAGCTGGTCGTAGCGCGGCCGCGGCAGTGATGCGCGCAACAAAATAAAGAAACAGATCAGCAGGAACACCTTGAGAAAAAACCAGACTACCGGCGGCAGCCAGGGGCCGAGCCAGCCGCCGAAGAACAGCACGGTCATCATGCAGCAGACCAGCATGAGGCCCAGGTACTCCCCGAGCATGAACATCGCGAATTTCATGCCGCCGTACTCGGTATGAAAGCCCGCGGTCAGCTCGTGCTCCGCCTCTGGCAGGTCAAACGGCAGGCGGTGGCTCTCGGCGATACCCGCGACCGTGAAGGTGATCAGCCCCAGCACCTGCGGCACGCAGTACCAGAGATCGCGCTGGGACTCGACAATATCGCGCAGGCTGAAGCTGCCGGCGAGAATCACCACGCCCATCAGCGACAGTCCCATGAACACCTCGTAGCTGACCATCTGCGCGGCGCTGCGCAGGCCGCCGAGAAGCGCGTACTTGTTGTTGGAGGCAAGACCGCCAAGAAGCACGCTGTACACGGCGAGGGAGGTCATGGCCAGAAAGAACAGCAGACCGATATTGAGATCAAGCACCTGCAGCCCCGGCGCAAAGGGCACGGCGGCAAAACCCAGCAGCATGGCGAACACGATGCTGACCGGCGCAAGAATAAACAGAAAGCGGTCGGCAAAGGGCGGCACCCAGTCGTCCTTAGTCACCAGCTTGAGCATGTCTGCGGCGATCTGGCCAATACCCAGCGGTCCGAGACGGTTGGGCCCGTAGCGGTCCTGCCAGACGCCGAGCAGTCGGCGCTCAAACCAGGTCAGGAAAGCCGCCCCGGCGACCCCGCCAGCGATCAGGAACATGCCCCAGAGCATGATCTGCAGCTCAGGCATGGCCCTCTCCGCTGCGGGCGATAATTCCCGCATCGCGGCGGCGCCAGCCGGAGGCGCGCGCCAGGGTCACCCGAGCTCCGGGTGCAAAGTCCTCACAGCCGGCCAGCCCAAGGCTGTAGCCGGCGCAAGCGCTCACCATCGCCGGGTCAATACGTACTTCGAGCTCAGCGCCGGCGTCGCCGACGCGCACGCCGTCACCCGCCTCGACGCCGAGCGCCGCCGCGGCAGACGGCGCCAGGCTGATAAATGCGTCGGGGACCAGTTCGCGCACACCGGGACTCAGCGCAGAGAGCGGCTCACTGCCGAACAACACGGGCTGCGGCACAAGCTGCCAGCCCCCGCCATCGTCCGTCGCCGATGCCGGTGCCGTCGCGGCTGCGACGCGCTCCGGTAGATCGCCATCGCCCCCGTTGAGCAGGCGCACACCGGCAGGTCCACCCTGCAGCGGCCCGCCCGCCTCGGTCTGGAACTTGTGCAGTGCGTGGTTCGAGTTCCAGCCCGGGGCCCAGACGAAGGGGAGCAGCGCGCTGGACTCGCCGCCGTTGAATCCTTCCATGCTGTAGGCCAGGGGCGATTCCGCGTCCTCGGGTTGCTGCGGCTCGTGCACGGAGACATCGGCGCGCATGGCGGTGCGCCCGCTGTAGCGCTGCGGCTGGCGCGGCACGCGGGCGCCAGCGCTGCGGTAGTTGCGGCCCGGGGCCGCCGTCACCAATCCCGCGAGGACCGGCGCCGAGGCGGCACAGGCGGCCACCACATCGTCAAAATGCTGCAGCGCCTGCCAGCGCTCGCCGCCCTGCGCGTGCAGCAATGACAGCAGCCAGTGCCAGGCCGGCTGGCGCGCCTCCCGCGGCGCGTACACCGGAAAATAGCGCTGGGCGCGCCCCTCCAGACTGATCAGGGTACCCTCGCTCTCGAGCTGGCTGGCGGTCGACAGCACCAGTCCGGCGGCACTGGCGGTCGGCGTATCCAGGCAGTCGAGAACAATTACGTCGCGGAACGCGGCCAGCAGTGCCTCGATCTCCGCCCGCGGCCCGCGCCGGAGCAGGTCGTTCTCGAGCACCAGCAGCGTGCTCAGCTCGCCGGCCTCGGCGCGCTGGCGCAGCGTCGCCAGGTCCGGCGCCGTCGGGCCGTGCAGCAGGGCCTGCCCGAGGCTGTTCGCCTCGGGCACGATGAGCGAGAGCATTGCGGCAGCGCCAGCATCGGCACTCACATCTGCGCCTTCCTTTCTACTGGCGTCTTGATTGGCGAGGATCGCGTCGCGTGCGGCGTCGGCAGGCGCTGCAAGCGCAGCAGCGACAGCGTGCGCCGCGTCGAGCAGGCGCGGCTCTCCGAGAGTCGTACCCGCGATCACCAGCGGGCGCCTGGCCGCAGTGAGGGCAGCGGCGACCTCGGCGACCGGTCCCGGTGCGCCGGAAACCGGCTCACCGCGCAGGGACGCCGCCAGCGCCTCGCCAAAGGCGGCGATATCTGCCGGTGCCAGGTTGACGCAGTCCCTGGCGACATCGTCGAGGCGCGTACTGCCGGGCGCGACGATGAACAGCGGGCTGCGCAGATCCTGCGCCAGATTGCGGATCGCCGCGTCCTGCCAGGGCTGCAGGCCGATGCCCGCAGCGCGCTCAAAGGCGGCGTTGCGCACACTCTGGCGCAGCGCCAGGGCCAGCCGCGGCGCGCTGACGGTGAGGTCTTCGCCGAGTACCAGCACGCAGTCCGCCGCCTCGATCGCCTCGAGGTCGGGTACCGGCGCTGGCCCGGCGCGCAGCAGGGCCAGCGCCCGATCCACCAGCGGCTGCTCGTGGCGGGCGAAACCGGGTGCGCAGTTGGCCGCGCCGACCAGTTCGCGCAGCAGGTAGTTGCTCTCCACCGAGGCTCGCGGCGAGCCGATCCCGGCGACCCCGCCGGCCGCGAGACGCTCGGTGGCAGCGGCCAGCGCGCGCGGCCGGTCGATGGCGTCAAAGCGCCCGTCTTCACCGCGCAGTCCGGGGAAGTCGAGCCGGGCCTCGCCGTTTACCCAGCCCTGGCCGTAGCGGCCGCGGTCGCAGAGGAAATAGCCATTGACCGCCGAGTTGAAGCGGTTGTGCACGCGCTTGAGGCGTCCGTAGCGCTCGCCGGGGAAGGTATTGCAGCCTACCGCGCAACCCGCACACACCGAGGGCGCCGACTGCAGGTCCCACTTGCGCGTGTAGTCGCCCAGCAGCGTGCGATCCGTGAACACGCCCGTGGGGCACACTTCGACCAGGTTGCCGGCGAACTCGCTCTCGAGCACCCCGTCCTCGTGGCGGCCAAAGTACACCCGATCGCGGGAGGCCAGAGCCGCCAGGTCCGTGCCGCCGGCGTAGTCGCGGTAATAGCGCGTGCAGCGGTAGCAGGTGATACAGCGATTCATCTCATGGTGCACCAGCGGACCTAGATACTGGTTGCGGAAGGTCCGCTTGCTACCGCGATAGCGCCGGTCGCGATGACCGGTCATCACGGTCATGTCCTGCAGGTGACACTCGCCGCCCTCGGAGCACACCGGGCAGTCGTGGGGATGGTTGATCATCAGCGTTTCCACCACCGCGCGACGAAAGTCGCCGGCACGATTGCCAGCGAGTGAAAAACGCGCGCCGTCGGTGATCGCAGTCATACAGCCCATGACGATGCGCCCGCGCTCGTCATCCGCGTCCTGGTATTGCACGACCGCGCACTGGCGGCAGGCGCCTACCGAGCCCATAGCCGGATGCCAGCAGAAATACGGCAGATCGAGACCGAGAGAGAGGCAGGACTCGAGCAGGTTCCTGCCCGCCTCGACGGTGTAGGCCACACCATCGACATGGATCGTTGCCATCAGTGCGCCCCCTCCCCGGCCCAGGGACAAGCGCCCTGAAGATGCGCCTCGAAATCATCGCGGAAATACTTCAACCCGCTGTTCACCGGCCCCATGGCGCCCGGCGCCAGTGCGCAGTGGGTATTGCCCGGTGAACCGATATAGTCCACCTGGAAGGCCAGTGTGTCGAGGTCCTCGGCGCGACCGCGCCCCGCTTCCAGGTCGGCGAGAATGCGGGTGGTCCAGGGCAGCCCCTCGCGACAGGGTGTGCAGAAGCCGCAGGATTCCTGGGCGAAAAACGCTGATAGATTGTGCACGAAGCCCACCGGGCAGGTGCGGTCGTCGAGCACGATCATGGTGCCGGTACCCAGGCGGCTGCCGGCGCCGGCGACGCTGGCGTAGTCCAGCGGCACGTCGAGGTGCTCCTCCACCAGGAAGTCCGTAGAGCCGCCCCCCGGTAGAAACCCGCGCAATCGATAGCCGTCGCGCATGCCACCGGCATGGTCCTCGAGGATCTCGCGCGCCGTGGTGCCGATGGGCAGTTCCCAGCACCCTGGCCTGTTGACGCGACCGCTGAAGCCATACAGCTTGGTGCCGCTATCCTCGCCGCGGCCCAGGTCGCGGTACCAGTCGGCGCCCCAGGCGAAAATATGCGGCACGCTGCACAGGGTCTCGACGTTGTTGACGATGGTCGGTCGCCCCCAGAGCCCGCTGACCTGCGGAAACGGCGGCTTTGCCCGCGGGATGGCGCGCTTGCCCTCGAGGGCATTGATCAGGGCTGTCTCCTCGCCGCAGATATAGCGCCCGGCGCTCACATGCACATGCATGTCGAGGCGATAGCCGGAACCGAGAATGTCATCGCCGAGATAACCCCGCGCCCGCGCCGCCGCGATCGCCTCCCGCAGCAGGCGGGCGGCGTAGACGTACTCGCCGCGGATGAACACGTAGGCAATATCGGCGTCGATGGTGTAGGCCGCAAGGATCATGCCCTCGATAAGCTGGTGCGGATCACACTCCATGAGCAGCCGGTCCTTGAAGGTGCCGGGCTCCATCTCGTCCGCATTGCAGATCAGGTAGCGGTGCCCCGGCCCCGCGTCCTCGCGACCGGGGACAAACTTCCACTTGGTCCCGGTCGGGAAACCGGCACCGCCGCGGCCGCGCAGACCCGAGTCGATCACCGTCTGCAGGCAGTCGGACGGGTCCCGCTGTCCAACGCTTGCGCGCAGCGCCGCATAGCCGCCATTCGCCTCGTAGGCCTGGATATCCACCGGACGGCGGTCGGGCCGGACGTTGCGCGTGAGCGGTCGGGTCGGCGCTGAATCAGGCGTCATCGCCATCCTCCCCGGCAAGCAGTTGCTCCAGCGCCGCGTCGTCAACCCGCGTGTGCAGCTCATCATCGAGCATGAGCACCGGCGCGCGGTCGCAGGCACCAAGGCAGGGGACCGGCAGCAGCGTGAAGCGGCCATCGGCGCTGGTTTCTCCCGGCGCGATGCCGAGCCGGGAGCCGATGCCTTCGCGGATGCGGTCGCAGCCCTCGATCCAGCAGCTCACGGAATTGCACAGCAGGATGACGTGCTCGCCCACGGGGCGGCGGAAGATCAGGTTGTAGAACGTCGCAATGCCCTCAAGCTCATCCGCGGCCATGCCGAGATACCGCGCCACCGCTCGCAAGCTGTCGTCGGAGATCCAGCCGCGCTGCGCCTGCACGATGCGCAGGGCGTCGATGGCGGCCGCCGACCGATACGGCAGATGCGCCAGCTCCGCGTCAATAGCTGCCCGCTCGCCTTCGCTCAGCGTTGCCAGCAGGTTCTCGGACGCGTCGCTGTGCATAGCGTCGGTCACCGCTAGCGGTCCACGTCCGCCATGACGAAGTCGATACTGGCGATGATCGCGATCAGGTCCGGAATCATCAGCCCCCGGGAAATCAGCGGGATCTGCTGCAGGGCGGCAAAGGACGGCGTGCGGATGCGTGTGCGGTAGGCACCGCTGCCGCCGTCGCTGACCAGGTGATAGCTGTTGATACCCTTGGTCGCCTCGATCGGCACGCAGGCCTCCCCCGCCGGCACAACCGGCCCCCAGCTGACATTGACGAAGTGGTGGATCAGCGTCTCGATGTCGTTGAGCATGCCCTCCCGCGGCGGCGGCGTGGTCAGCCGGTGTTCGCTCTTCACTGGGCCCTCGGGCATGTTATCGAGACACTGGCGGATAATGTGCAGGCTCTGGCGCATTTCCTCGACGCGCATCAGCGCGCGGTCGTAGCAGTCTCCCCGATGACCCACGGGAACCTCGAACTCGAAATCCTCATAGCCGGCGTAGGGCCGGTCCCGGCGCAGGTCGAAATCATATCCCGTGGCGCGCAGGCTCGGTCCGGTGATGCCCCAGGCGATGGCTTCGGCGGCGCTGTAGCTGCCGATACCCACCGTGCGCTGGCGCAGGATCGAGTTATCCATGGCCATTTTCTGGTAGTGGTCCAGACGCGCCGGCATGCTGTCGATGAACTCGCGCAGCATGCGGTCCCAGCCCCGCGGCAGGTCCGCGGCGACGCCGCCGATGCGGAACCACGCGGGGTGCATGCGCGCGCCGGTAATGGCCTCGACCACGGCGAACAGTCGCTCCCGGTCCGCAAACATGTAGAACACCGGCGACATCTGCCCGATGTCCTGCACAAAGGTGCCGTAGAACACCAGGTGGCTGGAGATACGGAACAGCTCCGCCAGCATGATGCGGATAACCCGCGCCCGCGGCGGCACCTCGATGCCGGCGAGTTTTTCCACCGATAGCACGTAGGCGAGGTTGTTCATGACCCCGGCCACATAGTCGATCCGGTCTGTATAGGGTATGTAGGTATGCCAGCTCTGGCGCTCGCCCATCTTCTCGGCGCCGCGGTGGTGGTAACCGATGTCCGGCACCGCATCGACGATCACCTCGCCGTCGAGCTGCAGGGCGATGCGGAACACGCCGTGCACCGAGGGGTGGTTCGGCCCCAGGTTGAGGAACAGGAACTCGGCATCCTCGCTCGCCGGCGCCATGCCCCACTCCTCCGGCCGAAAACGCAGGGCTTCCTGCTCAATCGCCTGTTTCTCGACATCCAGGCTGAAGGGTTCGAGCTCCGTGGCGCGGGCCGGGTGGTCCTTGCGCAGGGCATGGCCCTGCCAGGTGGGTGGCAGGATAATCCGCCGCAGGTTCGGGTGGCCGCTGAACTCGACGCCGAACATGTCCCAGACTTCGCGCTCGTACCAGTTGGCGTTCGGCCACACCGGTACCGCCGAAGGCAGCACCGGGTCATCTATCGACACCGCCGCTTTCACCCGCAGCTCGCGGCAGCCCTCTAGGTTGAACAGGTGGTAGACGACGGTGAAATCTGCAGCGACCGCCTGGCGGTGGCGGCGCTGGCGCTCGTCGATGGCGAACAGATCCAGCAGCATGGGGTAGTCACGCTGCGCTTCGCGCAGCGTGCCCAGCAGGTGCTCACGCGGCACCCAGACGGTGGGTGTGCCGTCCGCGCAGGGCTGCTCCGTGAGCGGCGCGCTGTCCAGGCGTACCGCCAACCTCTGCAGGGCGGCTGCAGGCCCAGGGGCCACTGCCTCATCCACCACGCCGCCCCTCGCCTATACGTCGTCAGGACTGCGCAGGTCCCGCACCCGGCTGCGCTGTTCCTGCAGCCGGTCCCGGTGCACTGGCATAGGCGAGCGCTGGACTCTCGTTTCGACACCCGTTTCGACACCCGTTTCGCCGCTCGTTTCGCCGCTCATTTCGCCAACGGTCCAGCCCAGTGGCCGGCGCTCGCGGCCAATGGCCTCCTGCAGCATGATCAGGCCCTGCAGCAGCGCTTCCGGCCGCGGCGGGCAGCCCGGCACGTAGACGTCTACCGGAATGAACTTGTCGACGCCCTGAACGACGCTGTAGATGTCGTACATGCCGCCGGAGTTGGCGCAGGAGCCCATGGAAATGATCCAGCGCGGCTCGAGCAGCTGGTCGTACAGGTGCTGGACCACCGGCGCCATCTTGCGGAACACGGTGCCGGAAATGACCATGAGATCCGCCTGTCGCGGCGTCGCCCGGATCACCTCGGAGCCGAAGCGGGCGATGTCGTGCCGGCTGGTGAACGCGGTGGCCATCTCGACGTAGCAGCACGAGAGGCCGAAGTTGAACGGCCAGAGGGAATTTGCCCGGCCCCAGGCAATGAGGTCCTCAAGACGCGCAAACAGCACATTGCGCTGTATCTGCTCCGCCATGTTCGCCGTGGCACCACCCGGGGCCGCGCTTGCGCCACTGGCGATCAGATCTTCTGGCCGGGTCAGGTTCCACTGCATCAGTCAGCCTGCCCCAGTTCCCAGGGCCGCGCCGGCGCCCGGCGCCGATTGCCCCAGTTCAGCACCCCGCAGCGCAGGGCGTAGACCAGGGCAGCGAGAAGAATGCCGATAAAAATGGCGGCGCTGGCGAAGCCGGCCCAGCCGAGCTCGAGGACGGCGATCGCCCAGGCGAACAGGAATACGGTTTCGAGATCGAACAGGACAAACAATATGGCCACGAGATAAAAATCCACGGAGAAGCGGATCTGCGCCGAACCGACCGGGAGCACGCCGGACTCAAAAGGCGTGTTGGTCGCGCTGTTGGCGCGATGACGACCGAGTAGCCTGGCAGCAGCGAGCATGGTGAACACGAGCGCGCCGATCCCGGCGAGGTAAACAAGAAAAGGCCACAGCGACGGCGCAGCGTCGGTCATTGCATTGCTTCCCCGGCGCGTTTGACCGCGCTTGGGTCGCTCAGCGGAATCCTGGAAAATCTGCGCAAGCGAGTGTTGCAACTCGGCACTGTTTCATCCCCTGCTGTCACTGCGATTCAGCGCCCTGAAAGCGGCGCTACCGCGAACTCTCTCATACATTCTCGATTATCTTTGTGCTTTATTATCTGCTTTGTTCTATTTTCAGACGAGTGCATATGTAAAGCTCGAGTGTTACGCCGTTATCTTTATGCACCGCTTCGCATGAGACTCTAGTCCCGCCACCTGTGAAACGCAAGGCGCGCTCGCCAGCACCGAGGACAGTGGGGCGCATGGTGCGACAGGCGCTAAACGAGGGATAAATGCCGCGCGTCAGCGCTTGTACTGCGTCGGACAGTAACCCCGACTGACCGCCGGATCGCGCAGCGCGCCGTGCTTGGTCTTGCGGCCACTCACCCGGGCGCGCCACAGACGAAATGACCCGGGCTTGAGATTGCGGCGCATCAGCCGGATGACCGCCGATTCATCAAGCCCGTACAGGGCATCGATCGCCTCAAACGGCGTGCGGTCTTCCCAGGCCATTTCGATAACGCGTGATGTGTCAGCAGTCGACAGACGTTTCATGAGTATCTCTCTGTGGCAAAGTCGCCTTGTCAGTCATACACCGCAGCATTGGCACAGTGCAGCATGCGCTCTCCCGACATTGCGGCCAGCGCGTTATCTACCGCCATATCCGCCATGCGTCGCCGCGTGGCAGCTGTCGCACTACCGATGTGCGGTGTCAGTACTACGTTTGGCAGGGTCAGCAGCGGATTATCCTCGGGTACCGGTTCGCGGGAAAACACGTCGATTCCCGCAGCCAGAAGGCGACCGCCGGACAGGGCGCTGGCGAGAGCCTCCTCATCCACAATACCGCCGCGCGCGGTGTTCACCAGAACCGCATCGCTTTTCATCAGGGCAATACGATCAGCATTGATAAGGTTGCGCGTGTCGTCACTTAATGCCACAGTTATTATGACGAAATCGCTGCGTGCCAGCAGATCTTCCAGTGCCACCTGCTCTACGTCTGGAACATCCCGCGCCGAGCGGTTCCAGCCAAGTAACTGCATGCCAAAACCGCCTGCACGACGCGCTACGGCGGTGCCTATGGCGCCAAGTCCGACAATGCCCAGTGTCGCGCCGGCAATGTCCTTGCCGACAAAAAAATCCGGCGACCAGGCGTTACCCGGGGTCCAGTGGCCCTGGCGGATAAAGCGGTCCGCCTCGACCACGCGGCGCGAGGCTGCCATCAGCAGAGCAAAGGTGGTATCTGCGGTGGTCTCCACCAGAACGCCGGGCGTATGTCCCACGGGAATACCGCGTTCCGTCGCTGCGGCAAGATCAATGTGGTCGACCCCCACCGACATGCTGGAGACGAAGCGCAATTTCGGAAGCATCTCCAGCAGAGCGCGATCGATGCGATCGGTGAGCAGACAGACAACGCCATCGGCGTCGGTCAGCTCCTTGCGCAGTGCGGTGCCGGGGAGCAGGCCCGGGCCGAGCCAGACATTCATATCGCTGTGCTGGCAAAGCGTGTGGATGCGCTCGCCGGGCAGCTGATGCGTAACAAACACTTTATACATGGCGAAAGCTTAGCCTATTCCGCCACCCAACATAACCGGAACCGCGCGTCTTGAGCACGGTCTTACAGCTACACAGAGAGAGTTTTCGAAAGTATGGACGACAAGGTTTTTCTCAATGCCGATTTCTCGCAGCGGATAGCGGTAGATACGCAACAGATGGACTGGACCCCCAGCCCGGGTGGCCACGTGCTGCGCAAGCGACTGCACCTGGTGGGTCGCTCGGAGGCGGGACAGGTCACATCGCTGGTGCAGTATCTGCCGGATTCCGAGTTCCCCGAGCACAACCATCCGGATGGCGAGGAAATACTGGTTCTCGAAGGTGTTTTCTCCGACGAGACGGGGGATTACCCGGCGGGTTCCTATCTGCTCAATCCGGAAGGTTTTTCGCACAAGCCGTTTTCTCGCGAGGGCTGCCTGCTCTTCGTCAAGCTAAGGCAGTACCCGGGACAGGACCGCGAACGCGTTGCGGTTCGGACCGCCGACCAGCCCTGGCGATCCAGCGTGCGCAAGGGCGCAAGCTGGAAGAAGCTCTACGCCCAGGAACCCTACACTGACTACTCGCGCCTTGAAGCCTGGGACGAGCCGGGGTCTCTGGGACGCATGAATTTTCCCGGCGGTGCGGAAATTCTGGTGATACGCGGCGAGTTCAGCGATGAGCACGGTCATTACTCACAGTACAGCTGGCTGCGCGTTCCCGAGGGCGGCAGCATCACACCGACCTCAAACAGCTACTGCGAAGTCTTTATCAAGGAAGGGGGCCTGGCTTACCTGCGCGCCGCATGACCTGACCAGCTCGCCAGGCACCCTCAGCTCTCCGATGCGGTGTCAGTCACCCTGCCAGCGCGACACGGTATCACTGTGCAGGCCAAACAGATCCAGCGCGCGACCCACACTCTGGGTCACCATCGCATCGATGGATTCGGGCCGGTTGTAGAACGCGGGCACCGGCGGGGCGATGATTGCGCCCATTTCAGTCACCTGGGTCATGCTGCGCAGGTGACCCAGGTGCAGGGGTGTTTCACGCACCATCAGCACCAGGCGCCGGCGCTCCTTGAGCACCACGTCAGCGGCGCGGGAGAGGAGGGTGGAGGTAACGCCAGAGGCGATCTCCGACAGACTGCGGATAGAGCAGGGCGCAATCAACATGCCCTCGGTAATAAACGAGCCGCTGGCTATCGATGCGCCAACATTTTTTACCGCATGCACTTCACTGGCCAGCGCCTTGACCTCGGCACTCGACATATCCATTTCGTAATGCAGCGTGAGTTCAGCCGAGCGACTCATCACCAGGTGCGTTTCCACGCCCGCGGCGCGCAGAAGCTCAAGCGCGCGAACGCCAAGTGCAATGCCGGACGCACCGGTGATGCCTACAATAATTCTTTTGGTCATGGGGGTATTGATGCCTTTTGGGGTCAGGTCCGAATCGGACCTGACCCCAAAGAGGAGCCCTCTGCCCGCTAGTGTTTGCCACCCGCTATTGATTCTAGCATCTTTGCCATATGCGCATGCAGCATCTGTATGCCCTTGAGCGGGCGCACCATCACCTTGAACTCGCAGATACGGCCGTCAGGCGCAAAGGTCATGATGTCAACGCCGTTGATTTCTATACCGTCCACCGTGCAGGTGAACTCGAGTACCGCATGGTTCTCGGTAACGACCTCTTTGACGTAGCGGAACGTGTCGTTGAAAACGCCCATGGCGCTGGTCAGGTACATCAGAGTACGCGCCTTGCCTGCCTGCGGCGTATGCACCACCGGCGAGTAGAAGACGCAGTCCTCAGCAATGATCTCTCCCAGTCGTGCCGTATCCCTGCTGGCCGCAATATCGTGCCAGATGTCCAGTGTTTGCATGACGATCTCCTTGACTGCCGGGTCAGGCTCGAATGGATCCCGACGAGAGGAATGATTGTATCGCCTGCAGCGCCGTCGGCTCCATGAGCGTAGGGGCGTGACCGACCCGCGGCACTTCGGTCACGCTCAGGTCACTGTCCCTGTCGCGCATGCGCGCCACACATTCCGGCGCGAGAATATCCGATAGCTCGCCGCGTATCACCAGCATCGGAATATCGACAATGGCCTCGAACAGCGGCCAGAGATCTGGCGGCACCGCGTCGGAATCGTCGTCGTTCATGGTCTGGGAGATCGCCGGATCATACGCCAGCACGGGCACGCCATCGTGCTCGACGTATAGCGCCCGGGCAAAGCCCAGCCAGTCATCATCGGTATAGTCGGGGAAAGCCTCGCCATTGATTTCGCGGGTGCGCGCCACGGCCTCGTCCCAGCTGCGCGCGGGCGCAACCTTGCCGACGTAGTGCTGTATGCGCGCGAGCCCCCTCGGGTCGATCTCCGGACCGATATCATTGATCACCATGCCGGCAACGCGCTCCGGCTGCTGGCTCGCCATAATAAAAGACATCAGGCCGCCCATGGAGGTCCCAATCAGCACCACCTTCTTCAGGGAGAGCGTATCCAGCAGATGGAACATGTCGCCGGCATAGGTGAGCGGAGTGTAATTGGCCGGGTTGCTGTCATAGTCGGAGCGACCGCGACCGCGCTGTTCGGCCACAATTACCCGGCGTTCCGCCGCCAGCGTGGAGGCCAGCTCCGCGAAATCTGCAGAATTGCGCGACAGGCCATGCATGCACAGCACCGGCAATAGCCCGGAGGATGCGGGTCCCGGGTAGTCCCGGGCGTACAGGCGCAATCCGTCGGGGCTCTGGTACCAGACGTCGCGAAAGTCACTCATAAACACGCTCTCCGTATTGCTGTCGCAGTTCGCGCTTAAGTATCTTGCCATTGGGGTTGCGCGGCAACTCATCCACCAGCAGCAGATCTGCCAGGCGCTGCTGCCTGCCCAGACGCTCGTTGGCCCAGCTCAGCAGCTCTGCAGGCTCCAGCGCCTGCGCGGCCACCACGAGGGCCAGTGGCGTTTCACCCCAGCGCCGGCTGGGCACGCCGATAACGGCTACGTCATCCACGCCCGGATGGGCATAGAGCTCGGCCTCGATATCCTGTGGGTAAATGTTCTGACCGCCAGAGAGAATCATGTCTTTCTTGCGATCGACTATGTAGAGAAAGCCCTCTGCATCCACGTAGCCAATATCCCCGGAGCGCAGCCAGGTCCTGCCGTCGTCATCCCGGTAGCAGGCCTCGGCATTGGCAGCCTCCCGCTGCCAGTAACCGGGCATGGTGATGCGCCCGCGGGAGACGATCTCACCCGCAGTGCCCGTCGCACAAATGGCGTCATTGTCGTCGATTATGGCGATATCCGTGCCAATCAGCGGCTTTCCCACGGACTGCCAACGACCCTCGGCATCTTCCGGATCCAGCGTTGTGATAATGCCCTCGGTCAGCCCGTAGAGCTCGATAATGCCGCAGGGGAACTCGCTGAAAATGTCCTGCTTGAGGGTTTCGTGCAGCGGCGACCCGCAGCTCATCATGCCGTGCATGCTGGCAAGGTTCCGCGGCTGCCTGCGCTGGGCCGCGACCACGCGCTGGAACTGGATCGGCACCATCGCGGTGTGGGTAATTCGCAGGTCCTGCACCGCATCCAGGAAACCCTCCGCATCGAAGCGCTCATGAATCACCAGGGTACCACCGGCAAGGACCGTACACAGCATCGCCACCCAGGAGATATTGGAGTACAGACCAATGGTCAACAGCGTCCGCGACGCGCCGTGATAGCGCAGCGCAATCGCCAGATCATATGCCCAGTCCCGCCGGCCGCGGTGCGTGTGCAGAATGCCCTTGGGCAAGCCGGTCGTGCCGGAGCTGTAGATGATGTTCAGTGGCGCATCCGGGTCCAGTGCAATCGCCGGCAGATGCGCCGGCTGACCGTCGCACATAGCCTGCAGGCTTTCCCAGACAGCGTCCGCCCCGTCACCCGCGCCGCCGCGACATGGGCTCGCGCCGGCATCGCTGCACAGTAGCAGCACCAGCGACGCGGGCAGTCTGTCGCGCAGGGCATCCAGCCGTCGCCGCTGGTCTGGCGTGACCACCAGGGCACGCACCCCTGCGTCCTCGAGCATGGCAAGCATGGCGTCATCGGCTACCGACAGATTCAGTGGCACGGATACAGCGCCCGCGGCCAGCGTCCCGAACAGGGCCTGCACCATTGGCAGGCCATTGCTCATGACGATACCCACGCGATCGCCGGGATGAATGCCCCGCGCCGCAAGACCGTGCGCGAAACGGTGATTGGCGCTGCAAAAGGCCCGCCAGTCGAGCCGCTCGCCGCCGCAGATCACCGCGTCGCGCCCGGCCCGCCACTTGCCGTGGAGCGCGAGAATCTCGGGCAGCAGCGGGGCAGCAGAAGGAAACGATGTCACGCCCTTGTTCCCCGCAGCTAGAACCGGTACTCGACCGTAGCGGTCCATGTGCGTGGTGGCGCGTAGAACACCGTGGTGTTGTTTTCAAGGCCCAGGGTAGACGGACATCCACCGGCGCCGAAACAGTAACCAGCCGTCTTCACATCCTCGTCGGTCAGGTTCTTGCCGTGCAGACCAAGCATCCAGGCCGCGTCCATGCTGGTCCAGACGACGCTTGCGTTGATCAGGTCGTAGGCCTCCTGGTCGATGACCGGCGTCGGCAGCTCGAACTGAGTAATGTCACCTTTATAGGACCAGTTGGCCATGAGACGCAGTTCGCCATCGCGCAGCGGCGTGCTGTAGGTCGCACCGATGAACGCCATTTCTTCCGGCGTGTTCTGAATAGCGCGCTGGTCCGAGACATCAATGCCGTTCACCAGCCACTCATCGATGGAGGTGTCCAGCAGACTGGCTGAGAACTGCAGGCTGAAGTTGTCAGTCAGCAGCACGTTGCCTTCGATTTCAAGACCCGAAATCGTTGACTCTGCGGCGTTGGTGACCGTGCCGACAAAGGTGTCATTGACGCCGTCTCCATCGCTATCCGCACCGACCGAGCCCGGAATCTGCATGTCCGAATACTCGCTGTAGAACAGGGCAATATTGGTGATCGCGCGCCCCTCAAGCCAGGTGGTCTTCAAGCCCAGTTCGAAGGAATCAAGCTCCTCGGCGTCAAAGCCGCGCTCTACCTCGGGCGTGGCGAAGTTGGCGCCACGGGGGTCGAAGCTGCCGGCCTTCCAGCCCTGGCTGTAGCCCGCATACACGGTCATGTCGTCGTTCACCAGATAGCTGATATTCACCCGCGGAGAGAAGTCGTAGAACGTCCGGCTTGCCTCAAAATCACTGGTAGCAGCAAGGAGAATGGCACTGTCATTGCCGAGGAAGGGTGAGCCGGTGCCAAGGTAATTGCCCCGGAAAATATCTGCATCACGCTGATCTTCGGTATAGCGACCACCTACTGACACCGACAGCTGCGGCGTCAGGTTATAGGTGACGTCTGCAAACGCTGACCAGGCTTCGGTTTTGACCGTACCGCCGGTGTAGGCAGTGATACCGCCAGGGACGAGCTGTCCCAGCACAACGTCAAAGTCGTTAGCAGCCTCGACGTCAAGGTAGTAATAGCCAAGCACGGCGTTCCAGCGGTCGCTGTTGAACAGCAGCTGGAATTCCTGGCTCATCTGTTCGTTGTCGTAGATCACCGGCGCATCGAAATCGGGCACGGCGAGGCCGTCGAAGTCGATCACGGATTCCGTGTAATCTTCCCGCTGCGAGGTAATCGAACGCAGGGTAATCTGATCATTCAGCTGATAGTCGATAGACAGCGACCAGCCCTCTGACTGCACTTCATTGTTGCCATTGATACCCGCGGTGGTCGGTAGAACGCTGGCCCCCGCAGTGGTGTCACGCACGTTATTCAGAACCGGCTGGCCGCTGAGCGCTCCGGGGAAGGGACGGTAACCCGCCACCGGCGAGGAATCGTCCTGGGTGTTGTCGTAGGAAGCGCGAATCAGCAGATTTTCCGTCGGTTCGAATTCGGCGCTGAGGCGGTAGCCGAAGATGTCCTTGTCGTACTGTTCGCCGCCGGTGAAGAGATTCTTGCCAAAGCCGTCGCGGTCAAACGACGCTACGGTCGCACCGACACGGAAGGTGTCTGATACCGGCACGGACACACTGCCTACCAGATCGACCTGATCATAGTCGCCGTAAGAGGCGCGAACGCTACCCTCCAGCTCGTTAGACAGGCGCCGGGTCACATACTTGATCGCGCCGCCGACGGCATTGCGCCCATACAGCGTACCCTGTGGGCCGCGAAGGACCTCGATACGCTCGACATTGTATAGATCCAGCAAAGCACCCTGGGGCCGGGCGAGATAGACGTCATCCAGATACAGAGCCACGCCCTGTTCGAAGCCTGCCAGCGGGTCCTGCTGGCCAATGCCGCGGATGAATGCGGTGAGCGTAGTGTTGGTGGCTCTTGACGGCTCAAGCGTGACACTGGGGATGGACTGCGCCAGTTCCGTGATATCCGAGGCACCGCGCATGCGCAACTCCAATCCCGAGATCGCCGTGACCGCAATGGGCACATCCTGCAGGTTTTCCGATCGTCGCCGCGCGGTCACCACCACCTCTTCGAGGGACAGACCGGGGCTCTGTGCGAGCGCTGGCAGCGTCGGCAAACAAAGAGCAGAAGCCACCGCAGTGGCGAGGACGAGCGGTTGTCTAACAAGCTTATGTGTCATGGCGATGTCCTTTTGTCGAGCGCTTGTCGAGCGCTTGTCGAGCGTTATGCGTTATTGGATCGCGCCGCGCCGGCCGCGTTTCAACACTTGTTGAATCACTTGAATGTATTCAACGCATGTTGAATTGTCAAGGGTATCTAAGGTGGTATCGAAGGTGGGTATCGAAGGTGGATGAGGAGGGTGGGGCAATTGTCCGGGGGCAGCGAGGAGCGCCGGATTGGAACGCGTCAGCCGCCGCGCTGCGCTCGAAGGATAACGATGCCGCCCAGACCGCCCTCCGGGGTGCCACCGATAATGCCCTGGGAGGGCAGACACAGGAACACCATTTGCGCATCGATAAAGCCCGTTGCGCGGCACTGCTCGAGGATGTCCCAGCCGGGAATGGTGAAAACCAGCACGCCCTCACGCTTGACCGGGTCGCCGTGGTACTCAGGTGGCAACAGATGCTCGATACTGCCATCCTCACGCAATCGCGCCCGCTCTATGCCCGTGTCACGCTTGAAGGCAAAAGGAAAGGTAGAGAGCAGAATGCCTTTGCTATCGAGCACGCGGTAGATCTCGCCGAGCACTTTCGGCAGGTCAGGCACATGCTCAAAGATGTCATTTACCAGCACAAAATCAAAGCTGCGCTCGGCAAAACTCAGCTGCCCCAGGTCTTCATGCGGCACCGAGGAAAAGTGTCGCTGCATGGGTTTATCCGCAAGGTACTCCGAGCCCTTGAAGCCCGGGTACTCCTTGCACAGTCTCTTTGCCAGCGTGCTCAGGTACTCCGGGGCGTAGACACGGGCAGTGTCCGCTGACAACTCCCGCTCGCGCAATCCTCGCCTGAGCTCATGCCAGACCGCACGCTGGCGCGAATTGAGACCATGCGCGTTCAGCCCTTCCCGGTAAGATTCGCCGAGACCATCAATCGCCGAAGGGCGCACCCACTCACCGTCGAACTGAAAGCCCTGCTCCAGCACCATCTGCGCCGTTGCGTTCACGGCATCGGGCAGGTAAAAACGCTTATTCTGCGCCATGAACTGCTGCCAGGCTTCACGACTGTCAAAGGCCATGCGACAGTCCTGCTGATCTATTCCGGCGGCAAGCGGTCTTGGCCAACGTTCAATCATGCGCGCCAGCGACGCCAGCGCCTCATCGCCCGTGCGCAGTTCTGCTTCTGCAATATCCTGCCAGAAAACATCCAGCCGTTCGCGAACCGCGTTGATTTCAGTAGCCTCCAGCGCTTCACGCGCGGCCAGCCACTCCTGTTCACGCCTGTCGATACTGCGCTCGGACACGGGCTGGGGATCCGTGGCAAGCTCGCGATCACCGTGCACTTGCTCTTTCGGCATCAGGCGATGAAAATCCAGCATTTCAGGGACGAACGGCAGATTCACCGCATCGCACAGCCTGCGAACCGTCGTTTCCGGCGCGCGGGTCAAGGCCTCATAGGCATACACGGCGGAGGGATAGCGGCGATACAGATCCGCAAGAAGCAGCGTGGCCTCGCGCGAGCGAGTGACCCAGCGCGCATAGCTGCGCGGGTTGATCGTCATCTGATCGTTACCCCACTCCTCGCGTCCGGTCTGGATAAACGACAGATACGAGTGGCGATAACAGCGCACTGTCCACACCACATCAATCCGGCAGCGGCTCTCGTTGTGCTGCAGAAAGCGCGCCAGCCACTGGATGCCCAGGAAATCCACCGTCGTTTCCTTGAGCACCAGCACCCGCGCATTACCGCGGCGCGGGAGGTCAAAATGCGCCAGCAAGGCATCGGGACTGAGTTCGGGGGAAGGGCGCTGCGTCCGATTGCGATTCCACGGCTCAAAACAGGTGTCGACGACGGGATGTACGGCGAGCAGGGAGGTCACCAGCGTGGTGCCAGAGCGGGGCAAGCCAATAATGGCGATAATTCTATCGATCACGAGCGGCCTTTGATGGAGTTTTGGCAGGGTTGATTATTGAAGGTTGTCTTCAGGTTTGACTCGCGCAGATGTGCCCGCGGCAGAGCAGCCTGACAGTTATTTACAGGTGTGCAGAATAACATAATCAGCGCCAGGGCCGGTCCCGACGGAAGGCGCGCCTCATGACGCGATTTTGTCCGAGCTCTGCTCGGTGAAAGCCGGCCGCGTCACGAGCAGCCCAACGACACCAAACACCAGCGACGCAAGGATGCCGTAGGTCGCGGAAATCGCCGGATTCTCCACGCCCAGCGCCAGGTTAAAGAGCAGATGCAGCGTGAGGCCGATGGCCGCCGCGCCCAGCACCACCCACAGGGGGATGTGCCGACGCACCAGCACGCCAAACAGGACCGGCACCAGCGAGGCCGCGGCCAGCCCGTATACGCCCTTCTGCGCAAACAGGCCGATAAGCGGCGGCGGATTCCACGCCAGCGCCAGCCCGATCACCCCGACACCCACCAGCACCCAGCGCGACAGTGCGAGGCCATCGCTGCCGCCCTCGCGGGCAAAGGGCTTGACGATATCCGTGACCACCATGGCCGACAGTGACACCAGAATGCCATCGAGTGTGCTCATCCCCGCCGCCAGCAGAGTGACAAAAATGAACACCAGCAGATACTCGCCCCAGACAGAACTGCCGAATTCATGCAGCAGATAATCGCGTACCACCGTGTCCTGTGAGTCGACCTCCAGCCCCGAGAGGCGCGCATAAAAGCCGATCATGAGCATCAGGGTAAACAGGGCACCGACGACGACCGTCGTTCCGATGAACCAGCCGATGTCCCGCTCGCTGCGCAGATACAGCACCTTGGTCAGAATGTGGGGCTGCAGCATCAGCGCAAAGGTCACCACGAAGCCGCTGACAAACACGGAGAAAAAATCGAAGTACAAGGAGCTGTCCTCGTTGAACGCCGATGCGTAGTCAGTGCTCACACGCGCCAGCGAGCCCAGAAAATCACCCTCGAAGTACTTCACCCCGAGCACGAACAGCAGCACAGTGACCAGCAGCATCATGATGCCCTGCAGGGTGTTGGTATAGGCGTGGGCGTACGTCCCCCCCATCAGCACATAGGAGAAAACAAACAGCAGCACGCCGACCAGCGCTGTTTTCTGATCCACCGGGAATAAACCCGTCACCAGCAGGCTGCAGCCCACAAGGATCAGAACGACAAAGGTCACCGACAGCAGATTGATAAATGCGAAGAACAGGCTGAAGCCACGGTGGTTGTAGCGGTAGAAGATCCACTGGGGTATTGTCAATGCGCTGTGCGTCTCGCCCAGGCGCAAAAATCCGCGCGTCAGGACCAGAAAAGCAGCGGTGATGCCCAGCGAACCGGCGACGCCGAAATGCAGGTAGGCGGACAGGCCGTGCTGGTAGACAAATCCGGGGTTGATGACAAAGGTGGCAGTGGAGGCAATCGATGCCGCAAGGGTGATCCCCACCACCACGGGGCTCATGTCCTTGTTGCCAATGGAAAAGCCCTGAACGCTGTCAGTGCGCCGCAGGCCGATCACGGACAGGCCGTAGACCAGCAGCGCGTAGCCGCCAACCAGCAGGTATTTGAACAATTCAGGTGTCATCGCCACAGCGCTCGTGTTATTTTCAGACAGCGTATTCAACAAGCGTTGAATACGCAACCGCGAATACAGTGCCACGAATCCAAGGGAGCGAGGTGAACGGCCCATGACCGCAGCCCGGAACCGCAGCAAGCGGGAACGCATCCTCGATGTTGCAGAGGAACTCTTCGCTCTGCACGGCTATGACGGCGTTACGCTGCGACGTATCGCGACCAGCGCCAAGGTTGATGTGGCCCTGGCGAGCTACCACTTCGGCAAGAAACTCGACCTGTTCAAGGCGGTCTTTGAGCGACGCGCGGCCTACCTGAACGAATCGCGACGCGAGGCGCTGCAGCGCTGTCAGCGAGAGGCCGGGGCCGATGGACCCAGCGTAGAGCAGATTATCGAAGCCTTCCTGCGGCCGCTGGAGATTGCGCAGGAAACCGGCGATGCAGGCTGGCGCCACTATCTGGCGCTGATCGCCTACATCAACAACTCGCCCTACTGGGGCCCCAAGATGATGTCATCGCTGTTTGATGATCTCGTGCTGGAGTTCATCGCGGCCCTGAGGAAAGCCCTGCCCGGCGCGACTGACGACAACCTGTACTGGTGCTACAACAACCTCTCAGGTGCGCTCACGCTCACGCTGGCGCAGACAGGTCGAATCGACAAACTGTCTGGCGGGACCTGCCGCTCCAAGGATTTCGAGGCCGCCTATGACCATATGATCCCTTTTGTGGCGGCAGGTTTCAGGCAGGTCTGTGCACCCACCACCGCGACGGCCTCAACAGAGTAAGCGCCTGTTCTTCAGTCCGCGGCGCGAATGAACGCCGCCAGATCGCGCCGGAACTTCTCCAGTGACGGTCTGTGCAGATACATCATGTGACCCGCCTCGTAATAGGCCTCGGTGATGTTCTCGCGCAGGGACTCGGGCAGATCCATATGGTCGAGGAAATAGCGCGTTGCGCCTACCGGCGTTGCCAGATCGAAGTAGCCCTGCTGAATCAGCAGCCGCATGTTCGGGTTCTGGGTCATGGCGTAGGCCAGGTCCACCGCGGTGTTGCCCACCGGCTGCATGCCGACCGGCCCGGGGTGACGATGTTCCTGTCCCCAGTCGCGCCACAGGCCGGCGGAGGTGACATAGGTCATGTCGGTTTTCACGCCCAGCACTTCGCGGTAATAATCGTTGAAGGCAGCAACAAACGCCGGACCCACCGACGGGAAAAACGGATCGTAACTGAAGCGCTCGCCAATATGATTCAGGGCATCGCCGACAAAGCGGGCATCAATGCGCCCGACCGTCTTGCGCTGATCGCGCAGCAGTTCCTTGGCAAAGCGTGACTCATCGATGCGCAGGTTGGCGCGATCCCAGTAATCGGCGCTGATGCCGGTCAGGCGCTGAAGTCCGGTGAGTGCGGCCTGGCGCTCCTCGTCACTGGCGCGCCGCCCCTTCATCAGCACCGGCGCATAGATGTCCATGGCGAAGGTTTCCGCCTCGTCCAGCATGGTCTGCAGGTCATCCGGGCGGAACTCACTGACGCCGTGGTACCAGGCGGTGGCCGCATACGCAGAAATGTAGTTGATGTAGGGCAGATCGTTCGCCGTGCCCGCGTTGCCCGCGATGTAGTCCATATAGGGCGATACCAGGATCACACCCTCAAGCGCAATGCTGTGACGGGACAGCAGATCGTAGGAGACGCCGCCGCTGCGGATACCCCCGTAGCTTTCGCCGAGCAGGTACTTCGGTGATGCCCAGCGGCCCGCTTCGGTGACGTAGCGCGCAATAAAGTCGGACACGCTGCGGATGTCGTTATCAACACCCCAGAAGTCCTTGCTGTCGCCCTTGCCCACCGCGCGGGAAAATCCGGTGCCCACCGGGTCGATCATGACCAGGTCGGCGCGATCGAGAACGCTGAACTCGTTGTTCACAGAGCGGAACGGACCGTTAGTCGTAAAGGCGGTGTCTTCCACATCAGCGCGCTGGGGGCCAAGGATACCCATATGCAGCCACATGGAAGCGGAACCGGGCCCACCGTTGTAGGCAAACAGAACAGGTCGCTCGGCCCTGTCGACGCCATCGCGGGTATAGGCGGTGTAGCCAAAGTGAGCGATGGGGTCGCCATCGTCGTTCTTCATGACCAGGGTGCCGGCGGTGGCGGTGTAGTCAATGTTCCTGCCGTCGATACGTACACTGCCGCTGCTTTCTGCGTGCAGTGGTTCAGGGACATCAGCGCCAGCAGACGCGTGCCCGTTCTCCGGCTTGTCGTGATCGTGCGCGTACAGAGGTCCAGAGAGGGTGAGCAGCAGTGTGAGAGACAGAAGCAGAGAACGTCGCAGAGCTGGAATCATATCGGGAGCTCGTGTTGTTGAGGAAGTGTGGAGTGTAGCAGCAGCGGATGACCGCTGCAGTGAGCGGCGGCGTCCCCTGAAGGCAGACCCGGACGCCCGGTGGGCGACTATAGCTCCTGTTCGGACTGGAACTCCCGGGTGATACGCATTTCCGCCTCGAAGCGCTGGGCGCCACGGTCGCGCGACAGTGAGCCCAGCCGGTCGCGAAAGCGCTGACGGCGGTAGTGCGCCACAAGTTTCGGGAAGCGCTCCGGCTCCTCCTCACCCGCAATCAGCGCCTCTATTAATGCGATATCGATACCGACCCGGTAGGCAATGCGGCTGGGGCGAATCTTGTTGGCGTGGAACTCGGCGACAATGCGCACCTGCTTGTCGCGGTCGTAATGGCACTCCCGCGAATAGCCGAAAGGCGGTGACGGGGTGCGCGTGTCCTGTGTCGGCATGTGCTCTACCATGGTCCTGTGTCGGTGCGGGGAATCACCGCGTCAAGTTAAACACAGTGGCGGGTTAACCTGCCACGCTACAGGCCCTATACTGACTAACGCTGTATGAAAAACAATGTTCGTCATCTTTCCGATAACGGGCCCAGGAGGACAGTCATGAATGCGCCAGCATCATCGAACAAGGATAACGATATAAGCGCCAAACTGCAGGCCATGCTAAAGCTTCAGCAGGAAGCCTACCTCAACGAGGGTGCAGTCAGCGCGGAGGCGCGCATCGATCGCCTCGACCGCGGCATCGACGTGATCTACGCCAATCGCGACCGTATTGTCGAGGCCCTGAACACTGACTTCAGCTGTCGATCCCGGGAAGTGACGCTGATGACCGACGTCGCGGCCTCTCTCGGCCCCTTCAAGCACGCGCGCAAGCATGTTCGCGACTGGATGCGCGGCGAGAAGCGGTCGACCATGTTCCCGCTGAACCTGCTGGGCGGCCGCTCACGGGTGGAGTACCAGCCTCTGGGCGTGGTCGGGGTGATCTCACCCTGGAACTTCCCGGTCAACCTGACGTTCGGGCCACTGGCCGGCATCCTCGCTGCCGGCAATCGCGCAATGATCAAGCCGTCCGAATTCACGCCCGCCACGGCAGAGCTCATGGCCGGGATGGTGGCCAGCGCCTGGTCACCGGAGGAAGTGGCTATCGCCACCGGTGGCCCCGACGTCGGCCAGGCCTTCTCGGCGCTGCCTTTCGATCACCTGCTGTTTACCGGCGCCACGGGCGTCGCGCGCCATATCATGGCGGCGGCGGCGAAGAACCTGGTGCCCGTCACGCTGGAGCTGGGGGGCAAATCGCCCGTCATTCTCTCCCGAAGTGCGGATATCGATAGCGCCATGGAGCGCGTCATGCTCGGCAAGACGCTGAACGCCGGGCAGATCTGCCTGGCGCCGGATTACCTGCTGGTTCCCGAGGAGAAGCTGGAAGAGGTGGTGGCCGCGGCGCAGGCGGCGGTTCAGCGCATGTACCCGCGCCTGCTGGACAATCCGGAATACACCGCCATCGTCAACGACCGCCACTATGAGCGCCTGACCGCTTATCTTGCGGAGATCGCCGAGCGCGGGATCAGCACCGTGGTCATCAACCCGGCGGACGAGGACTTTGCCACACAGCAGGGTTCACGCAAGATCGCACCGACACTGATTCCGCAGCCGCCGCTGGATACAGCGGTAATGCAGGAAGAGCTGTTCGGCCCGTTGCTGCCGATTGTGACGTATAAGGAATTCGACGAGACCATCCGCCACATCAACAGCCAGCCGAGGCCGCTGGCGGCATATTATTTTGGCAGCGACGGCGACGAAGAGCGGGCGGTCCTGGAGCGCACCACCTCCGGCGGCGTCTGTATCAACGATGTGATCATGCACGTGATGCAGGAAGACCTCCCCTTCGGCGGCGTCGGCCCCAGCGGCATGGGAGCGTACCACGGGGAGGACGGCTTCCGCCGCTTCAGCCACGCCAAGGCCATTTACCGCCAGACAAAGCTCAATATCGGGCGCATCGGCGGCATGCTGCCGCCTTATGGTCCCGCCACCGAGAAGACCATCAAGATGCAGGTCAAGCCCTGAGGTGATCGCCGTATGCAATGCCGCACACTTCTTGCAGGCCTTGTCTGCTCGCTGCTGGCGGGCGCGTCTGCAGCGGCAGGCGCCGAGGCAGCGGACGTGAAGCGCGTGAAGACAGAAACGAGACCTATCGTCATTGCCCACCGCGGTGCCAGTGGCTACCTGCCAGAGCATACCCTGCCGGCAAAGGCGCTGGCCCACGGCATGGGCGCGGATTATTTAGAGCAGGATGTTGTGCTGACCAAAGACGCTGTGCCGATCGTGCTGCACGACATTCTTCTGGATGACACAACCGACGTCGCCGTTCTTTTTCCTGACCGTGCACGCACCGACGGCCACTTCTATGCCATCGACTTCACCCTCGCCGAAATCCGCCAGCTGCGCGCCCACGAGCGCCGCGCGCCGGGGCAGGGTAACAGCGCGGCCTTTGCCCAGCGTTTCCCCGCAGGTCCGGGGCTTTCCGGTGTGCCGACATTAGGCGAGGAAATCCGCCTGATCGAGGGCCTTAACCGCAGTCGGGGCATGCGCACCGGCCTGTATATCGAGCTCAAGGCGCCGCAATTCCATCGCGCCGAGGGTATGGACATTGCAAGGGCGGTGCTGGATGTTCTGGATGAGGCGGGACTATCAGACGCCCGTGACCGCATCTATCTACAGTGTTTCGACCCGCCGACGCTGCAGTATCTCAAGGACACGCTGCAAACGTCGCTGCCCCTGATCCAGTTGATCGGCGATAACAGCTGGGGGGAAGACGGAGGCACGGATTACGATTATCTACGCACGGACCAGGGACTTGCCGGCATTGCGCGCTACGCCGACGGGATAGGGCCATGGCTCATGCATATTTACACCGGCACGGACGCCAATGGTGACGCAGTGCTCACCGATCTTGTGGCACGGGCGCATCACGCCGGCCTGCTGGTGCACCCATTCACCTTCCGCCGCGATGCGCTTCCCCCCGGTATCAATACGTATCGTGAGCTGCTGGAACTCTTCCTTGGTCGGGTCGGTGTAGACGGCGTTTTCACCGACTTTCCGGACCTTACCGTGAATTATCTGGAGTCAGTTAACACCCCATGATCACTGCATACTCACTGCCTCGCTCCCACCTGGAAATGAAAGCATGAGCCGGCCAGTCAGCCGGCGCACCAAGATTGTCGCAACCATCGGCCCGGCCAGCGACAGCGACATCACCATCGCGCAGCTGATGCGGGCGGGCGTGGATGTGTTTCGCCTCAACTTCAGCCACGGTGAACCCGAGCATCATGCCACTACCGCCCGGCGCATCCGCCATCAGGCAGCTCTGGCGGGAAGACACGTCGGCATTCTTGCTGATCTGCAGGGACCCAAGATCCGCATTGGCGGGTTCCGTGATGGCAGCGTCGAACTCAGTCAAGGAAATCACTTCCGTCTTGATGCCGGAATTAACGAAAAAGAGGGTGGCCTGCAGGGAGTCGGCTTTACCTTTGAGGCGCTGACCCAGTATCTGCAACCCGGGGACACCTTGCTGCTCGACGATGGCCGCATACAGCTGAGGGTGGATAATGTTGAGCAGGACGCCGCGGACTGTACCGTTCTCGTGGGAGGTCAGCTCGGTTCACGCAAGGGCATCAACCGCCTGGGCGGCGGCATCGCTGCGCCGGCGCTTACCACAAAGGATATCGCCGATATCGAGTCCCTGGATGCGGTGGTGCCCGACTTTGTTGCAGTCTCTTTCGTGTCACACATCGGCGATATCGAGCATACCCAGGCGCTGCTCACGCGCCATGGCCTCAGCGCCTCCATCATAGCCAAAATAGAGCGAGCAGAAGTAGTAGCCGACAGCGCGATTCTAGACGGCATTCTGCAGGCGTCTGCCGGCATCATGGTGGCCCGCGGTGACCTTGGCGTGGAGGTTGGCGATGCTGAATTAATCGGAATCCAGAAGGACCTCATTTCCCGCGCTCGGCGGGCCAATCGCCTGGTCATCACGGCGACCCAGATGATGGAGTCCATGATAAGCAGCGCCATGCCGACGCGGGCCGAGGTATTTGATGTCGCCAATGCCGTGCTGGATGGCACTGATGCTGTCATGCTTTCAGCAGAAACGGCCGTGGGTAAATACCCAGTTGCTGTTGTGGTAGCGATGTCAGACGCCGCGATGGGCGCAGAGCGCCATCCTGTAGCGCGCACGTCGCGCTATCGCATAGATCGGGAGTTCCATTCCGCTCAGGAAACGATTGCCATGTCCGCTATTTATGCCGCGAACCATTATCGCAATGTTCGCGGCATCGCCTGCCTCACAGAGTCCGGGGCAACGCCGCGGCTCATGTCGAGGCTGAGCTCAGGATTGCCCATTTTCGCCCTCGCAAGCAGCGCGCAGACACTGCAGCGTCTTTCGCTTTGTCGCGGTGTCATACCGCTGTATTTCCCGAGTAACGAGCTGGGCCGTGGCTCACTGGAAGCGCGCGCGATTGACTTCCTGCGTGACCTCAACTACCTGCAGAACGGGGATGACATTCTTCTCTCCATGGGCGACGAGCACGGCCGGGCCGGCAGCACCAACATCATGAAAATCATACGCGTAGATCAGGCAATGTAAATTTTGCAGCTTTTCTGGCCGACAACTACCCAGTCTGTACCAGAGTGCTACACTCAAAGGGCTGCATTTATAATCTGTCGGGGTGCACCGGGCATATTTGCAGTGGTTTGTTTATGAATGCGAGCGAAGATCAGTCCTGTTCCTCTGTTCGTTACCCATAAATAGTCAACAGAAAAGCGGCGGCCTCGGTCGTCATATACAGTTAGAAAGGTATGTATGTATGTCTACAGTAACCGGTACGGTAAAGTGGTTTAACGAAAGCAAGGGATACGGCTTTATAGAGCAGGAAGGTGGTCCAGATGTCTTCGTTCATTTCAGCGCCATCAAAGGCGATGGTTTTCGCACGCTGACCGATGGGCAAAAAGTAGAATTTACCGTGGCTGACGGTCAGAAAGGGCCGCAAGCAGAGAATGTTGTCCCTGTCTGACGAACTACATTTGATTATGTAGGACACACAAGAAAGGAGCCTTTCGGCTCCTTTCTTGTTAACTCGTTCATGGCCAGGTGTTACTCACCATACATCTTTGGCTACGCGTTTGAATGTACGTTTGTTTTTAGACTTTTTATACAGCAGCCCCGACCATTCCCAAAGCCCTCCAGAACGCCAGGCTTAATGACGATACACAGCCTTTAATGCGAAGCATCATTAACACAACCGCTTAACCCTCAGCGAGTTTCTGCTGACGTTCGATTTCCGAATCCATGTATTTGATCCATTGCTTGGCATACTGCTCGGAACGCTCGTCACGACCCGCAGCCCGGAAAGCTTCACGAGCCTTTTGGTACTCTTCCTTATTGAAATGGGCCATACCGAGCACCAGGCGTGCGGTATCAGGACGCTTCACGCCACCACGCTGCAGTGCGGTATTGATTGCATCGATGGCCTTGTCGAACTGGTCACCGTCAAGGTAGATATTTCCCAGCTGCGAATAAAGTTCACCAGAATCAGACTTTGACGCAGCTATTTCCATCGCGGGAATTGCTTTATCCACCTCCTGTGCCTGACGCCATGACCCTGCCATCAGTTCATAGTTCTTGACCTCGTCTTCGATGAGCTCATCCTCAAAGCCCTTTTCAAGCACCTTCCCTGCTTTGTAAGGTACACCCTGGCTGAGGTACAGCGACGCCAGATTGCGTAATTCTCCATCCTTGTCCAGCATGTCCTGAACGTACGCAGTCTCCATAGAGCCGAGCTGCCGCTTTTCGTTGTTCTTCTCTGAATACATATAACCGAGTTGAACCCAGTAATCCTTCTTTGGGTAGTGCGTCAGCAACTCTTCGAGCACAGCGAGTGCACTGTCCGTGTCACCGCGATCGGTATAAAGGAATCGCGCAAGGTTGTACCACTGCTCCTTCGGAGTTTTGTCTTTCTCTCGATAGAGTTCGATAGCTATCTCAACGTTTTCAAGAGATTTGGGATAGTCCTCAAGCTGGTAATAACCCTGGGCAAGCAAAACGTAGGCATTCGCTGGCGCATTCTCACTCATTTCGAACCATGCCAGAAGCGCATCAATCCCCTCTCGCCAGTTTTCCTGCACGAAGTGCAGCTGTGCCACCGTAAAACGCGTGTTGATTTCCATGGCCAGCGGAATATCGGGCTGTTTGACCACATTTTCGTAGGACTGTAGCGCTCTGGCGTAGTCTTCCCTTGAATAATGAATAAAAGCCATCAGATTGTAGACGTTGGCCAGTTCATAGCTGTTAAGCTCATTCCTGCCCCGATCATTGATCATTTCATTCAAAACCTGCTCAGCAGTGGCGAGATCTTTTTCCTCCGCCGCTGTCTGCGCCTCCGAGAGCTTTTCATAGACGGAATTCCGTAAAGCAGGTGTCTTGCGCGTCTCGCGCTCCTCCTGCTGATCCTGCGCAAACGCCTTGCCCAGACCCAATGCCGCCAGGGAGCTCTCAGCGGACAGCTGGCTTATAATGGACTGTCCAGCAGTGATTGCCAGTGACAGCGCTGTTGCACCGATCAATGTACGTGTCATGGTCATGCGATGACCCTCCAGCGATTAATTCTCGAGCTCGAATGTGAACTTGTTCTGAACACCTGCAACCTCGATTGCCTCACCATCTACCACGCGCGGCTTATACTTGAACTTCTCCGCCGCTTTGACAGATGCCCGCTCAAAGACACCGGAGGGTGAACAATCCACCGCCTGTGGATCTTTTATCGAGCCATTCCTGGTTACCGTATATTCAACGATGCAATAGCCAGTAATGCCGCGAGTCTGCGCGCGACGCGGATAAATGGGTGCAACCTTAACGATAGGCAGATACTCACCATCTCCACCACCCATACCGCTACTGGCAATATCGATTTCTACTGTTGACCGCGGTGCAGTATTAACTGCGTCCGCATCCACGTCCGCATCCATGTCGGGCGTATCCAGATCGGGCGGAGGCTCTTCCGGATCTTCAATTTTGTCCGGCTTTTTCTGCTCCACATTGGTATCTATGTCCCGCTCTGGCATAACGATATCGGCAAGGCGTGTACGTTCTTCTTCATCTATATCCGGGTTCGCCGTAGCGATCAGATATTGCATAAGAAAGAACAGACCGCCTGCCACAGGTAACGCGAGCAGAGCGCCGAAAACAATCCTGGTCAGACTTTTAGGCATAATAGTGATTCACTACTTCTTGTCGGTGGCCAGAGAGACGTCATAGACGCCAGCTTCGCGAGCCGCATCAAGTACCGCCGCAACCGTTTCGGTATTTGACTTGTTGTCGGCCTGAATAACCACAGCACCCTTCGGGTTTTCTGCGTGTAGTCGTTCAATATTAGCTCTTACCGCACGCTCGTCAATACGGCGCTTGTCCATCCATATTTCATTGGTAGCGTTGATCGCTATAAGAATGTTGACATTATCCTTTGGCTGGGCTGTTGATGCCTCCGGTCTCGTGACCTCAACGCCAGCTTCCTTAATGAAGGTCGCGGTGACGATGAAGAAAATCAACATAATGAAGACCACGTCCAGCATCGGCGTGAGGTCGATCTGGGCTTCGTCTTCCGCTGCTACCTGTCTGTTTCTGCGCATAGCTGTGCTCTCTTAATGATCGGTAGTCAGATTGTCAGCCAGCAGCTCGCTTTCGCGCTGGGCAATCCGCTGGACGTAAGTATTGCCGAAAACGCCGGACAAAGCGGCCACCATCCCTGCCATAGTGGGAATCGTGGCTCGCGATACACCTCCGGCCATGGACTTGGCGTCACCGCCCCCGGTGACGGCCATAATATTGAAGACTTCGATCATCCCGGTCACTGTACCCAACAGACCAAGCAAGGGACACAATGCCACCAGGGTCTTGATCACGGACAGGTTCTGGTTGATCTGAAGGCGCGCCTCCGAGACCAGCTTTTCACGGACACGGTGTGCCGCCCACGAACGCCGCTCGGGGCGCGCTTCCCATTCACCAAGAATCCTGATGACTTCCTGCTTCCAGTTCAGCTTGAAAAACCAGATGCGCTCGAAGATCAACATCCACATGAAGAACAACAGGATGGCAATGAACCAGAGGACGTTGCCACCCATGTCCATGAAGCGGTTGACTGCCTGAATCGCGTTTTCGAACCAGAACATCATCTCACTTCCCCAGGTTTGACTCGGTGTGCTCGGCCACGATGCCCGTGCTCTGCTCATTCAGTATGTGAATGATTCTTTGCGCACGACCGTTCACCACTGTATGCAGGAGAACAGTCGGAATCGCCACAAGAAGGCCGAGAACCGTCGTGACCAGGGCGCCTGAAATACCGCCTGCCATGGCTTTGGGATCACCCGCGCCGAAGATGGTAATTGCCTGGAAGGTAACGATCATCCCCGTCACTGTACCCAGCAGACCCATCAGAGGCGCCACCGCGGCAATAATCTTCAGGAGCGTCAGACCACTCTCCAGTTTCGGCGTTTCCTTGAGAATACCCTCGGACAGCTTGAGCTCTAGGGTTTCTGTATCCATTGAAGGGTTATCTTCGTGAATCTTGAGGACGCGACCCAGCGGGTTGTTGTCGTTTGCCTTGTCGGTCTTGAGCTGGGAATTCACTCTTGAGCTCACAGAGGACAATATGACGAGGCGGATGATGGCCAGAATGAAGGCAAAGACACCCACTGCGGTAATGGCGTAGCCAATATAACCACCCTGGTGCCAGCGCTCCTCCATGGTCGGGCTGTTGATCATCGCGGCGAGATACGAACCGCCGGTGGGGCCGGTGGGGTCGATGCCGAAGCGCTTCATACCACTGTCAGCATTGGCCAGGGTCGTCGCCATGTCGGTGTAGTTACTAGCAGGCTGACGAGCCAATTCTTCGAGAGTTCCTTTGCTTGGAACGTAGGTAAGATACTGGCCGTCTTCAGAGATCACGTTGAAGGTGCCTATACGCACAACCTTCTCTGTGACCTTGTCACCATTGGGCCTGGACACTTCAGCATCGAATGCCACAACCTTGCCAGACTCGATCATTTCTCGCTGAAGCTCGAACCAGACGCGCTCTATCTCTTCGATGCTCGGCAACCGGTCGCTGCTGCTCATCTTCTTGATCAGTTCGTTCAGATACTCTTCGCGGTTGGGAAACTCGGCGCTGGTGATTGAGAACTCAAGATTGCTCGCAAGGTCGCCCGCTGTTGAGGTGAGGTGGCCAAAAAGCTCCGACAGCGTGCCCAGTCGGTCGCGCAGCACCTCCTGCTTCTGCGCGATGGTGACCTCGTTCTCCTCGAATTCAGCTTCCAGCTGTGAACTGAGGTTTTCCTGACGGGTACGCTCGTCTTCGGCAGACTTGAGTTCCGCTGCCTGATTGGCCTTATCCTGTTGGAAACGCTGCTCGCGCTGGCGGTTTTCCTGCATTTCCTGAGTCTGACCCTGCTTCACAAACTCCAGCAGTTGCTCGAGTGACTGCGCCTGATCTTCTTCCGAGGCACTGGACTGAGCCTGTGGCGCAGCATCCTCCTGAGCGCTCGCCAGGCTTGCGCCGAGGGTCAGTACGCCACAGAGCGTGAGCGTGGCAGCAGATACGAATTGCTTAATCATTTATTTGGCCTCCGGCGCGGGAATGGGCATGTTCATCAAATCAATGGAAGCTTCCTGGCGTGCAATGCGCAGACCCTGCATGATGGCGGAGCGATATTCCCCCCGATCCAGCTGTACCCAGCTGCGACTTTCCTGATCCCACGCCCCGGACAATTCGGTGTCCGTCGTCTGATAAACCAGCGCTATACGACCCACGCGCAGGAAGTTGACGTCCCGCTCCGTGCCGTCGATCTCTACACTACCTTTATAGGCATCAAGCTTACGACCGTACTCGTTTTCGATCTTGTAGGCCTCAAGCACCTGGCGGAACTTCTCGGCGACGCTGACATCCGAGCGATCCAGATTTTCTCGAAGGAACCGGATACGCTGCTCACGCTCCTCGATATGAAACGGCACGTCCAGCTCGACAAAGCGCTCAAGCCCGTCGACCATGCGCACAACCAGTGGCGTCATCTGGCGCTGAATGACGGTTACCTGCTCGATAGATTCGTCGATGTCGGCAATGCGCCTGTTCTGGTTATCGATCTGACTCTGCAGACGTGCGTTGTAGACCTTGAGACCGTCAACCTGCTTCATGACCGACTTGTAGTCGCTCAACAAATCACGCGTCTCGTCGGCAAGCCGGTCAACCCGTGCCTGCGACTGCCGGGCCGCTTCTGTTTTCTCCTCACTCACGTCGAGGATGGAGTCCAGCGTGCTTGACTGCACAGCGCTTACCGCACCCACAAGGGCTAGGCAGGACACTGTGATTGTCAGCAGCACATTCTTCAATCGATAGGTAGTCATGGGAATAGTGCTTCCTATATCCATAAATGTATTAGGGCTGATGGGGAGAGACCCGGTGCCGCTCTCTTCAGATTTGTCACAGAAGGTCGAGCGAACGAAGTCAGATGAAACCAGATAACAAAGATCTTTTCAAACACGTTGCGAATAAGGCCCGGGGTGCGATCAAATATGTGCAATATCGTAACACTCACATTATTTTTCCGGCAAAAAGGTAACAGACGGGCTGCTTTCACAGGCCCAGGCCGCTCCTGACGAAACAGCAAACGCGCGGTGTCAGCGGCGCTGCAACACGATAAAACTGAAGGGGAAGTCGTTTCTGCTGTCCGCAGCGTGATCTTCCCGGGAGATTTCCCGCCACTCCTCCGGCACCAGAACTGGCAGTCGAGCATCCCCTTCCACGTCTGCGTGCACTCGCGTCAGGTAAATGCGCTGTATCAGCGGCATGCCCTCGGCATACAACTGCGCACCACCCAGTAACATGAGCTCCTCTGCCCCAGACGCCCGCGCAGACGCTTCGGCCAGGGTGAATGCCTCATCAACGCCCCGCACCACGCTGACACCCGCGGCCGCGAACTCAGGATTGCGTGAAACGACAATATTGTCGCGGCCAGGCAGTGGACGCCCGATCGAGTCAAAGGTTCGCCGGCCCATTATCACCGGCTTACCCATCGTGACACGCCGGAAGTAGCGCAAATCCTCAGGAATGCGCCAGGGCAGGGTGTTGTTGCGGCCGATCGTGCCATTGCGGGCCGCGGCAACAATCATGCTGAACGTGACAGTCTGTGCGCTCACACGGCCACCGGTGCAGAAATGTGGGCATGCGGTCGGTAATCGCGCACTTCAAAGTCCTCAAAGCAGTAATCGTAAATGCTCTGCGGACGACGGCGAATGTGCAGTGAAGGCAGCGGCCGTGGCTCACGCTGCAGCTGGCTGGCGACCTGCTCCAGGTGATTCACATAAATATGTGAATCGCCTGTCGTGATCACGATCTCACCGGGCGTGAGGTCGCACTGCTGGGCCAGCATATGCGTGAGCAGCGCGAGGCTGGCCGTGTTATAGGGCAGGCCGAGAAACGAATCGCTGGAGCGAATATAAAGCTGTGCCGACAGGCGACCGCCGGCCACGTAGAATTGATATAGCAGATGACAGGGCGGGAGCGCCATGCGACCGGCGCGTGCGTTCTCCTGCGGACTCTGGCTCTCGTCGGGCAGGTATTCCACGTTCCAGCCATGAAAGAGTATGCGGCGACTGTCCGGTCGGTGTCGCAGGCAGTCCAGCACGTAGTCAATCTGGTTAATGCTGCCGCCGTCGCGGGTCGGCCAGGCGGTCCATTGCGCGCCGTACAGTGGCCCTAGCTCGCCCTCTTCGGTAGCCCACTCGTCCCAGATGCTGACGCCGTGCTCTCTTAGCCATGCGGTGTTGGTGTCACCGCGGAGGAACCACAGCAGCTCATTGACAATACTGCGAAAGTGCAGTTTCTTGGTAGTCAACAAGGGAAAGCCGTCGGCAAGGTCGTGACGGAACTGCCGCCCGAACACCGACAGAGTGCCCGTACCGGTGCGATCGTCCTTGCGCACGCCATTGTCGAGGATGTCCTGGAGCAGATCGAGATACTGGCGCATGTCGTTACCGCGTTGACCGGGCCGCCGCGCCGCCGCCACGATAGGCACGGTACAGCAGATATAAGCCGAGAAGGATCATGGGGATGCAAAGCAGCTGGCCACGGGTCATCCAGCCAAATGCCTGGAAGCCGAGGTGCGCATCCGGCTCCCGGAAGAATTCCGCCGTGAATCGCAGAATACCATAGCCAAGGGAGAACACCCCGGATGCCGCAAAAGTGGGTCTGGGTCGGCGCGTAAACCAGAGCATAATAAAAAGAAGCAGCATTCCCTCCAGGGCAAACTGGTAGAGCTGGGACGGGTGCCGCGGAATCTGCAGGGGATCATTGGGGAAGACCATCGCCCAGGGCACGTCCGCCGCTCGCCCCCACAGTTCCTGGCCGATGAAGTTCCCGAGGCGCCCCAGCGCCAGCCCCAGCGGCGCCAGCGGGGCGACAAAATCCAGCAGGTCGGGAAACGATACGCCTTGGCGACGCGCAAACAGGAAACTTGCCACGACCACGCCAAGAAATCCGCCGTGGAACGACATACCGCCCTGCCAGACACGCAAAATCCAGGTCGGGTCCTCGACCAGCCGGTCACCGCCATAAAACAGGGCATAGCCGATGCGGCCCCCGAGCACGATGCCCATAGCCGCCCAGAAAATAAGATCATCCACCTGGCGGCGCGACAGCACTGCACCAGGACGTCGGCTGCGGCGAGCCGCCAGCCACCACGCAAAGGCCAGGCCACCGAGATAGGTCAGGCCGTACCAGTGGATGTTGAGTGGCCCCAGAGAGATAGCCACGGGATCGATATCGGGATAGGCGAGCATGCCGTCAGGCGTCCACCGGCCGCGGGATGAACTGCCGCAGTCCGCGATCCATGAGCAGCGTCTCGAGGCGCCGCTGTATGTCACGGCTGTTGTCGAAGCCCCGCACCTCTGCCAGCACCTCGACAGCCTCGGCGTGGCTGATGCTGCGGATGGCTTTCTTGACCCGTGGCAGGCTGGTTGCATTCATTGACAGCACGTCAAAGCCCATGGCCAGCAGAAGCACAGAGGCCAACGGATCCCCGGCGAGTTCGCCACAGATATTCACCGGCTTGCCCTCGCTGCGACCACCGTCTACCACCGCAACGAGAGCCTCAAGTATTGCCGGGTGAAACGCATGGTAGAGGTCGGACACACGGGCGTTGTTGCGGTCGACCGCCAGCAGGTATTGGGTGAGATCGTTGCTGCCGACCGAAAGAAAGTCCACGCGACGGGCAAACGCCGCCGCCTGATAGACTGCCGCCGGCACCTCTACCATAACACCCACTGGCGGTAGCGTGATATCCAGTCCTTCCTGCAGCAGCTCGCGATGGCTACGATGAATCAGCACCAGGGCCTCGTCGAGCTCGAGCACATTGCTGACCATGGGCAGCATGATGCGGAGATTGCCGAGACCGGCATTGGCCTTGAGCATGGCCCGCACCTGGGCGAGGAGTATCTCCGGGTGATCGAGCGTCACGCGGATCCCGCGCCAGCCAAGGAACGGATTCTCTTCTTCAATGGGGAAATAACTGAGCGCCTTGTCGCCGCCAATATCCAGCGTGCGCATGGTGACGGGCCGCGGCGCAAACGCCTCCAGCTGTTCGCGATAAATCTGCCGCTGTTCTTCCTCGCTGGGGAAGCGCTCGCGCAGGAGAAACGGCACCTCGGTGCGGTAAAGGCCAACGCCCTCGGCACCGCGCTCAAGCGACCGCGCCACGTCGACCATCAGACCTGTGTTCACCCACAGACGAAGGCGATGACCATCGAGGGTTTCGCAGGGCTCATCGCGCAGGGTTTCGAGATCGCGATTCAGCGCGGAGTCCTGGTCGGCGAGGGCCCGATAACGATCAAGTGCCTCTTCCGGGGGGTTGAGGTGCACCGCACCGTTGTACCCATCCACCACGACCGTCATTTCGCGCAGGCGCGTATAAGGCAGATCCACCGCGCCCATCACCGTGGGCACACCCATGGCACGGGCGAGGATGGCCACATGGGAGTTGCCGGAGCCGCGGACAGAAATCATGCCGGCGAGCCGGTTGCGCGGAATCTCGCCCAGCATGGAAGCCGTCAGCTCTTCGCTGATCAGGATTGTCTGCTCCGGGAAGTCGGTCTCGTCGCGTCCATCGGCCTGCAGGTAACCCAACACCCTTGTGCCCAGATCCTTGACATCGACTGCCCGCTCGCGAAGGTAGCTATGCTCCATGCGTTCGAAGTGGCGAATATGCTCGATCATGACCTGACTGAGCGCCCCCTGCGCCCACTCACCCGCCTTGATCCGCGCCGCTACCTCGCCACCGATGGCGGAATCACCGAGTATGCCCAGATAAACGTCGAACAGGGCGTGATCCTCGGCGCTCAACTCATCGCGCAGATTATCCGCGACAGACTGGACGTCGAGACGAACCTGCTCCAGCGCGTGCTTGAAGCTGCGCAATTCGGCGCGGCGGTTCTTCGCCTGGCGCCGCGGCACCGTATACAGATCTGCCACCGGCGATTTCACCACTGCCACACCAATACCGATGCCCGGCGCGCCGGGCAGTCCGCCTATGCGGGTCGACATGTGCACCGCGCCGGCGATCAGGGCATCCGGTACCTCGCCGGTAACCTGGGCATGGGCGATGACGCCGGCGAGTTGCGCCGACATGGTCACCAGGAAGGCTTCCTCGCTTTCATCAAAACGGCGACGCTCTGACTGCTGAACGACGAGTACGCCCAGTACCTGTCGCTGGTGAATAATCGGCACGCCGAGGAAGGCGTGAAATGGCTCTTCGCCGATATCCGGCAGAAACTGGAAGTTTGGGTGGCTCTCGGCGTCCTCGAGATTCACCGGCTCCTCACGCTCTGCCACAAGACCAACAAGTCCTTCGCCGGGGGCGAGGCTGGCGAAACCCACCTGGGCTACATTCAAACCCTCGGTGGCACGGAAGACGAAACGCTCGCCGCCGCGATCGCGCATGTAGACGCTGCAGACCTGCGTGCCCATCGCGTTCTTGACGCGGGACACTATAATGCCGAGTGCCTGATCGAGGCTCTCGGCAGCGTTTACCTCCTGAACAATGGCGCGCAGAACTTCCAGCACGACGTCAGGCCTGCCCGCTGTCGGCGACCAGGCCGCCAAGAGGCTGCGAGAGCTCGCGCAGCGCACGCCGGTAAACCTCCCGCTTGAAGTAGACCACCTGGTTCAATGGGTACCAATAGCTTACCCACTGCCAGTGGTCGAACTCGGGCTTGTGATTGTCAGTGAGGCTGATAGTGGAGTCGTCGGCAAGCAGCCTGAGCAGATACCACTTCTGCTTCTGACCGATGCACACTGGCTCCTGCCCCTTACGTATATAGCGCTTCGGCAGGCGGTAGCGCAGCCAGCCGCGGGTGCAGGCGATGACATCCACCGCGGACGGAGGCAGACCAACTTCCTCCTCCAGTTCCCTGTACAGCGCATGTTCGGGCTTCTCACCAGGATTGATGCCGCCCTGCGGAAACTGCCATGCATCGCGCCCGCCGATGCGACGCGCCCAGAGTAGCTGGCCGCTGTCGTTGGCGATCACGATGCCGACGTTTGGCCGGAAACCCTGTGCGTCAATCATTACCACTGTATCCACATATCAGCCCGACATTGTTCCACACTTTGCGCAGCCAGAGAAATTGTCTCGTGCCGCAGGTCGTTATATTCTCCCGCGCCTCGCTTAAGGAGGACACCATGCCACTGACCATTTTCGATCTTGACGATACCCTGCTCGCTGGCGACAGCGACCATCTGTGGGGCGCCTGGCTATGCGAGCAGGGCAGAGTGGACGCCGCCGCACACGCCACTGCCAACGAAAAGTTCTATGCTGACTACAAAAAAGGATCACTGGATATCGCGGCATATCTGCGCTTCGCACTACAGCCTATCGCAGGCTACACGACCGGAGAAATCGCAATATGGCAAGCCGCATTTCTGCGGGACAAGATCGCGTCCATCATGCTCCCCGGGGCGCACGATCTGATCGAGAGGCATCGTCAACGGGGAGATACACTGCTCGTCATTACAGCGACCAATGAGGTGGTGGCTGGACCTATTGTAGAGCAGTTAGGGGTCGACAACCTGATCGCCTGCGGCGTCGAGGTGGCTGATGGTCGCTACACCGGCGCGCCAGTAGGTACACCGAGCTATCGCGAGGGGAAAGTGGTGCGCCTGCAGGAATGGCTGGCAGAGAAGGGTGAATCCCTGGCGGGCGCGACATTCTACAGCGACTCACACAACGATCTGCCACTGTTACAGCTGGTCGACAACCCGGTGGCCGTGGATCCCGACCCCACTCTCGCGGCGCATGCGCGCAAAGCAGGCTGGCGCGTCATCAGCCTCCGTGGCGCCTAGTGAGAGACTCGCAACAGATCAGCCCTCTTCGCTGAGATGCTCCTCGTAGGCCTCGCCATCCATCAGTTCATCCAGTTCGGCGCTATCTGATGGCTTGAGCCGGAAGAACCAGCCGTCGGCGTAGGGGCTGCCGTTGACGGTTTCGGGGGCATCCACAAGCGCTTCGTTCACCGCCAATACAGTACCACTGATCGGCGCGTAGACGTCGGAGGCCGCCTTGACAGACTCCACCACGGCGACTTCGTCGCCGGCGACAAGGTCGCTGCCCGCTTCTGGAAGCTCGACAAAGACGACGTCGCCCAGGGCTTCCTGCGCATGATCGCTGATGCCGACGGTCACGCTGCCGTCGTCCTCAACGCGCACCCACTCGTGGCTCTTGGCGAATTTCAGACCTTCAGGTGCCTGGCTCATACGATTTCCTCCATAGAATCTGCCGCGATTGTAGGCGCTGCCGGGCTATTCGGCCAGACCCATTGCCTGGCGCATAAGGCGTTTTTTCAACGCCGGCAGGCCATCCACCTGTCTCAGGCCGACATTGCGCAACCAGCGAGCCGGCAGACGGCGCGAGCCGAACAGATGCCGGAAGCCATCCATCGCCGCCATCATGGCCAGATTACTGCCCTTGCGGCGGCGCTGGTAGCGCTGCAGAACCGACAGCGCGCCGAGGGGCAGACCACGCTGCCTGGCCTCGAGTACCACCCTGGCGAGTTCATCCACGTCTGCAAGCCCAAGGTTGATCCCCTGCCCGGCAAGCGGATGAATGGTGTGCGCGGCATCGGCGACCAGCGCAACGCCGGACTCTACATAGTTGATGGCGTGGCGCTGGCGCAGCGGAAAGGCGGCCCTGGGGGAACTGGCCAGGATATCGCCAAGGCAATGCTCGGCGGCCTCACCAAGCGCCACGCAGAAATCTGCGTCGGACAGCGCCATTACGGGATCTACCGCGTCATCGTCCAGCGACCAGACGATGGAGCAGTAGTGGCGATCAGCGGAATCTGGCAGCGGCAGCAGCGCCAGCGGACCGGTGCACAGGAAACGCTGCCAGGCGGTATCGGCGTGATATCTCTCTGTCTCGACGGTCGCGACAATAGCGCTTTGTCCGTAGCTCCATTCCCGGGTGGCAAAATTCAGGAGATCACGCAGCGGGGACAGCGCACCATCGGCACCCACCGTCAGGGATGCAGCGCAGCGGGTGCCGTCGTCGAGCGTCACGACAACGCCGTCCGCAGAGCGCTGCGCCTGCTCCAGCCGTCGCGGCGCCAGCACCTCGATATCCGGCGCTCGGCGGACGCGGTCGGCCAGCGCCCGGGTAACCGCCCCATTTTCAACCAGCGTGCCAAGTGCAGGCAGGTTCATTTCTGCGCTGTCGAAGTCGATTCGACCCGTGCCCTCGGCGTCCCAGACGGTCATGTGGCGGTATGCACAGACGCGATAGGCTTCAATCGCAGGCCAGGCGGCGAAGCGCTTCAACAGGTCAATGGAGCCCTGCGTGAGGGCGCTTACCCGGACGTCGAAACCGTCAAGGCCCGGCCTAGCAGGGCCGGGATCGACGGGCAACTCTCGCGCCTCCACCAGCGCGATACGCAATCCCTGGCCGCTGAGCGCCACTGCCAGTGCCGAACCGGCAATGCCCGCACCGACCACAAGAACATCGTAATGAAATGGTGCTCCGGACTCAGCCATTCCGCGCCTCCAGCGCCGCGATCCCGGCGGCATGACGGACGAACAAGGATTTTGCACTCCGCGCCAGGTCGAGACCCGACAGCGCCAGGTCGCGCGCAAGGCCAAAAACCGGGTCGGCGTTCATGAACAGGCCGGGCAGCATATCGCTCGCGGCAATGGTGCGCTGCTGATCGGCTCGCTGCCGTGCGGCGTACCGCGCCAGAACCACAGGGTCGCCCGTGGTTTCGCCATTTGCCTCTGCCTGCGCAAGCACCGCCGACAGCGCAGCGACATCCCGCAGCGCCAGATTGAAACCCTGGCCGGCGACAGGATGCAGAGCATGCGCGGCGTTACCGACAACGACAACGTGGCGACGTACACACTCCCGCGATTCCACCAGCGACAGCGGATAAGTGAATCGCTCACCGACCTGAACAGCACGCCCCAGTCGATAGCCGAAGGTCTTCTGCAGCGCCTGCAGAAACGCCGCTGGCTCAGCGGCCGCCAGGTCATGCGCGCGCTCCTCCGGCAGTGTCCAGACCAGCGCCGCGCGGTAAGGAGCATCTGCGGTTGCCGGCAGCGGCAGCAGCGCCAGTGGGCCATCCGCTGTGAAACGCTCATAAGCCACACCGGAATGGGGCCCGGCGAAGGCAACGTTGGCAACCAGTGCGTGCTGCTCGTAGCGGCGGCGGCTCACACCGATACCCAGACCTTCGCGCAGCCGGGATTGCGCACCATCAGCAATCACCAGCAGGTCGGCTACCAGCGTGCCGGGGTCCGCTGTATCCAGGCTGACTTCCATGCGCCCGTCTCGGGGTTTTGCCGCGATAGCGCTGGCCGGGCTGACAATCTGTATGCGTGATGAGGCGAGCAGAGCCTCCAGCAGCACGCGCCCCAGCCAGGCATTCTCTACCACGTAACCCAGGCCCGGCCATCCCTGGTCATCAGCGTCCATAAGACTGCTGCCAAAGCGTCCCTGGCTGGATACGTGTATGCGGCGTATCGGCTCGGCCCAGGTCGACAAGGTCTGCCACAAGCCGAGATCCTCGTAAATCAGGCGCGAGCTGTAGCTGAGGGCGGTCGAGCGCGCGTCGAAGGAGGGGTGGTAATCGCCGTTGCCACCGCGCAACGGATAGCTTTCGATCAAGGTAACGGATTGCGACTCAGGCAGGGATGCAGCGAGATGCAGCGCGAGGCTGATACCCACCATACCGCCACCGGCAATCACCACATTTGCTGTCCGGGTCATCCGTCAGGCCACCATCAGGGCTTCGATTTCATCAGCCGCGGTGGGAACCGCCGCAGAGAGCACTTCCATGCCGTCAGCGGTGATTGCCACGTCATCCTCTATACGCACGCCGATGCCGCGCCACTTCTTTGCCACGCTGCGATTGTCCGGCGCAACGTATATCCCAGGCTCCACGGTCATCACCATGCCCTGCTCAAGCAGGCGCGGCTCGGCACCAACCCTATAATCACCAACATCGTGCACATCCATGCCCAGCCAGTGGCCGGCGCGATGCATGTAGAAATCGCGGTAGGCCCCCTTGTCGATCAGCTTGTCGACCTTTCCCTTGAGCAGGCCGAGCTCAACCAGCCCTTCCGTGATGACGCGGACAGTGGCATCGTGGGGCTGGTTCCAGTGCTTACCCGCGCGAGTGACCTCGAACGCAGCGTGCTGCGCCCGCAAGACAATATCGTAGATGGCCCGCTGGGCACTGGAAAAGCGTCCGCCAACCGGGAACGTTCGCGTAACGTCGGCGGCATAGCCACGGTACTCGCAGCCGGCATCAATCAGCACAAGGTCACCGTCGCGCAGACGGTCGGCGTTATCCACGTAGTGGAGAATGCAGGCATTGTCGCCACCACCGACGATGGCGGCGTAGGCCGGATGGCGGGCCCCTCGCATGGCAAATTCGTGCTGCAGCTCAGCCTCGAGCTGGTATTCATACACCCCCGGGCGGCAGAAGCGCATCGCGCGGCGGTGCGCGGCGGCTGTTATCTTCGCGGCCTTGCGCATCAGCCGCAGCTCTGCCGCGCTCTTGTACAGTCGAAGCTCGTGCAGCATGTGATCAAGATCGGTGAACTCACCGGGGGGCACCGCGCCAGCGGCCGCCTTGCTGCGGATGCGGTTGACCCAGCCCATGATGCGACTGTCAAAGTCCGAGCTGCGCCCCATGGAGTAATAGACGCGCTCGCGGCCTTCGATGAGGCCCGGGAGAATCTCATCAATATCGCCGATCGGGAACGCGTCGTCGGCGCCGAAATGCTCTACCGCACCCTCCGGACCGGCGCGGCGACCGTGCCAGAGCTCCCGGGCCACGTCCCGCTCGCGGCAGAACAGCACGAACTGGCCATGGCGGCGACCCGGTATCAAAGCCAGCACCGACTCCGGCTCATTAAAGCCACACAGATAGCCGAAATCGCTGTCCTGGCGAAACGGGAATTCGGTGTCGCGACTGCGAGTCTGTTCGTTGGCGGAGGGAATGATGGCGATGCTGTTTGGCTCCATAAGTGCCATCAAATTGCGCCGCCGGCGGGCGTATTCCGTCTTGCTGATCGTCATGAGCGTTGGGTCCGGGCCTCGTTCAGTGAAGGATTCGGTCTGCGGTTGCGCGCGCGTCGGAAACCAGCTGCTGGCTGTCGGCGATAACATTCATCGCCGCCACGCGAAGGTACTCCACGAGTTCGGCGTAGGCTCGCTCCGCTTCGTCGTGATCATCCTCTTCCGCATCAGCCTGAGCGATAGCAGCGAAGTCGCGCAGTGCCTCGGCGCTGTCAGCGGCCACGCCCGCCTCCGTCAGACCTGCACTGACGCGGGCCTCGGCGAAGCCCGAGAGGAATCCCCGACACCAGTCCGCAAGGGCCTGGGTCCGCTGCGCCAGCTCTGTTTCATCGCCGGGCAACAGCGGGTAGAAGTGCAGGTTTTCGCTTTCGGCGGAGGCCGCAGTGCGGGCATACATCTGCTGCAGCCCATCGGCGAGCTCCCCGTGAACGTCAATGCCCAGTGCCTTCGCCAGTCCGGCAAGGCCGGCGCCGGGCTCTCGGCCGGCACCGCCACCGAGCAGTCCGGCCAGACAGCCGTGCAGCTCCGAGGGAGAGCTCTGTATGCCCTGCTCAAAAAGATGATTGGCGAGCTCATCAAAATCCGGCAAATCGCTATTGTCGCCGGGGCGCAGGTCAAACATGATAGGTGCCAGGCAAACAAACTGCAGCACGTAAAACGATTTTTTGAAATTGCCGGCAGATGCTTGAATTAATTAACATTTATGTCGTTGACCTCTATGCGGAGCAACTCTATAGTGCAGGACACTCCAGAAAAACCCAAGTATAACGGCAATGGCTGATGAAGCGCTGAAAATGCTGGAATCGAATATCGATCAGCTGATCGTACTGTGCGGCGAACTGAATCGGGAAAACCAGCGCCTGAAGACGGAGAACCTGAACTGGCGGCAAGAACGGCAGGAACTGATCGACAACAACGAAGCGGCGCGGCAGCGGGTAGAATCCATGCTGAATCGTCTGCGTTCCACGGAATAAAAGGCACGGCAATGGCACAGCCAAACACGGTCAACGTCATCATTCTCGACAAGAACTATCAGGTCGCCTGTCCACCTGAGCAAAAGGCAGACCTTGTAACGTCCGCCAACTATCTCGATTCACAGATGCGTTCAATTCGAGATACCGGCAAGGTCGTTGGTCTTGAACGCATTGCCGTCATGGCGGCGCTCAATATCAGCTACGAACTGCTGCGAACCACCCGGACCGATGGGGATGCCGCCGCGGCGGGTGCAGATAACGCCGACAGCGAAGCCGCATTTCGCAGCCTCAACAGCAAGCTGGAAGAAGCCCTGAACAAACTCAGACAGATAGAGATCAGCTGATCTGGAATCACAGGTCTCGGTCTGCGCCACTGCTTGCGTTATAATTAAATCCGGTTCCTGGTGTATTCGCCAGACACTCAGTCCTCGAGCCGATACTGCTGTAACCGGCGGTGACCGAATGGTGTTGTTGTGCAGGTCCGGCTCGTACCGGAAAGCCTGATACACCGCGGGAGCCACCACCTTGAACCTTTCGGTTCAAGGGCCGACCTGTCAGCGGTACCCCGGGAACCTTCACCTATTCTGGACGCTGGCTCTCATGCGAGAAGCGACCCCCACGGCAGAAAAGCAGAGCTTGCGTAGGCAGCTGCGTGCGCGTCGCCGCGATGTCAACGAAGATCAACGCCAAATCGCCGCCAACCGCGCCGCCACGCTGGTACAGAGACTGCCCGGCTGGCACCAGGCAACGCGCGTTGCCTGCTACCTGGCGACACCGGAAGAATTTGACTGCAGTCCCCTGCTGCTGGCGGCGCAGAGTGCCGGCAAATACACGTTTCTTCCGGGCATGGCGCAGGGCACGGTGCTGCATTTTCTACAGTACACTGCAGGGGATTCGTTGCGGGAAGCGCGCTATGGAATTTTTCAGCCCATGGAAACCGCGGCTGCCGTTTCGGTGACGGCACTCGACATAATGTTCCTGCCACTGGTCGCCTGGAATACACGAGGGATGAGGCTTGGCATGGGTGCGGGCTACTACGACCGTGCTTTAAGCGACGCAAAGCCGGCACTACTCGTCGGCGTAGGATATGACTGCCAGGAACACGATAGCCTGCCACGAGAAGCCTGGGACGTGCCGATGGACTACGTGCTGACCGGTACTCGCCTGGTAAAGTGCCTGGGGGGATAAGCCCCTACTCGGAGCATGGCTGTCAGTCGAGTATGATGCCCGCCTGCAGAGGTGATGCCGGTGCGGCGTTTGTCTCGCTGGACGCGATGGGCAGCAGAAGTGTCGCCGCCATTCCCACAACAAATACGGCAACAAGTACAAGCATGGTATCGGGTCGTCTATTCACGCAGCACTCTCACTCTCAATGTGCAAAAAAGAAAATTCCGCCAAGGCCTGCTTTTTCCACGGCCACCGACTTCGCGCCGTGATTTTGAGCGCCTGATGAAATCTGGACTACTTGAAAATTTTGCCTGTCCAGCCCACCGCGCTTTCTTTTTCGTAAATTTTCCACAAAGAATACACGGAATATTCTGCCTTGCAACCCGTCATGGCAGGGTTTTTCCAGGCATATACCCCTGAGGGGGCATAGCCACCGGACGGCTGATATCAGCCTGCCCGCATTTCCTTGACGCCGGCATCGCCTGCCAGCAGCAGAATGTCCGCCGGCCGGTGTGCAAACAGGCCATGACAGACGACTCCGGTAATATTGTTGATAGCCTCCTCCAGCGCCAGGGGCTGGGCGATGCTCAGCCGGTGTACATCGAGAATGACGTTGCCGTTGTCAGTGACAAACCCCTCTCGATACACCGGTTCGCCTCCCAGACCGACCAGGCACCGGGCCACATGGCTGCGCGCCATGGGTATCACCTCGACCGGTAGCGGAAATTCGCCCAGGGTATGCACCAGCTTGCTGTCGTCAGCAATGCAGATAAATTCGCGCGCTACTGCAGCCACAATTTTTTCCCGGGTAAGCGCTCCACCACCACCCTTGATCAGCTGTAGGGCACTGTTTGCCTCATCGGCGCCATCGACGTAAAAATCGACGCGATCAACGCTGGTCAGCGCCTGCACGGGTATACCGTGGGACTTCAGGCGCTCCGCGGACGCCTCTGAGCTAGCCACCGTCACTGCAAAACGCCCCCTTACCGGCGCCAGCGCGTCGATAAAGTGGTTGGCTGTGGACCCGGTGCCGATACCGATCACAGTGTCGTTGTCGAGGTTTGGTTTCAGATATTCCAGCGCAGCTGCAGCCACAGCCTGCTTCTTTGCATCACTGTTCATCTTGAGTTCCGTATCAATGGTGAGCTGAGTGAGCTGTGAGTGTACCCTGCGAGGTCGCCCTCACCCAATCAAAAGACGCCGTCGCCCGCGCGTGCGGGCAAGCAAAAGGGCAGTTTGCTGCAAACGCACACCTGCTGCTTTACCATGAAGACTTCGAAACAAGTGTGATTCCAATGCCGCATAGCTATATCAAACGCATCCTTGATGCCCGCGTGTACGACGTAGCCCGCCAGACACCGATAGACGAAGCCGTACTGTTGTCCGCCCGGCTGGGCAACCGGGTATGGCTGAAGCGCGAGGACCTGCAGCCGGTATTCTCGTTCAAGCTGCGAGGCGCCTATAACAAGATGTGTAGGCTAAGTGAGATGCAGCGCAGCCGCGGCGTGGTGGCGGCATCGGCCGGTAACCATGCCCAGGGCCTGGCCATGGCCGCCCAGCGCATGGGTGTCAGAGCCGTTATTGTCATGCCGCGCACCACACCGCAAATCAAGGTGGATGCGGTGCGGGCGCGGGGCGCCAAGGTTGTTCTCCACGGCGATGCCTTCGACGAAGCCTCCACCTACGCAAAGAAACTGGTCGCCGAACAGGGCATGACCTACGTTCATCCCTTCGACGATCCTGACGTGATCGCCGGTCAGGGCACCGTGGGGATGGAGATTGTGCGCCAGCACCAGGCACCTCTTGACGCCCTGTTCGTGCCCGTCGGCGGTGGCGGCCTGCTCGCCGGCGTCGCTGCCTTTGTTCACTACGTCTGGCCGCAGACGAAAATCATCGGCGTTGAACCGGCGGATGCCGCCTGCCTCAAGCTGGCTCTGCAGCGCGGCCGTCGCGATCGCCTGTCCGAAGTAGGGCTGTTCGCCGATGGCTGTGCCGTGGCACAGATCGGTAAGGAGCCGTTCCGGGTAATCCGCGATATCGTGAGTGAGGTAATCACGGTATCCACCGACGAGATGTGCGCGGCGATCAAGGATATCTTTGAAGACACCCGCGGCATCGCCGAACCCGCCGGCGCACTCGCACTGGCCGGCCTGAAGAAATATGTCGAGGAGACCGGCGCCCACAACGAGGAACTGCTGGCTATTCTCAGCGGGGCCAATACCAACTTCGACCGACTGCGCTACATTTCCGAGCGCACCGAGATCGGCGAGCGGCGCGAGGCCATCATCAGCGTCACCATCCCGGAAAAACCCGGCAGCTTCCGCGCCTTCTGCAGTGCGCTCGGCAAGCGCAACATCACGGAATTCAACTACCGCTACGCCACCGACCGTTTCGCCCGCGTCTTCGTCGGTCTGTCAGTGACGCCCGACGGCAACGACCTGCAGCATGTGCTGGATGACCTGAGCCGTCAGGGCTATGACACCGAGGATTTCACCGACAACGAGATGGCGAAATTGCACATCCGCTACATGGTGGGCGGTCGCGCCCCGGAAAACATGGATCCGGAGCGGATTTACCGCGTGGAGTTTCCCGAGCGGCCCGGGGCGCTGCTGAAGTTCCTCGCGGCACTGGGTCAGCGCTGGAATATCTCGATGTTTCATTACCGCAATCACGGTGCCGCCTATGGGCGCATCCTTGTGGGCATTCAGGTGCCGGCGGGGCAGAAAGGTGCCATGCGCGAGGTGCTTGATGGCATTGGCTATCCGTATTGGGATGAGTCGGCGAATCCGGCTTATCAGTTGTATCTGGGGAATGGGGGGGCTTAGACCGTGGCACCTGGCTCCGTAGCCGGTTCGACGGGGGTTCAGGGCCTTCACGGACACGCCAATACGCCATCCATGGCGGCTCGGTACGGAAGGCCGCCCCCACGTCCATCCATGGCCGCGCACGGTCCGGGAAGGCCCTGACTGCCCAGCGAACCTGATTGCGGTGTGTACGGCGAGATCAGTGGCACCCACCTGAGCGGCCGAGCAAGAAACTTCATTACCGGCGATCAGGTCACGGTGAGCGGGCGGTTGATTGTCAATTTTTGGACGTCACCTTCGGAGCTGGTTGTGTCGATCGATGGCGCTCTCAGTGAAAGACCCGATATTGTTGCGATTGGCAATCTCGTCGGCGGCGATATCTTCCTGCTTGGTTATGCTGCGAGCCTGTGCCTGAACTTCAGCACGTTCAGCAGAAAAGCCACTGCGCGGCAAAGACTGCTATCTCTCTACGCCCCGGAGCGGGGAGTGAACCTTTCGAGCGAAACAGATACCTCGGTCGTCAGACCTGGTGGCCAACTGTGAGC
>JBHEOO010000100.1:0-280 GCA_046260765.1 Chromatocurvus sp.
GCGTACCGCTGATCCTGCCACCCTTTGCTGCGCCGGTGTCTGCCAATGACACCTGGTCCGAAGTTACGCACAAGGTATCCCTCGCCTACCGTCCAACCGAGGACCTGATGCTCTACGCAACGTACTCCGAGGGCTTCAAGAGCGGCGCGTTCCAGTCGCAGACCAACCTGGCGTCCGTGGCACGCGAGCCGGTGGACCCCGAGCTGGTAGAGAATATCGAGATTGGTATGAAGTCGGCCTGGTGGAACAAGCGCGCGCAGTTCAACCTGTCCTACTACGA
>JBHEOO010000100.1:290-3385 GCA_046260765.1 Chromatocurvus sp.
AGCTATAACTGGAGCGATGCGACCTTTGACAGCTTCATCAATTCCAACAACCTTGACCTGTCGGGCAACGACCTGCCCTTTGCGCCCGACCAGGCGCTGACCGTGGCGGCAAATTACCGCTTCAACCTGTCCGGCGGCAGCACCATCGACGTCGGCGCCAGCTATAACTGGAAGGACGAGTACTATTTCGGGCCACAGAATCGGGAACGAGAGCGCCAGGAGAGCGTCTCATTGATCGACGCCAACGCCACCTGGTTCAGCAGCGACGGATCGCTCAGCGTGGACGTCTGGGGCAAGAACCTCAACGATGAACTGCAGCTGTCGAACCAGATTGTCGACCCCACGGGCGTCACATCCGAGTTCTACATGCCGCCGCGCACCTATGGCGTGACATTCACCAAGTCCTTCCGTTAAGCACACTAACGAGGCCCCCTGTCCCAATGCGCACAACACTGGTCGTCGTCGACGACGACGATCTCATCGATCCTGACAGCTCCCTCGAGTGGATCAGCTTTGAGCAGTACCTGTCGGACTACCCCAAAGCGGACGAACCGCGAACCCGCGTCATCAACCTCTGCGACACCGCCCGCTACCTGAGTCGCGGCTACTACTGTTCGCTGCTGGCGGAGGCGCGACGACACAGCGTGCTGCCGAGCGTCAGCTGTATCAATGACCTGCGCGAACGCGATGATCCGGCGGCGGGGGATATTGCGCCCCAGGCGGTGCGCTTCAATGCCGAGGAGTCGCTGCTGCGACCGCTGCGCAACCGGGGCGCCCTTGAAACCCTGCTCTACTTCGGCAGCTGCGAACAGACGCACTGGCAGAAGCTCGGCAAACAGATCTTTCAGCGCTTCCCGGCGCCGATACTGCGCGTCACCCTCCCGGGCGAGCAGGTTGCGGGCAGGATTCACGTGCAGCGTATGGGCTATGCGCAGCTGACCGGTGACCAGCGCCGGGAATTTCTCGCGGCACTCGATCTGTTCACCCGCGGCCTGTGGCGCAACTACGGCGACAGCAAGCGTCTGCGCTGGGACATGGCCATTCTGGTCAACCCCGACGAGCCGAGCCCGCCGAGCGATACCGGCGCCATCAAGCGCTTTATTCGCGCCGCTGCCGACGTCGGCATTCGCGCTGAAACCCTTACCCCGGCCCAGGGTGACCAGATACTCCACTACGACGCCCTGTTCCTGCGTGAGACCACGGCCATTGATCATCACACCTATCGTCTGGCGCGAACCGCCGAGCGCGAGGGACTGATTGTCATTGATGACCCGCAGTCGATCCTGCGCTGCTGTAACAAGATCTACCTGCACGACGCGTTTTCCTATAAGGGTGTCCCGGCTCTGCCCACGCTGGTGGTGGCCAGCTCCAGCGAAGTGGACCTTGACCGCATAGAGCAGGCCTTCGGCTACCCGGTGGTACTGAAACTGCCCGAGGGGTCTTTTTCGCGGGGCGTGTTCCGCATAAAGAGCCGCGATGAACTGCGCGAGCAGATCGACAGGTTGCTGGCGGAAACCACGCTGGTGCTCGCCCAGGCCTATTGCTTCACGGATTATGACTGGCGCATTGGCGTTCTGGCTGGCAAAGCCATCTACGCCTGTCGCTATCACATGGCGCGCAATCACTGGCAGATCTACAACCACGCCAGCGGCAGCGGGGCGTCAGGCGGGTTCGATACCCTGCCGACCTTTGAAGTGCCACAGAAAGTCATTCGCACTGCGGTAAAAGCCGCCGGCGTCGTCGGCGACGGCCTCTACGGCGTGGATATCAAGGAGAAAGATGGCGATGTGTTCGTTATCGAGGTGAACGACAACCCGAGCATTGAACGCGGCGTGGAAGACAAATACCTGGGCAACGAGCTGTACCAGCTGGTGATGGCGGAGTTCGCGCGTCGCCTGGAACAGCGCGGGCGACGCTGAGCAGCCGGCGCATGCATACCCACGACAGCGATGTCCTGGCCTTTGCCCTGAACGCCTGCACTAATGCCTCCACTACCGCCTGCACTGCCTCCTCGCGCGCGTGGCTGGTAACAATTATCGCCACCAGCGGTTCCTCCCCAAGACCCGCCGGTGCCATGCTCGCCTGTTGCGACGATGGCAGCCAGGCCGGTTCAGTATCAGGCGGCTGTGTCGAGGAGGACCTGATTGAGCGACTGCAGGCGGGTGAATTCGATGCACAGCGGATCTGTCGCCTCAAGTACGGCGTCAGCGCGGAGGAAAACGCCCGGCTCGGCCTGCCCTGCGGCGGACAGCTCGACCTGATCGTGCAGTCACTGCACCCTGAAGACGGCGACTGGCTGCAGGCAATCCTTAATGCCATCGGCGAGCGCCGCTGCCTGCAGCGGCAGGTGAGTCTTGATGACGGACACACGGCCCTTCAGCCACTCGCGCATTTTGCAGAACTCAAGGTGGGTGAGACACATCTCGCCCAGAGTTTCGGACCGCGCTACCGCATGCTGCTGGTGGGTGCAGGCCAGCTGGCGGCCTCGCTGGCAGAGCTGGCCCTGGCCATGGATTACGAGGTGCTGGTCACTGATCCGCGACCGGACACCCTGAAGCAATGGACGGGGCCGGATGTGCCGCGACTGCCGGGCATGCCGGACGATGTTGTGCGGGCACAGGCCGCAGACCGCTTCTCGGTGGTTATCACCCTGACCCACGATCCGCGGATTGACGATATGGCCCTGATGGAGGCGCTGGAAAGCGACGCCTGGTACGTCGGCGCCCTGGGCTCAAAGCGCACCACGGAAAAACGCCTGCAGCGGCTGCAGGCACTGGATATCCCACAGGATAAAATAGACCGGCTGCAGGCACCGGTGGGGCTCGATATCGGCAGCAAGACGCCGCTGGAAATCGCCGTCGCCATCATGGCGCAGCTAGTGCAGCTGCGGCGCCGACCGACGCCGAATAGGGTTGCGCCAGCGCAGGCCGGCGCGAACCTCAGGCGCTGAGCTGCCTGCCGATCGGCAACTCGCGGATGCGTTTGCCGGTGGCGGCGAAGATGGCGTTGGTGAGCGCCGGGATGAAGGGCGGCACGCCGGGTTCGCCGATGCCCGAAGGAAGTGCGTCGCTCTCGATGACGTGCACGTTAACTTG
>JBHEOO010000101.1:0-322 GCA_046260765.1 Chromatocurvus sp.
GGGTGACCACCGCGCAGGCGTTTGGGGATGACGAGGTGCTTGCCGAGGGCACCGTGCTGTATGCCAGGAACTGCATGGTCTGCCACGGTCCGCTGGGGATCAGTTCGGGTGTGCTCCCGGACCTGCGCTGGTCGTCGATTGCCGCCAGTGCCGAGGCGTGGAGCGATGTCGTGCTCGAGGGCAAGCTTGCAGACAACGGCATGGTGTCGTTCGCAGAATATCTCACGCCTGAAGACGCCGAGGCGATTCGCGCCTACGTGATTCGCCAGGCGCGCAATGACATGTCGGAACGCAGCGCTGCCTCGGCGGCCCCGCCGTACCC
>JBHEOO010000101.1:438-2371 GCA_046260765.1 Chromatocurvus sp.
TTGCACAGCACAAGAAAGCGATATATGATGACGTTATCATGAATCCAGTGAGATAGCGGCATGAGAACCATCGTTGACCTGCCCGAAGAACAGATTGAAGGGCTCAAGCAGTTGAGCAGGCAAGCCCGTCTGTCGCGCGCCGAGCTCGTGCGCCGCGCCATCAATGAATATCTGCAGCGTCACCACTCACAGTCATCCGAGGACGCCTTTGGCGTCTGGGGTCATCAGCCGCGAGACGGTCTGGTCTATCAGCGCGAGCTGCGGGATGAATGGGGGTCATGAAGGCACTGCTGGACACCAACATCCTGATCGACTATCTCAACGGCGTGGAAGTTGCCCGCACTGAGATAGACCGATACAAGCAGGCTCTGATCAGCCCGATAACGTGGATGGAAGTCATGGCCGGCGTCACAGCTGACGATGAGTCAGCGGTGCGGCAGTTTCTCGCGGGCTTCCAGACAGTAGCTATCAATGACAACATTGCCGAGCGCGCCGTATCCATTCGCCGCCTGCAGCGCATTCGCCTGCCCGATGCCATTATCTGGGCCAGCGCCCAGAGTGAAAATGCCCTGCTGGTGACGCGCAACAGCAAGGATTTTCCAGCCGACGACCCCGGCGTTCGCGTGCCCTACAGGCTCTGAGCCTCCAGACAGGAAAACCCCAACAGTGGCACCGAAATCCGCCGTTTTCCGCCTCACCCTGCAGCTCGCCGATCTCGACCGTCAGCTGTACCGGGACTTCCCCCTGACCATCGCCCGGCATCCCTCGGAGACGGACGCGCGCATGATGCTGCGCGTACTCGCTTTCGCACTGCACGCCGACGACCCCCTTGCCTTCGGCCGTGGCATCAGCAACGACGACGAGCCCGATCTCTGGCTGCGCGCTCTCGATGGCAGGATCGAGACCTGGATCGAGCTCGGCGCGCCGGACCCGGATCGTCTGCGCAAGGCCTGCGGACGGTCGAATCGCGTGTTACTTTACGCCTATGGGGACCTGGCTATGCCGGTGTGGCTCAGGAAACACGATACCGCCACCGTCGGCCCCCTTTGTCGGTGCTGCACAATCATCGTTTTGAGGCAGCGCGCGTTATTTCAGCCACAAACCTCTGGAAATCCGGCAAGAAATTTGTACAGATTGCGAAGACGATCTCCCAGTTAATCGCTTCATAGTTATGGACCGCAACATTCCTGAATCCAACCGCCTTGCGCATCGCGTCGCTTGTGGCCCGGGATATGAAATCGAGCTTTTCCAGCGTGGTGAAAACCTCGCCCATGGTTACCGGCGCGGACTCATCGGTAGCGCTGATACTATGGCTGCCAATATCCACACAAAGCTGGACGGCGCGAGTGAGGTTCAGTACCAGGATATCCTGCAGATCAGGGTCACGAAGCAAATAGCTGGTATCCGGCGGCGTCTTCTCGGCGATGCGTTGAATGCAGCGCCGCAGTGATTCGATTTTCTGCTCAATAATCAGTTGATCCACTCGGCTTTCCTCTCGGCCAGGATCCGCCGCTGCAATGGCAGGAAATCTGCGGCATCCAGAAGATGACGGGTCAGCAATTGCGCATAGATTACGTCATCGCCCAGCAGCCGCTTTCCCTTCAGAACCTGCCCAAGAACGGGTTCACCGGCATTGTAAAGGTCCACGATATCAACGGGGCGGCCACACTCCAGGGCGATCTGCTGCATCAACTCCAGCTTGAATCCGGCGGACAGAGAGGACTGGGCCAGCACGCCAACATCGATGTCGCTGTCGCGAGTCGCTTGTCCCCGTGCCTGCGAACCGAACAGAATCGCCAGACGCACCTGCGAATGGCGCGCAAGGACTTCGGTTAATTGTTGTTCCATGGTCATCACCCAGCCATTCTAACCCGGAACCCGGACGCGCTGACATATCCGCGATCGTCCGCAATTTGATCGGCTAGGGAGTGGC
>JBHEOO010000101.1:2491-2812 GCA_046260765.1 Chromatocurvus sp.
TAACAGCAGGGGCTTGTGTCAGGGGTGATTTACAAAAAGGCGCAAGCCTAAAATGCGGCCTGCGGGCACACAGCATTCCCGGCCCGGACGTGATTCAATGGATCTGGCCATGGACGATATCGACGCCAGTCTGATCGCCGCGCGCAAGGTGCGCCGGCGCGGAACGGCCTGAGGCCCCGTCCACTGGCGGTGGTACCGGTCGACGATATTGGCCAGGGAGGTTCCTTCAATGAATAAACGATGGATATCACGCAACGCCGGTCGCGTGGGAATCTTCATCGTCGCGCTGCTGCTCTTGGTATGGGTGATCACCGGTGACTC
>JBHEOO010000101.1:2822-3100 GCA_046260765.1 Chromatocurvus sp.
AAAATCAGGGTGCAGATCGCGCCAGTGTTTTTTCAGATCCGCTTTGTGTTTGTCGTCCATCGGTAACTTTCGGCCAGGTGCATCGCCGTGTATTCATTGAGGGGAACATGCTTATGCGTGGTGGAGGGCGTTTTATAGCCCACTGTCGCCCCGTGAAGTGCGAGTGCAAGTACGCTGACGGTATTGCCATCAGTTATCGCGATCCTGCAGCAGATCGCCCCAGGGGTTGTCCTCAGGAGATGGCTTGATGACTGTTCCCCTGGCGGTCAGTGCGGCCT
>JBHEOO010000102.1:0-2767 GCA_046260765.1 Chromatocurvus sp.
CTTAAAGACCGACCCCGAGCGTCTGCGTCTGCTGGGCCTGACCCCGCAGGATCTGGCGCAGCAGCTGCAATTCCAGATCGAGGGCGCACCGGTCACACAACTGCGCCAGGACATCCGCAGCGTGGAACTGATCGCGCGCGGCTCGCACGCGGGGCACAAACTCGATGTGCAGGCGCTCAACGGCTTGGAGCTGCTCAACCGCGCGGGGCAAAAGCTGCCGCTCAGTCAGGTTCGAGGTGCGTTATGAGGAGCCGGTGATCAAACGCTACAACCGCGAGCCCTTCCTCGCGGTGCAGGCCGATCTGCGCGGCGCGCAGCCGCAGGACGTGACCGCGGACCTGTGGCAGGCGCTCGAACCCCTGCGCGCCGCCCTGCCCCCCGGCTATCGCATCGACCTCGGCGGCTCGGTCGAGCAATCCGGCCGCGCCGACCTCTCGATCCAGAAACTGCAACCGCTGATGGTGGCCTGCATGCTGATCTTCATCATGCTGCAGATGCGCTCGTTCAGCGGCACTTTCATCGTGGTCGCCACCGCGCCGCTGGGCCTGATCGGCGCCGTGCTCGCGCTGCTGGTGTTCAACCAACCCTTCGGCTTCGTGGCCCTGCTCGGGCTGACGGGTCTGGCCGGCATCCTGATGCGCAACACGCTGATCCTGACCCAGCAGGTGGCCGACAACTTCAGCGCCGGCATGGGGCCCTTCGAAGGCGTGGTCGAGGCCGCCGTGCAACGCGCGCGCCCGGTGCTGCTGACCGCGCTGGCCGCCGCGCTGGCCTTCGTGCCGCTGACCTTCGACAGCTTCTGGGGACCGCTGGCCTACGTGCTGATCGGCGGCGTGGTCGTCGGCACTGCCATCACCCTGCTGTTCGTACCGGCGCTCTACGCTCTGTGGTTCCGCATCCGGCCGCTACCGACCGCCTGAGACAATTGGGATAGGGATAGACTTTTACGGCGTCTCACTCACCGGCCACCGATATCAGTCGACGGCAGGGCACTGCGGGGAATCCGCAAAGCATGGAGATGCTGGGCGAGAGCGCCTTGATCCTGTAACCGTTTTGAGCCTTAATACAGGCCTTGATGTGCAGCCTATGCCCGCGGCGCCGATTCTCTGGCGACTTGTTCCCAACAGGCAACATCAGAGAGTATCGCGAAGCGGCATCGGCAGCCGGACTGCGGGCACCCGGCATTCTGCCACTCCCCGTCATCGTTGCGGTTGGCAATCAGGAAATAATCTGTGAAACCGAAGCTACGCTGATCAACACTCTGTGGACTCATTATGACAAACATTAATAACGGCAAATATCAGTCTAATCTTAAAAAGGCTTGGATAATCTATGGGCTAATCACACTTGTCCTTATCGTTGTATTGGTTCTGTTTGTCGCACAGGACAATGAAGAGCGGTTTTTCTTCACGATTATGCCTGCAGCTGCGGCATATGTATTTCGGCCAACTGAAAGATACCTAAGCAAACTCATTTTGAAGTTTACTGGTGTTTCCAAGCCGACCGAGAAGGAATGAACCATCGTTGACCAACAAATCGCCCCTGCGATACTGCCGCCGCTGGGCTTGGTTGTTTGATCACACAGGAAAGCACGATAGTGAAACTGATCGTTAATATCTGCTTCTTCGTCGTATTCGCGTTCGGAGCAGCGTGCGCTGTAGCGCAGCCCGGTTCGACGCAACAGTCCAGCAGTTCATCCACGGCACTCGCAGGCGATCCCGAGGTGGCGTTGCGCGCCTTCATGTACGCGCTTTACGCAAATGACTTGGCGGACTACAGAACGCGGATTCTCCCAGACCCGGAGAGCGCGGTGCTGGTTGGAACACAGAAGTTCACTGAAGAACAGCTGAATAAACTGCGAATGGAAATCGACGGCTTGCGGTTACGGCAGACGTCAATGCCATCGTTCGAAGGGAAGCCGACGGCGCCTCCCTATGTGGTAGGGACAAAGGCCATTTACTTCGCGCAGTTCAGGGGCGTGAACCTCACTATCCCAATGGAAGTCACAGCGGACGGCTGGAAGGTCGATGTCAGGTACTGGCTCGCGATGCGAAAACAAAGCGGGCGCCGTCCTCAAAAGACCGACCCAGAAATAGTTGCAAAGGCATTTTTGCTTTATGTGCTGGCCAAGAAACCTGATGCTTTAAACGAGTTCGTGACAAAGCCAGTCAAAGGTGAGGAGTACACAGCAGCCAACGATCTTCCACCGGGAGATCTAGATCAGATCTTATCACTCTGCGCCGAGATGCCCATGGTTCGGGCCCGACCCAAAGAACGATTGCTGCTGCCATCCGGTGAACTCATCGGCGGATCAGAGAAGCATGACACCCTCGTTCTTGTCGGCCTAATGGGGCCCGTTGAAATCCCCTTCCTGTTGAAGAAGAAAGACAATGCCTGGAAGGTGGTCCCGCAGCGGTATTTTGAAATGCTCAGAAACGCCGGTGCGATCTAAGGATCTCCTGCGCGACATGCTTCAGGCGCAAAAATATCGATGGCACAAAGGCGGGGCGCGCTGTCTTGTCAGGCAACACGGCGTCCGGTGCAGGTCGTTCATGAAGCGTCCGGGCTAGTGACATGGAGCATTTGATCTTCCTGATCCTGCGCCGGCTGCGGCGTCCGCTGATCGCGCTGCTCTGCGCCTATGCGCTGTCCGTGCTCGGCTTCGTGCTGATTCCGGGCGCCGACGACACCGGCGCGCCGTGGCGCATGGATTTCTTCCATGCCTTTTATTTCGTGAGCTTCATGGGCTCGACCATCGGCTTTGGCG
>JBHEOO010000103.1:0-822 GCA_046260765.1 Chromatocurvus sp.
CATCCCTGAGCACGGCCGTCGTGGCCGGGGTGTAATCCTCGCCATCCCGCTCATGCGTCGTGCCGGCGTGCAGACACCAGCGGTCATGCAGGTGAAAGGCCGCCCGCCCCCCCTTGCGCCCGCGCATCAGGACAAGCCGCGCCGCACGGCCCGCCCGCGGCGTCAGCGGCAAAAGCTCCAGTGATCCCAGATGCTTGGCTATCGCCCCCATCAGGTCGGGCACACGGTCCGCGCGCTGGATCATCGTGACAAACCCCTTCGGCGCCACGCGCCGCGCCGCTGCGGCGACCCATTCGGCCAGGGGCAGGCTCTCGCCAAGGCCCTGCTCGCGGCCCGCATCGCAGGCGGCGGTGCCCGATTCGCGGTCGAAAAAGGGCGGGTTTGCCATCACGTGATCGAACTGGCGTTGCCGCAAGGCGTGCGGCATGGTCGCCACATCCCCGGTCAGGACCTCGAGCTCGATGCCGTTCCCGGCCGCATTGAGCCGCGCGAGATCCGCATAGCCGGGCTGCAGCTCCAGCCCTGCAAGTGTCAGTCCCGGCACCCGCGCCCCCAGACACAGTGCCGCGATACCGGAGCCACAGCCCAGATCGAGCACGCTCTGACCCCGATGCGCCGGGATGCTGGCCGCCAGCAGAACGGGATCGATCCCGGCGCGATAACCCTTGAGGGGCTGCGCGATCACCAGACGCCCGCCGAGAAAGGCATCATCGCCAAGTTCATGGTCGGCGAATGGCTCAATCCTCAAGCCAGAACCCGTTATCGAGAAGCGCCTCTCGGGCCTCCTCGTAATCGGCATCCGGCACCATCAGGCGGCGCGGG
>JBHEOO010000103.1:832-1408 GCA_046260765.1 Chromatocurvus sp.
ATTTCAAAGCAGTCTATACCCTCGCCCTGAAGAAGCGCCTGAGCGAAAGCCATGGATGCGGGATCGGTCGTGCGAAGAAGCAGTTTCATGAGGCTGACATAAGGGCACCGCGGGCTAATTGTCGAGTGGTCAAGAGGGGATCGATGGGATTGGACAACGCCGCAACCAAACCGCATGACGCCTTGTCCGCACATCTCGCGGACAAGATGGCGGCGGTCAACACCCTCATTCGCGAGCGCATGGCGTCCCGCCACGCACCCCGCATCCCCGAGGTCACCGCACATCTGGTCGAGGCCGGCGGCAAGCGGCTGCGTCCCCTGCTGACACTGGCGAGTGCCGATCTGTGCGGGTACAGGGGCGCGCATGACGTGAACCTGGCCGCGACGGTGGAATTCATCCACACCGCGACGCTTCTGCATGACGATGTGGTCGACAAGAGCGCACAGCGTCGCGGACGCCCGACGGCGAACCTGCTTTACGACAACAAGTCGAGCGTGCTGGTGGGCGATTACCTTTTTGCCCGCGCGTTCCAGTTGATGGTCGAGCCCGGATCGATCCGCGTGCTCGACATCCTGT
>JBHEOO010000103.1:1418-2161 GCA_046260765.1 Chromatocurvus sp.
CAACTGACCGCGGCCCGCGATCTGCGCACCGACGAGGCGGTGTATCTGCAGGTGGTGCGCAGCAAGACGGCGGCACTTTTTTCGGCGGCGACCGAGGTGGGCGGCGTCATCGCCGGTGCGCCCGAAGAGCAGATCAGCGCCCTGTTCAGATATGGCGACGCGCTTGGCATCGCGTTTCAGATCGTTGATGATCTGCTGGATTACGAGGGCGATTCCACGTCCACCGGAAAGAACGTGGGGAACGATTTCCGCGAACGCAAGCTGACCCTGCCGATGATCAAGGCCGTGGCGGCGGCGACTGACGAGGAGCGTGCCTTCTGGACGCGCACCATCGAAAAGGGTGATCAACGCGAAGGTGATCTGGAGCACGCGCTCGCATTGCTGCACGCCCATGACGCGCTCGACCGGACCCGCGCGGATGCCAAGGGCTGGATCGACGCGGCGCGGGGATCATTGCACGCGCTGCCGGAACATCCGGTGCGCGAGATGCTCGACGGTCTCGCCGATTACGTGGTCGCGCGGATCAACTGAGCCGGCAGGGCGCGATCCACCAGTCAGGGTTCTCGCGTGTCAGCGTCTCTGCCGCCTCGCGGGCGCTCTGCGGATCGGGATAGAGGCCGAAACAGGTCGCCCCCGATCCCGACATGCGCGCAAGGCGGCAGTCCGGCGTGGCCGCGATCTGCCGCAAGACATCCGCGATCACCGGGGCCTCGGCCGTTGCGGGCACCTCGAGGTCGTTGCGT
>JBHEOO010000104.1:0-2031 GCA_046260765.1 Chromatocurvus sp.
AGCCGGTGGCGCCGGCCTTGCGACCCTCCTGCTTTTTTTCGTCGCTGGACTCTGTGGTGAGCATCAGGATGGGCGTTCGTGCATGCTCTGGCAGCTTGCGCATTTCTGTCACCATCTCGATACCCCCCATGGCGGGCATGTTCACATCGACCAGGGCGAGATCAATCCTATGTTCCTGTGCCTTCACCAGCCCGTCGCGCCCGTCAACCGCCTGGATCACCTCGTGTCCGGCCTGCTTCAGGGTAAACGCCACCATGCGTCGCAGTGAATTGGAGTCGTCGACAGTCAGTATGCGTGCCAAGATTGAATTCCTTTCTCTTTGCTGTTGTCAGCCTGCAGACCCCGCTGATGGTGCGTGGGGTGTATGGTGAAAGTAGCGGCATTGTGCCCGATTTCTTGAGGCTTCCTGCTGCCCGGGCGGCAGATTTTTCCGGAGTGATGACGCCGTCACGAATAGCGTCGTTAGTGACATCCAGAATCCGTTCAGTTCAGTTCAGTACATCCAGAATACGGCTGTATTTCAGGACAAACTCGCGCCGGGGCTTACGGAAACCGGTTTCGTCGACTTCGTTGTAGACCACGAAGAGCCCCGCATTGGCCTGCTGCAGCACGGAGAAACGCACGTTCATACCCAGGCGGTCACTGCGGTCGTCGTATTGGAACAGCGCCTGCAGTAGCACCTTGGGCGTGAAGGAATAGGTCAGACGCAGCTGCCCGGCGTTGATGGTGAAAGCCCCGTCTTCCGTGGGCAGGTCAATGCGGTTGTAGTTCCAGGCCAGCTCAGTAGAGAAGGTCTCGCCGATGCGATAGCGCAGGGTGGGCCGCAGGGTGTCGCGTTCGCCATTAAAGAAGCCGCCGTGGAAGCTGCGCAGCTCGCCATAGAGGGCTTTACCCTCATTGGACATGAGCACCAGCTGTACCTCCGAGTTGTCATACTCACCCACCGGCACTTCCACGCCCTCGATGAGTTCAAAGGGTTCTTTGACGCGCTCGTAGGTAAAGTTCATCCCGGTATGGATTTCAGCGCCGGTGCGCCATTCGAAATGATTGTCCAGGTGCAGGAAACCGGTTTCCTGCACGCCCTCCAGGTCCCACCAGCCGCGGTAGGAGACGTGTGGTCTGAGCTCCAGCAGTCCAGCGAAGTCCTGCGGCCGGTAGCGATAAAGAAGACGACCCTCTATCTTGCGGTAGTCATAACGGCTCAGGAAGCCGACTTCCGGATTGAAGTCCTCGGAGACTTCGGTGAATGCGATGTTGTTAGACCACTCAGGCGAGTCGTAGTCCACCCGGATGTTGTAGGCGTGTTCGTCTCCGTCGAGCCCGGGCGTATCGGTCATGCCGGCCCACCCGGTGACGGTGCCGTAGTCGCCAAACCCCCAGCGGCCGTCAATGCCGTAGGTTCGATTGTAGTCATCCTGTCCGCCTGGCAGCAGGCTGCCATCGCCCTCCCGGTTGATAAACACGGCGCCAAAGGAGGAGCGATTATCCAGCTCACGGTTCATGCGCACGACAGAGAAATCGTTCTGTGGCGCCTCGCCGGGCACGTCTTCTGTGCGCATCTGCAGAAGGCCGATATTCGTCGACTGGCCTATCTTGCCGGACAGGCGCGCACCACCCACGATGGGCGTGGGCAGTCCATTGGCGTCAATGCCGATGTTGCGACTGAAGAAAAATTCGACTTCCTGTGGCGTGCCTACGGTGTACTGGCCGGCATTTTCCAGGAAAAAGGGGCGTTTTTCCGGGAAAAACAGGTTAAAGCGGTTCAGGTTTACCTGCTGGTCGTCCACCTCCACCTGCGCAAAGTCGGTGTTGTAGGTGAGGTCCAGCGTGAGGCCCGGCGTGAGGGTGTACTTCACGTCGACACCGAACTCCTCCTCCTGAATTGTGCCATCAAAACCCTCACCCTTGCCGACGCGACCCAGGGCGTAGGGCGTGACCAGCAGGCTGCGCTGCGGCGGCGGCTTTGTGAACTGAACACGGCTGGCTGATCCGCTTCTTTCCGGTGAGCCGGTCAGGGCACGGCAAGCACCT
>JBHEOO010000105.1:0-1347 GCA_046260765.1 Chromatocurvus sp.
CTCTTGCATCACGCGCAAGATGTCAGTCGAAGATGCCCACGACCCGACCCAGAAGCATGAAGGCCCGCGCGGTGCGGGTCTCGGAAAGCTCGGAGATTTCTGCATCGCTCGCGCTTTGCGCAAAGTCGGTGAGCATCCGGTCGAACAGACGCAGAAAGTGATGGGCGACATCCCGAAAGATCGCATCCTGCTTCATGCGCGTCGCCACCACGTCCAATGCAGACTGGTCGCGCACGCCCCCGAGGGCCGCGATCGTGCGCCCGCGCTCGCCGCCGGCGAAGGACCGCCAGACATCCGGGTGCGCCATGTCGGGCGTCAGATCGTCCATGTAAATGCCATCCTGCGACATCAGCGTCAGGATGTCCTGCGCGGCGCGGATCATCAGCGCCGCCGAGCGGTCCCGCATCGCGCGGCGCAGCGCGGTGAAGCCCGCAGTATCGTCCAGGTTTTCGGGGAAATTCAATGCCTTGAGAAAGTCGGACCGGGCCAGCCCCGCCTCTGCCGCCTCGGTCGGCATGTCGAGCGGCAGCGCGACCTGATCGTCATTTGCAGGCGGTGCGGGCTCCGGCGCCGTGCGTGTCCGCTCGACATTCTGATCGCGCGCCGCGCGCAGTTTGGTCACCGCGGTCGCGACATCGCGTTGCGCGGCGGCGATCTGATCGAGCTTTTTCAGCACGCTCTCGTCGGATGCCCGATCATCGGGGTCCTGCCCGCATACATCGTGAAGCGCGTCGATCGCGTCTTCAAGCCTGTCGGTTTCCTCCCGGACAACCCGCATCGTGCGCGCCAGCATCAGCCCGACCCAGGCGATCGCCGGTGGCAACAGGGCGCATAACAGGGCCATGCCCGCGTAGATCACGCCGCCGGTCCCGTCGCCCGGTCTGCTCAACACGAACACCGGCACGATGCCAAGGACCCACAGAACGGAAAGCAGAAGAGTGCCGCGTTCGACCGATGTCAATTGATCCCACCTGCCTGCGCCATCGCGTCCGGTATTCACGGCATCGGTGCCGCGCAGGACCATGGCCGATGATTGCCCGTCAAATATACGCGACCTTCAGTATTTCGTAGGCGCGGTCGCCGCCGGGCGTATGGACCTCGACGCTGTCGCCCTCTTCCTTGCCGATCAGCGCCCGGGCGATCGGCGATTTCATGTTCAGCAGGCCATTTTCGATATTGGCCTCATGCTCGCCCACGATCTGATAGGTCTTTTCCTGATCGGTATCCTCGTCGACAAGCGTGACCGTCGCCCCGAACTTGATCGGGCCGGACAGCTTTTTCGGGTCGATCACCTCGGCAAGGCTGAGGATCCCCTCGATCTCCTTGATGCGCCCCTCGATGAAGGAC
>JBHEOO010000105.1:1357-1657 GCA_046260765.1 Chromatocurvus sp.
TTTCCTTGGCCGAATGATATTCGGCATTCTCGCTGAGATCGCCGTGTTCGCGCGCCTCGGAAATGGCGCGGATGATGTTCGGGCGTTCGACCGACTTGAGCTGCTTGAGCTCTTTTTCCAGCGCTTCGTGGCCGCCGGCGGTCATCGGGATCTTTTCCATTTCACCTGTCCATATTCAAATAGGGGCCGCGTGTCCGCTGGCCCCGTCAGTCTCGTGTCACCGTTTTGAAAACACTGCACGAAGGTGGGACGCGATTGCAAGAGCGGATCGCATGGGTCGGCGGATTGGGGCGCCGTGTC
>JBHEOO010000106.1:0-407 GCA_046260765.1 Chromatocurvus sp.
GTTTAAGGATGAAGTTCGCGCCATCGGCGAAGAGCTCGGTCTGCCGAAACAGATGGTCTGGCGCCATCCTTTCCCTGGCCCGGGTCTGGGGGTGCGGGTGCTGGGTGAGGTCAAAGAGGAGTATTGCGATATCCTGCGTCGCGCCGATGCCATCTATATCGATGAACTCTACGAGAGTGGCCACTACCACAAGATCAGTCAGGCCTTTGCCGTGTTCCTGCCGGTCAAGTCGGTCGGGGTCATGGGGGATGGGCGCACCTACGAGTATGTCATCGCCCTGCGCGCGGTTGAAACCAAAGACTTCATGACCGCCGGCTGGTACCCCATGCCCTACGCCGATCTCGCCCGCATCAGCAACCGGATCATCAACGAGGTTAAAGGGGTGAACCGGGTGGTGTATGATATTT
>JBHEOO010000106.1:655-1068 GCA_046260765.1 Chromatocurvus sp.
AAGAGCATATGGATTCTGCGACTGCGCTTCGCTTCGCGCAGAATGACGGCAGGATCCAGATTGTTAGCAGGTCGTATCTGTAACTGGCAAAACCGGAGCGAAATGGATAACCAGATAAACATGAACATAAAATGGGATGGACTGATAAGGCAATCCGTTTTTGATCTTTGAAAAATGTGGGCAGATCAAAATGGATGTTTTTGCAACGCCATCAGAATAGAGTTTCTTCGTAATCAGGCACTTCGTTGAACCAGGGTGGATTTTTGCGGGCCTGTTGCAGAGCTGCTTCGGCCTGGGCGATGATCCGTTCTCGGTCGCGGGGGTAGCGTCCGGTCAGCATCAGTGTGTCAGGGTCTCCGCTTTCCAGATCGAAGTAGAGAATTCGCAGCTTTTTGCTGCGCAGCTCAAGACAC
>JBHEOO010000106.1:1078-1360 GCA_046260765.1 Chromatocurvus sp.
CGCTCTTGGGGTAATTCTGAATCCAGGCATCAGGCTTCTTTATCCAGATCGTTAATCAGTGCGTCCATGGTGAAGTTGTCAACAAACTCACCGGATTGGGCTTGTTCTGCGCCCTGGACCAAATGACTCCGTAATGCGTCGAGCTTGCTTTTGCGCTCTTCCATGGCACGCAGGGCATCCCGAACCACTTCACTGGCGGAACCGTAACGCCCGCTGGCGACCTCATTCTTGATATAAATTTCCCAATGCTCACCCAAACTAAGACTCGTCGTTGCCATAAAC
>JBHEOO010000107.1:0-1349 GCA_046260765.1 Chromatocurvus sp.
CCCTCACCCTTGCCGACGCGACCCAGGGCGTAGGGCGTGACCAGCAGGCTGCGCTGCGGCGGCGGCTCAATGCCGGCCAGATTGCCCGCGTCATATACGCGCAAAATGGAGAACTGCCGGTCAAGCGGCGCCCAGAACACGATTTCATTGTTGTTGCGGCGGATATTCCGCTGAAAGTTGATGCCCCAGTCCTGCACTTCGCCGCCACCGTAGCGCAGCGAACGGAACGGGATTTCGAACTCTGCGGACCAGCCGTAAACGCCGGTTTTTGCGGCGACTTCCCAGGGCGCATCCCAGTTCAGGTTGAAGCCCGAGCCGCTGGCGCTGGTGAAGCCCGTCGACTCTTTTACCAGCTGGCCGTCGTATTGAACGCCCGCCGGATTGGTGCCGAATACCAGGCCATTCTGACGATCCCTGAAACCGTCGATGATCATGCGGAAGCTGTCCGAGTCATCGAGGGAGGCATCGCGTCGGCTGTCTGAGGCGACGATGGCAGTCGGATCCTTATCGTAGGCAACAACCGCCACGTAGAGGGTGTCATCGGTATAGCCGACAAACACCTCAGTGCGCTGGGACGCGGGAGCGCCCTCATCGGGCTGCGTCTGGCGGAAGCCTGTTGCCGGCTGCAGTCCGCGCCAGGCGGCGTCTTCGAGAACGTTGCCGTCCAGCGTTGGCGCGGTACTCAGCCGCTCGGCCTGCAGCGTCGGCCGGTCGCCGCGTGCGGCGTGAAGCGCCTGGGCCGGGACCAGGAGGATCAACATCAGCGCAATGGGCACGACGGCACGCCACTGGTGGATACCATTCACGGGTAACGTGCGCCAGCGGCGGCTTTGTGAACTGAACACGGCTGGCTGATCCGCTTCTTTCCGGTGAGCCGGTCAGGGCACGGCAAGCACCTCGATGTTCTGCTGTCGGATCATCCGGTTGATTTCGGGCAGCCTCTCCGTCAGCAGTGCATTCAGTGCCGCCAGCTCGGCATCGATCTGTGCGGAAACCTCCTCTCTGTACGCCACCGCCTGGTCTGTCGGACGAAAGTCACCGGCGGACTCGTGAGTCGCCAGGTAAGCCAGGCGATTGTTCAGCTTGATGCCGAAATTCAGCGGGTCCTGCCGCGCCTCATTGCGGGTTTCATGGATGTTGTTCTCGATGACCGCTATCTCCTCTTTCAGAGACTCGATCGCCGCGACAATGTCCGCGGTGCCGGCATCGCTGCCTGCCAGCTTCTCCGTGAGATAGTCCAGGTCGGTCCGCAGGCTGCGGATGTCAATCACGGCCTGGTGTGCCTCGGACAGCTTGTCCCGCACCGCTATCAGGAAGTCGAACTGCGCCTGCAGGTCGGCCAGTGAGCT
>JBHEOO010000108.1:0-1311 GCA_046260765.1 Chromatocurvus sp.
CCTTTGTAGGAACAGACAGGTTTTTTGGTTATCACCCGATTGCCGGAACCGACTGGTCCATGGCCGTAGGTGCACAAAAGGACGATGTTTTTCACCTTCTACCTGCTATGCGTAACATGATCATGATCCTGTCACTGGTATTTATCAGTATTGGTTCGCTGCTGGTCTATCTACTGGCACGCTCCATCGTCAAGCCGGTGATTCAAAGTATGAACCTGGCTCTGGAAATCGCTAAAGGTGATTTCAGCATGCGCCTGAACATGGATCGTCAGGATGAAATCGGTATCCTGGCCAACGCCCTTGACGGCATGGCCGAGAACCTCTCCCGTAACGCCAATGTCGCCGAACAGATTGCCGATGGCAACCTCAATGTCGAGGTGCAACTGGCATCAGAAAAAGATCAGTTGGGTCTTGCTCTGCAGACCATGGTCCTCAACCTCAACGATATTCTGGGTCAGATCCAGGTTGCCGGTGAGCAGATTGCTTCGGGTTCCGGCCAGGTCGCTGATTCCAGTCAGGCCCTGTCACAAGGTGCCACCGAATCCGCCAGCTCATTGGAAGAGATTTCCGCCTCACTGAATCAGCTCTCTTCACAAACCGGCACCAACGCTGAGAACGCCAACACCGCCAATCAGCTGTCCACGGAAGCCCGCAACGCCGCCGAACAGGGCAGCCAGAAGATGCAGCAGATGGTCGCCGCCATGACCGAGATCAATGACGCCGGTCAGAGCATCTCCAAGATCATCAAGGTCATCGACGAGATCGCCTTCCAGACCAACCTGCTGGCCCTAAACGCAGCGGTTGAAGCCGCCCGCGCCGGGCAACATGGCAAAGGCTTTGCGGTGGTCGCTGAAGAGGTGCGTAACCTGGCCGCCCGCAGCGCCAAAGCGGCACCACTATTGCCGACCAGACCGCCGAAGCGCTGCAGTCCATCGTCACCGGCATCGGCAAGGTCACCGACCTGGTCGCCGAGATCGCCGCCGCCAGCTCCGAGCAGGCGCAAGGGGTTTCTCAGATCAATCAGGGAATTACCCAGATCGACCAGGTCACCCAGCAGAACACCGCCAGCGCCGAAGAAAGTGCTGCCGCTTCCGAAGAACTCTCCGGACAAGCTGCCCAGATGCGTGAGATGCTGATGCGCTTCACCCTCAAACATGGCAGCAGTGCTCATTCCAATGTCCGTAGCGTACCCCCCAAAACCAAACCACAAGCCAAGTCAGGCTGGGGCGAATCACAGACGCAGCCACCGAAAAGGATTGCCGCCAAACAACCGATCGCTCTGGATGACGATGAGTTTGGCAAGTACTAAAG
>JBHEOO010000109.1:0-1265 GCA_046260765.1 Chromatocurvus sp.
CTTCATAGGGCTTCCATTATCAGAATGCAGCACGACCTGGTCCGGGGCAATATGCTCACGCTGGCAGATATCACGCATCACCTCGCTGGCAAGTTCACTGCTTTCGACATCATAAGTCTGCCAGCCCACGATCTTTCGGCTGAAGACATCCATGAACAAATAGAGGTAAAAATACAGACCCTTCACCGAGGTCGGCAAATAGGTGATGTCCCAACTGTAAAGCTGACCAGGGGCAGTCGCCATCAACGCGCGGGGCTTGTGACGAACCTGTGCCGGGCGTTCAGCCCGACGGTGAGTGGCCTGCTTTTCAGCCCTCAGCACGCGATAGAAGGTCGACTCCGATGCCACGTATCGCCCTTGATCGGCCAGGCGCGGCACGATCTGGCCAGGGGGCAGATTCGCGAACTCATCCGTATTCGCGATTGCGAGCAGCTCACGGCGTTCGTGCGCACTCAGGCCGTTCTGTGGTGTCTGCACACGCGCAGGTCGCTGATCGCCGCGAGCCACATCACGTTGCCAGCGCTGCAGCGTACGCTCACTGAACGAAATGGCCGCGCAGGCCTTATCCTGGCGAGCCCCCGCCTCGACCGCCTCGGCAACCATGGCCATTATTTCAATGCGCCTTGGGAGCGTGGTCATTTGACCTCGTCCTCCCAGAGCGCCCGGAACTTTTTTTGCAGGACCAGCAACGCTGCCGCCTCCGCCAAGGCCTTGTCCTTGCGCAACACGTCTCGCTGCAGTCGGTCGATGTCCTCTTTGAGCGAGCGCAGCGCTTTGGCGTCTGCAGCACCTGGCGGCCTGTCAGCGCAAAAGGCCGCCTGCCATTCAGCGAGGTGGTGGGGGAAAACACCCTGTTCACGACACCAGGTATTCAACGCTTCCCCGGTCATGCCATGCGTCTCATGGAGCGCCACCAGACGCTCTTGTGTGGTCCAGTCCTGTGGGCGTTTCTCTTTCGATATTGGCGTCGTAGACTTATCCACTGTTTTCCTTGCCATCCAGTTCCTCAGTGTGTGGTAACTGACATTGATCTCGTCCGCGACAACCTGCACGCTCCTATCGCCACGTGAGAAAACCTTGACCAGCGCTTGCTCTATAAATCCTTGTGAATATGCTTGTCCCATCTTACACCTCTAGTTTTTGAGTAAAATCTAGAGGCGACAACTAGCCTGACACAGGGGGCTTGTGCATCGACTCGAACAGGCCGTAGAAGTGGGTCACTGTACCGAGCCCCATGCCAACCGCCTGCCGGGCGTTGGCTTCAG
>JBHEOO010000011.1:0-793 GCA_046260765.1 Chromatocurvus sp.
TCATGCTCGCCTGCGATATTGTCGTGGCTTCGGAAACGGCGAAGTTCGGGACACCGGAAGTAAATGTGGGTCTGTGGCCGATGATGATCGGCGCCCTGATCTTTAGAAATGTCTTAAAAAAAAAGGGGATGGAAATGATCCTGCTAGGCGAAAAGCTGACCGCCCGGGAGGCGCTTGACATGGGCCTGATCACCCGGGTGGCCACCCCGGAGAACGAGGGCTTCATGGTCAACCTGGCAGAGCAGAACAGTGCCGGTCACCTGGAGAGGCTGGTAGGGCGGTATGAGCCGGTGCCTGAGCCTGGCCTGGCGGACTTGCTGGAAATGGAGCCCGGAGAGGCGGAGCCCGAGGACTACGAGTGCGAAGAAAATTTCGAGGAGGGCGCGCCGGGCGAGGCGTGCCGTAGCGATGCCCCGTCGGCGCTGGATGCTGAGTCAGCACGTGAGCTGGCCCGCGAGCTCTACTGGTTCCAGGACGAGGACGGGATGTGGATTATTCATGCCAGACTGCCCCCGGAGCAGGGACAACTGGTGATGAAGGCGCTGCAGGCAGTGGTGCGGCCATTGGAAGAGGCGCGCCAGGAGGAGTGGAGAGCGAAACAGAAAGCACGCATGCAGGCGATTGCCCGCAAAATCCTGCGGCGCGGTGAGTCAGAAGCAGCGGCGCCAGAGCAGGCAAAAACAAGAGCGCAAACACAGGCGGGACCCTCGGGCGGAAAGACAGAGACACAGACAGAGACACAGCCAGAGACAGAGACAGAGACAGAGACAGAGACAGAGACAGAGACAGAGAC
>JBHEOO010000011.1:803-54032 GCA_046260765.1 Chromatocurvus sp.
TGAACCAGGTTCGAGCAGACGCGTTGGTGGCCATGGTTGAGCACTTCCTTGCCTCCAATCCGGATTACCGGGGCTTGCAGGCCCTCAAGGGGACCGAACGGTGCCAGGTGGTCATGCATGTAGATGTCAACACCCTGCGTGAGCAGCGTTCAGGCGTCTGTTGCACACACGGGCGGGCGCATTTCGAGGATAAACCGTGGCTGTCGCCGGCCACTGCACGGCGGCTGAGTTGCGATGCGTCGCTGGTTACTGTGCTGGAGGATGACGCGGGCAAGGTGCTGAACGTTGGCCGAAGATCGCGAATCGTGCCAGAGCATATTCGGCGTGCTCTGCGTGAACGGGACGGGGTGTGCCAGTATCCCGGCTGCCAGGAATCAACGTATGTTGATGCTCATCACATCCAGCACTGGGCGGAGGGTGGAGAAACGCGTCTGGATAATCTGGTGACCCTGTGTCGATTCCACCATCGACAGCTGCACCGCGGGTGCTTCGATATACGCCTGAAGGGCGACTCCGCGGAAATCATTGCATGATCTCTGCAGAGAGTGCGCAATACCGCTGTGAACGTTTGCCTGCTCTGAGCGGTCTGATAAAGGCTTGGTCATCAGGGCTTGGCGGGTCAACGAAACCTGCAAGCAGTACTGCCATGTCGAAATCACTGTCATCGCGGGCGTTATTGCCCGCGCGGCTGCCGAAGACATCTATCGCCAGCAGGTCGGCAATCCGATTCCGGACATGACGCGTCAGTGGCCCGTAATCAATTTCGGTTTTTTTGTTCATGTCCGTCGCAGGCCTGTGGTCAGAGCTTGCGGCACACTTGCGTCATCTAGCGCCGCCTCGACAACCGTCAATCGCGCTTGAGCGCATTGGCAAAGGCCGATGCCATCGTGCCCTCTGGCTGCCTGGCTGTGCCGGCATCACGCTGAGGTCGGTTGTTACCCAGGGTCTTTCCAGACGACCGTGCGCCGCTGTCGCCGCGTCGCCCGCGATTACTGCCCTCAGCATAATCGGCGGCACTGTCGGTGAGCCGCATGCTGAGAGCGATACGCTTGCGGGCCGCGTCTACCTGCATCACCTTGACCCTGACGATGTCCCCGGCCTTGACGACGCTGTGCGGATCCTTAATAAAGCTGTCTGAGAGCGCCGAAATATGTACGAGGCCGTCCTGGTGTACGCCGACATCGACAAACGCGCCGAAGTTGGTGACGTTGGTAACGGTTCCCTCCAGCACCATATCCAGCTGCAGGTCCTTCATTGTGTGGACGTCGTCCCTTAGCTGCGCCACCTTGAATTCGGGGCGTGGATCACGGCCCGGTTTCTCCAGTTCCGCCAGAATGTCGCGCACGGTGTAGACACCGCTGTCGACGGTGACATAGTCCCGGGCGTCCAGCGTTTTTAAAAATCGGCTGTCGCCGATAATGCCATGAATGCTTCGTCCGTTGCGCTCGGCAATTGCCTCTGCAAGCGGATAGGATTCTGGGTGTACCGCGGACGCATCCAGCGGGTTGTCGCCGTTGGTGACACGCAGGAACCCGGCGGCCTGCTCAAAGCTTTTCGGGCCGAAGCGCGACACCTTGAGCAGTGCCTTGCGGTTGTGGAAGCGGCCTTCACTGTCGCGGTGGGCGACAATATTGCCAGCGAGGCTGCTGTTGAGCCCGGCGACGCGGCTGAGCAGGGCAACGGATGCGGTGTTGACATCAACACCGACGCCGTTGACGCAGTCCTCCACAACGGCATCGAGCTGTCGCGACAGGTCAACCTGGCTGACGTCGTGCTGGTATTGCCCCACGCCTATGGAGCGCGGCTCGATCTTGACCAGCTCGGCCAGCGGATCCTGCAGGCGTCGCGCAATGGAGACGGCACCGCGGTAGGTAACATCGAGATCCGGAAACTCAGCGGCGGCTGCGGCTGAGGCCGAGTAAATCGAGGCTCCGGCCTCAGAGACCATGACCTTGACGGCTGAGATGTCCGCATTGTCCGCCAGAAACTCAGCCACGAAGGCGTCGGTTTCGCGGCTCGCCGTGCCGTTGCCGATGGCAATCAACTCCACTGCGTGACGGCGGGCGAAGTCTGCGAGCACCGCGGCGGCCTCACGGGTGCGCTTCTGCGGCGCCGTGGGGAAGATCGTGGCATGATCGACCAGCTTGCCGGTGCCATCGACCACGGCGACCTTGACGCCCGTGCGCAATCCCGGATCGAGCCCGATAGTGGGTCGCAGGCCCGCCGGCGCCGCAAGGAGAAGATCCTTGAGGTTGCGTGCGAAGACGGCGATCGCTTCCTTTTCCGCCGACTCGCGCAGGGTGTTAAGCAGGTCGGTCTGCAGCATAGTGAGCAGCTTGACCCGCCAGGTCCAGCGCACCGTCGTGCTCAGCCAGGCGTCGGCGGGACGTCCCTGGTCCCTGATCTGCCAGTGACTGGCAATCATCGCCTCGCAGGGGTGGGGGTCGCCGGGCTTTTCCTCGGGGTCGATCACCAGGGCCAGCTGCAGAAAGCCCTCCTTGCGGCCGCGGAACATGGCCAGGGCGCGGTGCGACGGCACCTTGGCCAGCGGCTCGTGGTGCTCGAAGTAGTCGCTGAACTTGGCCGCCTCGGCCGCCTTGCCTGTCTCGACGCTGGAGCGCAGTAGCGCATGTTCCGACAGGAAAGTGCGCAGTCGCGAAAGCAGGTCCGCATTCTCGGCAAAGCGTTCCATAAGAATTTGACGCGCGCCATCGAGGGCGTGCGCTGCATCCTCAACGCCTGCCTCGGGGTTCAGGTAGCCTGCGGCCAGTGTTTCCGGTACTTGTCCAGGATCCGCCAGAACAGCATCCGCCAGGGGTTCGAGACCGGCCTCACGCGCGATCTGGGCCTTGGTGCGCCGTTTCGGTCGGTAGGGTAGGTACAGATCCTCAAGTCGACCCTTGGTATCAGCGCCGAGTATGTCACTTTTCAGTGCTTCAGTGAGCTTGCCCTGCTCGCCGATGCTGTCGAGAATGGTCTGACGCCGGGATTCCAGCTCAGTCAGATAGATGTAGCGCTCTTCGAGGTTGCGCAGCTGGGTGTCGTCCAGTCCGCCGGTGATTTCCTTGCGGTAGCGGGCGATGAAGGGGACGGTAGCGCCATCGGCGAGCAGGTCCAGTGTGGCGGCGACCTGTGCTTCGCGGACGGCAAGTTCCTCGGCAATGCGGTTGGCGAGACTGTTCACGGTGATGCGGTTTCCTTGATCCAGTGCAGTTGAGCAGTGCACCCCAGCGCTGCCTCGATCAGCGTCCGATGGACTCGCGGTGGTGGGGCGCGTTGAAATCCGCGGCCGGCCCCCTGGGGACCACGCCGGTTGGATTGATCATTGTATGTGATGCGTAGTTATGCGTCTTTATGTGATCGAAATTCACTGTGCTTGTCACGCCGGGCAACTGGTACAGCACGCTCGGTACACGCCATTGTTGATGGCGGGATAGATTCTGTTATTCCAGGCGTCAATGGTTTTTTTGGGTTCTGCTGGACAATAGTCCGTATGGTTAGCGGTGATATCGTTGGAAGCGCTGTTCAGCTTGCGCAGGATATCCGCGGACTCATTGCTGACGATAGTATCGTGTTATATTCGGATAAAGAGGATAAAGGCGCAAAACAACGGACTGAGCTTTCTATCTAATAGAATTCAGCCGTGGTCAGGTAGTGTCTGCGCCAGTAATATGGAAAGGCGCTGTGTAACGGGTCCGATTCCCGCGTTATTGGCCAGGGTGAGGTAAAGGGTTGACGGTCGGTGCGCCCCGCGCTCGAGTGCCAGCTCACGCAGCAGTCCGGAATCAAGCAGATCGCGGATGCGGGTCATCGGCAGCCATGCGAAACCCAGTCCACGGCATACCATGTCGATGGATGTACTGATGTGGGTCACCGTCCAGCGCTGTTCGGCGCCGGGCCAGCCGGCGTCCGTGCGCCGGTGAATTGCGGAATCGCGCACAACGATCTGTCGGTGCCGCGCCAGGTCCTGCAGGTCCAGGGGCCTTTGTAGCGCGTGCAGCTCATGGCCGGGTGCCGCGACGGCGACAAATGTCGTTGTCAGCAAAGGCGTGCCCAGGAATGCCTGCGGCACGGTATCTGCGACGAGAAGGTCCGCTCTGCCGGCCATCAGCACCTCGGGTCCACCCCAGAGTACGGTTTCTATCAGCTCGACCCGCGTATGCGGGAATTCCGTGGCCAGGGTTTCCAGAGCTGCAGCGATGCTGGTTGGTGGCAACACCTCGTCCAATGCCACACGAATTTCGGATTCGGCGCCCTCGCCAAGTCCGTCGGCGAGATCTTCCAGCTGATTTGCCTGATCGAGCAGTTGACCGGCTCGGCGCAGCATCAGAGATCCGGCTTCGGTCAGCTGCGCCTTGCGACCCACGACCTCGAGCAGGCGGAGTCCCAGCTGGTCCTGTAGCTTGTGTACCGCGTGATTGATGCTGGACTGGCTTTTATGGGTGGCGGCAGCGGCCTGTGCGAAGCCGCCGTGTGTGACGACCGCGAGCAGCATGCGCCATTGTTCCAGTGTGGTTTTTGCCATGTCCGCCGCCGGCTCAAGTGTTTCGATTAATACGAATGATTTTGGCCATATTATGCGATTTTTTTTCATATATACGACCTTATCCTTCCCTCAATCAGAAATAGACAGCGGAGGATGCAACAATGACGGCACGACAGGTGATTGAGGTTCAAAGAGCGCAGGCCAGCCAGGACGGCGCAGGTGTGGCCATTCAGCGCATTGCCGGTATGCGCCATGCCGGCATGGACCCGGTATTGATGATCGACGAACTACGATCGGAGCAGCGCGATGACTTTGCGGCGGGCTTCCCGCCACACCCGCACCGGGGCATGCAAACGCTCACCTACATGAAGCATGGCGGCATTATTCACGAGGATAACCAGGGCAATCGCGGGGAAATTCGCGGCGGCGGTGCCCAGTGGATGTCGGCAGGTCGCGGCATCATTCACTCGGAGATGCCGACGCAGGACACCATGGGCCTGCATGGTTTTCAGCTGTGGTTCAATCTGCCCGCAGCGGAAAAGATGCTCGCACCGCGCTATCGGGATATTCCGGCAGCGGACCTCGCGGTACACGAGAGCGATGGTCGCCGGGCCGTTGCCATTGCCGGTGACTGGACGCTGGGCAGTACAAGCATCAACGGACCGCTGTTCGAACTCGTGCCCCAGGCCGACATGCTCGATCCGACGCTGCCGGCGGGCGATCGCCTTTTGATCGGGAGCCGCGTCGACCAGACCCTGATTGCGTATGTCTATGACGGTAGCCTGGTCGATCGGCGCGGCGATGTTGCGGCGAGGCACCTCGCGATTACGGGCGAGGGTGATTCCTGGGAACTGCGGGCCGGGGACGCCGGCGCGGGGATGCTGATTCTCAGAGGCACGCCGCTGCGTGAACCCGTCGCCAATTATGGTCCCTTTGTCATGAACACGCCGGCGGAAATAGAGCAGGCTCTGCGGGATTACCAGAGCGGGAACTTCGGTACCTGAACTCTGATTGATGAAGGTGATATCCTTGCGTTTTTTGAGCGCGAGGGGAAGCGAGATGCATCGAGGGGTCTTAATGCTTGTTGTGGCGATGCTGTTCGCCTGTGCCGCACCGCCGTCACCGCCCCCCGCCGCCTCACCTGAGGCCTCGCCCGATGCCTCGCCCGATGCCTCGCCCGAAGAAGTACGGGCACAGCGGGATTCTGATGCGCCTGCCGTGTGTGCGCCACCACGGCCAGAGGTCTGCACCATGGTCTACAGGCCGGTATGTGCAACCCTGGCTGGCGAAATGTCGCAGACGCAGTACAGTTCTCCCTGCAATGCCTGCGCGGATGATCGCGTTATCGCCTATCGTGAGGGGACCTGCGAATGACACTCACAACGCGCATCCTCATCGCCATGGTCGGCGGCATTCTGGTTGGTTCACTGCTGAACCTGATGGTCAGCGGCAGCGGTATTTCAGAGAATCTGCGTTCAGGTATTCAGGATCTGCTGATTGGTGGCCTGTTTGATGTGGTAGGGCAGATCTTCATCGCATCGCTGAAATTACTGGTTGTGCCGCTGGTGCTGGTCTCACTCATCTGTGGCGCCAGTTCTCTGGGCGACAGCGCGCGCATGGGGCCGATCGCCGGCAAAACATTGCTGCTTTACCTCATGACCACGGCCATCGCGGTGTCGATAGCTTTGCTCGCTGCGGTCTTTATCGGCCCGGGCAGTCATGTGGCGCTGGAGACCGATGCGGTATTCGAGGCGGGCTCGGCGCCGCCGTTAAAGGAAGTGCTGATCAATATTTTCCCGTCCAATCCGGTGCAGGCCATGGCGGAGGGCGAGATGCTCCAGATCATCGTTTTCGCACTGCTGTTTGGCTACGCCATATCCCACGCCGGCGAGGCCGGGCGTCGCACCGCAGCATTCTTCACCGATGTGGAGAAAGTCGTCATGCGCATGGTGGCGATCCTGATGTCACTGGCGCCTTACGGCGTTTTCGCGCTACTGGCGAAGCTGTTTGCCGAGATGGGCGTGGGCGCAATCATGGATCTCGGCGTTTACTTCCTGACCGTCCTGGGCGTGCTGCTATTTCACGGTCTGGTGACCTACGGCGTGCTGCTACAGGTGCTGGCGAAACAGTCGCCGCGCATCATGATGCGCAAGATGCGATCTGTCTGGGCTTTTGCATTCAGTACTGCGTCATCGGGGGCCACGCTACCCATCACCCTGCGCACGGTGGAAAAGCGCCTGGGCGTCAACAACTCCGTAGCCGGTTTCACGGTGCCCCTTGGGGCGACGGTGAATATGGACGGGACAGCGGTCATGCAGGGTGTCGCTACGGTGTTTATTGCGCAGGTCTATGGCTTCGATCTCAGCATGACGTCCTATCTTACGGTTATCCTGACGGCCACGCTGGCGTCCATCGGCACGGCGGCGGTGCCGGGTGTCGGCCTCATCACCCTGGCCATGGTGCTCGGTCAGGCAGGCCTCCCGGTCGAGGGTATCGCGCTGATCATCGGCGTTGACCGCCTGCTCGACATGGTGCGCACAGTGGTCAACGTGACCGGTGACGCGACGGTGGCAGTGATCGTAGCGCGAAGCGAAAACCAGTTTGACGAACAGGTATTCCTCAATCCCGACGCGGACAGGAACCTTGAGGATGAAGAGGACGACCGCATCCCGAGACAGGAGCCGGCATGAGCATCAAGGTCAGCATCGTTCCAGTAACCGCGTACCAGCAGAACTGCTCCATACTGAAGTGTGAAGAGACCGGGCGCGGTGCGGTATTCGATCCGGGCGGAGATGTCGAGCACATTCTCGATGCGGTTCGGAAAATGGATGTCACGCTGGAAAAGATCATTCTGACCCACGGCCACATGGACCACTGTGCGGCGTCGGATGTCTTGCGCCAGCAGTTGGAGATACCTATCGAGGGGCCGCAGCGAGAGGACGATTTCTGGATTGGCAAGCTGCCCGAGTGGTGCCAGATGGCGGGTTTTCCGCACGCGGAGGCCTTTGAGCCGGACCGCTGGCTGGAAGACGGCGACACGGTGCAGGTTGGCGCACAGACTCTGGAGGTGCTGCACTGCCCCGGGCACACGCCGGGTCACGTCGTGCTGTTTCATCGCGAACAGCAGCTGGCCTGGGTGGGCGACGTTATTTTTCAGGGCTCCATTGGCCGCACGGATTTCCCCCGCGGCAACCACGATCAGCTGATTCGCAGTATCCGGCAAAAGCTGTTCAAGCTGGGTGATGCCGTCACCTTCATCCCCGGTCACGGTCCAACCTCTACCCTGGGGCAGGAACGCCAGAGCAACCCTTTTGTAGCTGATGCGCGCTATGGCTGACGAGGCAGAGCGTGAAGCGCTAATGCGGCGCGAGTACCACGGGCAGACAGCGCGCATTGCCTGGTCCGAGCTGGCGCCACACTTTGCGGCAGGCAAGGTCATTCATGTTGCGGACAATCTCGACCTGGTGGAGGTGGCCGTGCAGTTGGGGCTGGATAATGTGCCGTGTTTTGAGGCCTGGACCCGAAGTGGCGCTGTCGCCCCCCTGTCAGACAGTGTCGCTGCCGAACTGGCTCGCGATAGTGCCAGCCTGTGGGCTGTGGTGGCACCGCCCTGGGTTCTGGTGCAGAGCATCGACAAGGAGCCGAGCAACGACCCGGTCAGCGAATGACCTTGATCCAGTCACCGGTGCGCGGCTCACCGCGGGGATAGAAACCGTTGATCAGGCGCAGCTGCGCCTCGGCATCCGGTATGCGCATGCTCGCTGCCAGACTCTGAAGTGTTGCACCACGGGGTACCTGAATATAGCGCAGGTATTGAGCCTGGCCAGTCTGGCGCTCCTGAGGGTGGATCGGCCGGAAGCTCTCGATAATGGTTTTCAGCGCTGCGTCATTGCCGGCAAAGTCGGCGGCGGTTCCCTCAAAGCGGTACGTGAGATTGTTGAAGTCGATCACCGCCAGGCGCTTGCTTATGTCGCCAGCGCTGGCAACGGCCGTGTAACCCTGTAGCCCGGCCTGCTCGATTGCCGCCCCTGAGCTCAGTTCGCCGCTGGCACTGTTGCGCATCACCTGCTCGGGTGATGTGGACGGGTCGCGACGCATCAGCGTAATACGCACTGAGGCATCGTCGCCGGGCGCGCGGGCAAAGACGGCCTGCGCGCCTGCTTCAACATCCCAGCCTTCGGGCTTCTCTATCGTGAAACCGAGTTTGTTGTGGTAGTAGCGCTGGCGGTCGCGCTGCCCCTGAGCACTTCGACCCCAGACCAGGCCGTCAGTCTGGCGGCGGAACTCGCCCGGCTTTTCGGGGCTTTCGACATAGGCGCCGTCATTCAGTTTCGCTGCCGCCTGTATGACGGTCTGTAATCGCTTGTCGTTTCGTGGATGCGTTGCATAGACGCCATGATAGGTGCCAACGGACTGGCCACTGCTCTTTGCCTTGACCCGCTGAAACAGCTGCTGGTTCTTGAGCACGCCGACCACGTCCAGCAGTGCCTCGGGCTCATACCCCGCCCGGTACATATACTCGGCGCCAAAGCCGTCGGCCTCTAGCTCCATATCCCTGCCGAAGCCACTCATGATTTCAGCGCCATACATGCTCGATGCGGCGTAGACGTCGCGGCTGCCGGTAAAAATATAGGCAGTGGTGGACAGCACCTTGCTGGTGACGCCGGCGGATTTACGACGGGCGTGATGCCGGGCGGTGACGTGGGCAATCTCATGACCGATGACACCGGCAAGCTGGGCCTCGCTGTCAAGGTAGGCGAGGAGGCCGCGGTTGATATAAACAAAGCCTCCGGGCAGGGCAAAGGCGTTCAGGTCGGGTGCGTCAATGACGGTGAAGGTCCACTCCAGGTCCGGCATATCGCTGTGCTTAGCCAGTCGCTGGCCGATGCCGTTTACGTAGTCCTGCAGCTCAGGGTCGTCATAGGCGGCGCCCTTGGACATCATCTCCTCGTGCATTTCCCGGCCCTGTTTGACTTCCCCGGCCATGCTCGATACCACCATATTGGCGCCGCCGGTGGCAGGGTTGAGTGCGCAGCCCGCTACCAGAAGCAGTGCCGTGGCGGCGAGAAGGCTTGCCATTGCGCGCGCTGTCACATCAGTACCCGCTGGACAGAAACTGCAGGAGCTGGTCACCCAGGCTGTCGCAGGCTGTCCCCTTCACCGGCGCTATGATGGGGATCGGCACAACCACTGCCGGCATGTAGGACTGACCGCTGGTGGACGTGCTGACACGACCCACCTCGGCCTTGTCGGTGAAATCCCAGATGGTGGCTTCGTAATCGGAGTCATTGCCCCAGGTGCCAAAGCCAAAGCAGCCGGCGCCACCGGGACCAACGCCACAGCTCATTGACCCGGAGGCGTTGGTCTGCACCGTGCTGCCATCGATCCATATCATGTATTCGGTTTTCAAGTTGGCGAGCTTTTCGGCAACCGGCGGCTGCAGCAGCAGGCGGTCGATATCCGCCGGCCGCAGCGGCGCGGTGCGGGGTTCGAACCAGGGGTACAGGGCGTTCATGAAGTCGAGTTCGCCGATAATCTCGACGTCGCGGTTCCCGCGGCTGACGTGGTCGCCAACGCACTTGATGAAATCGGGCTCCGTTTCGTAGTCGCTGGCGTGGCGACGTCCGAGAATCACCACGGACGCATCCTCCATGCTCTCAAGCGTGGGCGTATTGAACACCATCTCGTCAACCGTAGAGGTGACGCAGCCGCCGAGAAGCCCTGTGACAGCAACCAGGGCAGTGGAGACCAGCAGGTGGTTTTTCATGGTGTGATCCCCGCAGCAATCGTCTGGTTTCGCGCCTGCAGCCAGTTGGCCACATCCGGCACATTCGGGAACAGGGTCGCAAAGTGCGCACCGGCATCGCGCAGCGCCACAACCGCGGCGAGATTGACCGCCGCCTCATCGGACTGCAGAAAGGCGGTCGGCGTCTTGCCGTAGGCGGTCATGGTCCATTGCGCAATCGAGGTGCCGTCCGGTGCGTCAAGTTGAAAAGCATAGCGCATCCAGATCTCGTAGACCTTGATGTTGGTATGGGTCGGTATGGCGTACTGAAGTTCGTCCACCCGGGGTATCAGAATGGCATCCACACCTGCCACCTCTGTGTCAGCGCCCGGCGCCTCCTGAAGCAGAACGACGCGCTCGAACATGCCATCGAACAGGGTATTCCACATATTAACCTGGGCTGCACCGGTCTTTACCAGCCAGTCCGAGTCGTTGCGACCCTTTGCTTCATCAAAGAATTCGTGATTTCGAAAGTCCTCGGGGTAGAAAACACCCAGGGTGACTGGCTGCTTGCTCATCAATGGCTGCGGGAAATCCCCCTGGACCACCACCTGCTTCGCGCCGCAGGCGCTCAGAAACAGCACAGCCGCCAGGACAAGCCAGCGTGCGCTATCTGGGCCGGTACCCTGTCTAGGGTCTGAAGTCGTTGAGCCCGACAAAGGTGCCTCCATTTCTGTAGGTCAACTCACGCATCAGTGCCGCGAAGCGGTGCACGGACCCCTGCTGTGCGGGGGCCTGTTGATAAAGTACGGGGAAGCCCACCGCGTGGATGCGCACCAGGCGTTCGCCGCGATTGTCCCTGGCGTTGATCCGGTCGACCACGTTGAGCACTTCATTAAGTGAGTTGCCGGTGAAATCGTCGCCGAACACGTAGACGCTGATTTTCTTGCCGTCCCCGGAGAATGTGCTGATTGCCTGGGTAATCCCCTCAACCGGGCTTGAGTTACTGAACACGTTCCAGTTGCGCAGGTTCTGCATGATCGCCGTGCGACGGCCCGGTGTGTCCGGAATCCACTGTCCACGGTAGCGGCTGAACATGTAATTGCCCATATCATTGAGAATCTGCACTCCCTTGACGTTGGGGTAAATGCCAAGAATGGACTCCATCTCGTTCATCATGCGCTGCCAGGCGTAAGAGAACATTGACCCCGAGGTATCGATAACGAAAATCAGATACTCGCTGTCAACAGGAATGCCGCCAATCATCTGGTTGGTGATCTGCCGGCCCGCCAGCAGACGCTCCATCTCACTGGTCAGGGACTGACGTGCGATGGCCAGTTGATCGACGATCACCTCGTTGCTGCTGTCTTCCACCTGTATGCTGTCATATCGTGACCGCGCACTCGCAAGCGCTCCCGTCAGACGCGCAATACGTTCCTTGTACTCTGACAGTTGCTCGCGCCTCGCGTTCAGATCCCGATTGAGTATGGTGGTTTCGCCGCGAAGCTCAAACAGTTCTTCCTGCAGTTTGGCAATGCGTCCTTCGAGCTTTTCGGTGGAGGCCTCGATGATCTGGGGCTGCACCGTCTTGGTAATCATGAGCAGAAGAATGACGGCGCCAAATCCACAGCAGATAACGTCCAGGAAGGACATCGAAAACTCGGCTGATTCGCGTCGTTTGCGCATGGTTCCGCCTCAGGTCACCCCGGCCAGTAGGAGGTCTGCCGCTCTCACGGCCAATCTCTGGAAGGGCTCATGAAGCTGCCGCGGGTGGCCTGGGCCAGCTGCCAGAACTCCGAGGCGGCCATCGGATCGCCCTCCATAGGGAACAGTATAATATTAATCGGAATATTGCCCGGGAGACTGCGTATTGCTTCACGATAAAGACGCTGTCGCTCGGGGCCACTGACCGTGCTGCCGCGGGGTGGATTGGCTCCCTGGGTCGGAAGGCCATCGGTGATCAGGAAGATATTGTCCGGTGCCGGCGACAGTTTCTGCAGCGCAGTGAAGGCATTCAACAGGCTGGTGCCCCCCCCGGGCAGTATCCTGCGCAGGGCGCTGCCGGCAGCATCGATCTGTTCCTGGTTCGCGACCTCCAGCCACTGACCCTCGGTTTCCGGCAATACCGGACGGGCCTCGGTGTTGAAGGCAATGAGCTGGTATTCACTGCCAATCGGCAGCTGCGCGGTCAGCCAGTCCACGGTCTTGAGGGTCCGCACCCACTTTGCCGCTTCCCGCTGGACCTGTTCGCTCATGTTGCGCAGGCGAATAATGTTGACCAGGCGCTCGTCCAGCATGCTCGCCGACGTGTCGACCAGTATAGCGATGCGCTGTCCGCCAAGATTCAGACCCGTCAGGTATTGCCGTTGACCGTCGCCGGTGAAATCCCGAGCGCTCTTGCCACTTTCCGAGGCAGATGCCTGGCGCAGGTTCTTGACCTCTTCCTCCAGCGACTGTATCTCCGCTTTGAGTCGCTCCACGGCCTCGGTGTCGGTAAAGCCATCTTCCCGGGTTGCGGCGATCAGCGCTTCGTAACGATCCAGTTCTTCGGTGACGCGTGTGGCCCGGCCCTGCGCTTCGACAATGTCTGCCTCTGTTTCGCCCAGATCATTGCGCAGTCTGACCAGGCCTGCTTCACCGTCGCGAATGTCCTCTTCCAGCAGACTGACCTCGGAAAGCAGATCCCGGTTGAGGTCGCGGGTCTCTTCTTCGATGGCGTGGTCAATAATCAGAAAAACGAGGACGACGGCCCCGAAACCGCAGGACATAATGTCCAGAAAGCTCAGGTTGAACGCGGTGAAGCTGCGCTTGCGTCTGGCCACGTTATTCTGTGTCTCCGACCTCGATCAGCAGCCACGACATCCCCTCGGTGCTGACCTCGTCTCCCGTCTCAAGCGGCGCGCCCTGGTAGGCCGCGCCATTGACGCGGACGTCCGAGCCCCCGGTAATCACCCAGCAATCGACGTCCGCGTGGTGGAGCCGGCAGGTGCCGGTCAGCACAATATCCTTGCCGGCAAGTGGCCGGGCGCGGGCCTTATACAGGACGTGCGTCGGTGGAGCCTCGGCGCGGCGAGACGGCGCTGGCGTCTGTGGTGCTGCGGTCGTCGCCTGTCGGCGCGGTGCTGAGTCTGCTGGCAGCCCCTTGAGCAGATGCAGGTCATCCGGTGATTGCAGGACGTGTTCATGATGGCGTGCCAGCGCTTCCGGCATGGCTTTTTTTTCCAGCGTTCGCGCCCCGTTGAAGCGGGTGCCAAAGCCCGGAATGAGGCAGGCCTGCGGATCCAGCAGCAAAACGTGTTCCGGAACATTGCCGGCTTCCTGCATGATGGCGTCGTGCAGTCGGTCGGCTACTGAGGCGAGTTCCTCCACGTTAATGCGGGTGCTGTAGCCGTTGATATCAATCTGGGTCTCGCCCGATGTCTGCAGCGCCTCGAGGGATCTGAACAGCCCGTCATAGAGCGTCTGCTCGGTATCCGCCTTGCGTCGGGGGTCAAAGCGCGTGTTCTGTATGAAGGAGCGCGCCACGCGTTCCACAATGGCCTCCTGCAGTGCCAGCAGACCAGCGCCCGGCAGGGCGTGGCTGCGCACCAGACGAATCTGCCCGTCCTCAACGGAGAGTCGGGTCAGCAGGGCCTGATGCAGCTGCAGCTCCAGATGGAAAAGATCGCTGCTGTCGGCGTGCGCCTCCGCCGCGAGGACGCTGCGGTTGATCAGGCCGACAACGCGGAAGGGGCAGGTCTGCGCAATACCGAGGAGCAGTGCCAGCTGGTCGCGGCCCAGGCTGTCGGGTACCGCAAGCACCACATCGGCCGGCTCACCGGCGGCCCGATGCACCTCCAGCAGGTGTGCGTGGACAAGGTCGGCGGTGTGCCTGGCCGGTCCCAGCGTCGGCTGCAGGGGCTGCGTGCCCAACTGCCACCAGAAGCGTGTATTGATGTAGCGTGGCTGGCGCCTGGCGCTGCCGCGAGCGGTCTCCCCGAAGCGATAACTATCGCCCTCCAGCAGCGCATAGCCCGGGCTGCAAACCTGTCGGCCATCGTGGTGAAGGCACAGGTCGCTGTCGAGAATGTCAAGGAGTGCAGGGGCCATCAGTGCTCTGCCACCAGGAAGCGCAGCAGACGCTTATCGGCGTAGCGCTGACAGTCCATCACCAGACGCTCCTGCGCCTGCTGTAGCTGGTGCAGGCAGAACATGATGATAATGCTCAGCACCAGCGCGACAAAGGTACTGTTGAACGCGACGCCGAGGCTGACAGTAACGCCGGAGATGTCGCCCTCAACGGCTTTGTATGCCTGTCCAAGCGCGTCGCCGATGCCGCGTACCGTGCCGATAAAGCCGATCGACGGGATGGCCCAGGCAATGTACCGCACCATTGATAACTCTGAATCCAGGCGGTCGGACTCTATGTCGCAGGATTCCTTGATGGTGTCGGAGACCGCCTGGATGCTCCCCGTGGTCGCGAAACGCTGCAGTGCCGCCAGCAGTGTGCGCGGTAACAGAAGGTCCTGCTGCTGCTGCGGCAGGTCCTCCAGAGCGCGACTGTACTCCCGCGCGTCCGGGGGAAGTACGCTGGTCCCCTCGGGAATATCAACCAGGTCACGCTCCAGCATTGATTGCTCTTGCAGTGTCTGACGTGCCTTATAGGCCATGATGGACAGGGCCCAGATCAGCAGAATGAAGCAGGCCTCCTGCTCGAAGTCGCGTATGACAACGGCAATCGTGCGCTTCGGGACAAAGTCCTCACCGGCGGCCTGGCGTGCCATCTGGGTTTCGAGCTGAGCCTCTGCGCTGGGCCTGATGACGCCGACGTAAGCCCCGTGCACCACGATGACAGCGATCAGCAATGCAAAGGCCTGGAAAATAAATTCTGAGGACATCCGCTTCTTCATTCTGGGAATTTCCTTAAATGTCCACCGGGAAGGAGACCGACGCGTCCTCTGAAATGGATTCTGAGGCTTCATAATCGAACGGGGAGAGCACGACAGCGCCGTCGCCCCCAGCGGTCTCGCTGCTGTCGCGATCGCCGTTGTTATCGGTTGCCGGATCCTGCGGCGACTCAGAAGACGCAGTGACGTCACGCTCAGCGGCCGGCTGTGCCAGCGCCACTGCGGCCGCGAGCAACGCGGTAAAAAAGAGGGTCGTCAGTAGTCCTTGCGAGCGAAAAGTACCTGTTGTGCTGTGCATGGGGCCTCCTGTTTATTCAGCGTACCTGGCGATGCGAAAGCCGACGTCATCCCGCCCCGCCTGGCCGTAGTCGCGGTAGGTCAGGCGCAGCTCCGTGAGGTTGCCAAGCGCCCAGCTGGCGCCGCGCAGGACATAGTTGTCGCCGCTTTCGGCGCCCAGCGGGTCCGTCTGTACAACGCCTGACGCAGTGGGTATGGCGTAGACGTTGTGTATCCACTCCGCCACATTACCACCGATATCGTAAAGGCCGTTATGGTTGGGATTGAACGAGGCGACCGGGGCGCTGACCACGTGGCCATCAGTGTAGTTATTGAGCACGCGGCCGGTAACGTAGGCGGAGCTGGCGTCGGCGATGTTTTCCACCTCATTTTCCGGCGGGAAATCATCTCCCCAGCTGAATTTCTGCAGCGACTCGCCGTTCACCCGGCTGACCCAGGCCCACTCGGCCTCTGTCGGTAGCCGGTAGCCGGTAGCCGCGGGATTGAAGCCAGTGATAATGCCCTGGCGCTCCGTGTAGAACGGCGGCAGGCCTTCACGGTTGCTGAGCCAGTTGCAGAATGCCGCCGCCTGCTGCCAGCTCACCTGCACCGCGGGCTGGTGTTCACGGTTGAGGCTGTTGCCCTTTTCCTGGCCCGAGTTGTGGCTTTCCTGGAACTGGCGGAACTGGGCGTTGGTGACTTCGGTGGTCTGCAGGTAGAACAGTCGTTCCAGGCGCACCGGGTGCAGCACCTCGTTGGCCCGTCGGCCGGGGTCGCGGCGGGATGAGCCCATGTCGAACTCGCTGCGGGGGGCTGTTTCCGGATTGAACAGCTTCATGGTCTGCCCCAGTGCGGTGGTGATTTCAGGCTGCAGCCGCGCCATGCGCGCTTCCTCTTCAGTCTGCAGGGTGACTTGCACCAGCTGCTGCAGTCCTTCCCGTGGCGTCACCCGACGTCGCACCGTTGTATGCCCCGGCAGGGAGATCTCTATCCGGTGTTCGTACGCTGGTAGTGACAGCGTCTGCGGTCCGCGTCCCACGGTTTCACCATTCACGCTGAGCGCGGCATCGGCAGGCTGGATGTCAAAGACAACGTCGCCGAGCTGTGCCTCGAGAGTCGCTGTCAGCGACGATTGCTCGCCGGCCTTGAGCGCAATGGAGCGGCTGAAGCGGCGATAGCCGGGCCGGGACAGCTGTACGCGATGCTCGGCGCCCGGTGCAAGTTCGACGGTCAAGGGCGTCTGGCCGCGGTATTCACCGCTGACGGTGACGTTGGCGCCGCTGGGGCGACTGGTCAGCGTCAGTAGTCCCGCCGCGGGCAGCAGGGTCAGCGTGCCAAGATCCTGCGCTTCACCGGCGACGATATCCAGCGTGCGCGTGAGGTCTGCGTAGCCCGCCGCCTGCAGCAGCAACTCGCGCTCGCCCTGAAGAATCTCTGCCGTGAGTGGGGTGGTCCCTAGCGCTTCGCCGTCGATGACGATGGAAGCACCCGGCGGCTCGCTGTCGATACTCACGTCGGCCCAGGCAGGCTGTAGTTCAAATTCAATCGTCTGCTCAAGGTTGCGGCCGGTCACGTCAATCGTGCGCGTCTGTGGCAGGTAGCGTTCTGTAGTGATAATGATGCTGTGAGTCCCTGCCGCCAGCTGTCTTCCCTCGAAAGGGACGCGGCCTGCATCCTTGCCGTCTATCGTGATGCTCGCGCCCGCCGGCAGCCCGGAGAGAGTGACCCTGCCGGGCAGTGGGGACAGTGCGATGTCCAGTCGCTGACTGGCATCCCGGGATACCGTCAGTGTGCCCTGGTAGGTCGTGTAGCCCTCGGCGCTGACGCGCAGGTCGTAGTTGCCACTGCGTATCATGAAGCGCTCGCCCAGGGGCAGCGCCAGACCATCGATGTCGATGCTTGCCGGGGTTTGTGCATCCACGGCTATCTGAACCGAGCGCGCGGTGAACAGAAACCCCAGCACCAGGACGACGGCAACCGCAGTACCGGCAATGGCGAGGGCGCGCAGCGGTCCGCGGCGGGAGGTGGGCGGTCGTCCGGTGCTGTCGGAAAGCGGCTGAAAGTCGCTCGCGGCGATCCGTTCGCGGCTGTCATCCTGGCTGTCGCGGGTCATCAGATGCTCTCCGTGCAGACGACAGTAACGGTAGGTGGGCGCTCATCGTGGCTGACGCGAAATGTCCGGCGCACGTCGCGGTAACCGCGCCGTGTCCCCACGGCGGTGTATTCGCCCGGACGCAGCATGAGTTCCTCGCGCTCAAACTGCCCTAGTCGGGATACCTTCAATACGACAACATCGGTCGTGTTGTCAGACAGCACCGTTACCGCGATCGGTGTGTTTGCCAGTGCCAGCTGTTTTTGCAGGGTCCGTATCTGTTCTTTTAGCACCGGCCCGCGGGGCTCCACGTCCAGCGCGTAGTCAAGGAGTTGTGCGGTGTTGTCGGCGACGCTGGTGTCGCTCAGCCGGTCCGGTTCATCGAGAACGGCACGCAGTCGCTTGTCCAGCTCGGCGCGCGTGCGGGCCTGCTCGATCCCTCGCTGTGCAAACAGCACGCTGCTTTCTATCTTGAGCGCCGCCTCGAAGGCCTCAACCGCCTGTGTCCAGTTCTCCTCCGCGATGCTGGCCTCTGCCTTGCGCTGCAGCTGGCGCAGCTCACTGGCGGTCTCTGCCACCCGGACTTCCTCAATTGCGGCCGCGACTTCGTTGCTGTCTGTGCGCAGCGCTCCGGCGCGCTGGAAGGCGGTCCGCGCCTGGTCAAAGCGCTGGCTTTCGAGAGCGGCGTAACCCGCAGACATGGCATCGGCAAAGCGCTGCTCGGTCAGGGCAGCGCTGACCCGGGACAAGCCCTGCGCTGCCCGGCGGTGCTCACCGTCGGCGGCAACGGCGGCTTGCAGTGCGCTTTTGGCGGTTTCCAGATCGCCCTGTCTTTCCGCAGCCGTTGCTTTTTCAAGCTGCGCCAACACCTCGGGTAGCGCCTCCAGACGCTCGCGCAGGCTGTCGGCCTGCGCGAGATCCGGCTCCAGATCGTCGATTACGGAGAGTGCTTCCCCGGCCGCTTCGGCCTTGCCGGCCTGCAGCGCCGCTTCTGTTGCGGCCAGGCGCTTCTCCAGCTCATCCGGTATGCGTGCCTCGATCGCCTCTGCCTGTGCCAGCGCCGCCTGGTAGCGCTCGATTGCGGCGGTGAATTCCCGCTGCCGGTATCGTTCATCGCCGGCGTTAGCGGTATCAATCACGGCAGCCAGATCTTCTTTTGCCCAGATTCCGGCTCCGCGACGTGTCAGTGAGTCGCGCAGATCCAGCAGTGTGTTGAGGATTTCCTGGGCTTCGCCGCGCAAACGTGCTGCCTCGGCGTCAGCGAACGGCGTGCCCGCCTCGGTGGTGCGCGGCGCAGCGCCGGGCTGTGCCGGTGTGTTCGCGCCGGCATTGGGAGCGTCCTCACCCGGGAGGTCCCGCTGCATTCCCTGCTGCATTCCCTCAGCTGCGTTTTCCAGCGCTGAGGGAAGCCAGAACACAACGGCGACGGCCAGCACCACAAGGCCGCCCAGCGCCGGGAACGTCCACCGAGAGGGTCCCCTGTCTGGGGAGTCGCGTGCTTCTGTGGGTTTCTGGGCGGGTTTGACAGTTTCGAAGTGCGTCGGTTGAACGCGTTCTTTTTCGATGGACATGGAATCGTTACGGTTCGCTTATGTTTGACTGTCTAAGGTGCTGTCATCATTGGTAGCGGCGTCCAGAACGCCAACTTCAGTGCGGTAGATCTCTTCCAGAATGTCGCGCCACTGATTGTACTGGTCCTCGACATTACCGCTGAGCATCACGGTGCGATCATCGAGATCAATCACCCGTGGCGTGATCTCGGCTTCCAGTGACATGCCGAGCTCTTCGAGCGCCTGCACATGGATTTGTGCTTCATTGCGCGTCTCAAGGCCACTCTTGAGGAGGCTGCCGCCGGCCATCATGCCGACGAAGCCGCCGGTTCTCACTGCGCGGTCCCTGCTGCCTGATGCGGCAATGCCCGCGAGAATAGCGGCACCACCTGCAATGAGCTGCCGACGGCTCTCTGAGCGCAGCTCCTGTAGGGCAACCGCTTCCTCGTAACTCATCTTGCGCCATTCCTGGTAGGGCTCATACATCGCGCCGCTGAAATCGCGGTAATACTCCTGCAGCGTGTCGACGAAGAGATGATCGCGCTTGCGAATCGCGCGCACCCGTTCGAGCATCGGGTCGCCCTCCGCTGGCAGGCGTGCTATGCGGTATTTACCATTGCGACTCTGCTCAAGGTAGCCCTCGAAGGGTCCGCTGGCAAAGCTCTGGGCGAAGCGCAGCTCAGTGATTGTTCTCAGCGTCTGAAGACTCCTGCTACTCATGCCTGCCTGCTTCTGCAGCAGGTCATTGGCGATTCGGTGATACAGGGCCTGGAAAGGGTCATATTGCCGGCGCGCGGCGTTCCGGTAGGCATAGCGGCTGGTGCGGGCACTGTAGGTGTTGTCCAGCCAGGTGTTGCCCTGGGAGTCGGTTGCGAGGATCGCGAGTTCAAGACGTTCGCCATCAGAGTGAATGATTTCTCCCTCGATTCGCAGGTCGGTGATGCGATCATTGTCCGGCAGAACTCGCACAGCACCCCAGGCACCGCTCTGTTGCATGGCTTCCGCGAGCAGTTGCGGCATGAAGCGCGCTTCGGCACGCCGAACTTCCGGGTAGACCTGGTCGTCTTCCTCGTACTCCTCAAGACCGGGCTGAAAGATGGCGATCCCGACATCCAGCAGCTCCAGCTCCGGGATGGGCTCTGACGGTCGCTGCAGCGGCGGCACGGAGGTGCTCTTGACTGTCTGGCTGACACATCCGGCGAGCGCGACTGCCATCAGCAGAACCAGAAGGGCGGGCACAGCGCGCATGGACATCATGGCTGATCGATTCCCCTGTATTTGCGGTATTCCGCCCAGAGACGCTCACGGACTGCGGGGTCGGGCTCACGCATGGCGGCCTCGCGCAGCTGCCGTGCGACGACGTCGTCGTTCTTTCCGTCCGGGATGTCGTCGGGCGCCGGATATTTAGCAGTATTCTCCGGGATCTGGTCCCGTCGCGATCCGCCGCCCATGCCGCCGCCCGCGCCGTAGCCCCCTGTACTGGCAATCTCGCGACCGTAGCCACCCTGTTCATCTTCGCTTCCCGTCCCGCTGCCGCTCCCAGCGTCCCCGTCGCTGCTCGAATCTCCCTGCTCACGCGCCGATTCGCGGGCCGCTGTCTGCTCTTCCAGAATTATGCTGTCGAACTCGCCGGCGCCGCGCTCCAGCTCGGCGTCAAGAATAGCGACCTGCTCCGCGCGGGTCAGGGTGCCCTGACCGCCGGGAATGCCGCCTACTATTCCACCCGGGATTCCGCCGGGGACTCCACCCGGGACTTCACCGGGGATGCCACCCGGCAGGCCGCCACCCGCCGCCGAACCTGCGCCCCCGGCCCCGTCACCGGATTCCTTACCCGACGGCATGCCCGCCGTTCCCGCCATGCCGCCGCTGCCTGCCGCATTCCCGGCCGCCTGTCCTGCACCACCTGCAGCCGCGCCGCTGCCCTGATCGCCCTGCGTGTCGGATGTCTGGGCGACGCGTCCGGCGCCGCCGGCAGTGGGTGCGTCGTCATTCATGCTTGGCAGACTATCGCTGCCCTCGCCGCTGTCGCCGAACCCTGGGTCGGCGGCGGATTCTCCGCCAGCAGCGCCCTCGCTGCCGGCCATCTCACTACCAGTGCCTTCGGCCGTGCCAGCCGTGCTCTCGCTTGCGCCGCCGGCGGCAGGGCTGTCTCCAGGCTCGCCATCGGCGCCCGACATGTCGCCGAGGCCGTTGTCCGCGCCTGAATCACCCATCTCGTTACCTGAGGCAGAAGCGGTATCTCCTGATGGTTCTGTACCCGGATCTGCACCCTGAGAGGCCGGAGGGCTGCCCCCGGGAGATTGCCCGCCGCCAGACTGACGGCTGCCCTGCGCTGATGCCTGTGACTCGCTCTGGCCCGGGCTCTGCGCGGAGCTCTGGCTCTGACTGGGTGCCTGGCTCTGATTCTGGCTCTGACTCTGGCTTTGACTCTGGCTCTGACTCTGGCTTGAGCTCTGACTGCTGGGTGGTGGCGCAGGGGGAGTCGGTGGCTGGGGCATTTGCGGCGATGTGGGGTTGCTCGCACTGGGGCAGCCGGTCAGCAGGACATAACAAACCGCAAGTGCGAGGCCGGGGATGAACCTGCCTGCCAACATTTTCCTGTCACCGCCACTGATCCGTGTCATACGCCCATTGTATCCCTGTTGTTGCCACCGGCTCTCCGGTGTCGAACCGCGGCCTGAACGGCGTGCCCCGCAACGTTCGCATAATACGATTGACAATGCCCACGCTGACCTCATTTTCGTCGAGTCGCGTCAGATCGCGAACCCTGCCGCGCTCGTCAACGGTGAATTCTAGCAGCAAATTCGCCTGATCCGGGGATGTCGGGACGGGCAGGGGCCGAATGCCTTCCAGCGCGGGCAGCGGGATCGGAGTGCCGAACAGCGCCGCTATACTCTGTTGGGCACCGTCTGCGGAGGCAAGTTCAATGATGGCTTCGGCATAGGCATCCAGCGCCTCGGTGTGGCGACCGTGCCAGAGCCGCCAGTCACCCATCATTGCCAGCACCTCGGCCCGATGGAAGCGGGAGCTCCCCGGCTGCGCGGCCTGGACGTCGAAGATAGTTCGTATCACGGAGTCGCCCTGCTTGTAACTCTGGTTGCGATAGGCGTATAGGCGTCCCTCGTCGTCACCTCGAATCCTGAAGCCGGCACGCTGGAACCGCCCTGCGCTGTTCTCACCGATAGAGCCGCTCATGAGGTATTGCGCCCGCAGCATTCCGTACAGCGGTGGAAGCAGGGTAGTGGCGGCCTCGCCATCGGCATCGGCGAACTCTGCAAGTGCCATGCGATGCAGGTTCCACATGTTGATGAGTCGGTTGAAGCCATTTTCGTCGAGGTCCAGTTCATAGGCGCGGCGCTGCCATTGCGCCTGTCGCATGAAGGCAAAGCCGCGTCCCGCGTCTGTTAGCGTGCGTTGCTGTACCCGGTACAGATAACGCTGGCGGTCATCCGCCTCTTCGAACTGCCCGAGTGCGACATGGCTTTTTATCTCGGATTCGAGAAGTGCAAGCTGTATCTCGCTGTAGAGGCCATTGTTTATCCGCGCGAGGTGCACTCCGCGCTTGAGCAGTTCAATGGCCTCGGGGTGCATTCCCGACCGCTGCAGCGCCATGCCCAGTTCGAGCAGGGGCTCTGTCAGTGCGGGATTGTACGCGCCACCGGCGACCTCAAGCCGGGCGATAGCATCGCGGTAGCGACTGATACTGTCCGACTCTGTCGGCTGCAGCGTTTCTGGCTCCCAGGCTTCTGTTTCCGGGGGCTCAGGATTCGCTGGTTCCGACGTCGCTGCGATAATCGCCGGTGACACCATCGCTGGTAAAAGCAGAGTCAACCCGACGATTGTCGCCTTACACAGCCCGTATTTCATTTGCATGGCCTCGCTACGTTTTCCTGCGCCGCACACCAATGTCTTTGAGTATATACACGCCAGCGTGTTACCAACAAAATACGCCGCGAAAGCGTGAGCGGCTTAATCGGAAGTTTAGGGGAATTGGCGGATGAATCAGTTTGAGCAGGAAACCGCGATCACAGAGATCGCGCCGCTGCATTACGCTGCAGAGCTGTATCGAGGCTGGCGGATAGGCAAGGTGCCCAATGGTGGCTATGTGCTGGCGATTATTGGGCGGGCCCTGCGCGCGGCTTTACCGCACCGGGATCCGCTCACGGTGAATGCATTCTATCTGGCACCCACGCGGCTAGGACCTGTGGAATGCCGCGTGGAAGTTCTGCGCCGTGGCCGCAATACCAGCCACGCGATGGCCCGACTGTACCAGGACGGCGAACTCAAGGTTCAAGTTACCGCCGCCTACGTTGATATTGGCGCGATGCAGGGGGAAAGCTGGGCTGCACGCGAGGCACCGGATATGCCGCCGATGGCGGATTGCTTCTATAACACGCGAAGCGAGCTGGAGTTTCACCAGCGTGTCGATCTTCGGCTCGCCAGTGGCAGTGGCCTGTTCAACGGCGAGGGACCTGACCGCAGTGGCGAGTTCAGCGGTTATTTGCAGCATCGCGACGGCGCACCGGCCGATGTGCTCTCACTGCTGCTGTTTGCGGACGCATTTCCGCCGCCGGCTTTCAGTCTTTTCGGCGTGCTGGGCTGGGTGCCCACCGTGGATCTGTCTGTGCAGGTCCGGGCGCACCCTGCGCCTGGACCGCTGCAGGCACGCCTGTACTCGCGATTTCTCACCCGGGGTGTCGTCGAGGAGGATGGAGAGTACTGGGACAGCAACGGTACTCTGGTGGCGCTCAGCCGGCAGACGGCGCTGGTGCGTGTCCCGAACGGGTCTCAGTAACCCGCTACCCACCCCCCCGGACGGCGGGTATCGGTGGCGCCATAAAGCCAGCCGCCTTCGAGCATGATTGACTGTGTTCTGCCCAGGGTGCGGCGCGAACTTTCCACCCTGTGTCCCATGCCCTCGAGGAGCCGGATGGTGTCCGGGCTGACGCCATCTTCCACTCGCACCAGGTCCGGCAGCCACTGATGATGAACGCGCGCCGCAGCCGCCGCGCTGGCAATGTTCAGGTCAAAGTCCATGGCGTTGAGTATCGTTTGCAGAATCGTGGTGATGATGACGCTGCCGCCGGGGCTGCCGGTGGCCAGCCACGGTTGACCATCGCGAAAGACCAGGGTCGGGCTCATGGAAGACAGCGGGCGTTTGCCGCCCTCTATGCGATTGGCCTCCCCCTGCACCAGTCCGAAGGCGTTCGCGTTGCCGGGGCTGGCGCTGAAGTCTGCCATTTCGTTGTTGAGCAGCATGCCCGTCCCGGGCACCGCGATGTGAGAGCCGAAGCTGAAGTTCAATGTGTAGGTGTTGCTGACAACGTTCCCGTCAGCATCCGCCACCGTGTAATGCGTTGTGTCCGTGCTTTCGCCGGGGAGGGATGCGCCGGGTGCGACGTCGGCTGAGGGTGTGGCGCTTTGTGGCTGTATTCGCCCACGCAGTCGCGCGGCGTAGTCCTTGTCGATGAGTTTTGCCACCGGCACCTCGACGAAGTCCGGATCAGCCAGGTAGCGACTGCGATCTGCGTAGGCGAGCTTCATGCTCTCGATGAGCCGGTGCAGATACGCGGCGCTGTTGTGGCCGAGAGACGCTAGGTCATAGCCCTCAAGAATATTCAGCATCTGCACAATATGAACCCCGCCGGAGGAGGGGGGCGGCGTGGAGACAATCGTAAAATCACGGTAGCTGCCGCGGGTCGGTTCCCGCTCAACGACGCGATAGGCGGCGAGGTCTGCCAGCGTTACCAGTCCGCCGTTGTTCGCCATGTCCGCAGCGATGAGCCCGGCAACCTTCCCGGTGTAAAAGCCATCGCGACCGTGGCCGGCGACCTGTCGCAGTGTGTCGGCGAGGTCGGGCTGACGCCACAGGCTGCCAGCGGCCGGCGCGTTGCCGTTGGCGTCGAGGAACAGTCGCGCCGCTTCCGGGTTCTGCTGCAGGCGTTCGGCGCGGCTGTTGATGTCGGCGTTCAGCGCAAAGCTGACGGGGATGCCGTCCGCCGCGAGACCGATAGCGGGTTCGAGGACTTCAGCGAGCGACAGTGAGCCATAGTGTTCAAGCGCGTAAAGCAGGCCTGCGACCGTGCCGGGGACGCCGGCGGCCTGGTGGCTGAAAAACTCCCGCCCCCGATCGACCTCGCCAGCGTCATCGAGATACATATCGGCAGTGGCCGCTGCGGGTGCGGTCTCGCGATAGTCAATCAGCGTCTGCCGGTCGTCACTTGCCCGGTGGATCAGCATGAAGCCGCCGCCACCGATGTTCCCGGCGCGCGGGTAGGTGACGGCCAGCGCGAAGCCGGTAGCCACAGCGGCGTCCACGGCATTGCCACCGCGTTTGAGCATATTGGCACCGATTTCCGCCGCCAGACGCTCAGGCGCCACCACCATGCCGTTTTTCGCCACGGTGGGCAGAAATCGCGTCTGGTAATCTATTATGGGGGCTTGCTCGGCGGTGACACCCTGGGCCAGGACTGCCGGCGCAAACAGGCATGCAGCGATCACAGTGGCGAGCCATCGCCCTATCCGGGTTTTAACGTACACTGGTCTCTCCTGTTGAAGTTGAGCACACGGACTTTACCGGTTTTACAGGTGCTGGGACACAGGGAGAGCAGGCATGACAGACGCGACCAGGCTAAATAATGAAGTGCTACGTCGCTGGCAGGACATGCTGTCAGCCCTTGCCGCGGGCGACGATATTCCCCCGGGCCTGCGCTGGCGCACCGAGGGCATGATGGAGGCACTGGTGCTGCTCGGCGTACACAGCGGCGATGAACTGCAGCAGGCGATGGCGGACGCCTATCAGCAGTCCCTGGGCCGATCATTGGAAACCGATATCGGTGCGGATTGGCAGGCCGGTCACCCGTTTCCCGAGATTCCGTTCTTCATGCGCCGGGCGCCTGTGCATCGCGGTGGCCACGATTGAATATAATGCGGGTCAATTCAGCTGATACAGGCAGATAAAACGTTGAAATTCGAATCCTACAGGCGGGAATACACGGCGGGAGGGCTTACCCGGGATGCGCTCGACGTCTCGCCACTGCGCCAGTTTGAGCAGTGGCTGGAGCAGGCAGTCAATGCGGGGCTGAGTGATCCCACGGCGATGTCACTGGCGACGCGCGATGCTGACGGCAACCCCTGGCAGCGTATCGTCCTGCTCAAGGGTATTTCCAACGGTGGCTTTGTTTTCTACACCAATTACCGCAGCAACAAGGCAAGGGCGATTGCGGAAGATCCTCGGGTGTCGCTGCTTTTCCCATGGAACGAGCTGGATCGGCAGGTGATCGTCGCCGGTGTGGCCGAGAAGATGTCCATGACGGAGTCGGCCCGGTATTTTTTGTCGCGACCCCGCGAGAGCCAGATTGCCGCCTGGGCGTCCCGGCAGAGTCGCCCGGTGCCCGCGCGCGCTGCGCTGGAGGCCGAGGTGTCGCGCTTGAGGGCCCGGTTCGCTGCCGGCGAGGTACCTGTGCCCGATTTCTGGGGTGGCTATCGTGTTGTGCCGCACCGTGTCGAGTTCTGGCAGGGCGGCGAGCACCGGCTCCACGACCGCTTTGTCTACAAGCGCACGGAGGACGACAGCTGGGAGGTCGAGCAGCTGCAGCCGTGAAACGTGGCCTGCTCAACTGTGGCGCCCGTTACGTCCTGTCTGCGCGCCGGTGTATTCTTATACAATCGAGGCCACGTCGGACCCGTGCCGGCGCGGTGTCAATCACAGCGGGAGAGCGCAGATGATAAGCAAGCAAGACCTGGTAGGGACGTGGCAGCTGGAGTCATGGTCCGTGGGATATTCCGATCGGGAGGAATACACAAGCCCATTCGGTGAGGATCCCAAGGGGCTTCTCATGTATACCGAGGACGACTGGATGAGTGCCTCCATCGGGCGCAGCGATCGTCAGACCCTGCCGGACGATATCAGCTTCCGCAAGATTCCCGAGGAGAAACTGGCCCTCGCCTACCTGTCCTATTTTCACTATGCCGGTCGCTATCGGGTGGTCGAGGGGGACGTAATTCACTACGTCACCCAGAGTCTGAACCCGAACTTTGTCGGCAGCGAGCAGCTGCGTCACGCAGAGCTGGACGGCCACACCCTTGTGCTGAGCGGTCGGGATACGGCGGATGGCGTGGTCAGGCTGCACTCTCTGGTGTGGCACAGATTGTCCGCGGCAGACAGCGGAAATACTTAGCCGCGAGCCCTGTCAATGCGCCGCTGCTGCGCCAGCCATGGCAGCGGTGGCAGTCCCAGCAGCTGTCGCCGGATGAGATCCAGTCCGGCCGCGGCGACCATGGTCTGAAACAGACTCCGCTCTACCGGCCAGCAGAGTCCACAGCTGTGCATGTCACTGGCGCTGCCCCAGGCGATCCACACCGTGCCTACGGGCTTTGCCTCACTGCCGCCGTCCGGGCCGGCAATGCCGGATACGGCAATCGCCAACTCCGCGCCGCTGCGCGCCAGCGCGCCTTGAGCCATTGCCCGGACCACCGGCTCACTGACCGCACCGTGGGTCTCCAGTAGCGCTTCAGGTACTGCGAGAAGATCCCTTTTCATCCGGTTGGAATAGGTGACAAAGCCTGCCTCGAAGGCGGCGCTGGACCCGGGAACGCGGGTCAGCATGGAGGCAATGAGACCGCCGGTGCAGGACTCGGCCGTGGTGATCGTCCTGCCGCGGGCGGACAGCAGCTCCAGCACACGTGCGGCCAGCGTTGCATTGCCCTCGCCGATAATGTGGTCGCCGAACAGCGATTCCAGCTGTGCCCGGCACTGCGCCTGCAGGCCCGGGTCTGCGCCATTGGCAATCGTGAGCTTGACTTCCATCTGTGGTGCACCCGCGCGAAAGCCCAGGGATACCTGCTGTGGCCAGTCCGGGAGGGCGTCCGCGACGCGCTGCTGGGCGGTGGACTCACCCAGACCGAAGGTCTGCAGCCGCAGAATATGCCTGGCCACACTGTCGGGAAAGCGTCGCCGGATATCATCCATCACCGGGTCCAGCATGTCGCGCAGCTCTCCCGGCACGCCGGGCGTGCACATCACCCGGCAGCGACCGAGTGTCATTGCAATGCCCACCGCGCTGCCCGTGGCATTGGGTAGAATATCGCTGCCTGCCGGCAGCCAGGCCTGCTTGCGGTTCGCCGCGTCCAAGGCAAGCTGACGCCTCGCGCACCAGCTTTCTATGTGAGCGAGGGCCTGCGGACTTTCCGCGAGTTCAACGCCGGCTGCGGCGGCCAGCGCTGCGGCTGTCAGGTCGTCCACGGTGGGGCCCAGGCCGCCGTTGACAATGAGGATGTCGGCGGATGCGCTGATCTGGCGGATGGTATGGGTAAGCGCTGCCAGGTCATCGTCGAGGGTAACCTTGCGCTCCAGGGTGATGCCGAGCTCGCCAAGGCGCTGCCCGACCATGGCCGAGTTCGAGTCGACAGTGTCGCCACTCATCAGTTCGCTGCCGGTGAGTAGCATCTGTATGCGGGGTGTGCTGGTGGTCATGCAACGGCCTGTAGTTCAGCAGAGGTGGCTGTATTATACAGACAGAAGCCACAGATACGGAGCCGCCGGCAGCGGGTGATGCAGCACGCACTCCCAGGGTCGCTCGGGAGGCCAGGCGGTCCTGAGGTGTCGCGGGGGCTTACCGTGGGGCAGGCGCTTGTTTACACTCTGCCGCCCAGCAAGCCGTACAAAGGAGAGCGTCAGATGAAGCGGGTGGTATTCAATCAGAAGGGGGGCGTCGGCAAGACCAGCATCACCTGCAACCTGGCGGCGATCGACGCGCAGGTCGGTTACCGGACACTGGTGATCGATCTGGACGTCCAGGGCAATACGACGCATTACCTGGTGGGCGAAATCGATGCCGAGGCGTTTCCGGCGGAAGCACAGGGCGTCGCCGGCCTGTTCCGGCAGACGGTAGGCTCGAAGCGCATGCGTCAGAACCCCGATTCCTTTGTCTGGGAAACACCGTACCCCGACCTGTACCTGATGCCCTCGAGCCCCGTGCTGGCCCAGCTCGAGAAAGAGCTCGAATCGCGGTACAAGATCTACAAGCTGCGCGACGCGCTGGCCAAGCTGGCCGATGAGTACGATCGTATCTACATTGATACGCCACCGAACTTCAACTTTTACAGTAAATCGGCGCTGATCGCCGCCGATGCGCTGTTGATTCCCTTCGACTGCGACAGCTTCGCGCGTCAGAGCCTGTACGCGCTCATGGACAACATTGCCGAGCTGCAGGAGGACCACAACCCCGACCTGGTGGTCGAGGGCATTGTCATCAATCAGTTCAGCACCCAGGCCAAGCTGCCGGGTGAGCTGGTTGCCGAGCTGGAGGAAGAGGGCTATCCGGTGCTGAAGACCTACCTCAACACCTCGGTAAAGATGAAGGAGTCGCACTACACGCACCGGCCCCTGGTCGACCTCGCTCCAGGCCACAAACTCACGGGTCAGTACCTGGCGCTGCAGCAGGAGCTCGAGCGAGGGCTCAAGAAAGGTCGCAAGCGGCGCTGATCGATCCAGCGCCCGGTCGGTGCGCGCGGCTGGCCGGGGTGCCACTGCACGCCCCGATTTTGTTTTTCGCCAATAACGAGGGTTGCCGCCAGCATGATCAACAGTACTCCAGACCAGGCTTTGCCACTCGAAGAGGCCTGCGCGCAACTCGCCGGCCTGCTCGCTGGAGAGCCCGACCTCATCGCCAACAGTGCCAACGTGTCGGCGTTTCTGGCGCAGCAGCTGGCCGATATCAACTGGGTCGGCTTCTACTTCCTGCAGGGCGACACGCTGGTGCTCGGGCCTTTTCAGGGCCAGCCCGCCTGCGTGCGCATCCCTGCAGGTCGCGGCGTGTGCGGTGCCGCCGTGTCTGAGGATGCCACGCAGGTGGTCGACGATGTGCATGCCTTCCCCGGACACATCGCCTGTGACATCCGCTCGCGCTCCGAGCTGGTCGTGCCGCTGCGGGACGGCGGTCGCGTCGTGGGCGTGCTGGACATCGACAGCCCCATGACCGGTCGCTTCAGCGCCGCGGATGTGGTGTTTGTCGAGGCGCTGCTGGAAGTGTTCCGTCGACACCAGTTCGGCGCTGTCGCCTGAGCGTCTCTGCCGTGAGCCGGGAGTGGTATCCCTGCGGTTGATTGGGTATTCTCCGCGCTCTTTTTGACAGGGCCGGGAGGCATTGCATGGCAGATACGTATCAGGTCAAGTCGCTTCTGGCGGGCACCACTGAGCTTGGCGCCCGGGTAAGGGTGCGCGGCTGGCTGCGCAGCAAGCGCGATTCCAAGGCCGGTATCTCCTTCCTTGCGGTACACGACGGTTCCCATTTCGATGCGATTCAGGCGGTGGTTCCCGATACGCTTTCGAATTACCGCGACGAGGTGCTGCACCTCAGCACAGGCTGCGCCGTGATTGTCAGCGGAGAACTGGTCGCCTCGGCAGGCAAGGGACAGCAGGTTGAGATCCAGGCGGATGCAGTGCAGGTGGTCGGCTGGGTGGATGATCCCGAAACCTACCCTATCGCCAAGAAGCGGCACACCTTCGAGTATCTGCGCACCCAGGCCCATTTGCGCCCGCGAACCAACACTTTCGGCGCCATGACCCGCGTACGCAACACCCTGGCCAACGCCATCCACAACTACTTCCATGACAACGGTTTCTACTGGGTGAATACGCCCATCATCACCGGCAGTGACTGCGAAGGGGCGGGCGAGCTGTTCCGGGTGAGCACGCTGGACTTCGCAAATCTTCCGCGTGGCACTGACGGCAGCGTGGATTTCCAGCAGGACTTCTTCGACGGTGAGGCCTTTCTTACGGTCAGCGGCCAGCTGGAGGTGGAGGCCTACTGCCTGGCAATGAGCAAGGTGTACACCTTCGGTCCGACCTTTCGGGCGGAGAACTCCAATACCAGCCGGCACCTCGCCGAGTTCTGGATGGTAGAGCCGGAGATTGCTTTTGCCGATCTCGACGATCTGGCAGATCTTTCGGAGTCATTGCTGCAGCACGTCTTTGGCCGCGTTCTTGAGGCGTGTGAGAGCGATATCGCCTTTTTCCAGCAGCGCATTGACGGGACGCTGCTGGAGCGTCTGCGCGGGGTAATGGAGAATCGATTCGAGCGCATGGAGTACGGCGAGGCGGTCCGCATTCTGCAGAACTGTGGCGAATCCTTCGAGTTTCCCGTGACCTGGGGCACCGATCTAGCCTCCGAGCACGAGCGCTACCTGTGCGAGAAGCACGTGGGCAGGCCGGTGGTGCTGATGAATTACCCGAAGGATATCAAGGCGTTTTACATGCGTCTGAACGATGACGACAGGACCGTCGCGGCGATGGACGTACTGGCGCCGGGGATTGGCGAGATCATCGGCGGCAGCCAGCGCGAAGAGCGTCTGGGTGTGCTCGATGCGCGTATGGATCCGGCCCTGCGCGACGAGCTGTGGTGGTACCGCGACCTGCGTCGCTACGGCACGGTGCCCCACGCGGGCTTTGGCCTTGGCTTTGAGCGCCTGCTCAATTACGTGACGGGCATGGAAAACGTGCGCGACGCGATTCCGTTTCCGCGGACCCCGGGCAACGCGCACTTTTAATAGTGAGCGGCCAGTATCTCCCCGTCAGTCCGTCTTTTTCAGACCGCAGTCAGGGGCAAGGCGCAGCAGGCACTGGTGGTTGGCGGTGACGTCAATGCTGTCGAGCAGCACGCTCACAGGCTGGTTGAGCCGGAAGCGCCGTGTAGTGCTGGTCAGGCTGGCCTGCCATTTGTCGTAGCTGAATTTTTCCGGGTCCTTGCGCAGGTCTACCTGTCCTTCCAGTCCGCTGTCGTCCAGACGCGCGGTGAAGCCACCACTGTTGATGTGGGAGATATGCGCGGGCCAGGGACCCGGCGTGGAAGCCTGCAGACGCTGCAGGTAGTTCGCCGCCAGCCAGCGTTCTGCCGCCTGGCTCGCTGCACGGGCGTTCTGCAGTCTCGCCGTCAGCGACGCGAGTTCGCTTTGGTCTATAGCCACCGGGTCGCGGCCGTGCAGCGCAGCCTTTATCTGTCGCTGGACCAGGAAGTCGACGTACTTGCGCAGCGGCGAGGTGCAGTTGGTGTACCGGGGCAGCGCCATGCCCATGTGGGGTCCGGGTTCTGATGACAGCTCCGCCCGCGTCAGCAGCCGGTTCACCATGTTACGCAGTGGCAGGTGGTGCGCCGGATCGCTGAGCAGGCGGATGAGCTCTCTGTAGCCAGCGACGCTGGTAACATCGATCTCTGCTGCCTGTGGCAGGTGCAGCTCAAGAAATTTGCGCAGCTCGTCGAGGCGGTCAGCGCGGAACCCCTTGTGCCGGATGAAGGGCCCACGGATAGCCTGGTCTGAGAGGAAATCCGCTGCACAGCGGTTGGCCGCTACCATGCACTCTTCCACGAGTTTCTGGGACGCCAGTTTCTCAAACGGTTCGATGCTTTCAATCTGCTTCTGGTCATTCAGAATCCAGCGGAACTCCCGGCGATCCTCCATGAGTAGACCGTTGGCCTCACGTTCGGCATGAAGTGCGCGGAATACCTGGTAGAGCGCCTCCAGCGGGCTGGCATGACTCATCAGGCTGTCCTGCTCGCCCGACAGGTATTTGTCGACGGCAAAATACGACAGTTTGGCCCGGGAGCGGATGGTGGCCTCGAGAAAATCGTAGTGGCGGATAACGCCGTTGTCGCCGACATCGATCTTGCACACGAGCGCAGGCCGGTCGTTGCCTGCAGACAGTGCGCAGGTGCCATGGGACATGTTCTCCGGCAGCATGGGTACGATGTCCCCGTGGAAGTACACCGAGGTCGCGCGCCGCGCAATATCGGCCTCCAGCGGTGAGTCGGCGGGCACAAAGGCAGTCGGGTCGGCAATGGCGATGTACAGCGTCCAGCCATCGCTGCTGGTATCGGCATACAGGGCATCGTCGATGTCCAGCGTCTTTGCCGCGTCGATGGAGATAAAGTCGAGGTCTGTGAGGTCGAGACGCTGCAGGTTCTCCGCCGAGGCGGACTGATTCAGCGCTGCGTCGACCTGCTGCAGCTTGGCGGCTGGCCATTCTGGCTGCAGATCGAACTTCTCCATGCTATAGCGGTTTTCAATACCCGGTGTTTCGCGGTTGCCTATGACTCTCAGCACTTTTGCCTGGGGTCTGCCATCGCGAATGGGGTGGCGCAGGACGGCACAGCGGACGTAATCGCCCTCGCGGACGCCATTGCGGGCGTGTGGCGGAATAAAAAGCCAGCGCTGCAGGTTGCTGAGATCCGGTCGCACGAACAGTGCCTTGCCCTTGCGCACGCATTCGCCGGTGAACTCACCAAGAGGGCTGTCGATAAGTTTTTCAACTTCGGCGACGCTGCGCTTGTCGGCACCCGGCCGAATGCAGACGCGGATCCGGTCATCCGGGAAGGTCTTGAGCATCTCGTCTGGCGGGATGAACACTTCGCGGCCATCGTCGAGAACGGCAAACCCATAGCGGGCCTGAGTGCCCTTGACTACGGCTTCGGCGCGCTCCTTGACGGATTCCAACTGGTTTTTCAGGCCCTTTAGCTGTGAGAGGGCGTCGCTGTTCAGCATAGTGGCGTCTGTGCGGCCTGTTTATTGATCAGTCGGCTATCGTAGCGGAAAAGGTCTCGGGTGTCAGTGTGGAATACCGGATCGATGAGGCACAAGCGCGCCTGCCCGCAACGCCCTGACCTGCGCTGACACGATTGACAGTGTTGCGGATTGTTGCCAATAATTGTCAGTGGAGATGCAGTAAAACGGCAGATCATCCGTATCAGACGTGGCGCTCTAATGGCTCCAATCTCCCGCAGCAGGCCGCTCGCTCCCGCAGCAGGCCGCTCGCCCGGCGCCGCTGGACGGTTGGCGCGATTCCCGCCGCAGTACATTGTGCAACGCACTAAAGAACCAGGAGCTCAATATGGATGCCAGTCCCGCACTGAACGCCGGCATGTCAGAGGTGCTGCCGTTGCAGACCAAGACCTACGTGCTGGACACCAACGTCCTGCTCCACGATCCGACGGCGATTACCGGCTTTTCCGAGCATCACGTGGTGATTCCGATGACGGTGCTGGAGGAGCTGGACCATATCAAGGATCGTCACGACAAGACGGTAAGCCGTGAGGCGCGCATTGCCATCCAGCTCATCGACAAGGTGGTCGACGCGGCCACGCCGCAGGAAATCCAGGCCGGCGTGGAACTGCCCGGCACTACGCTGGAAGGCCGCCTGGGTACGCTGGCAATCTATCCCGACCAGCTGATCAGCGACGACAGCCAGGTCCCCTATCTCGACGTTACCCAGGATCAGGCCAACGACAACCGTATCATCAATGTCGCCATCCGGCTGCAGGCTGAAAACCCGGACAGCTTTGTCTGTCTGGTGACCAAGGACATCAACATGCGCATCAAGGCCAAGGGGTCGGGTCTGATGCATGTGGAGGACTACCGGCGCGATCGTGTGCTCGATGACATCGACCTGCTCGCGCGCGGTTACCAGCGCATTGAGGGTGATTTCTGGAGCACGGTGTCGGAGGTCGATACGGTGCGCGAGGGCGAACAGACCCTGCACCGGGTGCCGCGTGACGCGCTGCCGGAGGCTTACCCCAACCTGTTCGTCCATGACGACAACGCGTTCTTTGCCTTTGTTGTGCGTCTCGATGCGAAGCATGTGTTCCTGCGCTGCGAGAGTCGCGACAATCTCATGAAGCGGCGCTTCTGGGGCCTGTCACCGCGCAATCTCGAGCAGGCCATGGCCATGGCTCTGCTCGGCGACAACAGCGTGGACATGACGGTCATGACCGGCCCGGCGGGGTCTGGCAAGACGCTGCTGGCGCTGGCCTACGGGCTCCACGCCATTCTCGAGGAAGGGCGCTTCAGCAAGCTGATCATCGCCCGCTCGACGCCGCCGATCGCAGAGGATATCGGCTTTCTGCCCGGCACGGAGGAGGAGAAGATGGCGCCCTGGCTGGCGGCCTTCGATGACAATCTCGAGATTCTCCACGGCGGCGATGAATCCTGTGTCGGCAGCATCGATTACGTTAAGGAGCGGGCAAACATACAGTTCAAGTCGCTCAACTTCATGCGCGGGCGTTCGTTCAACAACGCCTACATTATTATCGACGAGGCCCAGGGACTGACCCAGTTTCAGCTCAAGTCCGTGATTTCACGGGTGGGTGAGGGCTCGAGAATTGTCGTGCTTGGCAACCTGGCACAGATCGACAACAAATACATTTCGCCGCTGACATCCGGACTGACCTATCTGGTTGAGAAGAGCAAGTCGTATCAGCATGCGGGCATCATGCACATCGGTGGTATTGTGCGCTCGCGGCTTGCGGCGTTCGCCGAGGAGCAGCTATAGGGCGTTTCGCTGCGCCCGGGCAGTCATGAATCTTCCGTTGAATCGTTGCGTCGACGCGCCAGGTCGCGCTCCAGCGCAAACTCCAGGCGCAATATGATGCTCCACTCGCCGCTGCGACCGCTGTCGGCCTGAAGCTGGCGGAAGCTGTAGCTGGGTTCAAATTCAACAAACATGTAAGGCCGGTATACCTGGCGTCTGAAGACTGTGCCAAGTCTGTAGCTGCGCACAAAAGGGTCGGGGCGGGTCACGCCGTTGACCAGGAAGAAATGTTCCACAGCGAGTGGTCTCTCGCTATCAGTCAGATGGCGCTGCCTCAGTGCCAGGCGCGAGCGCCACTCCACGCCCTCGCTCTCTTCCCCCCAGATACCCCGCTGGCTCCATCGCCACACGTTGTTTTCGCTCTGCTTATAATTAATGTCGAGCTGGGTGGTGCCGTAGAGACCTTCGTCGGACTCGTGCTGAAGTCGCTGAATGAATCGGTAACTGACGCTATCAATTACGTCACCCTGGTTTCGGTATCTCACGCCCGGCTTTAGCCCGCTCCTGTTCAGGCTCAGTGTGGTATCGAACCGGGAACGCTTGCCTTCGCGCAGCAGATACTGGAGCCCTACCTGGTCATCGAGCCGATCGTCGTCCAGATCCTGATCGTCCTCTGCCTGGTCGCTGAATACCAGGTCCAGCCGGCGCGAGATGCGGGGCAGCTGTAGCTTGCCGCGCAGTCGCGGCTTCACATCGTATCCCTCGGCAGAGTCCCAGTCGTTGATCAACTGCAGCCGCAGCAATGACTCCGCCTGCTCCAGATTGTAGGTCGCGTCACCAAAAAACTGATCCATCCACTCGGTCAGCGCCTGTGCACTGTCGGTAACGTAGGCATGGCTGGTGTCGACCCAGTTTTCTTCGGTGTCTTCCAGCTTTTGTTTTGACGCAGGCACGGGGGCTGTCCAACCGCGGAGCGAGTCGTCTGTCTGGGCGTTGGGGTGGGCCACACACAGGCACAGGAGGGCAGACAGTGCAAAGTGACTGACCCGAGCCTGATTTGCCGGTAAACTTCCGCCCATGACGACACTCTTTATCTGGCTCCAGCACTGCCTGCCGCAGCACCTTCTATCAAGGATCGTAGGCTCTCTCGCCCGTGCACGCCAGCCCCGCTGGCTGGTTTCCTGGGTTATCCGTCGGTTTGTTGCGCACTACAACGTGAATCTCGCCGAGGCGCAGGCAGCCGATGTCTCTGCTTACCGTTCCTTTAATGCGTTCTTTACCCGATCGCTGAAGCCCGATGCGCGACCGCTTGCCGATGCCGATCTGGTCTGCCCCGCTGATGGCGTGCTCAGCCAGTTCGGCGCCATTTACGGTGGCCGCTTACTCCAGGCAAAGGGACGCCACTTCGCACTCGACGAATTACTGGGGGGCGATACCGCGCGCGCTTCGATCTTTAACGATGGCGCTTTCGCGACGATCTATCTCTCTCCGCGTGATTATCACAGAGTGCATATGCCGATGGCGGGTCGTCTGACTGCCACCTGCTATATTCCCGGGCGGCTGTTCTCGGTGAATGCGGTGACGGCAGAGGGGGTGGACAGGCTGTTTGCCCGCAACGAGCGCCTGGTGTGTTACTTCGACGGGCCCCGGGGACCGTTTGCGATGGTGCTGGTCGGCGCCATGATCGTCGCCGGGATCGAGACCGTGTGGTCGGGTCAGGTAGCACCGCCGCCGCGACGGCCGGTCTCCAAAGATTATTCCGTGCTCCCGACCCCGGTCAGCCTGGAGCGCGGTGATGAGATGGGACGCTTCCTGCTTGGGTCGACGGTGATTCTGCTGTTTCCACCCGGCGCGCCGGTTTTCAACCGGGCATTGGCACCTGGTGCGCAGACACGCATCGGTGAGGCCATGGGTGCATACGACGAAGCTCCCAAAGGGACTTAAGGCCGTGTTTACGCAGCGTCCAGCGACCCGATGATATGACGATAACTGGCGAGGCGCTGCGCCGGGATCAGTCCGCCTGCAACGGCCGCCAGCAGCGCGCAGCCCGGCTCACTCTGGTGCCGGCAATCGCGGAAGCGACATTTGCCAAGGTAGGGATGAAACTCGCGAAAGCCGGACTCCACCGCATACCGTGTGAGGTGCCCGAGGCCAAATTCACGAATCCCCGGTGAGTCTATGAGTTGTCCGCCCGAGGGCAGGTGAAACAGCCCCGATGTTGTCGTGGTGTGTGTGCCTTTGCCGGAACCCTCGGAGAGAGCGCCAGTGCGTTGCGGTGCGGCACCCGGCAGGAGAGCGTTGAGCAGCGACGTCTTGCCCACGCCTGACTGGCCGACAAAGACGCTGGTGTGGCCGCGCAGGGCATCCTCCAGTTCCGCAAGCCCACTGTGGATTGAGCAGCGTATGACGGGATAGCCAAGTGGGGGGTAGATTTTGAGCATGTCCTCCAATGGTGCCGCGAGTGCCGGGTCTTCAAGCAGATCACATTTGTTCACCACGATGAGCGGCCTTGCGCCGGTTTCCTGCGCCGCGACCAGATAACGGTCGAGCAGATTGGCGTGCGGTGTCGGCAGCGGCGCGATGACGACAGCGATCTGGTCGATGTTGGCGGCGATCGCTTTCAGTTTGCCGTAGGCATCCGGACGCCGCAGTTCAGTGGTCCGGGGGAGCTGCGCAACGACCACGCCGGTGGGTTCACCGGGGCAGAATACAACGCGATCGCCGGTCACCATGCCGTCCAGGTTCGCGCGCAGATGGCAGCGGGCGCTTTTTGACAGACCTGTCCCGCTTTCCGTTTCGACATCGACCTGCGTGCCGTAGTGGGCCGTTACGACACCTTCAAGCTCCTCCACGGTGGACAGATCCCCGCCAGCGTCAGGACCAATCGGGACCTGATCCCCCCGTTCGCCAGGTTCCGACGCTCGTGCGGCCCGGCGGGCCCGCTCGGCGCGAATCTTCTCGATGCGCCAGGCCTGCTGCCGGGTGAGTTTTCGCTTTGTCATGCCCGGCATTATCGATCGCCGCTTCGGCCAAGTCGAGCGCAGCGATGACTGCGTGTTAAGCTCCGGGTTTCGGCAGGACCGGCTTTGGTAGAGGAGAGTATTGATGCGTGACGACAGTCATCTGGTGTGGGTGGACATGGAGATGACCGGGCTGGATCCCGATCGTGATCGCGTGATCGAGATTGCCAGCATTGTCACCGACAGCAGTCTCAATACACTGGCCGAAGGGCCGGTGATAGCCATATACCAGTCCGAAGCGGTGCTGGCCCGGATGGATGAGTGGAATACAACGCATCACACGCGCTCCGGCCTGGTCGACCGCGTTGTCGCCAGTGCGTCGGATGAGGCGGCGGCGACGCGGGAAACCCTCGATTTTCTCGCCCAGTGGGTGAGTGAAGGCGCATCGCCCATGTGCGGCAACTCTATCTGTCAGGATCGGCGATTCATGGCGCGGCACATGCCGGAGCTCGAAGCCTTTTTCCATTACCGCAACCTGGACGTCAGCAGCCTGAAGATTCTCGCGCAGCGCTGGCGGCCTGATCTCTATGCGGCGCTGGACAAGAAATCCGCACACCTGGCGCTGGACGATATCCGTGACTCGATCGCGGAGCTGCGCTTCTATCGCGACACTTTTCTGCGCCTGGGAGAAGCGCAGCCCGACTGAGCCGCAGCCCGATTGAGCCGCAGCCCGACTGAGCCGCAACTCGCTGGGCCGCAACTCGCTGGGCCGCAACCCGCTGGGCCGGTGCCTCTTCCGGCTCCCCGTCGACCGGGCGCTGCGGACCTCAGAGGCGGAATTTGTGGCGCTCGAGTGCCCACTCCACATGCTCGCGTACCAGTGCTGAGGAATGCCCCCGGCGACTCTGCAGCGCGTCGACGGTTGCCTGGGTGCCGGGGGCATTGCCCAGGGCCACGGCAAGGTTACGCAGCCAGCGTTCATGTCCGATCCGGCGCAGTGCCGAACCCTCGGTGCGGGCTTCGTAGGTCTGTTCGTCCCACAGAAACAGCGATACCAGATCACTGTCGTCCAGCCCGTGGCGCGGCTTAAAGTCGGCCTCATCCGTGTGCTGCGCGAACTTGTTCCAGGGACACACCAGCTGGCAGTCGTCGCAGCCGAAGATGCGGTTGCCCATAAGAGGACGCAGCGCCGGATCGATACTGCCCTTGTGTTCGATGGTGAGATAGGAAATACAGCGTCTCGCGTCGAGCTGAAAGGGGCCGGTGAAAGCATCGGTGGGACAGATGTCCAGGCAGGCGCGGCAGCTGCCGCAGTGCTTTTCCGTACGTGCGTTATCGGTGGGCAGCGGCAGGTCTGTGTAGATCTCACCAAGGAAAAACCAGGAGCCCACGCGCTCGTTGATCAGCATCGTGTTCTTGGCAATCCAGCCGAGTCCGGCGCGCTCGGCCAGCGCCCGCTCCAGTACCGGGGCGCTGTCGACAAAGGCCCGGTACTCACCGCCCCCCGCTTCATCCCTGATGCGTCTGGCCAGCGCCGCGAGGCGCTTGCGCAGCAGTTTGTGATAGTCACGGCCGAGGGTGTAGCGGGAGATGTAGGCCCGGTCTGTTGACGCCAGCACCTGCTCCGGGTCTGCTCCCTGGGGCAGGTAGTCCATGCGCACTGACAGCACCCGGCAGGTTCCCGGCACCAGTTCTTCGGGGCGAGATCGCTTGCTGCCGTGGCTTGCCATCCACTGCATCTCACCGTGATAGCCAGCATCCAGCCACTTCTGCAGATAGGCCTCGTGTTCGGCCAGATTGATATCGCTGATCCCAAGCTGCTGAAAGCCCAGTTCTACGGCCCACTCACGAATGCGCTCCGCGAGCGCGGCCGATTGTGTTGCATCCATTGCCCGTGTCACCGGATCATCCCAAAGCTGCTCCCGAGTTGCGTATAATCCCGGCCCAAGCCGCACACCTTTCATGTCGGCGGCACTGACGAGGATCGCCATGCCAATGGACCTGCTGTACACCGCGGAACAGACCCGACTGCTCGATGCTTGCGCTATCGAGACTGCGGGCATACCAGGTCGCGTGCTGATGTCCCGCGCGGCGGCGGCGCTGCATCGCTGCCTGGTCCAGCGCTGGCCCGACGCCAGCCGCGTGCACGTGATCGTGGGTGCCGGCAACAACGGCGGCGACGGCTGGCTTCTCGCCGAACGCGTGTGGCGGCGCCGTGGCAGCGTTACAGTGTATCAGCTGGGCGATCCCGATCGCATCCGCGGCGACGCGCTGCTGGCGCGGCAGATGGCGCTGGACAGCGGCGTACCGTCGCTGCCATGGCGCGCGGGTTGCCTGCAAGACGCCCAGGGGCTGATCGTGGATGCGATGCTCGGCACCGGTCTGGGCGGTGAGGTGCGCGGTGATGCGGCGGCGGCAATTGCCGAGATCAACGCCAGCGGCCTGCCAGTGCTGGCGGTGGATATTCCGTCCGGCCTGTGTGCTGATACGGGGCGGCGCCTGGGCGCGTCGGTGGTGGCCGAGGTCACGGTTTCTTTTATTGGCCGCAAGCGTGGCCTGTATACCCTCGATGGTCCTGACTGTGGCGGCGAGCGTCTGTTTGATGACCTCGACGTGCCGGCCAGTGTCTTTCACCGTGTGCCGTCTGCGGACTGCTGGGAGCACCTGGAACTGGATGTGGAGCTCGAGTGCCTGACACCCCGCGCGGCGGCGTCGCACAAGGGGCGCTTCGGCCAGGTTCTGGTGGTGGGTGGTGACCACGGCATGGGCGGTGCTGTCACACTGGCGGCGGAAGCGGCGCTGCGCAGCGGCGCGGGCCTGGTCCGCGTGGCGACGAGGCCGGCGCACCTCGGTGCCATTCTGGCGCGCACCCCCGAGGCGATGGCCGTTGGCGTCGACTCTGTGCACGATCTGGCCACACTCCTCGATGCATCCTCGGTAGTGCTGATCGGGCCCGGGATGGGCACCGGCCCCTGGGCGCAGCAGTTGCTGCTCAGGGTGCTGGAAAGCGGCAAGCCGCTGGTGCTTGACGCCGATGCCCTCAACCTCCTTGCCGCCGACGCCGAACTGGCCTCAAGACTGCCCGAGGGCTGCGTGATCACGCCGCACCCGGGCGAGGCGGGCCGCCTGCTGGATCGGGACAGTGCCGCCGTACAGGCGGATCGCTTCGGGGCTGCCCAGGCGCTAAGCGAGCAGTTCGGTGTGTCGGTGCTGCTCAAGGGAAACGGCAGTCTGGTGGTGGGCCAGGGGCACGCCAACAGTCTTTGCAGCTATGGCAACCCGGGCATGGCGAGTGGCGGGATGGGTGACGTGCTCGGCGGTGTGGTGGCAGCGCTCATGGCGCAGGGATTGACGGCTGCTGCCGCCGCCCGCCTGGGTGCCTGTGTTCACGGCGCCGCGGCGGATGTCGCTGCCGGTGACGGTCAGCGTGGTCTGCTGGCGTCAGACCTGTTGCCAACGCTGCGGCGTCTGCTGGGATGAGCGCCCTGACGCGGGAACTGGATCTGCGTGACGAGACCGATACGGTAACGCTGGGTGCAAAGCTTGCGGCGGTACTTTCTCCGGGCATGCTGGTTTTTTTGCAGGGCGACCTCGGGGCCGGCAAAACCACGCTCTGCCGCGGCATTGTTGCTGGCCTGGGCCACCGCGGCGCGGTCAAGAGCCCCACCTATACGCTGGTGGAGCCCTACGAAAACGTCTGCCCCCCAGTCTATCATTTTGATCTTTATCGTCTCGACGATCCCGCCGAACTCGACGGTATCGGCCTGCGGGATTACCTTGATGGTGAGCATCTGTGCATTGTGGAGTGGCCCGAGCGCGGCGACGGTTTTTTGCCCCCGGCCGACTTAATTATTACCATCGCAGTGGCAGAGCACGGTCGCAAAGCCAACCTGAGGGCGGTCAGCCAGCGTGCAAAACTCGCGCTTGCGGGGCTGGATGACCGCACGGCTGGAGCACTTAAACCGCACGGCTGGAGCACTTAAATAGTGGTACGCACAGTGTTACGTACAAGTGTAGTGGTGCGCACAAGGTGATTGGCGCTTGTCGATACTTCCGGTTTTTGCGGATGTCTCCGCTGCTGCTCTCTCTGTTGTCGGCGCCACTGTTCGCTGCCACCGTTCAGGACGTTCGTCTGTGGCGTGCCCCGGACCACACCCGGATCGTCCTCGACATGAGCGCCGCGGCAGAGCACCGCGTGCTGGTGCTACAGAACCCGGACCGCATCGTGCTCGACGTGAGTGATGCGACCCTGCGCGGCAGCGTCACTGATCTGGGTCTGGATGACACGCCGATAGCTCGTATTCGTTCCGGCGTGCGCAACGGCACCGACCTGCGTATGGTTTTTGACATGCGCGCTGCGGTGACACCCCGCAGCTTTGCCATAGCAGCCAATGCCCAGGCAGGTGACCGGCTGGTGCTCGACCTGCACGACGAGGCGCCAAGTCAGTCCGGCGCCGGGATGCCCACTGCTTCCCGATCAGCCGGTAACGACGATCGCCGCGACATCATTATCGCCATTGATGCTGGCCACGGTGGCGAGGATCCGGGTGCCCTCGGGCCGGGCAGGCTGCGGGAGAAGGACGTCGCCCTGGCGATAGCGAAGGAGCTTGCGGCGCTTTTTGAGCGTGACAGCGGCTTTGCGCCGACGCTGGTTCGCAGCGGTGACTATTATGTCAGCCTCAAGGGTCGCCGGGATCTGGCCCGCGAGCGGCAGGCAGATCTGTTTGTCTCCATCCATGCCGATGCCTTCAATCGCAAGGAGGCGAACGGTGCTTCCGTGTATGCCCTGTCGACCCGGGGTGCCACAAGCACGACAGCAAGTTATCTGGCACAGCGCGAAAACGCCGCGGACCTGGTGGGTGGCGTCCGCCTCGGCGACAAGGATGAGATGCTCGCCGGCGTCCTTGCAGATCTGTCCATGACGTCGACGCTGGATGCCAGTCTGAATATGGGCGGTTCGGTCCTCGGTGAAATGGGCGGTGTGGCGCGGCTGCACAAGCGACAGGTCGAGCAGGCTGCTTTTGTTGTGCTGAAGTCGCCTGACATTCCTTCGATACTGGTAGAGACCGGCTTTATTTCCAACCCCGGCGAGGCGCGCAAACTGGCCGACCCGGCCTACCGCAAGCACATGGCCGAGGCGATTCATCGCGGTATCCGCAGCTGGTTCATCAGTCATCCCCCTCCCGGTACGCTACTTGCCTTTGAAAAGCGGCGCGGGGGGCGCGAGTACAGGATTGCCCGTGGCGATACATTGTCGGGCATTGCGGCGCGCTTCAATGTGTCTGTGAGCGACCTGAAAAGTTTCAATCAGCTGGCCGACAACCGCATTCTGGTTGGTCAGACACTGAAGATACCTGCGCTCTGATGGCCTTATTGCTAATGTTGGAGCTGATGTTGGTGCCGTTTATATCGACAAGGGGAACAGGCTTACCGTGTCCTTGATCAAGCGGCTGTCGCCGCGCCTTGCCAATCAGATCGCCGCCGGAGAGGTGGTGGAGCGACCGGCATCCGTCGTCAAGGAGCTCCTTGAGAACAGTCTGGATGCCGGCGGCGACCGTGTCGAGATCGAGATTGAAGGCGCCGGGTCGCGACTGATACGGGTTCGCGATAACGGTGCGGGCATGACGGCAGATGACCTGCCGCTGGCGCTGGCCCGCCACGCCACCAGCAAGATTGCGGAGCTGGATGATCTCGAGGCAGTCGCAACGCTGGGTTTTCGCGGCGAGGCTCTGGCGAGCATTGGCTCGGTATCGCGTTTAACGCTCACCAGTAACGCGGCCGCCGAGGGGGCTGGCGTCTGCGCATTTACTGAGGGGCGCGACATGGAGGTCACGGTCAAGCCCGCAGCGCACCCACAGGGCACCACCGTCGAGGTGCGCGATCTGTTCTTCAATACGCCGGCTCGCCGCAAGTTTCTGCGCACAGACAAGACCGAGTTCAGTCACGTCGAAGAAGTGGTCAAGCGGGTCTCCCTGTCGCGCTTCGATGTCGGGTTCCAGCTGCGCCACAACGGTAAAACGGTGCACAGTCTGCGTCCCGCCACTACCGCGGCAGAACAGGCGCGACGGGTGGCCGGTGTCTGTGGGCCCGCCTTCATGGAGCAGGCCGTGGCTGTGGAGCGAGAGGTGCCCGGCCTCAGCGTTCGCGGCTGGGTGGGACTGCCGACTTTCTCCCGCAGCCAGGCGGATCTGCAGTATTTCTACGTGAACGGCCGTATTATCCGCGACCGCCTGGTCGCTCACGCGGTGCGCCAGGCTTATCGTGACGTGCTTTATCATGGCCGTCATCCGGCCTTCGTGCTGTATCTGGATATGGATCCGGCGCAGGTTGACGTCAATGTACATCCGACCAAGCACGAGGTGCGTTTCCGCCAGGGGCGTGACGTGCACAATTTCCTGTTCAGTACCCTGCATAACGCCCTGTCCGATGTGCGTCCCGGTGCTGCTGCAATGCCTGCGTCGGGGTCTGCGCTGCAGGGCACGAACGAAGCGTCCGGGGTGGCATCCGGTTCGCTGACGGATCAGGGCAGTCTCGGCCTGGCGCGAGCGCCGTCGGCCTCCGCCGCTGGCGCGTCTCCGGGCGCCCAACAGAGCGCATTTCCGGGCGCCGGGGAGAGCGCATTTCCGGGCGCCAGACAGAGCGCGTTTCCGGGAGCCATAACCGGCAAAGGTGCGTTTCCGGGCGCCATAAACAGCAACGCCCAGCGTCAGAGCCTGTCGCGCCTGTACGGATCGCCGCCGCAATCGGGGATTGAAGAACCCTCACGGGTGGATCAGGCCGAGGGTGAAATACCGCCACTGGGCTATGCCCTGGCGCAGCTCAAGGGTGTCTATATTCTCGCGGAGAACGCAGACGGACTGGTTCTCGTCGACATGCATGCGGCCCATGAACGCATCACCTATGAGCGCCTGAAAAGCGCACGCGATGCCGATGGCATACGCAGCCAGCCGCTGCTGGTGCCTCGCAGCCTCGCGGTGAGTCAGCGCGAGGCGGATCTTGCTGCGGCCTCGGAGGATTTTTTTACCCGCTTCGGCTTTCGCGTCGAGCGCGCCGGCACCGAGTCGCTGGTGATCCGCGAGGTTCCCGCGAGCCTGCGCGATGCTGATGTCGAGCAGCTCTTGCGGGACGTGCTCAGTGATCTCGCCGAGCACGGCACGTCGGATCGCGTGACCGCTCACGAGGACGGCATTCTCTCTACTATTGCATGCCACGGATCCGTGCGTGCAAACCGCCGGCTGAGTGCTCCTGAAATGAATGCCTTGCTGCGCGATATGGAGGCCACCGAGCGGTCCGGCCAGTGCAATCATGGCCGCCCGACCTGGACGCAGCTGTCTCTGACAGAGCTCGATCGACTGTTTCTGCGCGGTCGGTGAGACGTGTCTGAAGAGCAGCCGCTGCTGCTGTGCATCATGGGCCCCACCGCCGCCGGCAAGACCGCGCTGGCCGAGTCTGTGGCGCAGCAGCTGCCCGGGGAACTGATCAGCGTCGACGCCACGCTGGTTTATCGCGGACTCGATATCGGCGCAGCCAGGCCGCAATCGCATCACCACCTCGTGAACATCTGCAGCCCGGCCGAGTCCTATTCCGCGGCGCGTTTCCTCGAGGATCTTGCGCCCGTGCTGGACGCGGTCCGTGGCCGCGGCCGCGTCCCGATTCTGGTCGGCGGCAGCATGCTGTATTTCCGCGCTTTCTTGTGGGGTCTGTCGACCATGCCGCCTGCGGACCCTACGGTGCGTAAGGCAATAGAAAATGATGCCGCCGAGCGGGGATGGCCCGCGATACATAAGGAGCTGGCGCGGGTGGATCCGCAGGCCGCGGCGCGGATCCACCCGCAGCACTCGCAGCGCCTGTCCCGGGCGCTGGAGGTATACCGCAGCTCTGGGGTACCCCTCAGCGACTGGCATGCGGCGCCCTCAGCTCCGCCCCTGGCGAAGGGTTGCCGGGTGATACAGGTAGCCATTTGCCCGCTCCGGCGCGAGTGGCTGCACGCGCGTATTGCTGCACGTTTCGATGCAATGCTGGATGCCGGTCTGGTGGATGAGGTCGCTGCCCTGCGCGCTCGCGGCGACCTGGATCTTCGCCTGCCGTCGATGCGCAGCGTCGGCTACCGGCAGATATGGCAATACCTGGAGGGGGACTGCGATCTTGCGACGGCACGGGAGCGCGCTATTGCTGCGACACGGCAGCTGGCCAAGCGGCAGCTGACCTGGCTGCGCAAATGGCCAGATCTGCACTGGATTCACACGGATGCGGCAGGAGGGCTCCAGACCCACACGTTGCCCGCGTCGATATCGGGCAGAGAAAACACTGGTGCATCCGATCTGCTCTTGAACTATCTTGCGTACAACCCCATGTAGTATCCTGTCGCGGCAGAACCGCTTACCGTTTTTTTTGGCCCGGATTGGGTCCACAAGGAGAAAAACCATGTCAAAAGGGCACACGCTACAAGACCCTTACCTGAACATCCTGCGCAAGGAGCGTGTTCCGGTATCAATCTACCTGGTCAACGGCATCAAGCTGCAAGGCCAGATCGAATCTTTCGACCAGTTTGTCGTCCTGCTGAAGAATACGGTCAGCCAGATGGTATATAAGCACGCCATCTCGACAGTCGTTCCGGGCCGCGTCGTACGCCTGCCCATGCAGAATCCACCCGAGGACGATGACGAAAGCTGAGTTTTTTGCGGCGGCAGAGCAGCGCCGCGCGCCTTGTCCGCCTGTCCCGCGAGGTCATTGTCGTGTTTTTTGAGCGTCCCGAATCGGGAGAGGTTGCCGTTCTCGTGCACATTGACTTTGGTCGTGGCAGCGAGAGCGAGGATCCGCGTGAGTTCGAAGAGCTCGTGCTGTCCGCCGGTGGCGATCCGGTCGCCTTCATCATGGCTGCGCGGCAGGCGCCCGATTCCCGGACCTTTGTTGGCTCCGGCAAGGTTGCCGAGATTGCGCAGACGGTGGAGGAGCACGGTGCCCAGATCGTTATCTTCAACCACACATTGAGTCCGAGCCAGGAGCGCAACCTTGAGCGCGAGTTCAAGTGTCGTGTGCTCGACCGGACCGGCCTTATTCTCGACATTTTCGCGCAGCGAGCCCGTACCCACGAGGGCAAGCTGCAGGTGGAGCTGGCGCAGCTCGAGCACATGAGCACGCGCCTGGTCCGTGGCTGGACCCACCTCGAGCGCCAGAAGGGCGGCATCGGCCTCAGGGGTCCGGGTGAAACCCAGCTCGAGACTGACCGCCGACTGCTGCGTGCGCGCATCAAGGCGATTCTCGGGCGGCTCGACAAGGTGCGCCGGCAGCGCGAGCAGGGGCGCAGGTCGCGGCGTCGTGCGGAGGTGCCCACGGTAGCACTGGTCGGCTACACCAACGCTGGCAAGTCGACGCTATTCAACCGGCTTACGGCTTCGGGTGTCTATGCCGCCGATCAGCTGTTTGCCACGCTGGATCCAACGCTGCGACGCCTGGAGCTAGAGCATGCAGGCGCGGTGATTCTGGCCGACACCGTGGGTTTTATCTCGCACCTGCCGCACCGGCTGGTTGAGGCCTTCAAGGCGACGCTGGAAGAAACGCGTAGTGCTGACCTGCTGCTCAATGTCGTTGACGCGGCGAGTAGTGAGCGCGATCAGAATCGCTTCCACGTGCAGGAGGTGCTCGACGAGATCGGTGCTAACGAGGTACCGCAGATAGAGGTGTACAACAAGATCGACTGCCTTGAGATGGCCCCGCGGCTTGACCGCGATGATCAAGGGCGGCCGATCAGGGTATGGCTGAGTGCGTCAACCGGCGAGGGTATTGATTTGTTGCTGCAGGCAATTGCCGAGCGCGTGGCCGACGACATGGTGGATGAAAATCTGGATCTTGACCCGGGTCAGTCCCGCCTGCGGGCGGCACTTTACCAGCTGGGCGCGGTCGCCTCCGAAGAGTTTGGTGACGACGGCGTTGCCCATCTGCATGTGCGCTTGCCACGCGTTGAATGGGATCGCCTGCTGGCATCGGAGCACCATCACTGAAACGCGCAGCGTGCCTGTTAACGCATGGACGACATGGCGGAAACAGGGCGCTGTTCTTTTTTGCTAAACTAGACACTTTTAAACATCAGGAGAGACGTATGGCCTGGAATGAACCGGGTGGTGGCGGCAACAAGCCAAAGGACCCCTGGGGTGGCGGTGATCAGGGCCCACCTGACCTCGACGAAGCGCTCAAAAAGCTGCAGCAGCGACTCAACGGCCTGTTTGGGGGCGGTGGCAGTAGCGGCGGTGGCTCCGGCGGCGGGAGCAAGATCAGCGGTACGGTGATAGGGCTGGTTCTGGCAGGTGCTGTGGTCGTCTGGGGTCTGATGGGTTTCTATCAGGTGGACGAGCAGGAACGCGGTGTGGTTCTGCGTTTTGGTGAGTTCAACCGCGTCGCCATGCCGGGTCTGCAGTGGAACGCACCGTTGATCGATGAGGTGATCACAGTCAACACCACCAGGGTGCGAGCGGCGAATTTCCGCGAGATCATGCTGACCCAGGACGAGAACATTGTTGAAGTTCAAGCATCTGTTCAGTACGTGATTGATGACGTCGAAAGTTTCGTACTCGACGTGCGTTCACCGGAAGCGTCACTCAATCAGGCGGCGCAGAGTGCACTGCGCCACGTCGTTGGCGGCATGACGATGGACCTGATCCTGACTGAGGGACGTGCCCGGGTGGCCTCGGAGACGCAGGAGCGTCTGCAGGCCTACACCACAGCCTACGGAACGGGTATCCGCATCAGCACGGTGAACGTGGATGAGTCCAAGCCACCGACCCAGGTCCAGGGTGCCTTTGATGATGTGATCAAGGCCCGTGAGGACGAGGAGAGGGTCAAGAGCGAGGCTCAGTCCTATGCCAACGGCATTGTTCCGGAGGCCCGCGGTCGAGCGCAGCGTCAGATAGAAGAGGCGAGTGCCTACCGGGAACAGGTCGTGGCGAGCGCCACGGGTGAAGCCAGCCGCTTCAACCAGCTACTTGCAGCCTACAACGTGGCGCCAGAGGTCACGCGCGAGCGTCTCTATATCGACGCCGTGCAGGATGTCATGAGTCGCACGAACAAGGTCATGGTGGACGTAGAGGGCGGTAACAACATCATGTATCTGCCACTCGACAAGCTAGCCGAACGTTCGGTCAGCACGGGTAGTCAGGGCCGCATGTCAACGGAGCCTGCACGGATACGTGAGCTGACCGATATGGTGACCGAGCAGCTGCGGCGCGATGCCGCTATTGAACAAAACCGCCGTGGAGGGGTACGCTAATATGTCTGGTCGCAGTTTGACAGTCTCACTGCTTGCGGTTCTTTTGTTGTTTATCGCGAGCAACTCATTATTCGTCATAAAGGAAACAGAGCGCGGCGTCCTGCTGCGTTTTGGTCAGGTGGTCACTCCGGATCTCAAGCCTGGTTTGCACGTCAAGATCCCTTTCGTCAATAACGTGCGCAAGTTTGACGGGCGGGTTCTTTCGGTGGATTCATCGCCAGAGAGATTTTTTACCCAGGAACAGAAAGCCCTGATCGTGGATTCCTACGCGAAGTTCCGCGTCATCGATACGGCCAAGTACTACACGGCAACGAATGGCGAGGAGGTGCGTGCGTCTGCACTTCTGTCGCAGCGCATCAACGATGGCCTGCGCAACCAGGTGGCGGGGCGGAGCATCCAGGAGGTTGTGTCCGGAGAACGTGACCAGCTTATGGAAGCGATTAACCGCGAGCTGGACGTGGTGGCGAGATCCGAGTTGGGTGTCGAGATGATTGACGTGCGGGTGAAGCAGATAGACCTGCCGCAGGAGGTATCCGAGTCGGTGTATCGGCGCATGAACGCAGAGCGTGAAAAAGAAGCACGCGAGCTGCGGGCACAGGGCCAGGAGCTTGCCGAGGGCATCCGTGCTGCCGCTGATCGCGAGGTCACGGTGATTGAGGCCAACGCCTACCGTGACGCTCAGGAGATTCGCGGTGAGGGTGATGCCGAGGCAACCCGAATCTACGCCGATGCGTTCGGACAGGATCCCGAGTTCTACGCCTTCACGCGCAGCCTGCGCGCTTATCAGGATTCCTTCCAGAGTTCCGGTGACATGATTCTGGTCAAGCCTGACAGTGAGTTCTTCCGCTATCTCAAGGACTCCAGTGGTTCTCTGAAAGAGCCGCGAGCCGCGGTGAATTAGCGCCTCTGGCGGGGGCGTCAGCCCCCGCCTCTGTGATAACATAGTCAAACCGTGAGATCGGGCCTGTTTGCAGGTATCCGGCCTCGCGGTTTTTTATGGCGTTGCAGCGGTGGTTATCCATGGATTTCTGGCAGGTATTTCCCATCGCAGTCGCTCTGGTGTTCGTGATCGAGGGCGTGTTTCCGTTCCTGAGCCCCTCCCGATGGAAGAGCATGATCGCCACGGTAGCCCTTCTGGACGATGCGGCAATCCGACGCTTCGGTCTCGGCAGCATGCTGTTCGGGCTCGCTCTGCTATACCTGATCAACTGAGAATTACGCATGGGTCACCAAACTAGCACTGATCGCTGGCAGCTGCCCGATGGCGTCGATGAGCTGCTTCCTGACAGGGCCGCTGTGCTGGAGTCACTGCGGCGCAGGCTTCTGGATCTTTATCGAGGCTGGGGCTTCCAGCTCGTCATTCCTCCGTTGATGGAGTTCACGGATTCCCTGCTGGAGGGTGTGGGTGCAGATCTCGACACCCTGACCTTCAAGATGCCCGACCAGCCCAGCGGAAGGACGCTGGGCGTGCGTGCAGATATTACCCCACAGGTCGCCCGCATCGATGCACACAGTCTTGCGGATGAAGGGGTCAGCCGCCTTTGCTACACGGGTTCAACACTGCATGCGCGGCAGAAATCGCTATTGTCGTCGCGGTCTCCGGTTCAGGCGGGTGCTGAAATTTTCGGTGAAGCGGCGCTGGCCGCAGATATTGAGGTGATACACCTCATGCTCGAGACGCTGCGTGCCGCCGGCATAAGTGCCGGGGACATTACCCTGGACCTCGGCCATGGCGACGTGTGCGGCAGGCTGCTACAGAGCCTTGCCCTCGATGATGTCAGTGAAGCTGCCGTTTTTGACGCGCTGCAGCGCAAGTCGCGGCCGGACCTGCTGCAGGCGCTGTCTGGTGTTGCACGCGAGCCCAGTGAGGCGCTACTCGCACTGATCGGCATGCACGGCGGAATTGAAATTCTTGAGCGCGCTGAAGCGCTGTTGTCACCTGTCGCGCCTGGCATCGATGACGCGTTGTTCACGCTGCGCCAGGTCTCACATCAGGTTGTGGCGGCCTATCCGGAAGTCAACATTTATTTCGATCTCGCCGAGCTGCGCGGCTACCACTACCACACGGGTATTGTGTTTGCCGCCTATGTGCCGGGATACGGTGAAGCAGTGGCCAACGGCGGTCGCTATGACAATGTTGGACGCGCCTATGGCCGCGCGCGCCCGGCGACGGGGTTTGCCACAGATCTGAAGACGCTGGTACAGCTTCAGGGGACAAGCCAGGCGCCTGTTTCCTGTATCCACGCGCCGGTATCCGCTGACCCGGCACTCGCTACCGTTGTTCGCGAACTGCGTGATGCCGGAGAAATCGTCATTAGCTCCCTCACCGGGGAACAGGATTCACGCTGCAGCCACGAGCTGCTGCAGCGTGATGGAGAATGGACCGTACAGGCGCTGACCAGCGCCCAATCACCGGACGGAATAGCATGAGCAAGAATGTAGTTGTGCTCGGTACCCAATGGGGCGACGAGGGCAAGGGCAAGATCGTAGATCTCCTGACCGATCAGGCAGACGCTGTTGTGCGCTTTCAGGGCGGCCATAACGCCGGTCATACGCTGGTGTGCGACGGCGAAAAAACCGTGTTGCACCTGATCCCCTCGGGCATTCTGCGCGAAGAAGTGCAGTGTCTGATTGGGAATGGTGTTGTGCTGTCGCCCGAGGCGCTGTTGACGGAAATCGCCACTCTGGAGGCCAGAGGCGTACCCGTACGACAGCGGCTGCACATTTCACCTGCCTGTCCGCTGATTCTGCCCTACCACGTAGCGCTCGATGCGGCCCGGGAGGCGCGACGTGGTGATGCCAAGATCGGAACCACGGGACGCGGTATCGGCCCCGCCTATGAAGACAAGGTAGCGCGCCGCGGCCTGCGGGTGGGCGATCTGCGTTACCCGGCGCGTTTTCGCAGCCGACTTGCCGAGGTCATGGAGTACCACAATGCCCAGCTCGTACACTACTACGGCGTTGAGGCCGAGGATGTCGACGCGACGGCCGAGGCCGCCCTTGCCATGGGCGAGCAACTGCTGCCCATGCTCGCGGATGTCACAAGCATTCTGCATGATTATCGGCGCAGCGGCGCCCGTATCATGTTTGAAGGAGCTCAGGGCTCGCTACTCGACATCGATCACGGCACCTATCCCTACGTCACCAGCTCCAATACCACCGCCGGCGGTACCGCCACGGGCACGGGCTTTGGCCCGCTGTACCTCGACTACGTCCTCGGCATCACCAAGGCGTACACCACGCGGGTCGGCTCCGGGCCATTTCCCACCGAGTTGTTCGATGCCGTCGGCGTCCAGCTTGCAAAGCGCGGCAACGAGTTTGGTGCCACGACCGGGCGGGCGCGGCGCTGTGGCTGGTTTGACGCTGTAGCGCTGCGCAGTGCGGTCAATATCAACTCGGTCAGTGGTCTCTGCCTGACAAAAATGGATGTTCTTGATGGGCTGGACGAGATCCGCATCTGCGTTGCCTACACGGATCGTGATGGCAACCCGGTCCCCAATCCGGTCGACGCGGATGATTACGCAGACATCGTTCCCGCCTATGAAACCGTGCCGGGCTGGCAGGAAAGTACCGTGGGCGTGCGCGACCTGACCGGTCTGCCGGCGGCCGCGCGCAGCTATATCAAGCGTCTCGAAGAGCTGGTGGGTGCCCCTATCGACATTATCTCGACTGGCCCCGATCGTCTCGAGAC
>JBHEOO010000011.1:54131-88804 GCA_046260765.1 Chromatocurvus sp.
CATCGTACTGCGACACCCCTTCGACTGACCTTTGACTGAGCCTCGAATGCGCCGCATTCCCCACTACAGCGGGGAATACGGCGGTCTCTGCTCGGCAGCATCGCACACCTGCACTGCGTGGCGCTGCTTGTAGTCGTTGAAGCCCAATCCCGTCCAGCGCCGGAAGGCCCGGTAGAAACTGTTAACCTCGTTGTAGCCGAGCTCGTCTGCGAGGCACTTGCCCGGGACCCATTGCTCCCGCAGTCGCCGTTCACAGCGGTATTGCCGCGCCCGGTCCAGCAGAAATTGATAGCTCGTGTGGTCTGCTCGCAGTCGCCGGCGCAGTGTTGTGCCGCTGATGCCGAGGGTCTCGGCTACCGCGTCTGCCCGCACCCGGGACAGGTCGCCCCGCAGCAGGATGCGCAGAACCTGGTCGGTGGTGCGTGAGAGGGCATAATGCCGTGGCTTGTCCAGCGCCGCCTGTGGGAATTCGAGCGCCGTGCGTGATACAGCAGGTAATAACTCCATAACATGACATCCTTGTCTTGTAGGGTTTTACGGATGCGTTCCGACCCGGCATCGGCCATCCTTGGCGATGCGTGAAGACTGTGTCGGTACGTTGAATAAAGATAGCAAACTGTCCCGGTTTGACCAGCCGGCGGGCGCGCTTGCTCTGAAAAGACCGAAGGGGGAGGCGAGTGGCGTCAGCTCGGGAGCGCTGATTGCAGTGACGGCGGCAACGGGCAGTCGATAACGGCGGCGATGGCGGCAATCAGCTCCCGCTCCACGGCGCAGACCTCACCGTCGGCGCCCGCAGCCTGCTCCATGGCTTTCAGCAGGCGCGGTTTCAGCAGGGGATAGCAGTCGGCGAGTTCGTGGACGCTACGGCTGAACTCGGCCAACGAGCAATCGGCAATCGGCAATAACTGCAGCGACGGCATCTCCAGGCTGTTGCGGGCCGATGCAAAGGCATCCCCCGCCACACCGCTGCCGGCGTGGGCGAGCATGGACAGCACGCGCTGCAGCTGGCTTTCCACCTGCGTCATGCGGCGAAACCGCGGCGTTGCCGTGCGCACCTGCAGAAACTCCGGGTCCAGATAATGCCTCACCAGCTGGTAGATACACCATTCAAACAGACTGGTGCGACCGTCTGCCTGAATAAGCTGCAAAAGCGTCTGCTTGAACGCCCGATACTGTGGCGGCGACATGGCGCGCAGCGCCGGCAGGCAGGTATTGACCAGCGGCAGTCGCGCGCCGGCAGGCAGATTGGCAATTGCCGGCGCCAGCGTATTCGCCAGCGTGGCGAGCCCGGCGACGCCGTGCGCCTCGACCAGATCCAGCTGGTGACGGCGTGTGTCCTCCTCGCCTGCAAGCAGGAACGCCAGTGTGATAGCGCTGGCGCCCAGGGGTTCGTGAGCGTGCCGCATCAGCGCAACGGGAATCGCGGCTGCGGGCCCGGGGAGGCCCGCCGGTGCCTCGAGGCCGGCGGGCGTCCCTGCCGCTTCGGCAGGTTCGTCGACGGTGGGTTCGCGCAGCACACCCGTCGCCAGAGCGGCGGCCAGCACCAGCGCAGGATCCTCGCTCCGGTCAACGCTGTCGCGCCGCAGCGGCGTATTGGCGTAATGCCTTACCTGGCGCTTGATGTACTCGCCGTCCCAGGCCGGGTCAATGCGCCGGATGCGAGTGGCGAGCGGTGGATGCGTGGAAAAAGGCTGGAACAGTCGATGGGTGACGGAGCCGAAAAACAGGTGTGACATTTCTGGTGCCCGGGCAGCGTGCACCAGGGTGCCGGGCAGATAGCCGCCGATGACCTTCAGAGCGCTGCCTATCCCCTCGGGGTTGCGCGTGAACTGCACGGCACTGGCGTCGGCCAGAAACTCCTTCTGTCGGCTGATTGCCGATTTGATCATGCCGGCGGCGAGACCACCGATCCAGCCGACGGCCACCAGACCAACCCCCAGCAGCGGCAGGCCATTGTTCTGCTGCCTGCCGCGACCGCTGCGAAACTGCCCGTGTGCGCCGCTGCGAAGAAAAAAGTACCCGACATCGCCGAGAAAGGTGATGCCCTTGAGCAATGCGGCCAGGCGTATGTTCAGGCGCATGTCGCCGTTAAGAATATGGCTGAATTCATGCGCGATGACGCCCTGCAGTTCATCGCGCTTGAGATGATGCAGGGTGCCTGCCGTGACCGCGACCACCGCGTCTGCCGGACCGACACCCGCGGCAAAGGCGTTGATGCCCCGCTCGTGGTGCAGCACATACAGGTCCGGTACGGGCATGCCGGCGGCGAGGGCAATCTCCTCGACGATATTCAGACAGCGTCGCTCGTCGGCGTCGTCTGTCTGCGGCAGAACCCGGGTTCCACCCAGGCTCTCGGCAATGTGCTTGCCGCCGGAGGCGAGACTGATCCAGGTGACCAGCGACACCAGGCCCACGCTGCCGAGCACCAGAAGGCTGACCCACCCGAAACGCTCCCAGCTGAGTTGGTCTGCAAGTCCGGATAGTCCGCCGCTACCGCCCAAATAGCCACGGCCATCCTCAGACAGCCAGAAAAAACCGCCCAGAAGCAGATTGGCGAGCAGGATGAGCGCCACAATGGCAAGGCTGAAGAGAACGACCAGCAGGCGAGTATTGCGCCGCGCCAGGTCCTGTCGCGCAAAAAAATCCATGCCTCAGTCGATAGCTCGCGCTGCCCGGTTCAAGCGGAACGCCGGCTCAGAAGGCGACCTTGGGTGCCACCTGGATCTGGGCGCTGTCGTCGAATTCCAGCAGCTCTGCGTCCAGTGGATGGCCGAAAGCACTGGCGAGAAGAACAGGCGGAACGCTCTGGCGGTAGGTGTTGTAGGCCATGACGGCATCGTTGAACCCCTGGCGGGCAAAGGCAACCCGGTTCTCGGTGGAGGTGAGCTCCTCCGATAGCTGCTGCATGTTTTCGCTGGCCTTGAGATCGGGGTAGGCCTCCATAGTGACATTGAGCTTGCCGAGCGCGCCCTGCAGCGCGTTTTCGGCCCCGGCCAGCTTGCCCAGCGATGTCCCATCACCACCGCCGCCAATCGCCTTGAGGATGGTGGCGGCATCGTTGCGTGCGCTGATCACAGCGTCGAGTGTCTCGCGCTCGTGCTGCATGTAGCCGCGGGCGGTCTCCACCAGATTGGGAATCAGATCATAGCGTCGCTTGAGCTGTACCTCGATCTGCGCAAACGAGTTCCTGTAGCGATTGCGCAGTGTCACCAGGCTGTTGTAGATGCTGATGACGTAGATCACCAGTCCCAGCAGCACAAGCCAGAAAACGATGCTTGCTACATCCATCAGAAATTCTCCACGGTTGATCGGTGCCTATACCCGCATACTGTCGCCAGCAGTGTCTGCCGTGAGGTGACTCTCATCGCAGGGAGCGAGCGTAACCGGTACCCCGTTGACGGCGGCATTGCCGGAGAGCCTGTCCAGGAAACGGTCATCGGTAATATCATTGCACGATACGCCGGCGTTGGCACGGGCCGTCTGCATGCGGATGCCGGCGCGATCGTGTCCATAACCGTGGGGCAGGCTGACCACGCCGGGCATGATGTCGTCGCTGGCCTCCAGGGTGACCGTGAGCAGGCCAGTGCGCGAGGCCAATTCGGCGCGGGCGCCGTCGGCCAGACCGCGTGCCGCAAGATCGTCTGGGTGGACCAGCAGTGTGCAGCGGTCGCGACCTTTTACCAGACGGTGGTAGTTGTGCATCCAGGAGTTGTTGGAGCGCACGTGGCGACGTCCGATCAGGCGCAGCTGTCCGGGTTTCTCGCCGTTGCGGTGGTGTTGCCGCAGGCGGTCGAGATCAGCCATCACCGCCGGCGGCGCGCAGTGTATCAAGCGGTCCGCGGTGAACAGGCGCTCGGGCAGCTGCGGCTGCAGCGGGCCCAGGTCAATGCCCGACGGGTTCTCGATCAGCTTCTCCAGCGTAAGTGCGTGTTCACTTCCCCGCGCCTCACTATAGGGACCGGCGCGCAGTCCGGCATCGATCATAGTGTGCGGAGGCTGTGCGGGCTTTGGCTCGAGCCCAAGACGGGTGGCAACCCGTTCCCCCAGCGCGCTGAAGATCTCCCAATCGTGCAGACAGCCTTCGGCGCGCTGGAATACCGGCGGGTTGTAGCGGGCGGTATTGCGCATGGCGTTCATGTGAAAGGCGAGATCGTAGTGGTCGTGCTCCAGTGGCGAGGTGGGCGGCAGAATAATGTCGGCGTGACGCGTGGTCTCGTTCAGGTACGGATCCAGCGACACCATGAACTCGAGCGAGGCCAGCGCCTCGTCCAGCTGTCGTCCATTGGGCGTTGACAGCACCGGGTTGCCGGCACCGGTGAACAGCGCGCGAATCTGGCCTTCCCCCGGTGTGGTGATCTCGTCTGCCAGCGCAGAAGCCGGCAGTTCCCGATCAAACTCCGGCAGCTGCCGGACACGGCTGTGGTGCCGGGCGAAGCCGCCGGGTCCGGTATTGCTGACCTGGTCTACCGCAGGCAGAGTGAACAGCGACCCGCCGGGTCGGTCCAGGTTGCCGGTGGCAATATTGATCAGCGCAATGAGCCACTGGCAGAGCGTACCGAACTCCTGGGTGGAGACGCCCATGCGGCCGTAGCAGATGGCGCGCGGGGCCGATGCCAGATCGCGGGCGATGCCGCGGATTATGTCTGCCGCGATACCGGTAGCATCGCTAACGGATTCCGGCGTGAACTCGTTCACGGCATCGGCGACGCTGTCGAGATCGCGCAGCAGCGGCGCCAGATGCCCAGGGTTTGCGAGACCTTCACTGAACAGGGTCTGCAGCACCGCCGCCAGGAACAGGGCGTCGTTGCCGGGGCGTATGAAATGGTGCTCCGTAGCGATGTCGGCAGTCTCCGTGCGCCGGGGGTCCAGCACGACCAGTCGCCCACCGCGGGCCTTCAGGTCCTTGATTCGCCGGCGGATGTCCGGGACTGTCCAGATGCTGCCGTTGGAGGCGACCGGATTGGCACCCAGCATCAGGAAGTAGTCGGTGTTGTCTATGTCAGGTATCGGGAACATCGCCTTGTGACCGAACAGCCACAGCGCAATCAGGTGGTGGGGCAACTGGTCAACCGAGGTGGCAGAGAAGCGGTTGCGGGTCCGCAGAAAGCGAAAAAGGGTGTTCTGGTGAGTCATCATGCCGATGTTATGTACCGTCGGATTTCCCAGGTACACGCCAATGGCATCCACGCCGTGGCGCTCATGCACTTCAAACAGTTTTCCGGCGGTGGTATCCAGCGCTTCATCCCAGGAGATTTCCTGCCATTCAGTTTCCCCATTGGCGTTCAGGACTTTTTTCACAGGCTTGCGCAGTCGATCGGGATCCTCATGAATGTCGCGCAGGGCGATTGCCTTGGGGCAGATGTGCCCGCGACTGAGCGGATCCTGCGGGTCGCCCTTGATGGATAGAATGTTCTGGCCTTCGGTCTCGATGACCAGTCCGCAGATGGCTTCACACAGGTGGCAGGCGCGGTGGTGAGTGGTCGGCATGGGGCGTCTCCCTGGTTATTTTTCGGCGTCATCTCGCCACGTGTCTATCGAGTGTAACGCCGGTCCGTCATCACAGCCACAGCCGTGTGGTTTGTCGGGTTATTCGTTATATTGCAGTCTTGGCACGCATCTGGCTTTCTGGCAACGGAGGTTTCATGGATCAGGGTTGGGGTGATTACGACGCCGCGGGGTTCTACGATGAACTGTTTACCCCGAAGGGCAGTCCCCGGGTGGCAGCACGGCAGGCGGTGAACATGCTCGGCAAACTTCCCGATGGCGAGCTGGATGCCAGGCGCACCGCCGCAGAAGTTGCCATCCGCGAGATGGGGATCTCGTTCACGGTCTATACCGAGGGTGGCAACATCGACCGTGCCTGGCCTTTCGATATTATCCCCAGGATCATCACCGAGCGCGAGTGGCGCAACGTCAGTCGCGGACTCGCCCAGCGCAGTCGTGCCCTCAACTGCTTTATCGACGATATCTACAATCGCCAGAAGATCCTTGCCGATGGCAAAGTGCCCGCAGACATCGTGCTTGAGTCTTCCAATTACAAGGAAGCCTGCGCCGGTGCCTCGCCGCGATTCGGCGTCTGGGCGCACATCTGCGGCAGCGACCTTGTGCGCAATTCTGACGGCAAGCTGTACGTGCTCGAAGACAACCTGCGCGTGCCCTCGGGTGTGTCCTACATGCTGGAAAACCGCGAAATTACCAAACGCGTGCTGCCCGAACTGTTCGAGAACTACAGCATCCTGCCGATAGACGATTACCCGTCCCAGCTTTACGCAACGCTCGCCTCCCTGTCGCCCCGGGAACGCAAGCGTCCCTGCGTCGTGGTGCTGACGCCGGGCATCTACAACTCTGCCTATTTTGAGCACGCCTTCCTGGCTCAGGGCATGGGTGCGGAACTGGTGGAGGGCGCTGATCTTCTGGTGGATGACGAGGACTGCGTTTACATGCGTACCGTGGACGGACCGATTCGCGTCGACGTGATTTACCGGCGCATCGACGAGGAATTCATGGATCCCGAGGTGTTCCGCGAAGATTCCACGCTCGGCGTGCCAGGACTGATGCGCGCCTGGCGGGCCGGCAAGGTGGCGATTGCCAATGCTCCGGGGGCCGGAGTGGCCGACGATAAGGTCGTGTACGCCTTTGTGCCCGAGATGATTCGCTATTACCTGGGCGAGGAGCCCCTGCTGCGTTCGGTGCCAACCTACCTGTGCATGCTGGAGAAGGACCGCGAGTATGTGCTGTCGCACCTGGACGAACTGGTGGTCAAGCCGGCGAATGAGTCCGGAGGCTACGGCATTATGGTGGGGCCGCACAGCGACGAGGCCACCCGGCGGCGGTTTGCAAAGCTGATCGAAACAAACCCACGGAATTACATCGCCCAGCCGACGCTGGCACTGTCGACGGCACCGACATTCATCGATGACAGCGTGCAGCCGCGCCACCTCGATCTGCGGCCGTTCATTCTGCAGGGGCGCGATACCTATGTAACTGCCGGCGGCCTGACCCGGGTTGCCATGGTGAAGGGGTCGCTGGTAGTCAATTCCTCCCAGGGCGGTGGCAGCAAGGACACCTGGATTGTGGAGGGCAAATCATGACCATGCTATCGAGAGTGGCGGAGCGGGTGTACTGGATGTCGCGCTATCTGGAGCGCGCGGAAAACGCTGCGCGCCTGGTCGATGCCTACCACCACATGGTTATGGATATCCCCCGGGACTCCCAGCCCGGCTGGGATATTCTGGTGCGCATCCTGGCTGCCAACCCGATTTTCGGCGAATACTTCCGCGTACCCAATGAGCAGAACGTGGTGAAACTGCTGGTGGCTGAGTCCGGCGCGGCGTGCAGTATTCCCTATGCAGTGCACGCGGCGCGGGAAAATGTTCGCACCACCCGGGATGTATTGCCCGACGAAGTCTGGGAACTGGTCAACGAGCTGCATATATATGCCCGAGAGCATTCGGGAAACTCAGTTGGCCGGCGCAACCGGCAGCAGTTCCTGCAGGAGATCGTCTCGCGCAGCCAGGTGATTACCGGGGTGCTCAACAGCACGCTGTGCCGTGATCACACCTACCGTTTCGTCAAGATCGGGCAACTGCTGGAGCGTGCCGACATGACCACGCGAATCATTGACGTCGGTGCTGCGGATATCCTCGAGAAAGAGGGTGCGCACGAGGCCATTGACCATCTGCTCTGGGGCACACTGCTGAAGTCACTGTCGGCGCTGGGCGCCTACCGGCGTATGATCGGGCCGCTGGTGGAGAAAAACGCGGCGGTGGATTTCGTGTTTCTCGAGCCGGCCTTCCCGCGCTCGCTCGCGTTCTGCCTGCGCGGCATTCGCGAGGAGCTCAGCCCACTGTCAAACCATACCCAGGCGGTGAAAATGGTCGACCGCGCGCGGCGCAAGCTGAGACGCTTTGAGTCGGAAAAATACGGCCGGGATGAACTGCATCGTTATATTGATGACCTGCAGGTGGTGTTGAGCCAGGTGCACGCCGCGATCAGCGACACCTGGTTCCGGTTTGATACACGATGAAGCGATTCCGCTGCGATTGCGGCAGCCAGGTTTTTTTCGACAGCGACCACTGCGTCGCCTGCGGGAAACGGCTGGGTTTCGATCCGGTAACGCGCAACATGCGCACGCTCAGCAAGGGCGATGATGGGCTGTATTGCGCCGCAGACGGGGAACAGTTCCGCCTCTGCGACAATGGTGAAATCTACAATGTATGCAACTGGCTGCGACCCGCGGCGGCCTCGCACCCGCTCTGCTTCGGCTGTCAGTTCAACCGCACGGTGCCCAACCAGTCACTGCCGGACAACGACCGTCGCTGGCGCGTGCTGGAAGAGGGCAAGAAGCGGCTCTTTTTCACGCTCATGCAGCTGCAGGTGCCGCTGGTCAGCGGCTGGGAAGATCCCCGCTATGGCCTGCTGTTCGATTTTATCGAAGACGGCCGCAGTCGTGACATGTTTGCCGAGAGCTTTGCGACAACCGGGTATCTCGGCGGCGTTATCACCATCAATACCCTGGAGGCCGACGATGTTGCGCGCACCCAGGTGCGGCACCAGATGAATGAAAGCTACCGCACGGTGCTTGGCCATCTGCGTCATGAGTCCGGCCATTACTTCTGGAGTCGGCTGGAGCCGGACGCACAGACCCGCGAGGCTTTCGGCCAGACCTTTGGCGACGACAGTCGCGACTATGCCGGCGCGCTGCAGTACCACTATAGCCACGGTCCGGTCTCCAACTGGCGCGATCACTACATCAGTGCCTATGCCAGTGTGCATCCCACCGAGGACTGGGCCGAGTGCTGGGGTCACTACCTGCACATTTACGATGCGCTGGAAACCGCCGCCACTCAGGGCCTGGTCTACCGCGCGCCTGCAGAAATGTGCATGGCCGAACGCATCTCAGTGTGGATGGATATCAGCACAACCCTGAATGAGCTGAACCGCAGTATGGGTCTGGGCGATGCCTACCCCTTCTCCATCAACCGGCACGTGGCCAACAAGCTGGAATTTGTGGACCGGATTATCCGGCTGCTGCAAACACGTCGCTGAGCGGCGGCAGGTTGTCAAACGCCATGCGAATATTGTCATCCCAGCTCTGCCGCAGCTGGGCGAGGTAGGGATGGTTCTCCTCCAGCATGATATAGCGGCTGTAGGGCTGCAGGCTGTCTCTCTCGTAAAAGAGGCACTCAAGGGGTGGGCCCACTGTGGCATTGGAGCGCATGGTGGAATCGATGGAGACCAGCGCACAGCGCATGGCGGTTTCGACCGGGGTATGCGGACGAATGATCCGGTCGAGAATCGGCTTGCCGTACTTGGTCTCGCCGATCTGCAGGTAGGGGTACAGGTCGGAGGCGGTAATATGGTTGCCCTCGGGGTAGACCATATATAATTCCGGCTGCTGTCCCTTGACCTGGCCGCCAAGAATGAAGCTCGCGCTGGGTGAAAATCCTGCGTTGGGCCCGCCTTTCTTGGCGTACTTGGCCTGCTCGGCCAGGCTGAGCTCGCCGAGGTAGTCAGCGATATCGCTGACATAGCGCGCCTTGAAGATGTTGAACTCGTTGTCTTCTTCAATATCCCGCTGCAGCTGGGCAATCACGGCCTGGCTGGTCGCAAGGTTGCCAGCGGTAAGAATGACCAGCGAGCGGTCATGCGGCACGCAGAAACGGTGCATCTTGCTGTAGGTGCTGACCCGGTCGGGACCGGCGTTGGTCCGGGAATCGGAGCAGAACACCAGACCCTCGTCCAGGGCGATAGCGAGGCAATAGGTCATCGTTTACGTGGAATATCCGGCGCAGGGGGCGAGTAGCAACATGCGCAGAGAATACGGATTTGGGTAGGTAAAAGCTACTCCGGGCTCGACGCCCCGTCCTGCGGCGGCTGCGGCGACGGATTTCCGCCACTCAGGAGATAAAGCCCGCCGATGTACCAAAGACTTTTCGGCGGTACATGAGGAGGGTGCACTTGAGCACGAAGTCGGTAGAATGCACGACATTATCAAGCTACGGTGGAATATGCCCCGCAAGTTGACACGGTCACTGGTTCTCGGAGCCTGTTTGCTGGCAGTTAGTCATGCCTTCGCACAGCAGGCCAGTGACATGAGCCTCGCCGAGGTGCTGGCGGCAACTCTCACCCACCACGAGGATGGCCAGGGGCCGGCGGCGGATCCGTCCGCGGGACGCGGATTGCTGGGCGCGCTGCCTGTCGTGTCCGCGCTTCACGTCCAGAGCGATCTCGACCGCGGCACTGATGAGACCGAACTGTCGTTGAACCTGCCATTGAAATCCGGGTTGAGGCGACAGCTCGATAATTCCCTGTCCGGCCTCGAGACGCGGCTGGATCTAGCCAACCGCGGCTATCGGGCCTGGTACTTTTCCGGCCTGATCCGTGAGGCCGTGTGGGTGCACCGGCTGGCCAGTATGCAGATCGACCAGGCCCGCGAGCGCGTGCAGCTGCTGTCCGATCTCGAGTCGCGTGCGAAACTGCAGGTGCAGGCCGGCGCACTGCCTGAATACGCGCTCCTTTTGACGGGCCAGGAGCGCGTGGACGCGGAGCTGCTTCTGGCCGACCGCGAGGCTGCGCAGCGGGCAGCCGCGCTGCGCTTTCGTGCCCTTACCGGCCTGCCGGCATTGCCCGCCGATATTGCAGAGACGGCGCCGGTTCCCGGGCAGCCGGATTATGCGGCGCACCCGCAACTCGTTTTGCTTGAGCTCGGTCGCCAGCAGGCTCGCGCCCTGGCCGGACTCACCGATCCGCAGGCGGCGAACTGGAACCTGGCGCTGGTTGCGCGGGATTTTGCCGGCCCCGGTCCGGACGAGCGGCAGTACGGCGTGGCGGTGGATGTGCCATTTGGCCTGATTGATGTCAGGAATCGTGGCGTCGAAAGTCAGAAGGCGGCGGCCCAGCGGGACTTCTCGCGGCAGCTCGACGAAGCGCGCCTCGCGATCAGGCGCGAATGGCAGTCGCTGCAAAGCGACGCGGAGCGCCTGCGTACGCGGGGAGCGCTCCTGCGGGAGTCAGCGCGGCTTGGCGAGCAGATCGAGGCGCAGCTCCTTTCCCTGCGCACGGCCAACGAGGTTGAGGTTGAGCTGGTTCTGCGCCGATTGCTGGAGGTATTGGACCGGCGCGGCGAACTGGCACTGATCGAGCCGGAAATACACAGAAACGCCGCGCGCCAGCGGCAGGCGGCGGGGCATCCCCTATGAAGCGATCTCTATGTGGCCTGCTGTGCGCCGGGCTACTCTCCGTCCTGTCGCCAGTGGGGGCGCAGACGGCGTCCGTGGCAGTCGGCGACCTCGGTGACCTGGAGCTGGCTTTTTCCGCGGTGAGGAGTCTGGATGAGGTGCCCGGACCTGCCGTGCCAGCCCGGGTCGGTCATCGCGGCGGTGCCATGTATCGCATTGAGCTGCCGCGGGATACGCGTCGTGCCAATTACCTGGTGGGTAATGGCGAGGAGGTCCGCGTGGGCCAGCCGTTTGTGACTCTGGACGGTCCGGAGATCCACCACCTGTTGCTGGAATACTCGACGCTGGAAACCCGCTATGAGGCAGCGAAGGAGCGCTACGAGCAAAGCCGCGAGCCCTATCGCCAGCAGGCGCTGCGGGAGGAGCAGTGGGTGGCAATTGTCGACCGCTATCTGGAGCTGCAGCTTGAGTTCGAGCACATGCGGCACTTTCAGGAACTGGTGCAGGAGCCGACTGATGACAGCGAGGCGATCACACTTGTCGCGCCCATTGATGGCCTCATCCGGTACCAGGATACCCCTGAGCGGCTGGTGGCGGGCACGGAGATTGCCGGCTTTCTGAGCGCAGATGCATTGCAGCTACGCGCCCGCGTGCCGGTAACGTCGGCACGCGATCTCGTTGCCCTGGCACTTGCCGACTGCCGGCTGTCGGTAGATGCGGTCGACCGCGTCGCCGACGGCTTTTTTCTCACCGCCTGGAGCGAGCCGGTGCCACAGGACTGCAACGTGCCACTGAACGTGACGGTGAGTGCCCAGCCCCTGTACCGGCAGTCCGCGTATGCGGTGCCGCGCTCGGCGGTATTTACCCGTGACGGGAAATCGCAGGTGCTGGTGCGGCGCAGTGACACGCTTGTGGCGATCGACGTCTCCCTGCTCACGCCTGTCGGCAATGACTATGCCGTCAGTGCTGAAAGCGATCTTGCAGACGCTTCAGTACTGGTGACCTCGGTGAGTGCCGTGCAGGGGATTCTCCTTGGGCTGGGCGGCAAATGACGTGCTGAACCAACTGGTCCGTTTCTCCCTCACGCAGCGTCTTTTTGTCTGCGTTCTCGCGGCTTTGCTAGTAGGGCTTGGCACTCGCGCCTGGCTGCTGCTGCCCGTTGACGCCTATCCCGATATCTCGCCGACCCAGGTCAAGGTCATCCTAAAGGTCCCTGGGATGACGGCAGAGGAAATCGAGCAACGGGTGACCTACCCGGTGGAGACCGAGCTGCTGGGCATCCCGCGCCAGGCCATGCTGCGCTCGACCACAAAATATGCGATCACTTCCATTACTCTGGATTTTGTCGAGGGCACCGATATCTACTGGGCCCGGCAACAGGTCAATGAGCGCCTCGGTGGGCTTCTCAGTGATCTGCCTTTCGCTGTTGAGGGCGGGCTCGCCCCCATGAGCACACCGCTCAGTGAAATGTTCATGTTTACGGTGGAGAACGCCGAACTGTCCCTGATGGAGAAGCGCCGCCTGCTGGAGTGGGAAATCCGGCCGGCCCTGCGCACCGTGGACGGTGTTGCCGACGTGAATGTTCTGGGTGGTTACGCGAGGACCTTTCAGGTGACGCCGCGGACTGCCGAACTGTCGGCGCTGGGCCTGAACATGGGTGATATCGAAGCTGCCATTATCGGGCAGAACCTGAATGCCGGCACCGGTCGCATTCTTCTCGGGAATGACGTGCTCGTGGTGCGCGTGGAAGGGCGTATCGCCACTCTGCAGGCCCTGGGTGACGTCATGGTCAGCGCCGGGGAGGAGGGCGTGTACCGCTTGCGTGATGTAGCCGATGTCGAGATCGGCCACCTGGCGCGCTACGGTGCGGTGACAAGGGACGGCGAAGAGGCGGTGCAGGGTCTGGTGATCTCGCTGCGCGACAGCAACACGGGCGCCGTGGTAGCCGGCGTGAAGAAGCGCCTGGCGGAGCTGGAAAATACCCTGCCGCCTGGCACGGATATCAACGTATTCTATGACCGGGCGCGACTCATCAGTACGGCCATCGGTACCATGTCCAATGCCCTGATCCAGGCCATCGTCCTGGTGGTGGCGGTACTGGCGGTATTCCTCGGCAATCTGCGCGCGGCACTGGTAGTGTCGCTGTCGCTACCCCTGGCGGCACTATCCACCTTTCTGCTCATGTCTGCGACACAGCTCACGGCAAACCTGATGAGCCTGGGTGGCCTGGTGATTGCCATCGGTATGTTGGTGGATGCGTCTGTGGTGGTGGTGGAAAACACGGTGACACGTCTTGCCGATGACCGTGGGCTGCCACGCCTGCACCTGATTTACCGCGCTGTGCGCGAGGTTGCGCTGCCGGTCCTCTCCGGGACACTGATTGTGATCATTGTGTTCTCGCCGCTGCTCACCCTGAGCGGCCTGGAGGGCAAGATGTTCACGCCCGTTGCGCTGACCATTGTCTATGCCATGGTCGCGGCGCTGCTCATCGCACTGACCGTGATCCCCGTGATGGCATCACTGCTGCTGGGCGCCCGCGCAATTGCGATGCCGCGATTCATGCAGCGCATGCAGGGTCAATACGCGGACGTGCTTGCTGGCGTGCTCGCGCAGCCACGCTGGCTACTGCTGGCCGTTGCTGTGCTTCTGGCACTGAGCGCGCTGTTGCTGACCTTGATCGGCAAGACTTTCATGCCGGTGCTGGACGAGGGCGATGTGATCGTGCAGCTGGAGAAATCGCCGAGTATCTCGCTCGAGGCTTCTGTTGAGCTGGACAGGCAAATCGAGACCGCCTTGCTGGCGGAGATTCCGGAAATCCGGCAGATTGTCGCGCGCACTGGCTCAGACGAGTTGGGCCTGGACCCGATGGGCCTGAATGAAACGGATGTTTTCATGGAGCTGGCCCCGCGCGACACCTGGCGCATGGACAGCAAGGATGCACTGGAGGATGCTGTTCGCGACGTGGTGTCGCGCTTCCCCGGCATCAATATCAACTTCACCCAGCCGATACAGATGCGCGCTTCCGAGATGCTCACCGGCAGTAGCGGTGACATTACCATCAAGCTGTTTGGTGAAGACCTCGCGCAGGTGGCAGACCTGATGCCGCGGATCGCGCGGGTCACTCGCGACGTGCCGGGTGCGGTTGACGTGCAGGCCTCCGTCACCGAGGGCGGTAAGTTCCTTAACGTGCGCGTACGGCCCGAGCTGGCAGCGGTCCACGGGATGAGCTCGACGGCCCTTGCGGACTATCTGAAGACGCAGATAGAAGGTACGACGATCTCCGAGGTCCGCGAGGGTCGCCAGCGCATCCCGCTAACCCTGGCAACGGGGTCGGAAACGGTAGCCGCGCCCGCGACGGTGGCCGAGCTCGAGCAGCGGGCGGTGGCACTGCCTGACGGCACGCTGGCGACGCTGGCAGCTATCGCCGACGTGAGCTACGCAGAGGGGCCATCGGTGATTGAGCGCGAGCGCGGCAGCCGGTTCGGTATTGTCACGCTGAACGTTGAAGGGCGCGACGTGGTCAGCCTGGTAGAGGAACTGCGCGAGACACTGGTGCGGGACGTGCCGCTGCCTGCGGGTTACCGCCTGGAGTACGGCGGTGAGTTCGAGAACCAGCAGCGGGCCACCCGCAACCTGCTGCTGGTGGTGCCGGTGGCGCTTCTAATGATCACGATTATCCTGTTTGCGACATTCCGCTCGCTGGCACTGGCGGGGATCATTCTTGGCAACACACCCTTCGCCCTGATGGGCGGTGTGATCGCGCTGTTCATCAGCGGCGAATACCTGTCAGTGCCCGCTTCCGTGGGCCTGATCGCCCTGCTCGGGGTCGCGGTACTCAACGGTGTGATGATGGTGAGCTATTTCCAGCAGCATTGGCACATGAGCGCACCGCTATCCGAGCGCATCGTCAGCGGCGCGACACAGCGCCTGCGCCCGGTACTGATGACGGCGACCACGGCGATTTTCGGGCTGCTGCCGCTGGTGTTCGCCACCGGGCCCGGTGCGGAAGTGCAGCGGCCGCTGGCGATTGTGGTGGTTGGGGGGCTGCTGACATCTACCGTCACCACCCTGTTCCTGTTGCCGGTCTTCTACCAGTACTGGGGGCGTCGCCAGCATGAGTGATCTGGACCTGATGGTGGTGCTGGTACCGCGGCGCCTGTACGAGGACGTGGTGGACGCGCTGATGGCCTTTGAGGGCATTTCTGGCTTCAGCGCCGTTGAGGCCGCGGGTTTCAGTCGCGAACACAGCCATTTCAGTGCCGCCGAGCAGGTGGACGGTGCGCGCCGCTTCATCCGCTTCGAAGTTCTTCATGCGCCTGAGCAGCGCGAGGCCATCCTCGCTGAGATTGAATCGCTGGTAGGTCGGGAGCATGTTCGATACTGGGTGGTGGAACTGGTCGGGGCGGGGCGGTTGGGGTCTTAGTCTGCGTGCTTGAGTGGTTGTAACGAAGCGCCCGGTATCTTTACCGGTATTACGGCGACGCCAGGCTCCTGGCCCGGTTAGAATGCCGCGTCCTGCCGGAGGAATTCAGCAAATCATGACATCTCGCTCCAACGATAACCTCGCCATGTTTATTTTCCCGACACCCGCGCCGTTTGCCTCGCGACTGCAAGGCTTGTTCCTCCTCGTATGTCTCCTGACGGGCGGGTCAGCGGGCGCAGTGGCGACGGCTGCGGTGTCGACTGAGCCGCTCCCCGGCGATGAGCAGGCACAGACATCCGATGTGGCCGTGCCCCTCAGTCTCGACTACCCGCTGTTGCAGCAACTCCTTGTCTCGCAGCTGTTCCTCGGCCCCGGACAGAGCCGAGAGCTCCTGAACGATCCCACCGGCTGCAGTGAAATTACCGTGAGCGAGCCAGAGCTGACTCCCGGCGACTCGCAGCTGGAGGTTCTCGCCGGTCTGCGCGCGCGCATCGGCCTGGGCGCCCCCGGCGCCTGTGCAACCATGCTCAATTGGCAGGGTCAGATAGGGGTGACTGGCAGTCCTGAAATTCGCGACAACGGCAGCGCGCTGGGTTTCGCCCCGGACCGGGTCTGGCTGCTGGATGCCGCGGGCCAGCCCCTCGCCAACGACCGGCTGCAGCAAATGGCGGATGCGAGTGCGCGGACACTTTTCAGTCGCTTTGTGGTGGATCTTGCGCCGCAGCTGCAGTCGGTGGGAGCCCTGCTGCCGGAGGTCCTGCCGCGCCACTCCCGGCAGCAGATTCAGGCGCTGCTGGACACGCTACGCCTGAGTGACCTCAAGGTCGGGCGGGAGACCCTGGATGCGGATATCGTGTTTGCCGTGGAGCTCCTGTCCGCTCCCCTGCCGTCGGAGCGCGGGCTTGACGAGGCGGAACTTGCCCGCTGGGAAGAGCGCTGGCAGCTCATGGATTCCTTGCTGGTGCTTGCGGTAAAGCACTACGCCGCCGAAACACAGCTGCAGGTGCTGCGTGACGCATTGCTCGATGTATTGATCGAGAGCCGATATCGGCTGCGCGATGCGCTGGTGGAAACGCCGGATACCGGTGAGGACGTGGTGCGGGACTGGTTCCTGCAGAGCTGGCAGTCGCTGGCCCCGGTGATTCGACGCATTGGCCTCGAGCAGCCGGGTCAGGAGCATATGCTGCTTTTCAGCGTGATTGCGGCGACGGATGCGCTGAAGGCACTGGACCAGCTCGGGCCGACAATGGGTCTGGATATATCCGCCGACGGACTGCGGCGGCTGGCCAGAATGATCAACGGAGGTGCCGGTGATCAGTTGCTGCACTATTCCGGGGATGTGGATCCGGATCTGCGACGGCTGCTGGACGAGAGTCTCAAGGCTACGCCGCCCCCTTCCGCCTGGCGTCTGGATTTTTCTCTGTTTCCACGCGCGGTGGCGGCGGATCTGGACAGGCTCAACAGCTGGGCGCCACAGCGCGATGACCTGGCTGAGTATTTGCCGCAGGTCGCGCTGCTGCTGCAGGACTCGGCAAAGACGGCCATAGCCAGCCGTGATCTCGATGCCGCCTACGCTGAGTTATTCAGGCGGCTGGTGCTCACGACTGCCTGGCAGGAAAGTTGCTGGCGGCACTATGTGATAAGCCATGACCGGAAACTGGTCCCCTTGCGCTCCGGCACCGGAGATGTCGGCCTGATGCAGGTGAACGAGCGCGTATGGCGAGGCTTTTACGACCAGCAGCAGTTGCGCTGGGATATCGCCTACAACAGCACTGCTGGCGTGGAAGTGCTGCTCGATTATCTCGTCAAATATGCCATTCGCAAAGGAGAGCACCGGCAACCCGGCGGGTTCGATAATCTGGCGCGCTCTGCCTATTCTGCGTACAACGGAGGGCCCAGCCAGGTGGCGCGCTATCGCAGCGACACCGCTTCCACTTACGGCAGGAAAGTCGATGCCGCTTTCTGGGAGAAGTACCGCCAGGTGGCGGCGGGAAATGAGCTTGGTGTCTCACGCTGTCTTGGCGGGGACCTCAGTGGCCCGGCGGCAGTGCCCGGTGTTTCTCGCAAAGCTGCACGCTCGCCTGTGGCAGGCACTCCTGTGGCAGGCACTCCTGTGGCAGGCACCCCTGTGGCAGGCACCCCTGTGGCAGGTGCCCCTGTTGAACGTGGCGCCGATTATTTCACGCTGCAGCTGGGCGTTTTCAGCGCGGCATCCTCAGCGCAGGCGTTTATCAGCCAGCACGCGCTGTCCGCTGATGCCAAAGTGCAGCAGCGGCGCAAGGGTGATAGCGGTCAGTTTCTGGTCCTGTACGGCACTTATGCGACACGCGCGCAGGCTGAGTCTGCAAAACAGGGGCTTGCCAGGTTTCAGCCCTGGGTCCGGCGCTTCGGTGAGCTGTAGGAACGCGGCTGCGCTGTGTCTGCGGACATTCAGTTCGGTTTTTTACCGAGGGAAATTCTGTAATCCTCCGGTGTGCCCGTAATGCGTACGTTGAGAAAGCGCACGCGACTGGTATCGCCCACCGCCTCTATTTCATACACTTGATCAGGATCCACTTCTCCCTGGCTCCGGCCGCCGAAAAGCTTGCGCCAGGCTACCTGGCCGACGAGTCTCAGGGGGACACGCACAAAATAGTTCATTGACGCATCCAGTCCCTGCTGGCCGGACACCTCCATGAAGCCGACCGAGGAGTTGATGAGCATGCTGGGTATCGTCAGGGCGCCATTCTTTAAGTCAATCGAGTTTTCTATTTTGTCAAAGCGCAGATTACTCAGATTGCGGTCGTCAAAAAAATCAGACAATGCCAGCGCGGGCGCAAAATTCACCAGGCTGCCCTCTTTGATCGTGAGCTCCATATGCGCCTCGCTCTCCTCGAGAATGGGCGTGAGATCGGGGTGCATTCGGAAAGTGCTTTCAATGCGGCCGGTGATACTGCCATGGACATTGTCACTGAGAAGCGCATCCTGTCCGAAGTTATCGAACTTGATCATCAGCTTGTCGATGTCGAGGTCGCGCACTTCAAGATTGCTGTGATAGTAGATGTTCGCGGGATCTGAACCGTTGAAATAGCCCTGCATGGACAGACCGCCGTCCGCCACGCCCAGCGTCAGCTTGTCCACGTGAAGATAGTGGTCGTCCTGCAGACGCAGATCAACGCTGAGGTCTTCAAGCCAGTAGCGGTGATAATTCATGCGGCCTATTTCCGCCGTGATCTGCAGGTTCGGAAACGGCACGTCGAACACGTTGAAGGCCTCGGCGTGGTCCACCGCTTCGTCGCTCTCATCAAAGCCTGTCAGGGTGTCCAGATCAAGCACGGAAGACGTGAGCGACAAAACGTTGTCGCGCAGCTGTTGATGCCCTGAATCTTCAAAAAAGTAGCTCATGTCGACGTTGAAATCACTTTCGCCGAGCACGCCAGAAAATTCTTGCAACGCAAGATGCCCGTTTTCGTAATGCGCGCGGCCGCGAAACTGCTCCAGTTTCAGTGGGTGAAAGCGGGTCTGGGAGGTGAGCTCGTCCAGGTACAGATCCATCGACTGAAAGCCGTCGGCATAGTGCAGCGCCACGCGTCCGTGCAGCGCAGTGTCGTGAAACACTTCGTCCCGATAGGACTCGGGGACATAGTTCTCACCTTTGTAAGTCAGCAGATCCCGCAACCGGAACTGTCTGGAGACGAGGTCAAACTCAATCAGGCTGTCGCCTGCGGGCTGGTCCTGGAACCATTTCGGGTAATTGTCCAGGCTGCCCGAAAAGTGGAAGTCGGTATCGTCGATTTCGCCGCTGAAATCCCGAAGGACTATATCCCGCTCGCCAATGCTGATGTCGGCGTGGAAGTCATGCAGTATGTGAGGGTAGTGGTGGAACGTTGCATAAAAATCGTCGACGAAAAAGGTTCCCCTGGGGAGATAGTCGACGTCAAACAGTTCTGATGCAGTGGTTTCGAGGGCGACTGCTACAGACAGGTTCTCCACGACCTCATCGTAACGTCGGGCCAGATCCGGCTCGAAGGCAAGAAGGTCAGGCAGGTCGATTCTGTCCGAATTGACCGCCAGCTCGATACGCACCGGGCGGTCGTAGCGATGGAAAACCGCCGGAAAATCAGTCAATGATCCGTTCACGCTGATGTCGCTGTCTCCGATGCGAAGACTCATGGACTCCAGCGTAACAGCGCCGTCGCGCATGATGGCATGCGCATTCATTTCCGACACGGTATGCCCGATCTCCGGGACGCTGAAATACAGGTTGCTGATCGTCAGCTCGGAGTCGATGCCGGATTTCAGCTGCGCCAGAGACTCACCGGGGAAATCAAGGTCCACTATCTCGTCAAAGTTCATGTCGAGCAGAACCTTGCCACGTACCTGCTCGAGCTCGGCCAGCTGCAGGAATCTGGCGATGAATTCGAGATCCAGGTCTGCGTGGATATCCAGCTTCACGACAGGATTCACAAAATTCCTGATCGCCAGTCTGCCCTCGAACACGCCTTCTTCGGGTTTGGCGTAAATGTCGCTGATCTGCAGCACGGCGCTGCGCAGGGTGCGCTCTTCGCCGTTCGAAAAACTGCCGGTGAAACCCAGCTGGTCTACCCGCGCCTGAGTTTTTGTGTTCATGAACCAGACGTTTTCGCTGCCGAAGGCGACCTCGACCGCAGGCAGGCTGCCTCCCCCTGCTTTGCCTGCCACTGTGCCCTCGAAGAAAATCTTCCCGGCGTTCTGGTAGCGATCAAGATCCTCGGCGATGTCGGGAGGGAGGAAGGCCGCCAGCAGGCTGAAGTCCGATTTATCGCCGCGTAAGCGGAGGTCAAGGTCAACGTCGTTCTCAACGTCGACATCACCCTCCACCCGGAATTCAGCGTCATTCAGGGACGCAAGGCTGGGCATCACACGCAGGCGTCCGGCCAGTTCATCATAGTCGCCTTGCAGATCCAGGTGGACATTGAGGCCGGTGAAATAGGCGGGTACACCCCTGGCTGATACGTCCAGCCTCAGGTCGGTCACCACATCGATAAACAGATGCTGTTGCCGGTAGGTGACGCTGGCGAGGAGTTCGTCGATGTCGATGTCGACGGCCTCGTCGCTTGCCTCGTTCACGATAGCGATATCCACGTGCCGCATCGTCAGGTTCTTTATATCGAGGTTCAGCTGAGCTTGTCCGGGAGGCGCATCGGTCGACGGCGTATTACCGATACCTTTGGCGGTGAGGATGTTGTAGCTGCCATCGGCACGCTTTACCACATCCAGGTGTCCATTCTCCATTTTCAGCGTCTTGATCGTGAAATTTCCCACCAGGATGTCCCGAATATCAAACCCCAGGTAGAGATCGTTCAGCCTGTAGATGGGGCGAGTATCCGTGTCTTTGTTTTCGAAGAATTTCACCTGGCGTAGATCGATCGAAAAATAGGGCAGGCTTGCCAGTGGCGCCATGCGGATTTCGCCGACGGTCATGGTGCCGTCGATACGATCATTCACCTCGCTGACGATCCTCTGCAGAAGTGCGTCCTGCTGAATGTAGATCACGGCGGTTGCCGCGATGGCCAGAGTAAACGGGATGATCGCGACGGCTGCGAGGGTCAGCAGAATTTTCTGGCGGGTCATGCGTTTTTCAACCTCAGGTGATCTGTTATCTTGGCATTTTAATAAAAAGCGGACGTCAAATGAGTCGGATAGCGCAACAGAAGACATACCGGTGGGCCGGGTTTTTGTGGCTTGGTCTCTTTTACGTCATCTGGCTGCGGCCAGCTCCGTACTGTTGTCGCTCGCATTTAAGCTGCTCTGGCCGACGCTGCCGTTCATTGACCGCGTGGGCACCGTGTTTCTTCTGGCCATGGCGCTGGCCGTGCTGACGTCAATATTGCCCAGCGCCCCGGCTTCGCCGCAGCCCCTCGCTCGATCTTTTACCAGCGACGTCGATTTTTCCACGTCTCGGGATTACAACGTATATGCCCTCTGCGTCGTGTCGATCCTGACGGTACTTTACGGCGTGTGGTGGTAGGTGTGAGCGTGCGCCGGCCCTGGTATCTGCTTGCGGATGTCGGCGGAACCAACGCGCGCTTCGCCGTCAGTGATCCTGCTGATGACGAGCTTCGCTGCGTCGTTTCCATGTCTGTCGCCGAGTACCCGACATTCACTGCGGCGCTTCACAGCTACCTCGCCCGCCTCGAGGAAAGCGGTGAGTGGCAGCCACACCCCGCGAACGGGTGTCTGGCCGTTGCCTGCCCTGCAGACCGGTCTGTGATCACGTTTACTAACAGCGACTGGGTTATCGACCGTAAGGATCTTGCTTTTACCCTCGGCGCGCCAAGCATCAGCGTTATCAATGATTTTGAGGCGCTTGGGTACGCTGCCGCAAGCTTCACCGATGGCGACTGGGAGCAAGTGGGTGAGGGTAGTGCCCGCGCCGGAAAAGCGGTCGGTGTCATTGGACCGGGCACCGGGCTTGGGGTCTGCACGGTGCTGCCGTTGCCGAATGGCGTGCGCGTGATCGCCGGAGAGGGTGGCCACGTGGACTTTTCACCGGTCGGTAAACAGGAGTTCGAGATCCTGCGGCTGCTGCTGACCCGTCATCGGCGCGTGTCCGCCGAGCGCCTGCTCTCGGGCGCCGGCATACAGAACATTTACTGGGCGCTGACGCAGCTGCATGGCGTCGAGGGGCGACAGGCAACGCCGGCGGATATCAGTGCAGCGGCCCTGGCCGATGACGATCCGCTGGCGGTTGAGGCACTGGCAGTGTTCTGCCGGGTCCTCGGGGGTGCGGCTGGAAACCTCGCGCTGACCATCGGCGCGCATGGGGGTATTTATATCGCCGGTGGTATTGCGCCACGTATCATCAAGCTGCTGCGGCGCAGCGACTTTCGGGAACGCTTCCTGGCCAAGGGGCGCTTCAGGGACTACCTCAATGACATTCCGACGCGCGTTGTAACCCGCGACAATGCCGGTCTTTTCGGTGCCCTTAAATTTCTGGAGCGTGGGTGACAACAATGAAACTGACAGACGCGCTCCTGCTCGCGGCCGTAGCGGTCGGCATTCTTGTTGCGCTCGGAGGGCTCGTCGACGCCGGCAAGGCGCCGCTGCCGGCCAACACCGCGGCACAGGTGAACGCGGTCTCCATACCTGCAGATGAGCTGCAGAGTCTGCTGCAACGGCGTGCGCAGGCAGGCGCGCCGGTCGCTGAGCTATTGCGCACGCTGGACGATATGATCGACGAGGAATTGTTGATTCAGCGGGCCGCTGAGCTCGGCATCCTGCGACGCGACTCCAATGTGCGCGTCGCGATTATTCAGGCGATGGAGAAATCCATCCTGAACGAGGCGCGCGGCCGCAGCTTTTCAGAAGAGGAAATCCAGGCTTTTTATCGTGACAACACGACGCTATTTGCGGAGCCGCGCAGACTTCAGCTCGAGGAGGTCGTGGTGTCCGATCCTGAGAGGGCTCCCTCACTGACCACGTTGTTTGCAGAAGGTGCTACAGGCCGGGCGCTCGCCGCCGCGAATAACGATGTTTCGCTAACAAGGCTTCCTCCTGTGCCGCTGAGCCTGGATGCGTTGGACAGGCGGTACCCCCAGGGCGTGCTTGCCCGGTTGGAAAACGCTGACGAGGGCGATGTACTGACTCACGAATCGGACCGCGGCATCCACATCATCAGGATCCTAAGGGTTGTGGCGGCGAGAGAGCCTCCGTTCGATCAGATTCGCCTGTCGGTTCTAAACGAGATGCAGCTGCAGCACCAGAATGTCGCGTACAACGAGTACCTTGTCTGGCTCAGGCAACGCGCCGAGATCCGCAAGAACGAGCGGCCGTCGCCCTGATGCAGCATGTTGTCCTCTGCCTGATCGTCATGCTGTTCTCCTCCCCGCTCTTCGCGCACTCCCTGGGCGAGAGTTATGGCGTGCTGCGCGCAGGTCCAGACGAGCATAGCTACACCGTCACCTACAACATGCGCCGCGATCAGTTCCTGCAATTGGCGGACCTGCGGTACTTCGCGGATGAAACACCCCTCGCTATTGTTGCGACGGAGGTCCGCAATCGCTATCAGCTATATGCAGCAGATGAGGCCTGCGAGAAGACGCGCCTCGCTGCTACGGAAACCAGCGCGTTCCTGCAGGCAAGCTTCGTGGCGACATGCACCGTGGATGCTCCCGTTGAGCTTCGTAACGATGCCTTCTTCCAGTTGCTGCCGGATCATCTTCACTTTGTCCGCGTCAGCACTGCCGGCGGCGGGTTCGCGGGGGAGCGCGTGCTGGATCGCGCGAATCGTTACTGGGTTCTGCCGCGGGCTGTCTCCACAAGCCTGCCGGACACTGCGCTGCGCTACGCACGACTTGGCATCGCTCACATGACCTTTGGCTTTGACCATCTGGCCTTCCTCGCTTCGATCCTGCTGCTTGTGGGCGGTTTGAAACCCTTGGTTTTTGCGATCACGGGCTTCACGGTCGGTCACAGCATCACGCTCGCGCTTGCGGTGACTGGATTCGCCGTGCCTGACGGACAGCTGGTGGAGGCGCTGATTGGATTGACCGTCGCGCTCGTCGCGGCCGAGAGTGTATTCCGGCACCAGTCCCGACTTGGCATCTACGCCGCCGTGGTTTTTATGTCAGGAGCGGGCCTGTTTCTGCTGAGTCTCCTCCATCCGGGTCCCGACCCGCTGACCGTGGCCGGCATGACCCTGTTTTTTGGTGCCTACCTGCTTCTCACACGGCAGCGGCCTGAGTGGCTGCCTGCGATGACGCCGCTCCTCACCGGGTTCTTCGGCCTGATTCACGGATTTGGCTTTGCCGGTTCGCTGCTGGAGATCGGTCTCCCGGCAGAGCAGCTTGCCGTGGCGCTGTTGGTGTTCAACCTGGGCATCGAGCTGGGCCAACTGCTGATAGTCGGTGCGCTCCTCGCGACTCTTCTCATCGTTACCCGGATCGCACCATCAGTGATCGCCGTTCAGGCACCGATGAGGAACATACTGGCAAGCGCCCTGATTGCGCTTGGTATGTTCTGGTTCGTCGATCGCGCCTTTTTGTAAGCCTGACGGCACACCGCCCTGCCAGGCTTAGCGCCTGTCGGGCGGTGTGCCGTAGGGGTAAAGGTCTGTCAATTCGACGTTCTCGTAGGTGAGGGAGTCGAGCCTGACCGTGCCGACAAATCCGCCCGGCGCATCCACAATATAAATGGACTTGGCAAACCCGGTTTCGTCGAAGCCGCGTCGGAAATGGACGCGCGATTTGGTAACAAATGCCTCGAACCTTTCCAGGTCGAGCCCACCCACGTCGAGTTGTTCTGTCCAGATGACCTGACGAAGCGCTGGAGTGATGATCAGCGAATTTCCCTCGCCGAAGTCAACGATCGCTATCGTCTCGTAGCCCATGCCCTCGCCCAGGTAGCTGAGCGTGCCGGTAATCTGTACAGGCTTGCCGCTGGAGTCTGCGGCAAAACCACCGACGGGCATGTCGAAGGCATCGCCAGGCTGGGCCTCTGACGACAGAAGCGTCTGGATAAGCAGTTCATCACGCACGGTGCCCAACAGCGTACGGCTCAAACCCTGCTTCACCACCTCATCAAGGACCCAGGTAGAGTCGCCGTTACGGTCACTGTAGTCTGCGAGAACCACCGGGCTTTTGCCGTCCTTGATGTCATCGATTGCCCGAGCCACCGCTTCTTCCGGCATGAGTAAATCCGTGTCGAACATGGCCTCGCGCACGCGCCACATGTAGTCGTTCATGTCGTCGGCGATCCGGTCAGCAAGCGCCTGATCATCGTTGGTGACAACCTGAATGTTGGCACCCAGATCAGGAACATCAGACCAGGGGAAGCCAAGGGCGACACTGACGTAAACATCGGTTTCCCGCGATTCCCAGCGGCGGGCTCGCTCGTAGATATCCATATACGGCGAACGCCCGGTCCACTGCAGGACGGTAGGTGTGACGATGCCGGGCCGCCGCGTTGCGGTCGTTGGCTTATAGGAGCCTCGAATCGTGCGCAGGAGCAGCCTGGCAGCGCGCTCACCCTGCAAGACCGTATCGTAGTGGGGGTAGCGTTTGATCACGAGCGATATGTCAGCCCACTTGAGAAACTCTTCATCCTCGTTGGCGTGCAGATCGAAGGTCGCCGCGATGGGCACATCAGGCCCGACGACCAGTCGGATGCGCTTCGCTATTTCGGCTTCGGGCCGCGGGATATCGCGAACCGCCATCGCCCCATGCAGCGCGAGATAGACGCCATCGACGGGCATCGCGGCTTCAAGATCAGCGATTTGCGCAGCCATGATCTCCTCGAAGGTTTCGCGGGTAGACCAGCTGCGCGATGATCCCCCATAGACACCGGCCGGTGACGTCAGGCCGATCAGCTCCACGCCCTGGTATTCACGGATTGCACTGGTGAAGCCTCTTGTATAGCCCCCTGCCGTGAGCACCTCGTCACCGACATCCATATCGCGAATCTTCGTCCAGTCAGCCAGGGTCACATCGCCGCCGGGACAAAACGTGCAGGTTTCATGCGAAAAACGCAGCACCGCTATTCGCGCAGGCGCCGGTACACTCACTGCGGGAACGGGCGGTGCGGCCTGAGTGGGAGCCTCGCTGCCGCCGCAGCCGGCGAGCAGTATGCCGAGTGTCGTGAACAACAGACGATACGTGGATCGAATCATTAGAACGCTTCCCTGATCATCATCGGCCAGACTGCCGAGCACGCCCGTGAGCAATCGCTCCAGACCGATGCGCTGCGCATGGCCTAAGCGTGGCCTATGCTATCCCGGGCATCGAGGCGCGGGCAACCTCGGCAACAGCTCTCCAGATCATTCCGGGTGGGACGGGCAAATCGTCGCGCGACGAGCGCTCTTCAGCGATAGGTATCAGAAAAACTTTTCACGGTGGTGCCAACCCCGGACTCGCTGGCGATCTGAGTCGTCCAGTGGAAGCGATCGCAAATGCGTCGGACTAGATTGAGTCCCAGTCCGGTGCCGCCTGGCTTGGTCGTATAGTTGCGGTCGAACACGTGTAGCAAAGCAGGTGTCCGGCCGACGTGAACGTTCGCAGTATGAAATATTTCTGGATCCCGCGGCCATCCCCCGCATTCTGGAGGGGCTTGCCAGCGCCGTAGGGAGAGACATCGTCTACTGGCAACAGACGGCGATGAATTTCGGGCGCGTCGACCAGGCCTGAATGACATTCGAATAGATCGCGCGTCTGGAAAAAGCAGCGCGGCAGGTGGGTGTCAAATACTGTGCGCCGGCTCCGTGCCTCTACCTGCGCAACTAAGTGTTGTCCGGATTGTGCTGTTCGAAAGCCGCAGGCTCGTCTGCGCCAGTGGTTTCAATCGGTGCCAGCAGATCCTCAAGAAAAAACGCTGACAGTGCCGAGCGGCTGGCGACGCCGGCCTTGCGGTAGACGCTGCGCGCCTGTTCACGCACCGTGCGCTCGCCGGTGCCGCGCAGGTCTGCAATCTCCTTGAGCGGCAGACCCTTGAGCATCAGCATCGCGATCTCGGCCTCTGCCGCGCTCAATTCCCAGCGCTCGAACTGCTCCGATATCGCGCCCGAAAGACCGCGGATCGTATCCTGGTAGCGTTCGCGCCAGCGAATCGATTCGCGCCGCGCACGGCCAAGGTTGCCTTCCAGGTCACCCAGATGCTGGCGTTGGCGCACGGTGCGCAGCACAAGCCAGAGCATCGCCGTTCCCGACAGCGCGAGCAGCAGCGACTCGATGGTCAAATGCAGGAGATCAACACCCTTCGAATAGTCCGAAGCCAGGTCCCATGCGACCAGCCCGAAGATCAGCCCAAAGATTCCGACAAGCATAAGAGACAGCTGCTGCGGGTGGGGCGAATGACTTACCTTCATCTACAAGCCTCTGAAATGTTCAGGAAATTCCGGAGTATGTCTTTTGCCCGATTGTCGGTGCCCGAGGGCGTAAACCATCCTATCGTTCAGCAGTTGTCGTTTGGAGGCTGGAACCAGGGATGCATGCGAAGAGTACATTCAAAAGGAGTTTGTAGTGAAATCATTGGAGCGGAAAAAAAGCTATTCGGGCCTGTCGATCCTCAACCACTGGATCACGGCACTGCTGGTTGTGGCGATGCTCACGCTCGGCCTGAGCGCACGCAACGCGCCCGATCCGGCGGAGGACTACATCATGTCCATCCACATTGCGCTGGGATTCTTCGTGCTGCTGTTCGTCTTCTGGCGCACGGCTGTGAGGCTTCGCGAGGGCTTTCCAGGCCACCCCGACGCCGACGCCGTCACGCGGATCGGTGCCTGGTGGATGCACAGGGCGCTGCTGGTCGTGCTGGTGCTGCTGGTGGTGACGGGGCCGCTCTACCTGTTCACCGAGGGCGAGGGCATGGACGTATTCGGCTGGTTCACCTTCTACATCCCGCTGGAGAGTCTGGCCTTCATCCATGAACCCGCTGAGGAGGTCCACAAGTTACTGGCCGTTTATGGTTTGCCGCTGCTTCTCGGGGTGCACATTCTGGGCGCGGCACGCCACTACCTGACCGGCCGCAAGGGCAACCCGGTCGCGGATCTGTGACGGGGCGTCCGGCATCGCCTTCACCGGCTGACCTACGTCTGTCGTGGAAGAAGTGTCAATTCAGGGATTGCAATAGGGACAGTCCGCCGGCGTGGCGTATTCAAGCCGATCCGGGCGCGGGTAATGCTCCCGGTGAGCGCACTCAGTGCAGGCGCAGCCGTGGATTTCACCCAGCATCAACACACTGGGACCACCACATTCCCGGCATGGCAGGCCGATTTCCACATCGACAATACCAAACCCCGGAGTGCCGCAGGCGGGACACCGCTGTGTCAGCCGGACCGCCAGTCGATCGGCGAGCCGCCCCAGCGCCGCATTGCGGGTTGGATTCATGTGTGCACGCATGTCCGTCTGCACCAGCGCCAGTCCATCGCGACTCGATCCCGCTGCGCCAGAGATGGCCTCGTACAGGCGTGGCGCGTCCCGTATACCCTTGACGAATGGTCCGTCAGTGGCCGGCTCGTTGGGACCCACAATCATCGCATGTTCGGGAAATCCGCTGGCGGCGAGAAAGCTGGTTATATCTGCCCCCGGTGAGGCGGTAACGTGAGCAAAACGCGGCGCGTCATCGATGAGGCTCTCGAAAACGACGATACCGCGCTCATCGTCAACCAGAACGAGTAGCTCCCTACCGACGGCAATGACGGGAATTTCGGGGTGCGGACCATAGGAACCCTCGCTGGCCAGACCCATACCAACACCCGCCGCGAGCATGCCCATCCGGGCTTTGGCAACGGCCACGTCGCCCATCGTGCCCTGCCGGGGAATCTCGCCGGAAAAGGTACCGAGCGCATCGGTATCCAATCCCGCCGGGACCACCAGCTCAACGCCCAGAACCCGCCTCATCGGCGGAGCAATGACGGCTTCCTTGCGATGCATCGTAGCCAGCGCGATGCGTCGACCGGTATAGGGTGTCACGGCCATGCTGAAAAGGGCCCCGGCGGCAGGCGTCACGCGACGGCGCGCACGGCCACCTCTTGAGTCGACTGATCCACAGCATCCCATTCCAGGTCACCGCGGTAGCGATGCGCGAGCTGGCCCTCATCATTCATGGCAAACAGATGCAGCCAGCGATTATCAAACAGCGCGCGCACGTTCTCATGGCGTCTGAGGATACCTGTCATCGCCTCGAGCGGCGCCTCAATACAGACGGAGAGGCGCAGCGGCTCGTGCACGACATTCTCGCCATCGTGCACCGACTGCCACGGCAGGCCCGCCCGCATCAGACCGCCATTGCCCTCAAAGACGCCAACACCACCGACAATATTGTGCAGGAGCTTGTTGCCCGAGCCAAAGTGCTGCGGGGCGACGGTCGAACCGTAGTACTGCAGACTGATCCAGCTGGCCACCACGACTGGCGCGGTCATGATCAGCTCCAGCACCGCGAAATCCCGGTCACTGTCCTGACGCCAGTCATAATTGTGCAAAAACGCGCGGCCTTCGAGACTGCGGCCCGCCGTGCGCGAGCGCGGCGCCGCGATGAACGCCTTGCATCCGGCCAGCCCCCACTCCGGACGCACCTCGGCCCAGTCCCGCGCACGCATTGGTACATCACGCGCATCGCGTGCGCGCGGCAGCCGCAGCGCTCTCTCGGCCCGCGTGGCCGTTCCCGCCGCTTCCAGCCATTTCCGCACCTGCAAAAGATCGGCAGCGTGCTCTGCAGAGGCGGTATCTGCATCGTAGAGTGTCACGGCATCCGTGGTGGTATCGTGCAGGGCACCAACAAACAGTGTGTCATCCGGTATTCGAATACCCCGCTCCGCGAGTCCCTCACGCACCGCCTGATCGTTAAGCAGAGAGGCCAGCAGCCGGGCATTCACATCACCGGCATAACCGCCACAGGCCCCACAGTGCAGACCGCTGGCAAACGGGTTGTTGGTAACGTTGGCGCCGTGGCCGGCCAACAGCACGACTCTTGCAAAACCGTCGGTCAGCGACATGGCACCCAGAACGGTCTCGGCTGCACCGATCCGGGCGTCCAGATCGAGCGGCGGATCGAAGCCTGGTGCAGGGTCAGTCGGGGCCGGCAGTGGTTTTCGCGCCAGAGCATCATGCACGAGCTTGCCAATGTAGACCGGACCCATTGCCTCGACGAAGGCGAAGGACGAGACCGCCGCCAGCTTGAAGCGTGCAAACGCCCGTTTTGCCCGCGCTACGTAGCGCGTAGCGGCATCGTCCATACCCGTGTCCCGGTCGCCCGAGCGCGAGCTCACCGCCGGACTCAGGAGCCCGGGCAGGCGCAACTCCCCGACATCCGATGCAAAACGCCGATGCTGTACCGATATTCCGAAGAACCCGGCAAAACCCAGTGTGCGGATTGACGGGTGGACGGCCTCGAGCGCTCGACGAAACACCTCGGAACGGACATCAATGCAGAAAGCAGCCTGCAGCGCCGGGCGCTCATCATCTGCCGATGGCGCCGCTGCCGCCAGGGTCTGAGCGAGACCGCGCTGAGCGGCACGCTCGACAGCCTCCTGGAGTATCGCGTCGACAAGCTCGACGTCGCTGGCAACAACGGGTGCGGCATGCGCCTGCTGCACCGAGGACCAGCGTTCAAGGATGGACGTCCTGTGCTGTGTAAACAGCGCCTCCTCCCATAGCAGCCTGATCGCCAGCAGCCCGAAAATCGTGTCATCGTGGCTATCGGCAAGCTCTGCAATCCACAGCTTGTAGCGTGCGTACTGCGACCAGCCACTCAGCGACAGCAGCAGCTGGTGAAAATAGCTGCTCAGTGCTGGCTCCCCGAGTCCGAGACGATCCACGCTGAGGGCTATGGCGTCGAACACATCCTCGGGTGCCGAGGCAGCGCGGGCGGCAAATCCCTCAAGACCCATGATCTCCGGCGTGAGATCATGGATCGCGTACTGCCGGTAGGCATCCCAGGCGCTTCTGCCCCGTGGCGCCGCCCACAGCGCCTGCCCCTCGTCGAAATACCCGGCGGCCCAGGCGCCAAAACGATCTGCAAGCAGGCTCGGCCAGTCGAGACCCGTGGCGTCCGCAACCAGATCTGCCACACTGGGCAGGGCCTGCGGCTCAGGTCGCCCTGCGGCTGCCGCTTCTCGCAGGGCCAGAATATCTGCCGGTTTGCGGGCATCCGGACAGGCATCAAGCGCCGCAGCGAGATCCTCAACGGTAAGCTCCCCCGAGGCGATGCGGTCGAGATACCACTGCCGCGGCATCACGACAGACGCACCGCCAACGCGCGCAAGCCGTGCACCGGCTTCTGCCAGTCCCTCGCTCGCCTGACCGAGAAAGGGATTGACTGCAATGCTTGAGGATAGCGGCCAGAGCGGCGGAATCTGCCGTATAGCCTTCTCCGCTACCGCTTCAATCACAGAACGATTCGTGTGCTGTTCAGATTGCATGCTATTGGGCCTCCCGTTGCGTTGGTTTGATTGAATGGCGTAAAGACCAGTTGCCTATCAGGCGGTCAAAGAGTGCATTCGCGTAGAGTCCATTCGATAGATGAACGCGCAGGCCGGCAACGGCCGGGTGATAAGCCCACAGGGGAAACATGGACTGCGCGACCGCGACAAGACCGAAGCTGGTAACGGCCAGCACGATAAGCGTCCACTCGAGGGCGCCCGGCGCAGGGGTTGCAGGGAGTGTGCCGGCCGTCAGCCACTCGCTGCCGCGCTGCAGTGCAAAATAGCCCAGAGAGACCAGCACGGAATAGCGCAAAGTGCGTAGTGTCAGCGCGCGGGGTGCGGCATCGGCGAGTCCCTGCGCCAGTAGATAGGCAACACCGAAGATCAGTATGGCGCCCAGCGCGATTGCCTGTGCGGATTTTTCGTCAATGCCGAAAATGAAGCTGATCAGTGCATAGATCGCCAGCGCCAGGGCGAACGCGCGTCCGACGGCGCCGAGTCTGGGAACGGCGACAGGGCCCGGCCGTCGGATCGCCGCCACCGCTTCCACCGCAGTGCCTGAGACCAGAAAGGCATGTGCCTTATACAGCGAGTGCGCAACGATGTGCAGCAGCGCAAGCGGGAACAGTGCCAGACCGCACTGCATCAGCATGAATCCCATCTGCGCGATAGTTGACCAGGCAAGCGATGTCTTTACCGCCGGCTGCGCGAGCATGGCGAGACCGCCAAGCAAGGCACTGACGCCGCCAACAATCACCAGCACCGCCAGAACGCCTGGACTGAGCAGCATGACATCCGCAAAGCGCACCAGGAGGAATCCGCCGGCATTGATAACACCGGCGTGCAGCAATGCCGACACCGGCGTCGGCGCCTCCATCACCTCAGTCAGCCAGCCATGCATCGGGAACTGCGCCGACTTGAGGACTGCGGCAAGCGCCAGCAGACCGGCAGCCCATTGTGCGGTAGCGGGTGCATCGCCATCACGGGCGGCGGAAAGAATGGTCCCTATGTCTGCCGTGCCGTAGCCAATCGTCAGGAGAGTGGCCGCCGAGATCAACGCCACATCGCCGACTCGGGCGACGATAAACTTCTTGCGTCCGGCCCGGGTCGCCTGGGCACGGTCGCGATAAAACGTCAGGAGACGCTGCAGGCAGAGGCTCGTGGCGACCCATCCGACAACCAGCTGATAAAGGGTTCCCGCCTGAACGAGGAACAGGACGGCGGCCAGCGTCGCCAGCATCCAGCCAATGAATGCGCCCTGCCGGAGCTCACCATCCAGGTAGGACACCGAGAAACGCAGTACCACCCAGCCGACGAACGCCACCAGAATGAGCATGGTTGCGCTGACGACATCAAGGCGGGTCGAGAGAACCACATCTCCGATACCGAAAAGCTGCAGGGTAGCGGCGCCCTGCGACACCAGCAGCACTGCTGAACCAATAGCGACAGCCAGCGCTGCAAGCGCCGCCCCCTCGGCAAGACGCAGCACCGTGAGTGGGCGCCGGCCAGGGCGCGCAAAGGCTATACCGGCAGCGACGATGAGAAGTGCCGGTGCAATCATCGGCAATACACTGAACATGAGGTCGACCTCCCTTGGGTTGTGATGCGGGAGGACTCTACGTAAAGGCAAATATTATTAAAAATGCATTTTTTATCTTTATCGTTCTTTTTTATAGAACGATAAAGATATCAGCTCAAACCATCACGTTAAGATAAGCATTGTGCCGCGATAAGCAGACCGTGCAGCGGCACTTGCGGCCAGAACGCGGGAAATCAGCGAGGGGGCGAGGGCGTTGTATGTGGGGAAAGCCGGAGAGCTCCGTTAAGTGGGGAGAGCCCAGGTTCATTAACTGATGATGTGGTGCCCAGGAGAGGACTTGAACCTCCACGCCCTTTCGAGCACTAGCACCTGAAGCTAGCGTGTCTACCAATTTCACCACCTGGGCATCAGGCGAGGGCGGCAAAGTTAATGCCGCAGCCTGTGCTTGTCAACTGCCGTCCGGCTTTTTTTAACGCCTGTGCTACACTACGCGCTTTTTTGAGGCGCATCACTATGTCGCGACGAGGCAAGAAAGCCGACCCGCACGCCGCCCGCGAGGCCGCGAACTACGAAAATCCCATCCCGTCACGAGAGTTCATTCTCGAGCAGCTGCGCGAGGCCGACAGGCCCGTCAATACGCAGCAGATTGCGAGTCTTCTCGGTTTGACCGAGCAGCAGGACATCGATGCCCTGCGCAACCGCCTGCGGGCCATGCAGCGCGACGGCCAGCTGCTGGTGGACCGCCGCGGCGCATACGGCGTGGTCGACAAGATGAACCTGCTGCGTTGCCGTGTGCAGGGTCACCGCGATGGCTACGGCTTTGCCGTACCGCAGGCCGGTGGGGAGGACGTTTACCTGAGTGCCCGCCAGATGGGCCAGGTGTTTGACGGCGATATCGTGCTGGTGGCGGTATCCGGTATCGACCGGCGGGGCCGGCAGGAAGGCAAGGTTGTCGAGGTTCTCGAACGCGGTGTGCAGAAGGTCGTGGGCCGCTACCAGGAAGAGAGCGGCATTGGCTTTGTCATTCCGGACAACGCGCGAATCACCCAGCAGGTGCTGATTCCACCGGCGGCGAAAGGCAAGACGATTTCCGGGCAGATCGTGACTGCGCTGATAACGGATTACCCGAAGGGCCGCCTCGGCGCCAAGGGCGAGATCATCGAGGTGCTCGGTGACCACATGGACCCCGGGTTGGAAATCGACGTTGCCATCCGTGCTCACGGCATTCCCTTCGAGTGGCCGGAGCCGGTGCTCGAAGAAGCATCCTATCTGAAGGATGAGCCGGAGGAAAAGGACAAGAAAAACCGCATCGACATGCGCGACGTGCCGTTTGTCACCATCGATGGCGAAGATGCCCGTGACTTTGACGACGCAGTCTATTGCAGGAAAAAGCGCTTTGGTGGCTGGCGTCTGTGGGTCGCGATTGCCGATGTATCCCATTACGTGCGTCCCGGTTCGGCGCTGGATGCCGAGGCCCAGACCCGCGGCAACTCGGTGTATTTTCCCGAGCGCGTGGTCCCGATGTTCCCCGAAGTGCTGTCGAATGGCCTGTGCTCGCTGAAGCCCGGCGTCGACCGTCTGTCGCAGGTGGTCGAGGTCGACCTGACCAACGACGGCGTGATCAAGAAATTCTGCTTCTTTGAGGCGGTCATACAT
>JBHEOO010000110.1:0-738 GCA_046260765.1 Chromatocurvus sp.
GCAAATGTCCCCCCGTCGGAGCCGAAACTCATCCAGGGCAGTTTGATTTGGCGCCGTACATTTTCTTCACTCATCAGATAGTAGATTGCTCCAATCCGGTTGTTGTCTTCTATGGTGAGGTCTACAGCTGTACGAACTTCATCCTCATCACCGCGTTCGGCGGCAACCTCACTTAAAGTCATTCCTACATACTTTTGTAACTCATCGCTTCGCAGGCCGACTAAAATAATTCCATCTCCGCCACCGGCCATCTGGTAGAAATTCTCCCATTCGTCCGTGGGTGTTTTAATCTCTTGGATGATCTGCTCCCTGGTTTCGGGATCTTTGAGCCGTTCAATCCAGGCAGAGTGTCCGCCATCCTGTGTCCACGGTGGAAATATTGCTGCAAGGCTTGTGGCAGCGGCATCATAGGTATACATGTTTGCAGTAACAGGCTGACCGCTATCCCGTGCCTCTTCAACGAGTTCAATTACTTCATCCAGTTTATCCAAGTTTTGTCTGCCGGCGGCTTTAAGGTGATGTATTTCTGCGTGAACGCCGGCTTCCCTTCCAATTTCGATTAACTCATCAACCGATTCGACCAAACGGTTTCCCTCACTGCGCATGTGAGAAATGTACATGCCATCATAATCTCCGACTACTCCGGCCAGTTCGATTAGTTCATCCGTTTTTGCATAAAAAGCGGGGGCGTAAATCAGGGATGAACCCAGTCCCATTGCGCCTTCACGCATTGCCTCG
>JBHEOO010000110.1:903-1204 GCA_046260765.1 Chromatocurvus sp.
CTATTTTCCAAATATTCGAGTCCTTCACCGAAAGATTTCCAAAGGTAATCGTCCGGATTTTCTCCCCACCGATTGCGCTGCATCGCTTCACTGAGAGGTCCGACGGAGCTTCCTTCTCCAAATAGTTCGAGGGTTACGCCCTGTTTGATACCGCTCATGGATCGACCATCATTTAGTAATGAGCCGGCTCCCCAACTCAGCATATTGATGAATCCCGGTGTGACGGCTTTACCGCCGGCATTGATTACTTTTTTAGCTCCCGAGGTATTATTTATTGTTCCAATTTTAACAATCTTATCTC
>JBHEOO010000111.1:0-1162 GCA_046260765.1 Chromatocurvus sp.
CAGTGACACTGGAGCGCGGATACACCCGTCATGCCGAGGGTTCCGTGCTGGTCTCCTTTGGCGACACCCGGGTGATCTGTACGGCTTCGGTCGAGCCCGGCGTGCCCCGCTTCCTGCGCGGCACGGGCCAGGGCTGGGTAACGGCAGAGTACGGCATGCTGCCGCGATCCACGGGCAGTCGCATGGCACGTGAAGCCAGTCGTGGACGTCAGGGTGGACGCACGCTGGAGATCCAGCGGCTGATTGGCCGCTCGCTGCGTGCGGCGCTGAACATGAAGAAGCTCGGCGAAAACACCATCACCATCGACTGCGATGTCATTCAGGCGGACGGCGGTACGCGCACGGCTGCCATTACTGGTGCCTGCGTGGCGCTGGTGGATGCACTGAACGGCCTGCAGCGCAGCAAGGCGCTGTTGTCAGACCCGCTGCAGAACATGGTGGCGGCGGTTTCGGTGGGGATGTACCAGGGAGTGCCGGTACTCGATCTGGACTATGTCGAGGATTCGCGCGCGGAGACTGATATGAATGTGGTCATGTCCGAGGCCGGGGGCTTTATCGAGGTACAGGGCACGGCGGAAGGCGCTCTTTTCGGGCGCGATGCCCTTGACGGAATGCTGGACCTCGCTACCGATGGCATACAGGAATTGTTTGCCCTGCAGAGAGCTGCGCTGGCAGGCGGCTAGGGTTTCTGCCTGGTAGTTGCGGCGCGCGTGTCTGCGTGCCGAATCAAGGCTCGATGTCGTAATCCATGATAACCGGTGCGTGGCTGCTAAAGGCCTGCACCTTGTAAATGGCGCCATATTCAATCTGATATTTCAGGCTTTGTGAAACTACCTGCATGTCCGTGCGCCAGCCGTTGCTCTCGCGACTGTCATCGTCGGGCCACCAGGTGAACTCATCACGATCTGTATTGACCTCGCGGAAAGCGTCTACGTAGCCACTGCTGAACAGCTCGTCCATCCACTGCCGCTCTTCTCCCAGAAATCCAGGCTTGTTGCCGTTTTCGACGGCATTCTGCAGATCGGCAGCGGTATGCGCGATGTGCCAGTTGCCACAGATAATGAATTCGCGGCGCTTGTTACGTACTTTTTGCAGGTGGTTGCCGAGCAGCTCGAAGAATTCTGATTTGCGGGCGAGTGAGTCTGCATCGTCTGCGCTGGCG
>JBHEOO010000112.1:0-392 GCA_046260765.1 Chromatocurvus sp.
TGGCAAGGCCATGAAGCCCCACGAGGTGCTGGAGCATCTGAACAAGGTGGGAGGCGATAACGGCATTGGTCGTCTGGATATCGTTGAGAACCGGTATGTGGGCATGAAGTCCCGTGGCTGTTATGAAACACCGGGCGGCACGATCATGCTGCGTGCTCACCGTGCCATTGAGTCCATTACGCTGGACCGGGAAGTGGCGCACCTGAAGGACAGCATCATGCCGCGTTATGCGGAGGTGATCTACAATGGTTACTGGTGGTCGCCGGAGCGTGAGGCGCTGCAGGCGCTGATCGACCAGACCCAGGCTTATGTGAACGGTACGGTGCGTCTGAAGCTCTATAAGGGCAATGTGGATGTGGTTGGCCGCAAGTCTGAGGATTCGTTGTTTGATG
>JBHEOO010000112.1:623-1154 GCA_046260765.1 Chromatocurvus sp.
TCCGGAATCCCCAAGTCGCTGTTGGTCAGGAAGTCTTCTGCCATGGCCTGTCTGACCTCATCCAGCAATTTCTGATACGAAACCCCCTCCCGGCTGAGTTTGCGCTGCAGCGTTCTGCTGGTCATGCCCAGGTTGTCTGCCACGATGTCCTGCCGGGTGATGCCATGCATCAGTTGTTTGCCGATGCTGTGTTTTACCCGGGTGGTCAGTGGGGTATCCGTATCCAGCGATGCCAGCTGGCTGAGGGCATGGGCTTCGAGGGTTTTGCGCAGCAAGGGGTCGGGTTGGCGGAGTGGGGTGTTCAGCAGGGCTTTATGGAGCACGATGGCGTCCTCGCCGGCGCCGAAACGGACCGGGCAGCCCCAGCGTTCGGTGTAGGCGTGTTCCAGTTCCTGGCCGGGTGATGGGCGCTCCAGAAATATGTCCAGTGGGGAAGAGGTGTGGTCGTCCGCCAACCAGCGGGCGTAGTTGATCCAGGACGTGAAGACGTTGTCGACCATGTGGGGTCGAACCACGGGGTCGGTGTAGTTG
>JBHEOO010000113.1:0-1109 GCA_046260765.1 Chromatocurvus sp.
CTCGTACTGTGTGGCGTCCTTGATATGCGGACCGTGATTCAACGTGCTCGGCAGGACGCCCCTCTAACTGTCCGGTAACTCTGCATTTCGCTGAATCCGCAAGCATACATCGTGCCCTGTATTCAGTGCGTCTGCATCAGCATCCGCCGCTGCGGACACCGACGCCATTGCAGCGTCGAGACGCGCATGGTGGTGCCGCAAGACGGAGCGGACGTGATCGCCACCGGCGCTGGTGATATGCACCGAAATCGGTGGCTATGCACCAGCCTTCCGGGCAATAAATGCGTGACGTGCAACTGTCGGGATGGTTTATAACCTGCCTGTTCTGCAACGAGACGACACAGTCGCCGCTGGAGGAGGCGAAGTTCTTCGTGGTCTTCGAACCGGACATCGGCGAGAACCTGTCACGCTTCGCCGAGCGCTGGGGTGAAGACCACAACCGCACGGGCTGTCCGGCATCCGCAGCAGTGTCTTCTGCAATGGCTGGTACGCCAACCAGGTGAGCAACAAAGATCCGAGGATGCTGGCGATGTGCCCACTGCGGCTGACGATCATCGAGAAGAACGGCCAGGCCAGCGTGCTGTTCGTGCGCCCGACGCACGCCGCCGAGCACAGCCTGACGCGCGACGTACTACAGGAGGTCGAGTCCGAGGTCATCGGCGCAATCCGGCGCGGGATCGCACAGGCGGGCGGCGGCTGAGCGCTTCGGGCTCGCGGGCATGTATGCGCAGGGTGGAAAGCCGCTGGCGGCTTGGCCGCGAGCGCAGAGCCGGGCGTAGTTCGTACTCACGCTCGTACATGCTTGACATTGGTAACTTTAATGTTACCTTCTAGGTATGACATGGATGTCAGAAGAATTCCTGGACACCGCAGGTCGTTCGCCCTTTGGCCGCTGGTTTTGGCAACTGCCCGCCCCAGCTGCCGCCAAGGTGACCATCGCGCTGTATCGACTGGAGCACGGCAACACCTCCAACGTGAAGAGCATCGGCCAAGGCGTCCATGAGTTGCGCATCCATTTCGGTCCTGGCTATCGCGTGTATTTCGGGATCGACGGCGAAACCCTGATCATCTTGCTGGCCGGCGGCAGCAAGAAAGTCCAATCGCAAGAC
>JBHEOO010000114.1:0-263 GCA_046260765.1 Chromatocurvus sp.
CGACCGGATTGTTCCTGAAAGTGGGTGAGCGTTTGGCCAAAGACTACCCCAACATTGAATTCCAGGACCTTATTGTAGACAACATGGCCATGCAGATGGTAATGAATCCAACACAGTTTGATGTGATTGTGACCACCAACCTGTTTGGAGATATTTTATCAGATCTGGCCTCCGGACTGGTTGGCGGTCTTGGTGTGACCGGCGCGGCTAATATCGGCGACGACGCAGCGATGTTTGAAGCGGTTCACGGGTCAGCTCCTGAT
>JBHEOO010000114.1:273-728 GCA_046260765.1 Chromatocurvus sp.
CACAGTACTTTAAAATCCCTCATCCACTAATCCACTAATCCATTTCGATTCTGATATAGTTACCGATAACAGATATACCATTAACCAAATCCCCCCATAAACAAATTCTCGCCCTCACCCTGGCCCTCTCCCGCGGGAGAGGGAACTTGATAAAAATATCTATGCTGACAAAACTAATTTCTGGGCAACAACTATTTGACGATGGATGTGCCTTCACAAATAGATTGATGTGACTCAGGATAACTTGCATCACAGAACTCGCGCGAGCGTCCGCTTGTGCATTTTTTTTTTTGATCTACATCCTGAAGCTATTGATCTACACCCAAAACAACCCAATAACCCAATCCACCAAAAACAAATTCTCTTATTCTCTAATCAACTACACTATATCTCCTTAAACTTTACTTCTTTCGTGTCAGTATCGAAAAGAGCTACCATTGCGTCGCCGTCAAATC
>JBHEOO010000114.1:738-1053 GCA_046260765.1 Chromatocurvus sp.
AGGGAACGACCAAGAGTTTTACTGAGGCTGTGTGTAGGATTTTGGAGGATTGATTGGTCCAAGCGCCCTCACCCTGGGAGGCTGTCCATTAAGGGCGTCATCCCGCACTAAATGCGGGATCTCCATCCGTTGATATGGCTTGGAGATACCGGATCGAAGTCCGGTATGACGAAATGGATAGCATTTATGTAATAACACGCCCATTAATGGACAGCCTCGAACTCATGGAAAAGCGTTTATTAAAGGTGCTAACTCAAGGGCAGTGACTGAATGTGGAAGGATTTTACGTGCGAATATTGAGTATTGGTCCAACTC
>JBHEOO010000115.1:0-1014 GCA_046260765.1 Chromatocurvus sp.
GAGCAGGCACAGGGAGCGCGCCCGGCCGAAAGTCTTGCGGCCGGCCCAGCGCTCCGCGTCAATCAGAAAGTGAATGCCGGCCTCGTGCTCGGGCCTGGCATCGATCAATCCCTGCATCAGGCTCGCCTGCGCCTCGGTGCCCAGGTAGTACATGTCGCGGGCGCTGGTGAGGTTGAAGGTGGCGACGGCCTCCCGGTTGGCGTCGCGGTTCGCGGGGTCCTTGGAGTCGTCCACCAGAAACAGCGCATCCTGCCGCGTGAGGTTGCCGGCGCGCAGCATGGAATCCAGCAGACGCTTAACGGCCTCGGGGCGATCGCAGGTAATGATAAAGGCTCGCGTAGGGGGCGGGGTGCGCTCTGCCGGCTCGTTCAGCCGCGTGCAGATGGTGCTGGCGCGCAGCAGGATGCCCGCGGCGTCCAGCTGCTCCAGCGCCTGCCTGGCCATGGCTTCCTGGCCCTTGAGCTCAGGGCGCGTGTTGGCCAATTTCTGCGCGTGTTCCGCGATTGTGCGGAAGGTGGTGCAGGAGGTAAGGCCTTCCACAACCTGCGGCGCCAGCATCTGCTGATTGCCGTTCTGGCGGTTGATCACCAGCATCATCTGCGGATTGATGCCGATCAGCTCACAGTCGGCGAAGGCCACGAGTTCGGGCGGAGCAGCGGCCGCGGGCGCGGGCGACGGCTGGGTTTCGCTGCCGAGAGAATAGGAAATGGAGATATCGTCCGCCATGAGGGCCATGCAGTGTGCGAGTGAGCCGCAAGTGTAGGGGGCGGGGGTGGGGGTGTAAACCAGCGTAGGGTGTCGGCGAGGGTTTGTTGGAAGGGATTACGGTTGCGTAGATTGGCCGGTATTGATGTTCCAGGCTGGCTGGGTTTTTGGCATGCTAGGTTGCGTAAGAAGTGCAAAAGCAGGGCAGGCAGACCATTTGCCAGATTCCGCTGGAGAGCTATCATGCCGACATTAACGTTTGATTCGCTCAGGTATGCCCGTCGGCTTCGAGAGTCTGGAATGCCTGAG
>JBHEOO010000116.1:0-443 GCA_046260765.1 Chromatocurvus sp.
TGTGCTGTGCTGTGCTGTGCTGGGTGGATTGGCGGATTATCCGAACTGAAACGTGCCTACCGCGGCAGGGGGCTGGTAGTTAACAGTTATCAATTCGATGGGCAACCCAGTCGTTCATTGACCATCGTCAATGTCGTTATACCAGATGTGATGTACGCTCTTTCAAGTGATTGAGTTTGAGGTAGCGAAGAGTGCTGCATCAGACAAAGATTCCTCTGGACATGGGCGAGCAAGTTATGAATATTTCACGGCCTGCGCAGGAAAGCAGTGAGCAGAAAAGTATCCGGCACTTTAAGCAGACCGCCAAAGGTAGAGTGAATTATCGCTGGAAGGTATGGAGGGAACAGACAGAGCGCGGAATGAGGCCCTGCTTTTCTACTGATCATCGTTTTACCTGTCGGCATACCGATTGCCGCTGGTGGGATGAGTGTCAGGGTCTGCGC
>JBHEOO010000116.1:460-1008 GCA_046260765.1 Chromatocurvus sp.
ATGAGGCGCCATTTTTGCCGCCGAAAAAGTACTCAAGCCTTTTTCTTTGCGCTCAGGGCGACACTGCTGTGAACGTCACCGGGCAGGACGGTTCAGCGTATGTGGTCAAGTTCCTGGCCGAGCATTTCCGGCGTCACCAATACAACACCCTGTGGGCTGATCTCGTAGTGTTGCTGATCGGCCCCAGGGTCTTCCCCGATAATAGTATCGGCTGGGATTATGCAGCCGGATTCAATCACGGCCTTGCGGATACGGCAACGCGGGCCGATCGTCGCGCCGGGTAGAATAACGGAGCTCTCTACCAACGCGCCGGCCATCACCCTGACATTGTTGAACAATACGGAGTGGCGAATCTCGGCACTTGATACGACGCAGCCATTGGCAATCATGCATTCAGTCACGCTAGCGGACAGACCGCCATCATCCAACACGAATTTGGCTGCTGGCAACTGGGCCTGGTAGGACCTGATGGGCCAGTGCTGATCATACAGGTCAAGTGCGGGGGTGGCACCGATCAGCTCAAGGTTGGCGGCCCAATAAGTGTCCAG
>JBHEOO010000117.1:0-1003 GCA_046260765.1 Chromatocurvus sp.
GCGCAGCTGATGCCCGCGATACTCGAAGTGCAGGGGTGTTTTCCACTGGGGCTCGTAAGCCGTCAGCTCCTCGAGCGTTATATTGCCGCCCGTGCGGTTGGTTTCGGCTACGAAGCGCTTTGCCCAGTCACCTGAGGTGAAATAGTCCGGGCCATGCTCTGCGAGGCGTTGCAGCGTGTCGGCCAGCGCCGGCTGTCGGATCAGGTCACCGACGGGTGGAACGAAGCCGTCTGGCATCCATTTTTCCCGTGAGGCCGGGTGCGCGCCGAGGCGTTCGTAAGCCGCACTCATCTCTCCGTAGAGAAAAGAGTACATGCTGAAACCCTCGTTCGCCGCGCGGATGGCCGGGCCGAAATAGTCCGCCCAGGGGCGACTTCCGTAGCGGGATGCAGCCGCGGCCATGCCGGGTACGGTCCCGGGTACACCGATGCGCCGGCCAGAGGTGGTGCCGATATTTTCAGGTTTTGCCATTGAGCTGGCGGCGGGTGCATCCCGGGTATGATCCAGCTCAGCGTCGAGGTAGGTGAGTTCACCCGTCTCCGCCCAGTAAATGAGACCGCCCATGCCGCCGGCGAGGGTCGACATCTGCGGTTCGATGACATGCTGCAGCGGGATCGCGGTCAGCATTGCATCGACGGCATTGCCGCCGTCCCGCAGCACATCCAGAATCGCCTGTGTGACGGCGGGATGAGACGACGATGCCATTGCAAGTTGTGCTTCCGCAACGGGTTTCGGGCCCTGCTCAGCGCGTTGCGCGGCTGCCGTTCCAGTGAGCAATAGCGTGGAAAGAAAAATGGTTGGCAATAGTCTGGCTGTTGCAGTTTTCACGAGGCACGGCTCCTTGTTTTTCAGGCTTTTTCCCCCACCGCTTAGAATCGCTCGATTCAACGGAGATTGCCATCATACATTCCGCTGAACGAGAGCAAAAAAAGAAATATACAATATACTCAATCCTCCTGTTCTGCACGATGAAAGAAAAGTATGCGACAAGCGCTGGCGAGCT
>JBHEOO010000118.1:0-927 GCA_046260765.1 Chromatocurvus sp.
GTGCTGCGCCAGGGACAGATGTCGAGACCACCGCGACGGGTATACAGCGCCTGTACCGAGAGTTTCTTTGGTGAGATAGCAGCGCTGATATCGCAAAAAATTCGCTCCACGCATTGCTCGTGAAATTCCTGGTGGCGTCGGAAAGCCACCACGTACTGCAGCAACGATGCCTGGTCAAGCGCAGGGCCTGTGTAATCCACGATCAGGGTCGCCCAATCCGGCTGCGCGGTGACAGGGCATAGCGACCGAAGAAGGTGCGAATACAGAACCTGGGTCACCTCACTGCCCGGCATTGCACGCAGCATACTCGCCGCAGGCTCATCCTCTGCCGCTGTGTACGCTGCCTGGTCAATGCACTCCCCCGGCGCCGTAATGCCCACAAGGGATGGATCGTCGCAGGACAATAATTCCAATTCTACAGCCGCGCCGACGGCCTGCGAGATGTCGCCCATGAGCGTCCTGTGCAGGGCACTGACATCCTGAAACACGGTGTTATTGACAGAGTTCAGATACAGCTTGAGTGACTTTGACTCAACAAGGTTGGGAGACACCGCTGGAATAACCAGCCGCGCCGCTGCCACGTGAGGCCTGCCGTCGGCATCCAGCCAGGATAGTTCGTATGCGTGCCAGACATCCTCGCCATGAAAGGCCAGCGTGCCGACCGACAGGCCGAGAGCAGTCCTGCCATATTCCCGCGGAATTGGCTGCAGAAGCTGCGGCGCGTAGCTATCTGTGTACTCGACCTGCCTTCCGAGCAGCAACTCCCCACCCTCCTCCAGAATGCCAGAAATCCTATTGTCTCAGCTGTTTCCCGCTGTTGAGGAGGTGCAGACTGAAGAAAAATGCGACTACCGTAAAGCCAACGATCATCAGAAAAGCAAAACCGACGCTGACATCAGAAACACCCAGCACACCGTAGCGAAAGGC
>JBHEOO010000119.1:0-924 GCA_046260765.1 Chromatocurvus sp.
GGGCAAATCAGCCTGGCCCGTTCGGCGATCGTACGTCGAAGTATGCTGTCACACCTGCCTGATGCGCAGACAAGGGAGTGTCCTTTGGCGTAGCGTAGGCAATCAACGACCAGTACCGATACTCGTCATGCTGGTAGTAAATAGTTTGTCGGTCTTGTGCTGGCACGTCGCTTGCGGCAGTTCCCAGCTGGTTCTGACAGGAGTAGGATCCGAAGCAGAACGCTACTCTCAGGACAGTTCCGCATCGATTTACTAAGAACGCCATGCTACCGACCGTGTCTTGGGTATCTACACTTAGGCAATGGGACCGGTTGGATGGCGTGCTCGATGCAAGGGTAAGTCCGGTCGATGGTAGCGCAGCAGTGCGCGCGCTGCGCGCAGAGTTCGTAGTCGCCGCATAGGCGTTTGCGCCCGTAGTCCACGTCGCGGCTCCCTCGTCTGCAGACAGCAAGCCCCCAAACGTGAGCACATCCATGAATAAACCGGCGGTACCGGCAATTGCCAGGGCAAACGTCCCATCAATAACGTCCCCATCAGCATAGGAGTCTGCGGCAATGCCGAGGAGTGTCGACGTCGCACAGCCGGTGGAACTGAGCACCACGCCCGCAGCGGCGATGCCCCTGATCATTGTTTTAAATATTGAATTTTTCATTGCTGATATTCCCTAAGTGTTTTGTAAGTTGCACAGTTACTGGTGCACCCTGACGCTGGCGTATCCATGTGTAGAGCCGTCGTCTGAGTTAGATAATAGGTAGGCTTTGCTGACCCTGTTCGCTTTTCAAGTGAAGTTTCTTCGGAGGTTTATGAATTTGAGTGAAAATGCAGCCCCGACCTTTTTTCGTCGAGTGTTTGAAGGGATCACTTATATGGATTTGGCTCTGTGTAGAGCAACGTTGGAAATCTGTAACTATTCAGGGGTATCTC
>JBHEOO010000012.1:0-78196 GCA_046260765.1 Chromatocurvus sp.
GCGCAAAGCAGTGCAGGCATACCAGTTGCCAGATCCGGCAGGAGGGCTATGATGACGACACTAACGTTTGATTCGCTCAGGTATGCCCGGCGGCTCCGGGAATCCGGAATGCCTGAGCCCCAGGCCGACGCGCAGGCGGAGCTCATGGCGGAATCGTTTAGCATGCTCGCAGAGAAAATCCTGACCAAAGATCATTTCGAGGAAGTTCTGGGTGCGCGGTTCGCTGAGCAGGACGCGAAGCTGGACGCAAAGCTCGACCAGCGATTTAGCGAGCAGGATGCGAAGTTCGATAAGCGCTTTGCTGACATCGATAAGCGCTTCACCGAGTACGACGCGAAGCTGGAGAAGCGCTTCGCTGGTATCGATCAGCGCTTTATCGAGCAGGACGGGAAATCCGAGAAGCGTTTTGCAGAACAGGATTCAAAGTTCGAGAATCGTTTTGTAAAGCTGGAGAGAACCCTGTTTCTTCACACCTGGATGCTCGGGCTTATTGTTCTGGTTCTGGTCGTGCCGCAGTTGCAGGCGTGGTTGGCGTGAGAATGGTAAAGGGCTGTCCACAGCAAGGTCGGACGCAATATGCCTACAAGGTTTAACTTTCGACCTTTTCATAACTGAAAAGCGTCTCCGCGGAGTTTTTTTTTGCAGCTGGGACTCACACCGCTAAATCCCGGCATGAATTCCAGGTGCATGCGGCACCGAGCCATGATGGGCCACGTTCAGACCGGGGCCCAGCTGCGCCGGAGTAGGTGAAGTCTCGAAGTGCGCACAAGTCTCCCAGTGCACATAGGTTTCGCAGTGCACATAATTCGCAGCGCACATAAAGAGTGCCTGCCGTGTGACAATGCGTTTTTCGGTCAGAGTGCACGAACCATGAGCTATGCATTGCGCAAGCGCGTTCTGGTCACCGGGGGCGCGGGCTTCCTCGGCAGTCACCTGTGTGAGCGATTGCTGCAGCAGGGGCACGACGTGCTGTGTGTCGATAACTTCTTCACCGGCGCACGCGACAACGTGCTTCACCTGCTGAGCAACCCTCATTTTGAGCTGATGCGCCACGATGTGACGTTTCCGCTCTATGTCGAGGTAGATGAGATTTACAATCTTGCCTGCCCCGCCTCACCGATTCACTATCAGCAAGACCCGGTGCAGACCACCAAGACCAGTGTGCACGGCGCTATCAACATGCTGGGGCTTGCCAAACGGGTGAAAGCACGCATTCTGCAGGCCTCAACCAGCGAGGTTTACGGCGACCCGGAGGTGCACCCGCAGACCGAGGACTACTGGGGGCGAGTAAACCCTGTTGGGCCCAGAGCCTGTTACGACGAGGGCAAGCGCTGTGCCGAGACGCTTTTTTTCGATTATCACCGGCAGCATCGGCTGCAGATCAAGGTGGCGCGTATTTTCAACACCTACGGTCCACGGATGCATCCCAACGATGGCCGCGTTGTTTCCAATTTCATATCGCAGGCCCTGCGCAATGAGCCGATTACGCTCTTCGGGGACGGCCAGCAGACGCGCTCGTTCTGTTACGTCGACGACATGGTGGACGGGCTGATCCGGCTGATGGCTACACCCGATGAAGTAGTTGGGCCGCTTAACCTTGGCAATCCCGGAGAATTCACCATGCGCGAACTGGCGGAGCGGATCATCGCGCTTACCAGCTCGCAATCTGTTCTGGTCAACCTGCCACTGCCCGAGGACGACCCCCGCCAGCGGCAACCGGACATCAGTCAGGCTCGGGAATTGTTGGGCTGGGTGCCTGGGGTAGGGCTGGACGAGGGCCTGGCGCAGACCATTTCCTATTTCCGACCTTTTGCGGCCAATTCTTAATGATCTTGGGCCTTTGGCGCTTTGCGTCGCCTCGGCGAGCCTTGAACAGCAAGGAGTGAAGACTTTGCATCAACAGCAGGAACTGAGATCGCTCAGGCTGCGGATGATCCGGAGCACAAGATTTATAGGTCGCGAGCTCAGAAGGCACCGGATGCGTCTTCTGCAATATATTTATCCGCAGGGTGCGCTGCCGGATTTTCTGATTATCGGCGCCATGAAGTGTGGCACAAGCACGCTGTTTCAAATGCTGACCCAGCATCCTGGTTTTGTGCCCCCGATTGCGAAGGAAATTACTTACTTTAATAACCCCGGCGTGTATCGCCACGGCGAGCGCTGGTACCGTTCCCACTTTCCGTCGGAGCGAGTCCTTCAGCGGCACGCACGCTCCCTCGGCTATCGTCCTGTGACGGGCGAGGCGACACCTGCCATGTCCGTGCCCATGTACGCTGAAAATGCCGCGCGCATGCTGCCCCATGCGCGGCTGGTGGTGACTCTGCGCAACCCGGTTGATCGCGCTTATTCCCATTATCAGCATATGCGGCATCATCTAAAGCCAGAGCGCCTCGGGTTTCGCGCTGCTTTGGAGCGAGAGTGTGCCCTGCTGGACGCCGGGTTCAGTATCACCCGCGAAAACTTTCGCGAGCAGGCGCCGCTATTGCTCAGGTTTGGCTATCTCAACCGCGGCCGATATGCTTTGGAGCTGGAGCATTGGCTGAGTTATTTCCCCCGCGATCAGTTCCTTTTCCTTAACTTCGACGACTGGGAGCGCGAGCCGGACGTGGCCGCCGTACGTGTCGCCCATCACATCGGCCTGCCGGAGTGCACATTTAAGGCGCTTCATGCCAACAAGGGGGTGTACCGGCAACCGATTCCTGAAGATTGCGATGCATGGCTCACGGATTATTACAGACCCTGGAACAGGCGACTGTTTGCATTGCTGGGCGAGGATTGGGGTTGGCCATGCTGAGCGGGTCGAAAGCCACGTTGGGTCATTTCCTATGCTGCGGCCCTGCGTTATCTTGGGAGCCCTGTACGCGCACACGATTGGATTTAGGCTCGGGAGAGGATCAGTGACGACAGACGATGCGCCAGCTACCATTTGCATTGTGCCGCGAGAGCGATATAGCCTGGCCTTGGCGTCTCTCGACAGTGTTCTCGGCGCAACCCCGAAAGAATTTCCACTCGTTTACGTAGACGGTCAGTCGCCCCCCGCTATTTCGACAGCGCTTGCTGCACGCTGCAGGGCACGTGGCGCGAGCTATATCCAGACGGATAAGGATCTGCCACCAAACAGAGCACGTGCACTGGCGCTGCGGCAGGTGACAACGCCCTACGTCATTTTTGTGGACAATGATGTTTTTCCCGGGACCAACTGGGCGAGTCAACTGGTGAAGTGTGCGCAGGAGACGGGTGCCTGGGCCGTATCGCCGCTTGTCATGGAAGGAAGCGCCATGTTGCCGCTTATTCACATGGCGGGCGGTGACCTGCAGGAGAAGCTGGTGGATGGTGTGCTCACTCTAAAGCAGTCACATCGGTTCATGCTTCGCCTGCGGCGCCGTGTGCGATCGCAGCTGCAGCGCCAGGCCTGCGGGTTCTTTGAGTTTCACTGCGTACTGCTGAGGAGTGACTGCTTTCGTCGTGGTTGCTCGCTGGATGTCGAACTCACGGCCCTCCACGAGCATCTGGATCTTGCAATGCAGATTCATCGTGCCGGTGGCGAGGTCTACTTTGAACCGGACGCTTACGTCCGCTACGACAATGCAACGCCGTTTGTTGCTGCAGACAGGGATTTCTTTGAGCGGCGCTGGAGCGAAGACTGGATTCACGGCTCTCTTGAGCATTTCCGGAAAAAGTGGGGCATGGCCAGTAATGATGCAGATCTCCTGTCGACCGGTCGCTGGGCCACAAGGCACCGTGAGCTCTTCGGGCAGACTCAGAAACCCTGGCTGCGGCGCGCGCTGCCGCGCATGGCTCGCCGGGAAGTCAGGCATTTCCTGCAGAACTTACAGGCCAGGCGGCGGGCGTGACGGTCAGGTGGGATATAGCCCAGAGCAACATCCAGCTTTACGGGCAGCTGCAACGCCGAGGTTATGGCGATGACGAAATCAGCGAAGTTGCCCGTGCTTACCGGCTGGCACAGGAAATGTTCTCAGCGCAGTTCCGCGGCTCTGGTCGGCCTTTTCTATGCCACCTTGTCGGCACAGCCAGTATTCTTGCGCGTGACGCCGCACCGGTACACCTGGTGATCGCGGGGCTGCTCCACGCCGTCTACAGTGCGGGCATCTTCTCCTTCGATATGCACCGCCGGGTCTCCACAGGCAAGCGTGCCAGGGTAAGCAAGGCTGTCGGTGACAAGGTCGATGAGCTTCTCGTCGCCTATGATGCGCTTCCCTGGAGTCAGTCGGCACTCGCAAAGTTTGCCGAACACACGCCAGTCGCGCAGCAGCAAGTCCTCAAAATCCGCCTGGCAAACGAGCTGGACGACCTGCTGGACAGTGGTCTCTATTATTCGGGTGAGGCCAAACGGTCATTGGTAGAAAGTTCCGAGAGCCGCAGGCTCCTCGCAGTGCTGGTCTCAAGGACTGAAATGCCTGCGCTGGAGAAGGAGTTGAAGGCAGCGCTTTTAGAATTTTCTGATCCAGCCCAGGTCCTGCCGGGCGCACCTGAAACAGTTGGTCGCGACTATTCCTATACCCTGCTTCCTCCCTCCGCTCGTGAGCGGGTCACTTACCGCATCGCGGTTTTGCGTGGAAAAATCAACAGACGGCTGCGGCGCAACGCTGTCCAATAAACCGACAAACACTACGGCACTCACATGAGCGGAGTTCTGCGCCAGATACTGGAGAATCGTCTATTGCGAGCCAGTGGCCTCGCTGCTGCGATTCGTGTGACGGGTTTGTTGGTGGTGTTTCTGCTGCAGATTCTGCTGGCTCGCCTCGTGGCCGATCAGGCTCAGTATGGCCTGTATGTCTGGGGGCAGAACCTGCTGTTTCTGCTCGGTGGTCTGTTCGCATTGGGCATCCCCGTAGCCAGTGGCCGGCTTGTGGCTGTGCATGTTCACCGGGGCGACAAGGCCGGTGCCATGGCTGTGCGGCGTGCGGGAGAAGCTTACCTGCTGCTGACCTGCGCTCTTGGTGCCGGCCTGGGCATGCTTCTTCTGAACCAGCTTCCAGCTTCTTTGTTTAACAAACTGCCCAGCGATGTGGCGGCTCTCGCGGTCCTCGGGGCGCCATTGGTCGCCTTCATGATCATGCAGCAGTGGCAGTCCCAGGCCTGTTCCCGCCTGGTCGCTGCTTTTTTGCCGACGCAGGTGGTCAGACCCCTGATTGTGGGTCTTCTGGCGGTCATGTGGGTGCTGGGATTGGGGCACAATCTTACGCCGCTGGCTCTCATGTGTATGCTGTGCGCGAGCCTTGTGGTGGTGCTGGGCGTGCAACGCTTGAGTCTGTGGCGGCATGACAGGCGGGTGTGGCCGGTTCTTTCGCGCGCAAACGCCACAAGGCTCAAGGGCTACGATGCCCCTCAGATTATGCGCACCGCATTGCCTATCTACATCGCTCGCCTCGCTGACCTGATGATGGAGTACGGCAGTGTCCTGCTGCTTGGGGTGCTCGCCGGTGCGGAAATGGCGGCCAGCTTTTTCGTGGCTGATCGTTTGGCACAGCTCGCAATCATGCCTCGATCGGTGGTGTCGGCAGTGGCGCAGCCGCGCTTCGCCGCCGCCCATGCCGAGGGCGAGCGGGGCACCCTGCAGCGCGTCCTGACGCAGGCCAGTCACCTGGCGCTCTGGCCGACCCTGGTAATTGTGGGCGCTCTCTGGGTTTTCGGCCGCGATTTGTTGACACTGTTTGGCGCGGAGTACCGCGATGCCGGCTACGTGCTCGCCGTCCTTTTGCTGGCGTATCTGGCCGGAGTTGCCATCGGCCCCTGCCAGCAAGTGCTGGTGATGGCCGGAAGGCACAAGTCCGTGATGTGGCTAATGGCCGTGGCCGCAATCATTCACCTGCTGGCTCTGGTCGTACTGCTGCCACCATTGGGTGCGCTGGGTGCGGCGGGTGCTACCTTGCTGAGCAGCCTTGTGGTGCATATCGGGCTTCTGTGTCTGGTGCGTGGGCAACTACAATTACAGCCTTCTATCATGTTGGGTTTCCTACAGAAAAGAGAGCGTTGAGTGGAGTCTTCATTATCCGAGAGGTCACAGTTATTCAAGGAGACGCCAAGCCTTTCGGTGGTGGTCAATAATTACAACTATGCAGCCTATCTTCCTGAGGCGTTGGACTCTGCGCTCTCGCAGTTGGGCCCGGAAGATGAGGTGGTGGTTGTAGATGATGGCTCAACGGACGAGTCAGCGTCAGTACTGGCTCGATACCGTGGACGCGCGGGTTTACGCATTATTGAGCAGTCCAATCAGGGCCAGCTCGCCGCGGTTCTAAATGGTCTGGAGGCGTCGCGCGGAGAACTGTGCCTGCTTCTGGATAGTGATGACTGGTTTTTGCCGGATTACCTTGCACGGCTGCGATGCCTTGGCAAGGCCAACCCCGACGTCGACCTGTTTTTTTCTGCACCTCAGGCGGGGGGAAGCTCAATAAAGGCAGCCGCGAAAATGCAGTCACTGATGTCAGCTATGGCTCTCCCCGAGGGAGAGACTGGCGTCACGCGCTGGGGTGCCTGGGCCAGCGGAGAGTTTGTCGGTACGCCGACGTCCGGTCTTGCAATGCGGCGCGGCCTGGTTAAGCGTTTTCTGAACGTGCGAGATCGCCTGCCCGACTGGGTGCCAGAGGACCAGCGCCCATCAACGCGACTCATTCCCGCGGATTCTCATACAGCTTTTCGTCTGTCGGCCGACGGCCTGATCGTCTGTGGTAGCTCCATAGCCGGCGTCCGCAAGTACTACTGCCCCGAGCCGGCCTTCTATTACCGCGTTCACGGCAGCAACGCTTATGCAACCCTTGGTAGATTATCAAGGGTGTATCTTCGTCTATATCGTGCCCGGCAGGTTGCCCGCATCGCTTCTGCCGCTTTCGAGCTGCGTGCGCCGCCGTGTCTTGCGGAGGTGCTGGCTGAGGTCCGCCAGCGCAGTCGGCCGTTGCGCTGGCGCCGGCGCCTGCGCCTCGCCCTCAACTATCAGGTGGCTGTGCTGCGCTCCCGGGGTCACTGGTTTGATCGTGCGGTGGCGCAGGGCACCGTGTTACGGCACTTCCTGCTACCGATGCAGCGCTCGGCGCAGACGACAGGCGGGACGTATCAGTAACCAGGGTGTCACAAGATAGCGATGCCAGAGCCTGCGGGGGTTGCAAAGCAGTCTGTACAGCCAGGCGAGTCCAAGCCGGCTGAGTAGTCGTGGCGGGCGTCGCTGTACCCCCGTGTAATAATCCAGCGTGCCGCCCGCCTGCAGTATTGCGCCGACGTCAAGGGAGCGGATGTGCGCGTTGATCCAGGCTTCCTGTTTCGGCATGCCCATGCCCACTAGCAGTATGTCTGGCCTAAGCAAGTTGATATTGTCCACAACGCCTTGTTGCAGTTCAGGCGTGGTCAGATAGCCATGGTGCAGTGACAGTCTGAGCTTGGGCCAGCGCATAGCGCTCCACTCTCTGGCTCTGGCTACCGCCAAAGGCGAGGCGCCGATATAGAATAGCGACACTTGTTGCTCCTCGGCCCAGTCGAACAGAGCTGGCAGGCAATCCATCAGGCTGAAGCGACCCGCTGCTCCAACTTCCAGGCCCGCGGCCCGCAATAGCCATAGCGCGCCCATGCCATCGATATAACAGGTCTGGCACTGTCGGTAGAAAGTCTGTACTTCAGCGTCACTCTGACAAAGATACAGGCTATGCAGATTATGGGTGCCCACCAGCAGCCGCCGCTCGCCACGCGCAAGCCTGGATTTAATAGAGTTCAGCAGTGTGTTGAGACTCACAGGTGTCACTTGACACCTCGCGAAGGCCCGCATTGCTGATCCATGCAACCGCGGATCAGTCATCTGTCTGTTCTGCCGCTGAAAGCCAGTGTTTCAGGTCGCGGCCCGTGATCACCTCCAGCTCTCGAATCTCGTCAATATCTTCAATAGTAATCTGCTCGCGCAGCGTGGGCGGCAATGGCGGAAAACCTTGCATGTTGATGCCCTCCAGTCGACTCTTGATGCCGGCAAGCAACGGCATTGGCAGGGCCGCTCTGAGGCTGCTTTTTAACATTTCCGAGCGCATGAGATGGTGCAGTAACCTGCTGCGTGGCAAGCCCGCGCGGTTCTGTCGATGAGCTCTCGGTGTCGTTTCGACAGCTAAACCAAGAAAATCGCAGCATTCCCGCCACAAGTCCTCGGGGTGATCGCGGAGATCCTCGTAGAACAGCACAAGAATCTGCTGCTTGCCAAAGACTTCAATGTAGCGACGAAGGTATCGCGCATACCGGCCCATCTCGCGGTAGCGCAGTAAATGTGATGGAGACTCACGATGCTTTTCACGGGCGAGGGCCTCAGCAAACGTTGCGCAGGGTTCTTCATTGTTGCGGCGTGCGTCGCACCACGCCGAGTAGGCACGGTCTGCCGGCTGTCGAAGTATCAGTATGATGTGGGCCTCGGGGTTAAAGGCTCGCAGGCGCTCGGCGCAGTCAGGCTCGGACAGGTACCAGGTGCTGGCCTCGCCTAAAAAGCGGGCGGCAGGGGAAGCCCGGCGGAACAGGTCGATATAGGCCTGTTCCGAGCGGACGACCCAGCCGTCTGCCTGCGCTCGACGACCATAGCCGTCAAGTGCGGTGTAACCTGACTCGCCAAAAGCCAGGAAGCCGGGCTCCTTGGGACTGCACATGAATATTTCGGGGTGGGAGGCGAGCATCGTCGCTAATGTGGTGGTGCCACTTTTCTGGGCGCCCACCAGGAACAGATTGGGGCGTCGGCCCTCAGTAGGCATTGCGATCGCCCCAGATGAGTAGCAGCGTGCGTGCGAGAATGCGGACGTCCAGCCCAAGAGACCAGTGCTGGATGTAATAAAGATCATGCTCGAGCCGGCCGGCCATTTTATCCAGCGTGTCGGTTTCACCGCGAAAACCGTTCACTTGTGCCCAGCCCGTTATGCCAGGTAGGACCCTGTGACGCTGCATGTAGTCTTGCAGTCTGTCAGCGTATTGCTGGTTCAAGGCCACGGGGTGGGGTCTTGGGCCCACTAGAGACATGTCGCCGCGTAGTACATTGATCAGCTGTGGCAGTTCGTCAAGGCTAGTGCGTCTCAGAAAAGCACCCACACGAGTGGTGCGCGGATCATCGAGTCTCGCCTGGCGATGATCATCCGGGTGATTGTGATGGACCATGCTACGAAATTTGAGCACGTCAAAAATCCGTCCTCCACTGCCGTGTCGACGCTGGCGAAACAGTAATGGTCCGGGGGAGTCCAGGCGTATCATCAGCGCGATGAAAAGCATCACTGGTGCAAGGGCAACGATAAGGAAGGCAGACAGAACGCGGTCCATGATTCTTTTCAGCAGGGCATCAGGCCCATCCAACGGAGTGGCATTCAGTTCGACCGTGTTGATGCCGGCAATCTCGCCCGCGCGTTGTCCCAGGAGCCGCAGGACGCTCAGGTTGGGCACATAGTGTACCGGCAGACTGGTCAGACGCAGCTGCGTGAGCAAATATTCATCCTCCTGACCGGGGGCCCGGTCAGGCACCAGCCAGAGTTCATCAATGTGCTGCGACCCATCGGCGAGTAGCCTGTCGAGGTCGTCAAGTGATCCCAGCAGGGTGGGGGGAGTCTGCACGGGGTATAGTTGAGTCTCACAGGATGCCGCCAGCTCACCTGGCAGGGCAATGCAGCCTGCGATGCTAATCTCACGGGCTCCTATTTCAAGGCGCGCTGCCACCTCCGCTGAGAGAATGCCACTGCCTAACAGCAGCACATGCCTGGCCGGCTGTCTATGCAGAAGGGGCAGGCAGGCAAAACGCCACATAATCATCAGCAGCAGGCTCAGCGTCAACCAGCCGGCCATCCACATTCTTGAGAAGTCAGCGCTAGTTTTCGTTAGCGTGGCGAGCAACATCAATAAACTGAATACGGCGGCAAGACCCGGGATGGTAGCGGCCACACCGCGCAGAGGATGCCACCAGTTTGCTGCGCGGTAAGCTCTGCATCCGGGCAGAAGCACGAGCGCCAATAACATGCCCATCACCATGGCCACCAGGTAACCCGGAGCAATATCCAGACGTGCGAAACGCCAGAACCAGGCAGTGTAGCCGGCCACAAACAGCGCGCCCGCATCCAGTAGCGGCGCGAACCAGAGCACCGTGGCGCTGCCCGCGACTGGCGCACTGTTTGCCAATGTTCTGCTCATGGTTGACGCTGTATCAGGGGAGCCAGTTGTGCAAATGCGAGGTACACAGCCAGTGGCGCCAGGTATAGGAGAGTGCGATGGAAAGTGACCCCCTGCGTAAGATTTTCAGCGTACTGAGTAAAACCGAATACGAAAAGCAACAGAGAAAAGGCGAGAACGAATAGCAGCAGGGCGATGTCGAACATGCGCTGAACACCGCCCAGCAGCACGCCGGCGAGAAGTGAAGCCGGCAGAAGAACGCCGAGCAGGTGCCAATTGGGCGTTGCGTAAATGGCCCCGGCGAGATGATCAAGCAGGGGCCTGAAACGCAGCCGGAGCTCTGGCAGGGCGCCGGGGAGCTGTATAGTCGGCAAGGCGTCGAAGCGAGCGACCCAGGCCGGGTCCAGGCCGGCAACTAATCCGATAACCAGTGCAACAAGCCAGCCCATAGTCAATCCGGCTACCCAGTACACAGGAGGACGCCAGGTCACCAGCAGCATGCCAGTGAGCAGCAGTGTCGCAAGTCCCAGTCCAGGGTTTTTCAACAGGGCGCAGAGGAGCGCCATAGCGGCGATCAATGCCGCGTAGCGGGAATCGCCGGTCTGTTGCCAATGCGCCAGCGCCATTGCACCCATCGCAAACGTGACGCCAAGCCATAGGTCGGCGTAGCCGGGCAGTGCCGTGTGCGTGGCCGGAAGTGGCATGCTAAGCAACACGTAAACCGCCACGGCGCAGGCAAGACGACCCAGCGCTTGAGTGCGCAGATGCCCCCAGAGTGCCAGAGCGGCGGCCACGGGAAGCAGGAGCCACGGAATATACAGGAGCGTGTGGTCGGTCGTGCCGGCGCCTAGCATATGCCAGAGCAGCAACAGCGGAATGCCGGGCGGATAGTTGCTGGCGGCCCTGTTGCCCAGGGTGTATAGCTCTGTGTCCGGTGAGTGTTTCAGCCATACATCCGGTGCTGCGAAGGGCGTCAGGCTACCGTGCTCAAACCACACGACGGATCGCGGCACCCAGTTCATCCAGGCATCCCATGCGTAAAGTGGCCGCAGCGACAGTTCCTCAGCCACCACGCTGCCACGCAGCCAGCAAAATGTCAGAAACGGAACCAGCCAGATCAAGTCTCGCCAGTTGAGCCACGATTCCAGTTTTTTTGCCGTGTGAGACGAATGATCTGGCGCCGTCGGACACCAGTGCATCCGCCGCCAGATGACGACGCCAGTTGCCATGGCGCCGATCAAAGCCAGCGCGCTGACAAGTCCCATCCAAGTCAGCGGCAGGCTTATCCGGTCCAACACAATAATGAGCATCATCACCAGCAGCTGGCCGATGAGATAGCCATAACCCAGAAGCAGCGTGATGGGCGCCGTACGCAGAAGCAGCTGTGTGACGGCAGTGCCGACCAGCCAGGGCAACAGCACTGCAAGCGCCAGGCCGATGACATTTACACCCTCAAGCAAGGGCATCAGTTCTGCCCGCCGGTTGTGGCGGGTGAGTCAATGCGCAGCACTTGACCGAACGGATGCGCGTCGAGCAGCGTGGCGCGGTATCGATAGTATTCATCCTGCAGTCGTTCCTGTTCCGCGCTATATCGGATCCCGGTAGTGGGTGCCAGCAGCAGGACATAGTCTCCCGGGCGCATTTCTTGAGGCGGTAGGAGCTGTTTGCCGAAGTTGTAGATGTTCAGCGGCAGGAGGTGGAACTGCATCCGCAGACGCTGATAGGCATGGCCTTGATGGGCGTCGTTAATGAGAAACAGGCGCTTGCCGCGCACGGGCGCCAGGGCATCGCGCACGCGTTCTGCATAGGCCTGTAGACTGGCGTCGTTCTCCCGCCGATGTTTTTCGCTCTGTGTCAGGCCGGCGTAACGTTGCTGCGTGGCCTGCAGCTGGCGCTCGAGCTGCGCCTGCCATGTGGCATCCAGCGCCAGCCAGGGAATGAGCACTGCCGACAGTCCTGCAACAGCGGCATTGTGGGGAGATGCACGTCCCAGGTGCCGTAAAATGGCGTAGCACAGAGCAGTGGTGAGAAGTGCCAGGCTTGCCCACAGGGCGGCGGCCGTGGCCGGCTTGAGAAGGATGTCGGGCCGACTGCTGCCCTGGCTGTTGAGCGAGGCATATGACCAGGGCTGGAAGCGGCTCCAGTCCCAGTAGAGTCGCTGCATGAGGCTCGATCGACCTGTGGGGTGGAGGATAGCCTCATGCAGCTGTAAGGGCAGTGGCCCGGGAGCTCCAAAAACGCCGATTGCCAGCTCCAGGATATTGCCCTCCCAACCGTGGCCGATAAACAGAGTGTGCCAGCTCATGCCCTCGGTATCGTGCAACAGCTCCCTGAATCGCTGCTGATCCGGCGCCCTGGATGAGCGCCAGAAAAGAAACAGTTTCTGCCCGGGCCGCCAGCCCTCCAGGTGAAGCTGTAACTGACTGAATTTTTCGGCCGGTAGGTCAGGCTCTGCCCGAAAGACCGCCTCGCCGATCTGCACGCCATTTCGCAGGGCAGGCTGCATCTCTGAAATGATGGCGCTATCGCCCGATTGCTCGGACCTTGCCGCGACGACGGGCATAAAATCGCTGCCCGCCAGGCGGGAAACGTCGTCTCCTGGCTGTCCGCTGATATCTTCCGGCGTCAGGAACGGCAGTATTGTCCACATTAGCAGGGCGGTGAATATCTGGATGATGATGATAAGAAACAGCCATATCCATCGGGTGCTGGCCGTGCCGTGGGCCTGGTGCAGTGGAGCAGAGTGCGTGGCTCTCATCGGGCAAGTTCACTGATTTCCCTGATCAACTCGGGCTGATTGTGAATCAGCATCTCGAGCTTATGCTGCTCGCGATCAAGGAATTCTGCGATGTTGTCCCGCGTAAGGTCAGCACCAAAGTCATGCTTACTTGCGTTCTCCTCCAGCAATCGATCAATTATCATCCGTCCCATCCTGGGCGTGTAGTGACTGGACTCCCAATAAAGCTGCATCTGCTGCTGAGTATCGCCTGGCTCGGGAAAGGGCTCACTCGTGTACGCTGAAATCGCCGAAAAGTCTGTCAGCGTCACGCGGCAGTCCTGCGTCCGATAAGTATCAACCATATCAGCAAGCGCAATCTTCCAGGCAGAGAAAAGACCTCGATTCGCGGTTTCCCGCAACAGAATGAGTTGCCGAATGTGTATAGGGGATATGAACAGCCTCACGTTGATCTGTGCAAGGCAGACCTTGGCCAACAGAGTGTCCAGAGTTTCCATCTGCATGTCATACACGTCTGAGTTGAATATGGGGGGGCGTTTCGCCATGCCTCTCTCAACGTTACGTGTCAGCTGCCGATGCCCCACGCCGTTGAGCCGCCTTTGCATGATGCCTGTATTCGCACTGCCATCCAGCTTCATTCTGTGCATTATAAAGAGTGTGCCTACGGACGCCCTGAATGCGCCTCGAGACCATAACGCGGTCATAAGCGTTCGGGCGGAGTTGGCCTGCACTTCATCAGGCCTGGGCTTGTGACCGCCCACAGGCGGACGCTCGCCGCGCAGGAACTGCCCCAGATCAAGTCCAATCAACAGATTGCGCGGCGTGCTGCTGGAGAGCAGCCTGCGTATGTAGTAGTCCAGCTCCCGGAAGCGTGCGCCACTTACGCCGAGTCTCAGCGTTTTTCCCAGTTGTGCCGGTAGTTGCTGATCATCGAGGGCGAAGCCCTGTCTGACGCGTGATGTACCGGCAATCAGGGTGTCGGGGCGATAGTTATCGATCGATAAATTGAAGGCCAGCCGCTCGTCTGCCCACATCCGATTGCCTACGAAGGTCCCGTCATGCCAGCCCTTGGTGCGGAAGTAACCCAGTGGGTCAAGCGCAAAGTTGAGCGTCGCGGTAATAAGAAAGACGGTGGCGACAGATACGGCAAAAAAGCGCAGGTAGGGGTTCATGATCAGAACTGGTAGTAGATGAAGCGACTGCTGCCGCTCATGAAAATCAGTGCGCAGCACAGCATGGCTGCGAGGACCATTGCCCATGCCCGATTGAGCTTGAAGTGGCTTATTGAAACCAAAGGCAGTAAGTCGGGAGCGGTTTTCTTCGGCCTCGCCGTGCGCTGGTCCAGAGCTGTCCAGTGATTGGCAAACAGACGATGGGTGCTGGGCATGGCCCAGACGACCAGCATCATCACTGCCAGGTTGAGTATTACCATGTGGTCAAGCTGTCTGCCGACATCGTGATATAGCGCGGCAATATTACCGCCTAGCACGGTCTGCGCAGCGACGATCATGCGCTCGTACATGCCAAATGCAACCTGCAGATCGCCTGATCGAAACAACACACCCAGGAGGATTGTGATCAGAAAAGTCAGCAACATTGAGGGCCACTGGGAAATTGATCCTGAAGCAGACAATCCGAGCTTCCTCGCCAGAAGGCCGCGATAGTGAACCCCCAGCATCAGCAGGCTCTGCAGTGCACCCCAGACGATAAACGTCGCGCCCAGCCCGTGCCAGAAACCCGACAGCAGCGTGGTCAGTGCAAGCGCGCCAACGTGCCCGACCCGGAAGCGCTTTGCCCGGGCAAGAGGATAGAAAACATACTGGCGCATAAAGGCACCAAAGGAAATGTGCCAGCGGCGCCAGTAATCAAAGCGGTCCACGGCCCTGTAGGGGGCATCGAAATTCAAGGGCAGGTTGATATTGAGCATTCGCGCGAGGCCAATCGCCATATCTGCGTAGGCCGAAAAATCGAAGTAAATCTGCAGCGTGAAACCCAGCGCAGCGGTCCAGGCGTCTACCGACGCAATGGCCTGTCCCTCTGCGACACTGGAATAAACGCCGTCAACGAAGGGCGCAATGCTGTCAGCCAGGACCACCTTCTTGAACAGGCCGACAATAAAAATGCTCAACCCGATGGAAAAATTGTCAGCGCTCCAGCGCAGCAGCCGATCGCTGCGTAGCTGGGGAAGAAGCTCTCTGAAGTGAACGATGGGACCCATGACCAGCTGTGGAAAAAACACGATAAAAAGAACGTATTCCAGTGGGCTGTATGCCTTGAAGCGACCCTTGTAGGTATCCACCAGAAAGGCGATTTGCTGGAAGGTGATAAACGAGATACCCAGGGGAATCAGGAGGTGGTGAGTGGTGCTGAATGCCGCACCGTTGTCCGCGAAAACCGCGATAACCAGCTTGAAATAGAACAGCAGCGAAACATTCGCCAGAACGGCAATCCACAGGCACAGCTTTCTGTAACGTGGCGCCTGGCGGATGCATGCCGCCGCCGCGTAATTGAACGCCATGGAAGCCAGCAGCAGTCCGAGGTAAGACACTTCCCAGCTGGCATAAAATACCAGCGAAACAAGGATCAGCCACAGCAGGCCGACCGTTGGCCCGAATACGCGCCCCAGCCCAAAGAAACCCGCGATCACCAGCGGCAGAAAAACCAGCAGGAAAAAGTAGGAGTTGAATAGCATCGCTCAGACGCTACGCATGGGGCCGGCGATAAAACAGAAAGCAGGTGTGATACGTGGCCTGAATGTCGCTGCTGCCCGGCCTGGTATAGCGGGCTTTATAGTAGTGGGCCATGTCCCTGAGCACGTCCCGTGGAATAGCCTTCCTACCCGCCTGGGAGTTCACCGCCCCCGCGTCCCTGATGGACTGCAGGAACGTTCTCACATCCGGGAAGTGACTGAGCACCTCCCGCTCTACTACTTCCGCCTGCGGTAAAATCTGCCGCAGTTCATCGACCGATTTCATGGGAACCACGTGGTCGTGAACGCTGCGGCCGTTCTTGCGATAGGCCTCCCTGAAGGCGTCGGCGAGCTCGTGAAACGTGCGCTCGCCAAAGGTGCCCAGCGCGAGGAAGCCACCCGGTGCAAGAGCGGAGGCCATGCCTTCAATACCCTTGTCCAGATCAACAAACCATTGCACTGTGGCATTGGAGACGATCAGGTCGAACTGTTGGTCGGGTAATTGCAGGTATGCTTCGGCGTCGCCCACCCGGTACTCCGGCCCCGGGACCTGTTCCCTGGCGTGGCGGATCATCGCCTGCGAGATATCGATAGCGGTGATTTTTGCTTTGGGGAAGCGCGCCTTCAGCTCTCTGGTCAGTCGCCCGGTGCCGCACCCGATCTCAAGGATGGTCCGGACATTTGCAGCAACTGTCTCGCGTTGGATTTTATCAAGCAGCGATTGTCCCATGTTGCTCTGGACTGGCGTCGCCGCTTCGTAGCTGTCCGCGCGTGAACCGAAGCGGCTGGCGAGTGCTTCTTTGTCGAGCTCAAGACGTTTGCTGTGGGTTTTTGACAAGGGCGGCAGATTGTCCTTTTGACACTTCCATCGAAGGGTGCATCGCAGGGGATGCTGGTCGCTTCCCGCACAGACACTAGATAGCTATCACGGTATTCGCCTGAGCATCTAGCCTGAGTTCAACTATACCTTAAGAGCGGTAATCAAAGCATTCACGGAAGGAGCACGGCACGTTGCCTGCCATCATCCTCTGCCCGGCAGGCCAACCTGACGTGGAGTGAACACAAATGATGTTCCCGCCAGGGCGTATTTTTGGCATCCTTATGACAGACGTCGTGTGAAGACTCACGCGATAAAGCAACCGCTGGAAAGGTAAAAGGTGTCAGAACGCGAACTAAAGGGCAGGCAAAAGAACCGGTGAGTAAAGGACAATAAACAAACATGCAGGGCGTTTGCCAGATTCCGCAGGAGAGCTATCATGCCGACATTAACGTTTGATTCGCTCAGGTATGCCCGTCGGCTTCGAGAGTCTGGAATGCCTGAGCCCCAGGCCGACGTGCAGGCGGAGCTCATGGCGGAATCGTTTGGAGTCATTGCCGAAAAAGTGCTGACCAAGGATCATTTTGAGGCAGTTCTGAAAGCCAGGCTGGATGCGGGCTTCGCGGAACAGCAGGCGAAATTTGACAAGCGCTTCGCCGATCAGGATGTGAAATTCGATAAGCGCTTCGCGAGCATCGATCATCGCTTTGCCGATCAGGAGGCGAAATTCGATAAGCGCTTCGCGAGCATCGATCAGCGCTTTGCCGATCAGGAGGCGAAATTCGATAAACGCTTCGCCGATCAGGACGTGAAATTCGATAAGCGCTTTGCGAGCATCGATCAGCGCTTTGCAGAGCAGGATATAAAGTCCGATAAGCGTTTTTCAGAGCAGAATACGCGGTTCGAGGGCCGTTTCGTCAAGCTCGAAAAAACCCTGTTTCTTCATACCTGGATGTTGGGGCTTATTGTTTTGGTTCTGGTCGTGCCGCAGCTGCAGGCGTGGTTGGCGTGAGAATGGCATAGAGCTTTCAACAGCAAGGTCGGGTGCAATATACCTACAAGGTTTAACGTCCCACCTTTCCATAACCGAAAAGCGTCTCCGCGGAGTTTTTTTTTCACAAAGGTAGTTGGGGATCATGTCGGCTAGCAGTGATCGGCGGGTGCGCATGGTTAATGCCACTCCCACAATGCTCTCTTGACTCGTGTTTCAGACTCTATTCATCTGCCTCAGGGCAAACTGCAGCCCCCGCGCCATCTGTTCTCCCGCTTCCTCTGCGGCGAGGCTATCCAGCGCATCTGAAAACACCTCGGGCCCTATACTGCGTACGTTTTGCTGCCGCGCCAACAGCCGCAGTGCCGGGCCAATATCAAGATCGCCCGCACCTGGCGCAGTGCGCAGGCTAAGACACTCATCGATCAGCGGCATGTGTATGTCAGGTCTCTGGCCGCCGGCAACCTGTATTGCGGTAATAGCATGCGTTGGCAGCGATGCCAGCAGGTCAGAATCCTCAGTGCCTCGGCAGAAGTGCCAGGTGTCAAACAGAATACCAGCATTCTTGGCCCCCGAAGCGCTGACAATATCCCAGGCGCTGGCGAGGTCGGGAATGCCCCAGAAGGGAATGAACTCGAGGTCTACCCAGAGGCCGTAGGCTGCTGCGCGCTCGCAAAAGGCGCCGAACCCATCGGCTAGCTGATTGAGACTGAATCGCCCGGGCGCGTAGGCGCCGGTTGCGCCCACGGAATGCAGTCCAAGTGCGGCGCAGACATCCAGTACCTCGTACGTGTCAAAATCAAACACCGCCTTTGCAGCGTCGGGTATAGTTTCGTCAAAGCGCGCCGGCGCCCAGTCAGTAAAACCGTCGTAGTGGCCGAGAACGATACCGTGACTGTTCGCCAGAGCACGAACGTCAGCCGCCGTCAGTTGCTGTGACTGTAGTGTCCGCCAGGTCAGTCCGCCGATGGCGAGGGCGTCGAATCCGCCGGCGACGGCGGCATTGATTTGCCCGGCAAATTCATGTGTCTTGACGCAGGCCGGCCACAGACAGGTTTCGATCAGTTTATCCATAGCCAGGGTGTTCCGGTTTCAGGCAGTGCTCAGAATACACAGGGCAATCGCTTTCTACACCATGCTGCTAACTCCAAACCGTATAGTGCAATCCTGTCGAGATCCGGGTTACTCTGCGCTGCAGTATCCACGTGCCAGGGGCACAATGTGACTGAATCCACGCCGACATTTGCTGCGCCGGGAAGTATCAAGGCTTTCCTCGAGATGCGCGCACTGCCAGAGTATTTTGCGGCGGTTTCCTGTTCTTCCCTGCTGCGGCTTGCACCGAAGGGAGACGGGCACGTCGTCGTGGTCATCCCCGGATTTCTGGGCGGTAAGTACTCCACGCTACGCCTACGCAAGGTGCTTATCCGTCTGGGTTACCACACCTTTGACTGGCGCCTCGGGGTGAACCGCGGGCCAGTAGGGGGTATGGAGGATGCGTTGCTGAAGCAGGTCGTTGCCCTGCATGCACGGACAGGAAGAAAAGTATCGCTGATTGGCTGGAGTCTTGGCGGTGTTTACGCCCGGGTGCTCGCCCATAAGGCGCCGGAACTGCTTCGCACTGTGATCACCCTGGGCTCACCGATCCGGTTTCCGCACGAGTCGGCTGCGGATTCGTTGTATCAATGGATAACTGGTGAAGCCGAGCCTCCAGAGGCCCTGCAGAATATCTCCAAGGCCGCGGCCATACCCACCACGGCGATTCACTCACGCATGGATGGTGTGGTGAACTGGCGCGCCTGCCTTGCGCAGGAGGCTGCCAACTCCGAAAACATCGCCGTTATGGGCAGTCATTGCGGACTGGGGCACCACCCACTGGTGTCCATTATTATTGCGGAGCGCCTCGCGCAGGATCCGGAGAGCTGGCGCCGGTTTCGCTGGCAAAACATACTGCCGGTCGCTGCACGAGCGCGGCAGCGCCAGGTCGTCACTTGATGCCTGCGAAAACAGGAGTGAGAAGGTGTTGAGAGAGCGCATCAAGATGAGCGACGCATCCTGGCTGCTGATGGAGAGTCGGGAGCGCCCCATGCATGTGGCCTCCCTGCTGATCTTCTCGCAGCCGCCGGATGCCGACGAGGGCTACCTCGCCAGACTGGTCGCGTCGCTGCGCTCGGCCACCCAGTTCGCCGATCCGTTCAACCGCAAACTGGCTAACCCGGCGCTGCGTGGCATCGCACCGATGTGGACGCGGGATTACGATCTCGATCCTGAATTCCATGTGCGTCATCAGGCGCTGCCTCGCCCGGGTGGTGAGCGGGAACTCGGCGTGTTTATTTCGCGCCTGCATAGCAACCCCATGGACTTCGGGCGGCCGCTCTGGGAATACCACATTATTGAAGGACTGGAGCGCGATCGTTTCGCGGTGTATTTCAAGATGCACCACTCGCTGGTGGACGGCATGGCCGGCATTCAGATGCTGCAGCGCTCAATGTCGCCTGACCCAGCGGATGTCGACACCCCGGCGCTGTGGAGTGCGCACGCCGTGGCTGAGGCGGCGAAGTCGGCTTCGTTGACGCCCAGGGGTATGGTCAGCCTGATCCCCGCCGCCATCCGTTCTGTCGCTATGGTCGGTCGCCAGCTGGTGGCAATGGCGCGCGCCGCCGGCGACGCAGATGATCCAGCGATGCTGCCTTTCCAGACACCTGTTTCCATACTCAACCACCGTATTCACGGACAGCGCCGCTTCGCGACCCAGGTGTTCGAGCTGGACCGCATCAAGGCGCTGTCAAAAGCTGCAGGTGGGACTATCAATGACGTGGTGCTGGCTCTGTGTAGCGGTGGGCTGAGACAGTTTCTGAAGGAATTGGGTGCGCTGCCCGGGCGTCCACTCACCGCCGGTATTCCCGTATCCCTGCGCACGGCCGATGATCAGGGCGCTGGCTCGGCCGTGAGTTTCATCATTGCAAACCTGGCCACCAATATCGCTGACCCGGGACAGCGGCTCGCCGCGATCATTGCATCTACCCGACGGGCGAAGGCGATCATGCAGGACCTTCCCCGGGACGTTGTCGAAATGTTTTCCTTTGCGCTGATGACACCCTACACGCTGCAGATGATTGCCGGTCTTGAGGGGCGTACCCGTCCGGTATTCAACGTGACGATCTCTAATGTACCCGGCCCGCGTGAGCCGCTTTACCTGCGCGGTTCCCGATTGGAAGCCATGTTCCCGGTGTCAGCCGTAACCCACGGGCAGGCTCTGAATATTACCTGCTACAGCTATGCGGGGACGCTGAGCTTTGGGTTTGCCGGGTGTCGCGACACTCTGCCACACATGCAGCGGCTCGCGGTGCACACGGGGGAGGCGCTTGCCGAGTTGGAGGCGGTCTTCTCGGCAGAAAGCCGGATTAAAGCTGCGGAGGATAAGGCCAGGGCGTCTCCACGGCGTGCGAGCAAAAAAAACAGCTAAGGTTGTTTCTATCTGATTTGGCTGCTACATTCAGCGCATTTGCTGGTCGGTGACTAGCAGACACATAAATATAATTGCTGGAGAGAAAGCTATGTCGAAGTTTCGTCGTCGTGCCATTCCTGCTGCCTTGCTCTCGGCAATGGCGTTCGTCTCTCACGTCAGTGCCCAGGATCCTGCCGGTTCCGCAGCGGCGCGCAATGCGCCCGCTGGTGGTCTTGAGGAGGTGATTGTTACCTCCCGCCTGCGTGCAGAGACCCTGCAGGATGCGCCATTGACAGTAAGCGTTATTTCCCAGGAAAGAATCGAAAAGTTCGATATCACCAGCCTGGAGAAGATCGCTGCCATGACGCCCAACTATTTTGTCGGTCGCTCTTCAAATGGTTCAGGTGCGCAGATGACGATTCGTGGCATCGGCTCCAACAGCACCAGTATCGGTATCGAGCAGTCTGTTGCTGTGGTAATGGATAACGTTTACTACGGAGCCGGGCGTGTCCTTAACGAGGGCATGTTCGATCTCGGGCAGATCGAGGTTCTGAAGGGTCCCCAGTCACTGTTCTTTGGAAAAAATGCCACCGCAGGCGTTGTGTCTCTGACAACCGCAAGGCCCACACGCGAGTTCGAGGCCACGGGTCGTGCATACCACGAATTCGAGGCAGAGCAGACGCGCTATGAAGGCATTGTCTCCGGTCCCCTCACCGATACGCTGTCAGCACGACTCGCGGTGCGCTACTCCGATATGAGTAGCGGGTATTTCAAGAACATCTCCACAGACCAGCCGTTCAATGCGCTGGATGTTGCAACCGGCAACATCGAATCGGATGTTGCGCCAGCGGAGAATCGCACGGCGCCCGGCGAGGAGGAAAGACTCATGCGCCTGTCGTTCCTGTGGGAGCCCACGGATAATCTCACGGCGACCTTTATTGCCTCGATGACCGATATCGAGGTGGACCAGTCGTCCTGGAACTACACAGCGTTCAACTGCCCGGGGGGGGTCGGTGCCGTGAACCCCAACCTGCGCTGCGGTGACAACTTCTTCCTCGCCCATAACCGCATGCCGTCGCTCCTTGCTGACAGCCTGCCCTACGCGCGCAGCAGCGGTGAACTGTTCAACGAGTATGAGTCCTATGCGCTGACGGGCCAGATCGACTACGCCTTTGGTGATTATTCATTGACCGCTATTACCAACTATCAGGAAAACGAAAATACCTTTGGTCTGACCGGTGATTTTCAGTCCTGGCCATCATCGACGTTCGCCACTGAGCGCAATACCTGGCAGGCCTTTTCGCAGGAAGTGCGCTTTCGCAGCGAGTTCGACGGGCCTTTCGATTTCATGCTGGGCTTTCTTTACCAGGAGACGGAGAGGGAGTTTGACCAGTGGGTGGCCACCGGTGCGCCACCGAATTTCATTCTTGCCAACAGCGCGGCGCCCGACCCGAGTCTGCAATATGTCGCATCGCAGAAAGACAGCTTTACGGACGGCGACACCTTTTCGCCTTTTTTCGAGCTGACCTACAGGCTGACGGATGACATCACGCTCACCGGTGGGGCGCGCTATACGGATGAGACGAAAAAATCAGAATTCGTGCATCCGTACAACAATCCGGGACTCGGTGGCATCTGGCGCACGGGCGAGGTGGCTATCGGTGACCAGAACTTTACCGCCTGGTCCCCCGAGGCCACTGCTACCTGGCGCATGAATGACGACATCAGTTTCTATGCGGCCTACAAGACCGCCTACAAGTCTGGCGGCTTTTCCAACAGCGGCATCTACTCGGCCGATTTCATGGGCGGCTCCGAGTCGGACTTTACCTTTGACGAGGAAACGGCGGCGGGATTTGAGGTTGGCGTGAAGTCGACCCTGATGGACAACCAGCTGCGCCTGAATGCCACTGTGTATACCTATGAGTACGAAGATCTGCAGGTGGATTTCTTCAACTCGCCGACGTTCGCCTTCATTACGCTGAACGCCGGTGAGGCGACGACGGAAGGTTTTGAAATGGATGCGGAGTTCGCGCCGCGCAATATTGCGGGCCTGAGTCTTCGCGGCTCGCTGGGCTATAACAAGGCCGAGTACGACAACTTTGTCGCACCCTGCTGGGCCGGGCAAACCATGGAGCAGGGCTGTAATACCTCGGTGCCTGGCACCGCTGGGACGCCCGGGCAGGACATCAGCGGCCAGTCCACGGCGATGGCGCCAGAATGGTCAGGGTCTTTCGGGATCAATTACGATGGTTTTTTCAACAACGGCTGGAGTTATGGCATCGCCCTCGATGGTCTGTATAGCGGCAGCTACAACGCCTCGGCGTTTGCCAACCCGAATGCGCGTCGTGATTCGTTTACAACCTACAATGCCAGTCTGTACTTGGCGGGCGTTGAAGATCGCTGGCGCGTCCAGCTTCTGGGTAGAAACCTGACCGATGAGCACGTGATCAATGGCGTGGTGGATGGCCCGAGCACACCGCTCCCTGGTGGGGCGTACGCTGACCAGATGGGTTTCACTGCCCTGCCAATGACGATGGCGCTGCAGTTCACTTATAACTATCGCTGATAAAACAGCGGCAGACCTGGCGGAGAGATTGATGGAGGTCAGCTATCGTCCGGACGCGTTCGCCGGATACAGGAACACCACCATTGCTGCTGCTGCTCGTGCGAAAGCGCAGCAGCAACCTGATGATGTGGCTATTTTTCTCGATACTGGCGAGGAACTTACTTTTTCTGCCATTTATGAGGAGGCCAGGGCACTGGCCTCCGCGCTGCGTCGACTCGGCCTGAGCCGAGGCGATGTGGTCAGTTTCCAGCTGCCAAACTGGCGTGAACCTGTTGCTATCAACATTGCCTGTTCGATGCTGGGTCTGGTGATCAACCCGATTATTCCTATCTACCGTGATCGTGAGCTGGCTTTCATTCTTCGCGACACCCGAGCCCGCGCGCTGTTCATACCGGATGTGTTCCGGGGCTTTGATTACCCGTCAATGATTGAGGCACTGCGTGATGGGCTCCCAGACCTTGAGCAGGTCATTGTGGTCAAGGCAGAGCGGGCGATTCAGGGGTTGGAATCCTATGATGCGCTGTTGGCGGCGGCATCGGAGCAAGACACCACTGAGGATGGAGCTGTCAATCCAGATGACGTCAAGATAGTCATGTACACCTCTGGTACGACCGGCAACCCCAAGGCGGTGAGGCATAGCCACAATACGCTGGCGCGTGCGCTGGACAACGGGGTTGATGCCTGGAACCTGGGTGGGGCGGATGTCATGCTCATGCCTTCGCCGGTGACGCATATCACGGGTTTCTGCAATGGTATGGAGCTGCCGTTTTTCACCAATGCGCGCGCCGCATTCATGCAGCGCTGGAATGTCGATGAGGCCATTGAGCTTATCGAACGTACCCGGGCCAGTATCTGCATCAGCGCTACGCCGTTCCTGAATGAGCTGGTCATGGCAGCAGAGGAACGCGGCCTGGGGCTGCCCTCCATGCGCCTGTTTGCCTGCGGCGGTGCGTCCGTTCCGCCGCAGCTGATTCGCCGGACTCACCGGGTTCTGGATAACTGTCGGGCATTTCGCGTGTACGGCAGTACCGAGGCGCCCCTGGTGACAACGGGTTTCCAGCTGCCCGAGGAGGAAGATCTTGCAGCCGGCACAGATGGACACATATACAACTACGAGGTACGCGTGCTTGACGACGCCGGGCAGGTGTTGCCCGTGGGTGCGGATGGCGAGATTGCCCTGCGTGGCCCCACGCTGATGCTCGGCTACGGCGATGTCGGGCAGACGAAAGACGCGTTTGATGCGGATGGCTTTTTCCTGACCGGCGATATCGGGCATGTCACAGACAGGGCTGCTATCGTCATCACGGACCGCAAGAAGGACATCATTATCCGTGGCGGTGAGAATCTCAGCGCCAGGGAGATTGAAGAGGTGATCCTGGATTATCCCGATGTCGTTGAGGCTGCCGTTGTTGCCATGCCTCACGAGCGCCTTGGTGAAGGCGTCGCTGTTTATGTAGTCCTCCGCGACAAGTGCGATCCGCTCACGCTGGAACAGCTGGTCGCTTTTCTCGCGAAGTCCGGTATGGCGAAGCAGAAATGGCCACAATACCTGCAGGTAGCTGAGGAGCTTCCAAAAACGGCCTCCGGCAAGGTGCGCAAGGACGCACTGCGGCGTGAGCTACGGGAGCAGGTGCAGGCCCCGCAGAGGTGAGGTCGTATGCGACCCACCGCGGTGCGACTGATTGCTGCAGGGCAGGCCTTGCTATAAAATAAACAGAGAAGATTGTTTCTTGATGTATGCGCCGCAGTTCCGAGGGCGTCCTGCCACCACGGGAGTGTTGCAGATGGAATACGAGACATTTCGCGAAGAAGTCAGGACGTTTCTCAAGCAGGAGCTCACGGAAGACCTGCGGCGCGCCGGCAGCATGATGACCAGTGTTTTTGCCGAATTTGACGCCACCATGGCCTGGCATCGCAAGCTCTATGCCCGCGGCTGGGTCGCGCCGGACTGGCCTGCAGAGCATGGCGGAACCGATTGGGACGTGAACCAGTTTCATATTTTTCAGGAGGAGTGCAAGCTTGCAGGTGCGCCCTCTGTCCTTCCTATGGGTGTCCAGATGCTCGGCCCCATGCTCATTCGCTACGGCACGGAAGCACAAAAATCCCACTACCTGCCGCGAATCCTTTCCGGGGAGGACATCTGGTGCCAGGGCTACTCAGAGCCGGGTGCGGGGTCTGATCTGGCATCGCTGCAGACCTCAGCGCTTCGCGACGGTGATGACTACCTGGTGAACGGGTCCAAGATCTGGACCAGCTACGCGCACCATTCGAACATGATCTTCTGCCTCGTGCGTACATCTCGCGAGGGCAAGCCGCAGCGGGGCATTAGTTTTTTATTGATCGATATGGCGACGCCCGGCATTACGGTCGCCCCTATCACTGGCCTGGACCGGTCGGTGGAGCAGTGTCAGGTGTTTTTTGAAGATGTCCGTGTGCCAGTGGCGAACCTCGTTGGTGAGGAGAATGAGGGCTGGGCTGTTGCCAAGTATCTCCTCGAATTTGAGCGTGGCGGACAGAACTACAGCATAGATCTGAAAAAGCAGGCCGTGAGGATCCGCGATCAGGCTCAGGGCGAACAGGGCTCCGATGGTTTGCCCGTCTTGGCCAGCGCCGTTTTTCAGGCCCGGCTGGCCGAATTGGAAATCGATATGCTGGCCCTCGAGGCCACTGAGCTGCGCATCAAGGGCGCGGTGGAGGCCGGGAGTAATCCTGGGGCCCTGTCCTCGCTCGTCAAGGTGGTGGGTACGGAGCTGAGTCAGAAGTTTAATGAGCTCAGTCTGGATGCAGTGGGTGAACAGGCTATACCGTTTCAGCCTGATGCACTGGACCCGTCCCGCATAGCGCCTTTTCGTGGTCCCGATTACGCCCTGACAGCCATGGCCGAGTATATCAACAATCGCGCCTCGACGATCTACGGCGGCACTGCGGAAATCCAGCGCGAGATTATCGCCAAACATGTGTTATCGATATAGAGAAGAAAGCCGTGAACGCCTTCGCCGGAGATGAGCTGCGAATGAAACCGACTGAAGAACAGAGCATGTTACGTGACAGTGCCGCCAAGTACCTGGCGGACGGGTACAGCTTTGAGGATCGCGAGTCGCAGATTCAGGCAGGGGAGCCGTTTTCCAGGCCGCATTGGGCAGTATTTGCCGACATGGGCTGGCTGGCCATGCCTTTCCCTGAGAGTCTTGACGGGCTTGGCTTTGGTGTCGCCGAGACGGCACTGCTGTGCGAGGAGCTTGGTCGTGCACTGGTGCGCGAGCCCTACCTCGAGACCGTGCTGCTGGCCGGCGGTATGCTCCAGCGGGGCGGTGCCACTGAGCAGGTCAGCGGCATTATGACGGGCGATGTTCAGGCCGCCCTTGCGGTAACGGAACTCAACAAACAATTCTCGCTGCATACGGTTAGCCTGTCGGCGAAACGCGACGGACAGGGGTTTACTCTGGATGGCGAGAAGACGGTGGTCCGCAATGGCGCGGTCGCCGATATTTTCGTTGTGCTCGCGCGCACCGCCGAAGCAGATTCGCACAGCAGCGGCGTTACAGCCTTCCTTGTGCACAAGGATGATCCTGGTCTTGTGGTGCAGGGCTACCGGACCTACGATGATCGTTGCGCGGCAGACCTGCGTCTGGAGCAGCTTCAGCTCGATGTATCCCGTGTTCTGGGAGAGGAAGGTTGTGCAGAGATGCTGCTGGCACCCACGCTGCGGCATGCCGTGCTGGGGCTGGTAGCCGAATCCCTCGGTTGCATGCAGGCGCTGCTGGACGACACACTGGAATATACCAGTCAACGGAAGCAGTTCGGGCAGCCACTGGCAAAGTTTCAGGCCTTGCGCCACCGCATGACTGACATGTTTATGCAGCTGGAGCTGACTCGTTCATTGCTGCAGGCAGCGGTGTTGCATGTCGACCAGGACTCCGACCGTGCGGATACCTATGTGGCGGCGGTTAAAGCCAAGTCCATTGCCGCCGGTCGCTTTATTGCGCAGAGCGCGATTCAACTGCACGGAGGAATCGCCACTACCAATGATCTTCGCGTTGGACATTATTTCAAGCGGCTGGCTGTACTGGAAAGCGCACTGGGCGGTCGCGACGCTCACATTCAGCGCTACGCGCAGCTTACCGGCATAGCGAAAAACGACTGACGGTTTATCATAATTTCATAAGGAGCAAGGCAATGGATTTACAGCTAAGCGGCAAAAGCGCCCTGATCACGGGTTCCAGCAAGGGCATAGGACGCCAGATTGCAGAGACGCTGGCCGCCGAGGGCTGCAACGTGGGCGTCTGTGCCAGGGATCGTGCTGAGGTAGATGAGGCGGTGGCGGCGCTCGAGAAACACGGCGTCAAGGTGCATGGCGACGTTGTGGATGTTGCCGATGCGGCGTCACTGCAGAAGTGGGTAGATGATTGCGCCGGGAAATTCGGCGGTATCGATATTTTTGTACCCAATGTAAGCGCCGGTGGTGCCGATGCCGAAGAGTCGGGGTGGCGCGCTGGCTTTGAGGTCGACATGCTCTCGACCTGGCGTGGTGTGCAAACGGTTCTGCCTTTCCTGGAGAAGTCCGATGCCGCGGCCATCGTGGTTATTTCCTCCACGGCGGCACTGGAGGCTTTTGCGGGAGCTGTGCCCTATTCGGCGATGAAGGCTGCGCTGCTGAACTATTCTGGCAATCTCGCACAGGATCTGTCGGGCAAGGGCATTCGCGTGAATTCAGTCAGCCCCGGTCCCATCATGATAGAGGGAGGTGCCTGGGACCAGATCAAGCAAAGCATGCCCGAGATTTACGAGTCCACCGTCGCCAACATTCCCATGGGACGCATGGGTAGCGCGCTTGAGGTCGCCGATCAGGTAGCGTTCCTTGCCAGCCCACGCGCCTCTTTCACAACCGGCACCAATGTGGTGATAGACGGCGGCTTTACCAAGCGCCTGCAGTTTTAAACAGTCGTTAAAGCATCCCCGGGTTCTCCGGGGATGCGTTTTCTACAAAAGGCTTCCAGACACGCCTCACACCGATTTTCGCCCGTCATGTTGTCATAACGGGCGAGCCATACTCTCAGAACTCGTAGCCAAAGGTAACACCCACAGTGCGTCTTGGCACCAGTGCCGCAAAGGCAAAGGCGCCGGCATCAAAGGGCCTGGCTATACGGCCACCATCCTCGAGAAGGTCGGTGCCATACAGGCGTGCCGTGAACATGCCGTCGCCCAGCGATTGACGAAAGGTGGCGGACAGATCAAGCACCTTGAAACTGTCGATGATGATGTCGGGACCATACTGAAAATCGTAGGTCGCGAAGTCGGTACGCCCCCAGGAATCATCGGTGTACTTGAAGTTGCCGTTCAGGATGACCTCACCGCCGAGCGCCTGAACAATGTACTCTGCGCCGATGTTGTAGGTCAGCTCCGGAGCATAGGTGACCTGTGCCCGATCTGAGATGTCGCCGACGGTGGGATGGTCAAACCGTGAGTAGTCCGCGTCCAGCGTTCCCAGCGATGCCCGTATGGTCAGCGCGTCCGTCAGCAGTGCCATGCTCTCAAGCTCGATGCCGCGGGTTTCCACTTCGCCGGCATTAAAAATAAAGGTACAGGTTGGTCCGTTGCAGTCTTCGGGTTGGCCATTGAACAAAAAGCTGCCGTCGCCGGCGGTGACGACCTGTTCCTGCTTGTCCTTGTACACGGAGTCGAAGAAGGTGGCGTTGAAAGTCAGGCGGTTATCAAGCCATTCGGTGCGGATGCCCAGCTCAAAGGTGTCAACCGTTTCGGAGCCAAAGGGGCCGACCGTGTTCGGGGTGTTGCCGCGGGCGTTGAAACCACCGGACCTGAAGCCGGTAGAGTAGGACGTGTAGGCCATGCCAAAGTCCAGTTCGCGCTCCAGGATCACACGATAGGTGACCTCGTCATCCTCAAAGCGGAAGTTCGAGCCATTGCTGAAGTCGCCCGATGGCGTTTGCACGAAGAACTTCTTTTCTTCATCGGTGTAGCGTGCGCCGGCCGTCACGCCCCACTTTTCGTTGAATTCGTAGGTGAATTCCGCGTAAATCGCCCGCGCCGTCAGATCCTGGTTGGATTCGATAATCTGGATAGGCCCGGTGACAAAAGGCGCCTCACTGGTCAGGTAGTAAAGTCCAGCGACATAATTGAGTGGACCGCTCAGGCTGGAGTTGATCTGCAGCTCGCTGGAGGCCTGCTCGAATTCCTGCTCACGTAACACCGGAAAGAAGCAGGGCTGGTCCGCCGGGTTTTCGGCGGTGCCGGTGCCGAAGGGGAACAGTGATCCCTCTTTCGGCGAACCCCAGGAGCAGATATCCATGGTTTCGCGGGTATCGCTGCGTGCCGTGATGAACTTGACGTCGTGGTTGGCGACAACGCCGTCGAGCTGCAGCGTGTAGTTATTGCCCTGGATAGCGCTAATGAACTGACCACCGGAATAGGTGGTTGTGAAATCGCTGGCGGCCGACGGGTCGCCGGAGGCGGGAGCGCCAAATGCCGGCGCGATAAGGGCAAAGTCATTTGCGCCCTGGAACGGCGCATCCGCGGGATTGAAGTTTGGGCTGGCGGGGTCATTGCCGCGGGAGCTGATATTCAGCTGGTCTACCAGTCGGGTGTTGTCGTTGTAATTGTCCCAGGTGAACTGCGCCGTGAAGTTCTCCGTGAATTCATACAGTACAGACACGGTGCTGCTGCGTAGGTCCCTGTTGTCCGGATTGTTTTCGTTGCGGGTGACGTTGTCTGTGAAGGCATCGCTGGTGAGTGAGCGGGCGCCAATCTTGATGCCACCCTTGTCGCCCAGGGGCATATTGACGATGGCTTTGTAATCCTGGCGGTTGAATTCATCCAGTGTCGCTTCCGCTCTAACGCCAAACTCGCCGGTAGGTTTTGATCGGGTGATGTTGATAACGCCACCGATCGTGTTTCTACCGAAGATGGTCCCCTGGGGGCCGCGAAGGATCTCGATACTCTCCACATCGAACAGGTCGACGTTGGCACCTGCTGACGACGCGAGGAATACGCCATCGACAGATACGGCGACGGTGGGCTCAAAGGTTTTCTCCAGGTCGTCAAGGCCAATGCCGCGTATCGATGCGCTGAGTGCCGCCCCGGCAAAGGGCTGCTCGACCATTTCGACATTCGGCGCGAGCTTCTTCACGTCGACGATCGAATTGATGTTGCCGCGCTCGATCATGCCAGCAGACAGGGCCGTGACCGCAACGGGAACATCCTGCAGGGATTCGGTACGCTTGCGCGCGCTGACAACGACTTCCTCCAGCTGAGCCGAGCCTCCCTGCGCACTGACCACGCCTGGCACAGTAAGGCCAGTCATCGTGAAGAGGGCAAGTGCTATGGGGGTTGGTGTGAAACGGGCGGAGCTGAACGTCCTGAGCGCGCACGCGCGCACGGCTTGTTTGTTCTGCATGTTCATTTCCTCTAGGTTATTTTTATTTCACGAAAACACTATCGCTCAAGCGATAGTGCTGCAGCGTCGAACAAAAAACAATACGTAAGGTTTTTTATCCTAAAAAGTCTGGTCTGGTCTGGTCTGGTCTGGTCTGGTCTGGTCTGGTCTGGTCTGGTCTGGTCTGGCCGGCCGGCCGGCCGCGCCGGCCGCTCGCCGGCCTTGCGTCAGGCGTTTGCCTGCTTGGCTATGGCTTCGGCTTCGGTCCTTGCCTTTGCCGTCTTTTTATCCACAGGCTCAATTGCCCAACGCAGTCCGCGTCGCAGCAGGGTGTAGAAAACCGGCAGATCCCAGGCGCAGCGCTCCTTCTCGGGCCAGAAATCCAGCATAGGCTGCATGTCGTAGTGATGACGGCAGTGCCCCAGCGTGAGGTACAGTACGGACCCATCGCCAACGGCGTGGGTGTACAGCACCGGGTGGCGCTGATGTTCCCAGTGGTCCTCGACAAAGCCCGGTGCATAGCCACCGTACTCGGTATCGAGAAGCACATGCAGATCGCCATAGGTCTTCATGAGGTACAGCTCGTCAGTAGTATCAAAACTCTCAAGATCTGAGACCATAGGGTGCTGCGGGTCCGCGACGCTGACGGTGTAGGGTGCAATCGGCGGGTGGGAACGGAACATCGAGCCCAGCGTTTCCATGTATAGAGGTGCCCAATCCGGTGTACCGTAGAGCCCGTCGGACATCATGCGGATCACCGAATTGGTGCCGTGCAGGGCGTACCATCGGCCACCAGCGGCGACCCAGTCGCGCAGGGCTTCCTGCGCTGCGAGAGAGGGTATGACGTTGCAGGTGTAGCTGACGAGGAAGTCGGCTTCCGCGAGCGCGTCGAGATTTTCGTAATCCTCGAATACGCGGACACGTACGCGGTCGTCTTCCGCCAGCAACTTGAGCAGTTCCAGGCGCGCAAAATCAATGTCATGCCATACGCCGCCCGCAACCAGCACACAATTGATGCGACCCGCTGTGTTGTTCCGATCAGGCATGCTTCACTCCGTCCAGGTGGCCTTCCTGGCTGTTGATGTACTTGTCGATGGTCTGGTGCAGGTGTCTTATACGGCTCTCCTGGTAGCTGGCCAGGCTGACTGCGCCCTTCTTCGACGCCTTCATGCCGCGCTGCACTGCCCCCATATTGCCGTCGTCCTGGTCGAATACCGGGCCCAGGGCGCCAAGCTCTTCCGCCGTGGAGAATGCCTCGTCATCGGCCAGCCTGTGTACCGGTACGGCCCCCGGCCGCTCTTCGCCCTTGGGGTAGCGAAGCAGTACCATCACGTCAAACAGGCACTTGTCCGGCGAATCGCCATAGGGCAGGAAGCGGTAGACGATGTTGCCGTGATAGCCGATCCACACCTGAAAGTTGGGGAACAGGCTATAGAGAATGGCATCTTCCAGCTCAGACAGCGTGGCGTCGGACAGATCGCTGCCGGAGGCCTCCTCAAAGATCTTGCGATTCATGTCGCCCACATACTTGCGTGCGGTGAGCCCGTCAGGCATGTCGATGCCCTCGTCGCTGTCCAGCGCCATGCGCCCGGACAGCTTGAGGATGTCGCGCATGATCGCCTCCTCGGTAATCTCCTCCAAGTGAGGGCTGGCGACACCCATGGGCGTGACAGACCGACTGACGTTGTCGCCAAAGGTGTCGTACTGCGAGTTCGCGTCGCCGGTGAACGTTAGAATCTCCTTGTGGGTCTCCACGGTGTGGAAGGATTCCATGAAGGCCTCGGCGCCCACTTTCCAGTTGCAGTTCACAACCCGCTGCACGTGTACGCCCTTAAAGTAGTCTTCCAGCGGGTAACGGGAGAAGTGATCGGGGAATACGCCCATGTAGCTTTCCAGCGGGGCTGCATCACGGTCAAAATTGATGAAGATGAAGCCGCCCCAGGTATCCACCAGAACCTCTGGCAGACGCATATCACGGCTTACAAGGTGTTCGAAATCCCACTCGCAGGGAATGCCCTTGAACTCGCCGTCAAGGCTCCAGGTAGCGCCATGGAAGGGGCAGCGAAACTGGCTGACACAGCCGTCCTCATCGCGCAGTGAGCGTCCGCGGTGCAGACAGGAGTTGATCAGGCCCTTGATTCCACCGGACTCAGTGCGGACCACGATAACCGACTGCGAAAACACCTCATACACGTGGTGATCGCCGGTTTCCGGAATATCCTCTTCCCGGCAGACCATCTGCCACACCCTCGGCCACAGGTGCTCTTTCTCAAGGTCAGTGAATTCCTGGGAGATATAGCGGTCGACGCTGATGTCCTCATCACCCAGGTAGGGGTTGCTCTGCTGACGCAGATAGTCGGGAACCGGCACCTCCTCAAGGTCGAGCAGATCCTGGAAGGAGGTGCCCTCACATCGCTTGTCGCCGCCCTGCTTCCTGATTGACTGTTCCTGTGACATGTCTGATCTCCTTAATGAGGGGGCACTTTCTGCCCGTATTATTAGCGTGTAACGATGTTGACACCACTGACCCCTGGCGCGCCATACACGTGTGTGTAGCCCACGCGCGGCTCGCCGGCAACCTGACGGGCGCCGGCCTGCCCGCGCAGCTGCAGGCAGACCTCGTGCACCTGGCGCAGGCCCGACGCACCCACTGGTTCGCCGTTTGCCAGGCATCCACCGTCCGTGTTGACCGGCATGCGACCATCGATCCGGGTGGCGCCATCACGCAGCAGGCTTTCCTGCTCGCCGTGTTCGCAAAAGCCGTTCTCGGCCATGTGAATGATTTCGGCGCCCGAGTCGGTGTCCTGAAGCTGCAGGACATCGACGTCGCCTGGCCCGATTCCTGCCTGTTCAAACGCTGCCCGGGAGGCGGTCTGGGTCGGCGCGTCGTTGACCACGGGTGCCTGCGACGGGCTGAATACCTCGAAGCTACCGTAATAGCGGCTGCGCACAACGGCGGTCTTCAGGATAACGGGATGAGAAGTGAACTGACGGGCCACTTTTTCGCTGCACACAACCAGCGCAACAGCGCCTTCGGCGGGGCTGCAGAACATATACTTGCGCAGTGGATGGCTGACCATCATCGACGCCAGAATTTCCTCCTGGGAAAAGGCCTGTCGACGCCACGCTTCGGGGTTTATGGAGCCATTGTAAAACGCTTTTTCGGCAACACGCGCGAGCGCCTGCTCCGTGATCCCGTGGTCGTGCATATAGCGCTGAATCTTCATGGCGAAGAACTGCGTTGTCAGCATTAGCCCGGCTTCGCCGTACCAGTCGCCGAGGCCCCATTCCGCCGGATCGGGATTGAAGGCCCCCGGTGGGTGCTTGTCAAAACCCACCACGACGCCCAGGTCGTACTCGCCAGACTTGATGGCGGCGTAGGCTGCATGCAGAGAGCTGCCGCCGGTGGCACAGCCGTTCCATATATTGGTGAACTGCAGGCCGGTCAGTCCAAGTTCGTTGACCAGGGCATCTGCGTTGCCGGCGTCCTGGCTGCCACCGTAGGCGAACTGAACCTGTTTCCACTCCAGTCCGGCGTCGGCAAGGGCGGCACGCACTGCAACCGCACCCTGCTGGACGCCAGATAATGCTGGCGTGCGACCAAAACGGTGCATGCCGAGTCCTACAATGGCAACGTCCATGATCTCAGGCCTCCATCTCGGCATCAAACGCGAAGACCAGGACGTCGTTGCCGTCCGCATCGCAATACAGGGGTTCTATGATCAGCTTCATTGGCATCCCTATGCGCAGTGATTCTGGCGTGTTCGGCTTGAGCCGAGCCTCCACCCGCAGGCCGCAGGGCATCTCCACATAGCCAACACCGTAGGGTGTAAAGCTCTCGGCAGTTGCCGGACCCGCGTAAGGCGGCTTGGGTGGGAAGTTCTGAATTGTCCATGTCCAGAGAATGCCGCGGTTGCCCAGTGGCAGGGTTTCGCTGTCCCTCGCGGAGCAACTGCGACAATCCGGCTGCGCTGGAAAGGCGTATTCGCCGCAGCGGCGGCAGCGGCTGCCGAGCAGCTGGGGGCTGTCGGCGGGCCAGGTGAACAGCGCGTCTGCAATGGGAAGGCCTTTTGATGGCATGGCGGTGGGCCCCTACTGGTTTACTGACATGTTGTAGGCGTCGAGCACGGCCTCGTGCATGGACTCCGACAGCGTTGGGTGGGGGAAGACGGCACGCTTCAGGTCTTCCTCGGTGGCCTCCATGGCCAGCGCAATCGCGTAGCCCTGGATCTGTTCCGTTACCTCGGGGCCGATCATATGCGCGCCGAGAAATTCGCCGCTGTCAGCATTGAACAGTGTTTTTACCAGGCCTTCGTTGTCGCCGATGGCCAGGGCCTTGCCGTTGGCCTGCTGTCGCGCTCGCCCCACCTTTACAGGAATACCGCGTCTGGCGGCTTCGCGTTCGCTGAGGCCAATGCTGGCAATCTGCGGACGACAGTAGGTGCACCCGGGAATGTGTTCGGGTTTTATCGGATGGGCACTGGAAACGCCAGCAATTGCTTCCACGCACAGAACACCCTCATGACTGGCCTTGTGCGCGAGCCAGGGTCCACCGGCCACATCGCCAATCGCGTAGAGACCCACAACGTTAGTCCGGCAGTAGGCGTCTGTAACAAGGAAGCCATCGCGGATATCGGCCCCGAGGTCATCAAGACCCATGTTATCAACGTTGCCGGTCACGCCAATTGCGGGCAGCAGGCAGTCGTAGCGCCGGGTGCTCCTGTCGCCATTGGCGGTCTGTACCTCGGCTTCAATACCGCCAGTGACGACCTCAACGCGGGAAACCGTAGCAGCTGTGACCAGCTGAATGCCGCGGCGTGACAGCTGCTGCGCGGCGAGTGCGGAAATTTCGTCATCCTCGGCGGGCAGTATGCGATCGAGGGTCTCGACCACGGTGACCTCGGTGCCCAGGTCGTTGTACAGCGACGCGAACTCAATACCGATAGCGCCAGCACCGATGATCAACAGGCTTTTCGGTAGCCAGGGTGGCGTCATGGCTGTGCGCGTCGACCAGACGCGTGCATCCTCAGGCAGGAAAGGCAGTGTCCGGGCGCGAGCGCCGGTGGCGAGGATGATGTGTGCCGCGTCCAGGTCGGCGGGGATGTCACCCTCTATTCGTAGTTTGCACTTGCCAGTCAGGCGGGCGTTGCCCCGAATGACGTCGATGCCGTGCTTGCGCATCAGGTAGTCGATGCCCTGGGACAGCTGGCCGGCGACTTCGCGGCTGCGTCCAACCATGGCCTCAAGGTTTACCGTAAACGTCTCCGAGCTCACTATGCCGAATCGGTGCGCCCCGTGGAGGATATGCTGCACATCGGCGGCGTGCAGGAGCGCCTTGGTCGGGATGCAGCCCCAGTTGAGACAGACTCCGCCAAGCTCTGCGCGCTCGACAATTGCTGTCCTGAAGCCCAGCTGTGCGGCGCGGACCGCCGCCACGTAGCCGCCCGGGCCGCTGCCAACAACGATAAGATCGTAGTCTTGTCGCATGCCCGCCCTGCTCATACCAGCATCGTTGAGGGTGTTTCGATGAATCCCTTCAAGGCGGCGAGGAATCGCGCCGCCACGGCGCCATCAATAATGCGGTGGTCGCTGGACAGTGTGAGGGTGAGGGCCGTATAGCCTCCCCAACTGCCATCGGCACGTTCTATCGGTCGGCGCTCGGTGGCGCCTACCGCCAGAATGGCCGCCTGCGGCGGGTTGATGATGGCGTCGAACTCATCGACACCAAACATACCGAGGTTTGACACGCTGAACGTGCCGCCTTCAAATTCCTCTGCCTTAAGTCGCCCGATCCGCGCCCGCGTTGCCATGTCGCGCATTTCACTGGAGATCGCGGCCAGGCCCTTGCGATTGGCCTCGCGAATGATTGGCGTGATGAGGCCGTCATCCAGCGCCACCGCCACCGCGATATCAGCATCCCGGTAGCGCCGCACGGTTTCTCCATCGAACTGTATATTCACCTCGGGTACAGCGAGCAGGGCGCTGGCGCTGGCTTTTATCAGAATGTCGTTGAGCGAGACCTTGAGATCGCTGCGCTGGCTGTTGATCGTCTGGCGCAGCTCCATGGCAGCATCGACCGATGCCGAGATTTTCACGCGGAAGTGCGGCGCCGTCTGCTTCGAGGCCTGAAGCCTGCGGGCAATGGTATTGCGCATGCCGCCCAGTGCCTGCTCCTCAAAAGGCAGGGATTCCTCGGTAGTATCCGCAGCGGAGGGCTGACCGCTGGCCCGTCCCAGCTTTGCGGCTCTGGCCTCTACATCCGCCTTGCTCACGCGGCCGTGGGAGCCGGTACGTTTGCAGTCCCGCAGCTGCACCCCCAGGGACTTGGCCAGCCTGCGGGCGACGGGTGTTGCCGGCAGGTCGCTGTCGTCCACAGCGGTAATCTGCACCTCGCTGCGCTCGGGCAGCGTGAGCCGTGTTCCGGCTGCCAGCGCCGCGGCCTCAAGATCCTTCAGAGTCACCCGGTTATGCCGCCCGGTGCCCTCGACGCGAGTCAGGTTAACGCCCGATTGTGCCGCAATGCGACGGGCGACAGGGGTTGCTGCGACACCGGTATCGTCAGCATCGGATTGCAGGCTGTCGGGCAAGCTGGTCTCGCCGCCGTCTGAGGTTCCTGCTGCAACAGCTGGCGTCCCTTGCTCTGCCGTCGTCGCTTGCTGGGGAGCGGGAGCGGGTGCCCCGGCCTGCGGTGATGTTCGCGCAGCGGAATCGTCGCTGTCGGCGTCTCCCGGCGTAGCCAGGCCGGCAATGTAGGCCTCGATATCGTCATCACTGGCCGCGGCGTCCGCGATTACCGCCAGCGGGGCGCCTACCGGGAGTAATTCGCCCGGCTCTGCAAGAATCCGGCGCAGCGTACCAGCAGTGTGTGCGCTCACGCAGTTGACGATTTTGCTGGTTTCGACATCGACCAGGTCGTCGCCTTTGGCAATGCTGTCGCCAACGGCAACGTGCCAATCCCCGATCATTCCCTCGGTCATCTCCATGCCCCATTTCGGCATGCTGACGCTGCTGATGCTTGTCATGGTTATGCCCCCAGCACTTCGCGGATGGCCTGTTCAATACGCGCTTCGCTGGGGATGTAGGCATCCTCTAATGAGGGCGCGAAAGGGACAGGCGTGTGTGGTGCCGTGACTTTGCGGATGGGTGCCTTGAGCGCGGAAAAAGCCTGCTCCGCAACGATACTCGAGATATCCGCGGCCAGGCTGCAGCGCTCGTGCGCCTCATCGACAATCACCAGGCGACCGCTGAGTTCAACACTTTCCAGAATAGCCTCGCTGTCCATCGGAGACACGGTGCGCGGGTCAATGACGTCGATATGAATGCCTTCTTTTTTCAATTTGTCAGCAACCGCATTGGCTTTTGGCACCATGGCGGAAATGGCGACGACGGTGGCATCCGAGCCTTCACGTGTGAACGCGGCTTCACCGAAGGGAATGGCATACGACTCCTCCGGCACGTGGCAGGATGTTTCGTAAAGCAGCTTGTGCTCCAGGAAAATAACCGGATCGTCATCACGGATCGCCGTGATCATCAGGCCCTTGGCATCGTAAGCGTTGCTCGGCATGACCACCTTCAGGCCGGGCATGTGCACAACTACAGGGTGCAACATATTTGAGTGCTGTCCGCCCGCGCGCATGCCTGCGCCAACGGTCGCGCGAATCACCATGGGGGTCTTGGCTTTGCCGCCGAACATGTAGCGAAACTTTGCTGCCTGGTTGAATATCTGGTCGAAGCACACGCCAATGAAATCAAAGAACATGAGCTCGGCCACAGGCCGTAGTCCGGAGTTTGCAGCGCCTGCAGCGGCGCCGATGATGGCGGACTCCGATATCGGCGTGTCGATCACGCGGTCGCGGCCGAAGCGGGGCATCAAGCCTTTGGTGACGCCAAAAACACCGCCGTAGGCATCGTCCGCGCCGTCACAGCCGGCGCCTCCGGAGACTTCCTCGCCGAGCACAATGACCGTGGGGTCGCGCTCCATTTCCTGATAAAGGGCTTCGTTGATGGCCTCTCGAATGGTTTTATTTCGAGGCGTCGATTGCTCCATGGTGCGCTCCTGAACTTGCTCGCTGTTCATTTTCCGGGTGCTCTCAGTAAGAGCAGTACACGTCTGTGGTGAGTTCGGAGATATCGGGCTCAGGTGCCGCCAGACCTTCCTGAACGGCGCGCTCAATGAGCGCCTCGGCCTCTATATCAATGTCATCAAGCACATCTTTATCGATCCAGCCCTCGGCGACTACCCGTTCGCGGAAACGGATAAGACAATCTTTCTCGCGGCGCAGTCGATCAATCTCGCCTTCACCGCGATACAGCTGGGGGTCGCCAATGAAGTGGCCGTCGAAGCGGACGGTGTCGGCTTCAATGACGGCGGGACCGCCCCCGTCCCGGATGCGCTTGAGTGCGGCACCGCTGGCCTCATGCATCGCGAAGAAGTCAGTGCCATCAACCTTTTCTGCGGGCAGGCCAAAGCCTGCTGCGCGACCGGCAATGTCGTGGCTGCCAACGGCGTAGTCGGCTCCGGTGCCCTCGCCATAGCCGTTGTTTTCAAATACGAAGAGGTGGGGCAATTGCAGAACCACGGCAAGATTAAGTGCCTCCATGACGGTGCCCTGATTGGAGGAGCCATCGCCGCTGAAGGAGACGGCGATATTGCCGGTTTTCAGGGTCTTTGCGCTCAGGGCCGCGCCGTTACACAGCGGTGGCCCGCCGCCCACAATGGCGTTGGCGCCCAGCATGCCCTTGCTGAAGTCAGCAATGTGCATTGAACCCCCCTTGCCTTTACACAGACCTGTGGCTTTGCCCATGATCTCCTGCATCATGCCGAGCACATCACAGCCCTTGGCGATGGAATGGCCATGGCCGCGATGGGTGCTGCCGATGACATCGTTGTCGGAAAGATGCATGCAGATTCCCACGGCGACGGCTTCCTGTCCGTCCGAAGTGTGTACGAATCCTGGTATGTTGCCTTTTTCGAACTCGACGATGGCTCGCTCTTCAAACAGGCGGATGGTTTTCATGGTGGTGTAGGCGCGGGTAAGGAAATCTGCGCTGTATGACATTATTATCTCCCGGGAGGTGTCATTCACATCTGCGGAAAATCACTATAGAATCGAGCCTCAAAAAAAGCAAGCCGGATTGTTTGATACATCCCCGCGCTTTCTATTGTAGACTTGGCTGAAGATGCTGATCCGAAACGCGAGTTCAGGCTGCGCGGAGGAGCCGGTCAGTAATCATAAGTCCAGCAAAACGACAGGACAGCACGATGACAACGTCGGTATCCAGCAATTCGCGTGTTGGCCAGGTGGCCCGCAAGGGAGATGGCTGGCAGGCTGAAAAAAGTGCCATGACCCGACGCACCATACTCGACTCCGCCGTTGAGTGTCTTGTAGACGAGGGCTACAGTCGTACGACAACGGCGCTGATCGCGTCGCGCGCCGGTGTGTCACGCGGTGCAATGATGCATCACTTCCCATCGCGCCTCGCCGTGCTGGATGCGGTGATACACCATCTGCATCAGCGGCGCCTTACCGAATACCGGGCGCTCATGAAGGATATCGACTTGGCAGAAGAGACGCTCACGCGGTCGGCGATAAAAAAATCGGTAGAAGCCGCCTGGAAGTACGTCAATCTTCCATCCTTCGTTGCGTACCAGGAGCTGCTTGCCGCCTCGCGCACAGACCCCGAACTCAGCAACATTCTTCAGCACGTGGAAAAGGACTTCGAAAAGCATTTTTTGCGCACAGTGAAAGTTGTTTTTCCGCACTGGGAAAAGCTCAACGTGCTTGAGCAGGCGCACGACCTCGTGCAGTTTCTCATGCAGGGCATGGCGCTGAGCCACATGGCCTCACGCAAGCAGGCGCGCGCCGGGCGCATTATTGAGCTGGTGACAGATCAGCTCGAGACGCTGTACAGGAACGCCAGCGAACAGGCTTCTCAGAGGAATGCCGGCGAACAGGCTTCGCGCTCAGTTAATGGCTCCTGAGGGGCCAGTCGCCTGACAGGCGGGCATCCCCTTTCTGCGCTCATTGTCCGTCGCAAAAAAAACATGCAATAATGTTTTTCTGATGGTGTTACCACTGCATAATGCCAGAAGCGCAACGTTGATAATAGCGATAAGGAGTTGGCATGAGCAGGCTCGCTGGTAAGGTAGTGTCAGTTGTCGGTGCTGCCGGACGCGGAAACATGGGCCAGGTGATGGCACGGCGCTTTGCCGCGGAGGGCGCCCAGGTGGTCGTCTCGGGTCGCAATGAGACGGTGTTGGCAGAGCTGGCCGAGGAGATCGGCGCGACCTGGAGTGTCTGTGACTTCACCAGCCGGACATCTATCGATGCGATGCTGGAGGAAGCCGTTGAGCAGCATGGGCGTCTCGACGTCGCTGTCAACGCGACCGGCTGGGGGCTGCTGAAGCCCCTGGTTGATACAACAGACGAGGATCTGGATTACATCGTTGATCTTCAGTTCAAAGGCCCTTTTTACTGGCTGCAGAAGCTGGTCCAGATCATGCGGCCCACGGGTGGGTCAATTATCCAGATCTCGTCTGCAACGGCAAAGATCATGCTTGAGAATCACGCCGCCTACATGGGAACCAAGGCGGGTATCGACCACGTAATCCGCACGGTCGCCAACGAGTTCGGGCAGTTCGGCATCCGGGCCAATATTCTTTCCCCCGGTCTTACTGATTCTCCGATGACCGCGCAGGCCATGCAGTCGGCCGGTCTCGTCGAGGCGTTCCGGCAGTGCTATCCGCTCGGGCGTATCGGTACCAGTGAGGATATCGCTGCAGCTGCCGTTTTCGTCGCCTCCGATGAGTGCTTCATGACCGGCGAGAATCTGCAGGTCAATGGCGGCCTGTGTCTCCGTCGTAACCCCAGTGCGCAGGAAATAGTCGAAGCCTCTGGCGGCGGCTGATCCTGTAAATTCAGCAAACGAAAGGAAATAAAAAGATGGCGAGACTGACTGACAAAGTATGCCTGATTACAGGCGCGGCGTCGAATCCCGGATTGGGTCATGCAACGGCGCGTCGATTTGCGGAGGAAGGCGCGACGCTTGTCCTGACAGACATTGATGAGGCGGGTTTGAGTGCATGTGCTGACGAAATGACCGCGCTCGGCGCAAGCGTTGAATCGTGGCGGCAGGACGTTACCTCGGAGTCGGAGTGGACCGACACCATGGCGCGCATCAAGGCGCGTTTCGGTCGGCTTGATGTCATCGTGAATAATGCAGGCATTGCCGTTCTGAAGCCCGTCGAGCAGTTCACACTGGCGGACTACACCCGCCAGATGGACGTCAATATGACCAGCGTGTTTTTAGGTACCCAGGCAGCCCTGGTGCAAATGCGCGAGCAGGGCTCAGGATCAATCGTCAACATGTCTTCTGTGGCAGGTATTGTCGGTGTCCCCGGCGTATCCGTGTATGCCGCCAGCAAGGGCGGGGTTCGACTGTTCTCCAAAACCGTGGCCATTGAGTGCGCGCGTGAGGGTATTCGCTGCAATACGGTTCACCCCGGCGTGATCAATACCAACATGCAGAGCGTGGCGCTGCGGGACAATCCGGAGCAATACGAAATTCTGCAGCAGACTATTCCTATGGGTTTTATGGGTGATCCGGTGGACATCGCCAATGCCGTGCTCTATCTCGCCTGTGATGAGTCCAGATACGTGACCGGCACCGAGCTGGTCGTCGACGGTGGACTGATCAGCCAGTAAGCACGCCTTCCGCAGCGGAGTTGCTGGAACGTCCGCTGCGGGTCAATTGGCCTGAATAACTTGCGCAGGATCGTCCGCGCGTATCAGTTCCTGTAGCTCAAAAACATTGCCATCCGGGTCACGCCCGTAGGTGGCCTTGATGTCCCCGAAGTCCTTGGGCGCACAGTGGAAGCGTATGCCGGCTGCCAGGAGGCGTTCGTACACACTGTCGATATCGCTCACGTCAAAGCATATGTGGGTATGTCCGTGGTCACTAACGGGCCTGTCCGCGGCCATCGGTCTCGGCTGAGGTCTGGAAAACTCGAACAACTCCAGACACAGGTTGTCCGCGCGCAGCATGACCTGTCTGGCACTGCTCTTATCAAGTCCCAGAATCTCGTCGATATCGTCGCTTCCCTCTGGCCAGGCTACGTTCATGATCTCCTTGAACCCGAGTAAATCCCTGTAGAACCCCAGCAGTCTGTCCAGGTCGGGGGTTGAGATAGCGACGTGATGAACACCTCTGATCATGATTGCCTGTCCTCGTTCATGTAGTCGTCAATGCGCTGGTGCAGGTGGCGAACGCGCGCTTCCTGGTAATTGCCAAGCGTGGCGCCGGCCTTGGTGCTGGCCTTGAAGCCTCGCTGCTGAGCGATCAGGTTTCCCGTATCCTGGTCGTAAATCGTTGCCAGACCGGGGTCGAGCCCCGGCACCTCGTGAAAAGACTGCTCCACCGAGAGATCGATAGGTTCTGCCGGGTCCGGGCGCTCGCCGGATTCGGGCAGGGGCTGCAGGTAAAGCAGATCAAATATGCAGCTGTCGGGGTCGCGTCCCTCCGGCCGGAAGCGATAGACCATGGGGAAAAGCAGTGAAGGAAAAAGGCAGGTATTTGGAAACAGGCTGTATTCAATGGCGTCTATGGTCTCGGTCACGGTCAGCGCTGAAAAGTTGCGATCATACGCCTGCCCCAGGTTCTTCTTGATATGCTCGGCGAAGGTTTCCCGCGCTGTGCTGCCCTCGGGCACCAGAAGCGGTGATTCATCGCCGCCAACGCCCTCCACAACCCCTTCGCCCATCAGCGCGTCCAGGGTTTCCTGTTCACTCTGTTCCCGGCTGAGGTGGGGGCTGGGGTATCCCACCAGGTGCACGAAGCGAGAGACGTTCTTATCGAGTATGTCGTACTGTGTATTGGCGTCTCCCACGGTTGCGATGCCCTGGGGATGCGTCTCCAGTACATGGTAAGACTCAAGGAAAGCTTCGATACAGGCTTTCCAGTTTGCGGGCAGTTTCTTACGGATATGCAGGGCGACGAACTTGTTCTGCAGGTCCCAGCTGGCAAAGTGATCCGGCAACACGCCGAGGAAGTCTGCAAGGGGCTCTGCGTGCATGTCGAAGTTAATGAAAACGAAGCCGCCCCACTGGTCGACCCGAAGCTCCGGCAGCGCGAAGTCGGCATCTTTGATGTGGGGAAAGTCCCAGCGACAGGGTACATCCTCCAGTTTGCCCTGCAGTGACCAGGTGAAGCCGTGGAAGGGACAGCGCAGGTTCTGGCTGTTGCCGCAGCTGCCTGCAGGCTTGAGCTGTGTCCCACGGTGCAGGCAGGCGTTTGGGTAGGCCTTGATGCTGCCCTTGTCACAGCGCACGATCAGTACCGATCGGTCGCCGATCTCATAGGTTATGTAGTCACCGGATTCGGGGATGTCCTCTTCGCGGCAGACCCACTGCCAGGTTTTTTCCCAGACATCACGCAACTCCTGCTCAAGAAAAGCGGCAGACGTATAGCGGTCAAAAGCGATGTCAGTGTCGCCAAGGAAGGTATAGGTCTCTTCCAGGATATGCGCCGGGGCGCCGCCGCGGTCGGCGGCGATGATGTCGCGGGTACTGGGGCCCGGACAGCGACTTGCTCCCGGGACTGAAGCTGGTGCAGCAGGTGTGGGCATGGCTGGACCTTCTGGTCTGTCGATGTCGACAATGATGTCGGTATCGAGGATAAAATTGTTATGCCTCAAAAGTAGCAACTGGTAGGATTAAAAACAAGCATGCTGGTGTTTTTAGCGTGTGAGTGTTACCGATGCCTCCCTTCAGCATAAATCAATAAGGAGCAAGACAATGGCAATGGATGAACAGCTACTGGATAGATTGCGTATTCGTGAACTTCTTGAGAGCTATTGTGATGCCGTCAACCAGCGCGACGGTGATGCCTGGGGCAAAACCTGGGCGGCTGATGCGGTATGGCAGCTGCCTCATCTCAATATCGACGATATCCGTGGGCGCGCCGCGATCGTCGCCGCCTGGGAAGAAGCTATGAAGCTGTTTCCCTTTGTCAACATGATGGCGCAGCCTGGGCCCATCACGTTCAGCGGTGACCGTGCGACCATGCGCAGTTATACGGTAGAAGTTGCCGTCATGCAGGATGGCAAGGAAATTCGACCCTGCGGTGAATATGATGACGAGTGCATAAAAGAAGGCGGTGCCTGGGTGTTTTCCCGGCGTACGTTTCGTGTCCTGCACGGGGAGTAAAAAAAGCGGTGTCCATCAGACGCCGCCTCCTGCTCCAGTCTCTCTCCGAGAGATCCTCGTGCGACGCCTCAGACGCCCGGCAGGCCCGCCGTGGCCCCTCCGTCAATGACCATTTCTGAGCCGTTGACGTAGCGCGAGGCATCCGAGGCGAGGTATAGAAGCAGGGATACAATCTCGTCGCACTGGGCCATACGCCCCGATGGCGATACACCCTCCAGCATCTTCCGGGCTGCCGCCGGATCCGGGGCATCGTTGATGGCCTTGCTGATCAGCGCGGTCTCTACGACGCCCGGATGTATCGTATTGCAGCGTATGCCGTTCCTTGCTCGCGCACAGTATACGGCCACGGACTTTGCCAGCAGCCGCAGAGCCCCCTTGGTCGTGGAGTAGGTAACATCGTCGGCCAGCGCCAGCAGACCGTTGATAGAGCTGTTTACCACGATTGAGCCGCCGGCATTGTCTGGATTATCTTTCATCAAGGCTATAGCCGCCTTGCAGGTCAACATGCTGCCTGTCAGGTTGATGTCGATGATGCGCTGCCACGCCTCCAGCGGTACGGTTTCGATGTCGCTATCGCCGGCATTGGTGCCCGCGTTGGCGAAGGCGATATCGAGGCGTCCATAATTCTGCATGATTGCGGTTTTTACCTGCTCCCAGCCGGCCGCGTCCTGAACCTGATGCTTGACGAAAACGGCACCGCTCGCCGCTGAAATGCGGCTGGCCGCCTCTTCGTTGTTACCCGTAAAAACCACCCGGGCGCCCGCGTTGACCAGTCCCTGGACTGCCGCTTCACCGATGCCGCTCGTACCCCCCGTTACCAGCGCTACCTTGCCCGAAAGCTGCTCGCTCATAGTGACTCCGTTATCATTTCTCGTTGTTGATCCCGTCATTCTGCGTCCGGGGCCGCATCCAGTCGCACCAGGAGCTTGCCTTCATTCCTGCCGCTGAACAGGCGGGAGTAAGCCTCGACCGTATTTTCCAGGCCATTCACAATATCCTCGCGAAAATGCAGCTGCCCCTCATCCAGCCAGCCACGGATATCGTCGATCGCGGCATCAAACCGATCAACGTAGTTGGTTGTCAGCAGGCCTTTTACCGTGGCGCTGCGGGCAAGAATCTGCCAGTAGTTATAGGGACCGGGAACAGGCTCCGTCGCATTGTAGGTGGAAATTGCGCCGCAGAAGACCACCCGCGCATGGTCCGCGAGGTTCAGCAGGGCGGCGTCCAGCACTGCGCCACCCACGTTATCGAAGTAGATGTTAACGCGTTCGGGGCAGGTCGCGGCGATGGCCGCGGCGAGGTCGTCCGTTGCCTTGTAATTGATGGCGGCATCAAAGCCCATCTCGCCGGTCAGGCGCTCGCACTTTGCGTCGCTGCCGGCAATGCCGACCACGCGACAGCCATGAATGCGTGCAATCTGTCCAGCGATGGAGCCGACGGCACCCGCCGCCGCGCTGATCAGGACGGTCTCGCCAGGCTGCGGTTGGCCGAGTTCCAGCATGCCAAAGTAGGGCGTCAGGCCCATGGCCCCGCTGAAGATGCTCAGATGGTAGTGCAGCGGATAGTCGCCGACGGGCTCTGCGCGGGTCAGCGCGTCACCGTGCGTTGTGCTGTATTCCTCCCAGGCGTTGGCGGCCAGGCCGAGGACTCTGTCGCCGACGCAAAATCCAGCGTGCCTGCTCTCAATAACCACGCCCAGCGTTGTGCTCCGTATAGGCTCGCCAATACCTATGGGTGGCAGATAGCTGACGGCATCGTTCATCCAGTCACGCTGCGCTGGATCCAGTGAAAGATACTGGTTTTTGATAACGACTTCGCCGTCGTTGGCTGGACGAATCGTGCCGGAGCGCAGCTGAATGTCGTCTGCAGTTGGAACGCCGCGGGGGCGCTTGCTTAAGACGAGTTGAAGGTTGCGGGATTCCGACACCGGCATCTCTCCTTGGCGTGGATTTGCTATTACATTAATTTTTGCAAAGGCCGAGAGTAATAGCCCCTTATTAAAAAAGCAAACAGGTTTGACTTTTATGGGGTGCGGAATTAATCTCGTGTTTCTACAGCGATTTATCGAACACTATAAAACCTATAAGTCAGCAAGCAACAGGTCGTTACATGAAGCACACAGTCAATGCGTCACGAGAAATCTCAGCCGGCCCGGAGATGCTTTGGCGCCTGATCGAGGATTTCGGCAATATAGAAGCCTGGTGGCCAGAAGGCACCGCCGTCAATATACAGCGTGTTGAGCTGGAGGGTAGCGGTGTTGGCATGATCCGCCACATCTATAATGAAGGTATGCCTGCGCCAGTCAGCGAGCAGCTCGATGACCTGGATCACGATTCCCTGTCCTGGAAATTGTCCATTGTCGGTGAGCGACCGGTGGGATTGCTCAGGTACAGTGCGTCGGGTGTGATTACGCCACTCAGTGACGCACACTCCAGAATTGAATACCTGGGGGAATTCGAGGCCGAGCCCGGACGCGAGGAAGAGGCGCGGCAGTTTTTGCTCGGCGCTTATGAGCTTATGTTCGACGGTCTTGGCCAGGCAGCAGCACGCGCTGCCTAGCAGCACCTGCTGGCGCACGCCGGGCCCTTTGCATACAGGTCTTCAGCCCCGAAATCCCTGCATAATTATATCTGATGAGGAACGCACGATGCTCGCAATAATAGCCAAACTCGAGTTCACCCCCGCCGACATGCCGGCATTTATGGAAGCGGCGAAGCCGCTGATCCACCAGACCCGGGTAGAGGAAGGCTGCGAGCTTTACGCAATGGCAACCGACATTGATGAGCCCGGCGTCGTGTGGATATCAGAGCAGTGGTCGTCGCTGGAGACACTCAACGCCCACCTTGCCAGCCCCCACATCGCTGGCTTTATGGAAAAAATAGCTACCCTGAACATGCTGAACATTGATGCGCGTCAATACGAAGTGTCATCCGTCGGCCCGGTGGACACGTCGGGGCACTGACAGACGACGCCCCAGCGGACGACATACGAGGAGAGTCCAATGGAATTCCATAGCCAGTACAACGATGCCGTCAAGCGCATGATCGATTACGTCGATAACGACAGCACCGATCTTGCGGATGACGTCATGCAACTCAAGGCGTCAAGTTATACCGATCCGGCCGTCTGGAACGCCGAGATGGAAAAAATCTTCAAGCGGTTGCCCATGATGGTGGGACTGTCCGTGGAGATTCCCGAGCCTGGCTGTTTCAAGACCCTGTCGATACTGGGAGTGCCACTGCTGGTGACGCGACAGCAGGATGGTTCCGCGAAGGTCATGCTCAACGTCTGCAGTCATCGCGGCATGAAGCTGACGTCGGAACCCTGCGGTGAGAGACGTCTGTTTACCTGCCCCTATCACAGCTGGTCCTACGGCATTGATGGACGCCTGCGTGGCGTCGCGGAACCGAAGAAATTCGGTAAAGTGGAGCGAGAGGAACTGGGGCTGACCGTTCTGGCGTCCTATGAGCGGGGTGGTTTGATATTCGCCGCGCTTACGCCGGGGGATACGCCGGATTTCGAAGGCTTTCTTTCGGGCATGATTGACGACGTGGAAAAGAAGGGCTTTGAAAACTGGCACTTCTGCGGCAAGCGCGAGGTCTACGGCGCCAACTGGAAAGTGGCTTATGATGGCTATCTCGAAGGCTACCATTTTGCTGCGGCGCATCCCGAGACGATAAATCCCCGCACCTACTCGAATATCATGGACTTTGAGGCCCATGGTCCGCACATACGCATCGGTTTTCCGCAGCGCAGTATCGACAAGCTGAAAGCGATTCCGGATGATCAGCTGTGGCAGCATGAAAATGACGGCTACGATTTCATTCGCCTGTTTTTCCCCAATATCTCGATATTTGTGGCGCCAGAGATCACCCAGATCGCCCAGTTGATTCCTGGGCCGACGCCCGGCGAGAACACCACCATTCTTTATTTTCTCAAGCCAGATTCCCCCAAGGATGAGGCTGAGACAGCAGAAAATGAGGCAATGGTCGATTTCCTACAGACCGTTGTAGACAAGGAAGATTATCAACTTGGCCTGCAGGTTCAGCGGGGTCTTGAGGCCGACCCGGGGAAGACGCTGATGTTCGGTCGCAATGAACGCGGTAACCAGTACTTCCATCGCTGGGTAGACTACTACATCAATAACGATGGCAGCCAAGCTGAGCCCACGCTGTAGCGGGGCTCATTTACTAGCGCCTTCGCTAGGCGAGGTCGTGGTCGAGGCGCAGAATCAGCTTGCCCTTGTTGGAACCGTCAAACAGCTTGTGAAACGCGTTCAGCGTGTTCTCAAAGCCATCGACGATGTCCTCACGAAAGGTCACCTTGCCGTCGCGCAGCAGTTCTGACATACCCTGGATGCCCTCGGGGAAGCGCTCGACATAATTGCTTACCAGGAAACCCTGTATCGTTACGCTGCGCGCCAGCACCTGCCACCAGTTGTAGGGGCCGGGGACCGGGTCAGGGCTGTTATAGGTGGAGATGCTGCCGCAGAAAACGATTCTGGCGCCCGCGTTCAGATTCAGCAGGGCGGCATCGAGGGTGTCGCCACCGACGTTGTCAAAGAAGATGTCCACTCCCTCGGGGCAGGCGTCGGCAATGGCCTGGGTCAAGGGTCCGCAGGTGCGGTAATTGATCGCGGCATCAAAGCCCAGCTCCGAGCAGATCCACGCGCACTTTTCATCGCTGCCCGCGAGGCCAACCACGCGGCAGCCCCTGCTTTTGGCAATCTGTCCACCGACCGAGCCAACGGCGCCCGCCGCGGCGCTCATCAGCAGGGTTTTACCCGGTGCCGGATCGGCGGCGTCAAGAATACCGAAATAGGCCGTCATGCCGACGGCGCCCAGAATATTGAGGAAATAGTGCGGCGGAAACTCTGACTGGGCGGGAATCTTGCCGGCGTAATCACCGGGGGCGCAGCTGTATGCGCTCCAGCCCATCAGGCCTGTCACGTGGTCACCCTCGGTAAAGGACGGGTGTCTGCTCGCTACCACGGTGCCGAGTGTTGTGCTGCGAACCGGGTCGCCCAGGGCGATAGGCGGCAGGTAGCTGGGTGTGTCGTCCATCCAGCCACGGATTGCCGGATCCAGTGAGAAATAGTGGTTCCTCACCAGGATTTCACCCTCGCCCGGCTCAGGCATGGGAGATTCCTCTAGAACCACATCATCAGGCGTCGGGATACCTTTTGGGCGCTGCCGAAGAATGAATTGCCGGTTGCTTGTCTGCATGCCGATTGCCTCTTTTATGTGTGTGGGTTGCAAGCGCTATGAGTAACTATCCTGCGCGATATTGACCTGCATTAAAAGCGGTGCTGATGGTTTTTTATTGTCTGTTTGTTAGAATCAGACGCGTGCTGGCACAATTCCAGTCCAATAAAATCAGTGCAGGAGAATTGTCGGATGGCCCAGTTCCACACCGTGTTCGCAGCCACGGATCTTGAGAAAAACAGCTCGCGCGCTGTGGATGTTGCGGGTCATCAGGTTCTAGTCTGCAATGCAGGTGGTGAATTCTATGCCGTGCAGAATCTGTGTACGCACCAGGCGTCGCCACTGGAAGGCGGGCGTATTCGCAACTGCTTTATTTCCTGCCCATTGCACGGTGCGCGCTTTGACCTGCGTGATGGCTCTACCAAGGGTGCGCTGACCTCGCAGGCGCTCAGGACGTATGAGGTCCGGGTTATTGAGGGGACGGTTGAAGTCGCAGTGGACTGATGGCTGCGGCGGGAGCGGGGCTCAGTCGCTGCCTGCGCCGTTCGCAATCCATGTCTCGATTTTTTTGATATCGCTCTCGATCAGGCTGGCTGCACCGAAGGGCATGCGGGCGCCGGAGCCGCCCACCTTCAGGTGCGTCCCGCGGAGCTTGTGCAGGAGGTAGCTTGCCTCTGGCTCGGCGGGCCTGACCAGCAGCATATCGGCGCCAGTGGCCTGGCGGCCCACCAGGGAGGCATGCGCGGCAGCGCCATGTAGCGCAAGATTTCCCGGCTCGCTTCCCATCAGGTGACAGGATGCGCAGCGGCTTTCGAGCAGGGGTATTATCGTGCTGGAAAAGTCGCCCTCTGCGGCACTCTCTGTCGCCGCGGTCAGGATCAGCAGCGCCGCTGCCAGGCTCCTCATGCCTTGCCCACCACGTGTCTGCCCGCAATATTGCCAAAGGTCAGGGCCAGCCCGATAGTGCCGCCCGCTCCGGTATAGGCCTGCCGGGTGGGGCTGGCGATACAGTTGCCCGCCCCATAAAGCCCTGGAATCGGCGCGCCGTCCGCCCCCAGTACCTGCGCGCTGGCGTTGATCAGCGGACCGCCGTTGGTGTCGAGGGCGCCGGCGCCGAGGATAAAGGCGTGATAGGGGCCAGACGCCGCCAGTGGGTGCATGGTCGGATTCGGGTACGGATTTTCCGCATAGGTGGTGTTGGGGTTGCGCGGCGAGAACAGGCCGTGCCAATCGCGGTCATACTCGTGCTGCCCGCGCTGGTGCTCCTCGTCCACCCCGGCAATGGCATAGGCGTTGAAGCGGTCGATACTGCTGGCCAGTGTGCCTGCGAACCCATCGGACAGCTGCACATGCGCAATTTGCTGGGCGTGCCGGGCAAGACGCTCCTGTATCTGCTTTGTCAGGCCTGTCAGGCTGTCTGATGTAATCAGCGCGGGAGACTCTTGCACATTCGCGGGGAAGGGATAGGCACCGGCAAAGGCATCCAGGCTGCGCTGGTCGAATATCATGAACTGCAGCTGGTTCGGGTACTCCTCCCGTGTGGGGTCGTAGCTGAAGTGGCTGCGGGTGCGGTCGTTGTAGTTGCGCTTTTCGTTGGTTACGCGCTGTCCGTATTTATTTACCACCAGCATTGAGTCGCCGGGCAGGACAAATGCCCCCAGCGCGACGGAACGGTTGGCCAGCGCTTCCTCCACCACAACCTGGGTACGCCAGGCTGTGTGCAGTGCGCCCATAATGGCGCCGGCACTGCTGCCGATTCTGATGAAGTCACCGGTGGAGCCGGGCATGGCGCAGGAGCCATACAGAAAGGTCTGGTGCGTATCACTCAGCGCCACGTTGTGGGCAAAACCCCCCGTGCCGAAAACCACTCCGCGGCGGGCCCGTATATGCAGCGTGCCCCCGGCGTGTTCCACTGCTGCCCCGATGACGCGGCCATCGCGCATGTGCAGCTCGCTTACGCGGTGACCGGTGAGTATGGGGACGTCATTCGCCCGCAGCCAGGCGGCCAGCTGCGCGGCCAGGGAGCCACCGCCCTCGCTGGAACCGGCGCCCGCGGCGGGCTCCAGCGCGCGTCCGCGCGGCACCTTGTTCTCCGGCAGGTGGTCTGCGTAGTCGGGTGCATATTTGTCGACGTGCCACATCTTGAACTCGCGGAAGGACGCCGCGCCGACCTCCTCGAGGAAGTCGATGGTGCTGGCGCCGTTGTCATAGAATGCTGCCAGCAGGTCGAACTCCAGCCGGGATAATCCGAGGGTGTCGCTGTCCGGCGTGTATTTGCCCGGGTAGGCGTAGCGTGCAAGGTAGCGTAGGCAATCCTCCCGCCCGTCTTCGATGCCTCGTGCGCGCAGGAAGCGGTGGTTTGGAATCCAGGTGACGCCGCCGGACTTTCCCGTGGTACCGCCGGAAATAGGCAGCTTTTCCAGCACGACCACACTCGCCCCCGCATCCGCTGCAGCAATCGCGGCGCTACAGGCAGCCGCGCCGCTACCGACGCAGATCACGTCCACTTCCCGATCCCAGGTCTCGGGCAGCGCGTTTCCAGCTGCCGCTTGCCCGCTTCCCGGTGTGAGGGCCAGCGCTGTAGCGCCGACGCCCAGTCCCAGTAGTTCGCGTCGCCGGACGCCGGTTGTCCTGTTATTGTCTTGCTGGCTCATGCTTATATCCCGCCTCAGCCACCTGACAGTGACTGGCTGCTTCAGGTTCGCTGGATGAATTGACTTTGAAAGCAGTGCTCATTCTTAAAGGGCTATGCTCAGTCCTCCAGCGTGATGCCAATGTCGCCTTCGCTGTGCAGCGTGTGCAGTTCCCTGCGCAGGAACACCCAGCGCTCGCCGCGCTTCTCCAGCGTATCGCGGTATTCGCCCCACACGGTGTAGCGCTTGCCCTCATTCTCGCCGATGCCGATATGAATGGCCTGCAGGTAGCTGCGCGCGGTCCCCTTTGCGCCATCGACCTCGATGTCTACCGTACCAATCAGATGCTGGGTTACCCCGCACTGCGTAATTACTCGGCGGACGAAGTCAGCAGCGGCATCAGGACCGAGAAATTCGCCCAGGCCGTGGTAGACGGTTACGCTGTTTTCGTCGAAAAGTTGTTTCAATTTCGGCCAGTCTCGCGTGTCGATTGCGAAGGCATACTGATTAAGGGTTGAGTGAATTGCGCGGACATCCGTCGCGGCGTCTGACTGGTTCTCCATGGCGATGCTCCTGATATTTTTTATGGCAAGCCTGATTCAAGGTTATAGCGCATTCTAATGAATAAAATCAAACATGTTTGACTTTTTGAGGGCTGTCAGTATGCTCGGGTAAAGTGGCTTTGAATAATGACTGTGTCCATCTAAAAACAAGACGAAAATAAAGTCGTCGGGTTTATTGCTGCTGGCATCATTCTGGGAGAAATAACATGAGCGACGCGCCTTTCGAAGGCAAGACCCTATTCATTACGGGTGCCGGTGCCGGCATCGGGTTTGCCTGCGCAAGGGCCTTTGCCGACGCAGGGGCCCGGCGTATCGCAATAATGGACCTTTCCGAACAATCATTGGAGACCTGCCGGGTGGCACTCACCGAACGGGGCGTCGAAGCCCTGTGCTTTGCGGGCGACGTGAGCAGTGCAAAGAGCGTTGAGGCAGCCGTGACGCAGATCGACGAGGCGTGGGGCCGTCTGGACATCGCCGTGAACAACGCGGGCATTTCGGCGCCCATCCGCCCGGTTGCCGAGACCGAAGAGGTTGACTACGACCGGCTCATGTCGGTGAATCTGAAGGGTGTGTGGCTGTGCATGCGCGAAGAACTGAAGATCATGTCGCGACAGCAGAGCGGCAGCATTATTAACATGGCATCTGCGCTGAGTGCGAGGGTCTATCCCGGCGCTTCATTTTACGTGGCCAGCAAATTCGCCGTTGCCGGGCTCACACGCACGGCGGCGGTCGAGTACGCTACCCAGAATATTCGCATTAACGCGGTCTGTCCCGGCAATGTTCTCACGCCACTGCTGGAAAACAGCACGTCGCCTGAGCAACTGTCCGGACTTGCCAAACTTCAGGCAATGAAGCGCCTTGGTACGCCGGAAGAGATCGGCGAAGCGGTTGTGTGGCTGAGCTCTGAGCGTGCCTCTTTCTGCACGGGTACGCTATTGGCTGCCGATGGTGGGTGGACGGCTGGTTAAGCAGTATCGAGGAGGAACATGACCGCGCCGGCCTGCGCCCAGGGTCTGCCTTAAAAGGGGTAGGACGCTGGATCGCAGAGCTCGGCCTAGCTGTGGTCGAAATTTTATATGATTCACTCCGCGGCCGGTGGTTTTCCACCCCAGTCAGCAGCATGGCGCGACCATTGCAGCCACGCCCTCCTCGTTGCGAGCAACGCTTAGTAATTGCCAAAGGTGTAGGTAGCCTCAAGACCAAAGACCCGCGGTGGGCGCGGTGTATTGAAACCAAACAGTGAGGCACCCGAGCGTTCCGGTACTACGGCAAAGGTGTGGCTGTACTCGTCTTCATCCGTGAGATTGCGGCCGTAAACACCAATGCGCCACTGGTTATAGCGATAGCTCATCGATACGTCGAGCAGGCCGAAAGCCTCCACCTGAGTCCCCTCGAAATTAGTCAAGGTGCCCTCGTAGTCGTCGGTCCAGTTGTATGAAATCCTACCGCTCAGCGCGCCCCCACCGATGTCTCTGCCGTAGTTCAATGCGGCCGTGTAGTTCCATTTCGGTGCGCGGCGCAGCTCCAGGTCACTGTTGTCGTCATCGAACGCGCCATCGGCGAAGATTTGTCCGCGAAACTCGTCGTATTCTGCGTCGAGGTAGCCAGCGTTGAAGTCCAGGGTAAAGCCTGCCGGTAGCAGGGCGGTCACCTCCAGTTCGACCCCATTGATGGTCGCGCCACCGGCGTTCAGCACGGCATCCTGATTACCGCTTCCGGGTCCGGGTCGCGGTATGGTCTGCTCAAGCTGCATGTTGTCGTACTCCATGTGGAATACGGTGGCGTTCAGACGCAGGCGCTGGTCGAGCAAAGTGGTCTTGATTCCCAGCTCAAAATTGTCGACGGTCTCCGGCTCGAAACCCTCCGCCAGAATCTCCGGCGTTACGGCACGTATGCTGAAGCCACCGCTGCGAAAGCCCGTGGACCAGGTCGCATAGGTCATGATGTCATCGGCGGGCTCCCAACGCAGGCCGATACGGTGGATGAGCTCATCGTCAGTGCGTTCGCCGCTGCTGAGGGGCAGCGTAGTTGCGCCGAATACCGGGAGGAACGCCGCCTTTGCCAGCTTCTTGGTTTCCTCGATGTAGCGTGCGCCTAACACGACGTAGAGGCTGTCAGTCAGGCGGTAATCGCCCTCGAAGAAAAAGGAATCAGAATCCGATTCTGCGTTCGCAGTATCGAGCTGGCAAGACACGCTGTCAAAGCCGCAGCCATCCAGCGGGAGACCTAGCAGCAGGGATATATCGGCATCGTTTTCCCAGTTTTTGACCTTGGCGTTCCAGTAGAAATAGCCGGCGGTGAGACTGAGACGGTCACCGTCGTCGTAGTCAAAGCGCGCTTCGAAGCTGTCCTGCTCGTAGTCACTGGAGCGTCGCACGTGGAAAATTTCAAGCGGTGAGCCGTCGAAATCCAGGAAGGTCTCTTCCTCTGAGTTTCTGTGGGCGGCGGTGACCACGGCCGACAGGCGATCGTTGATTGCCCAGTTGATATCGAGCTGATAGTCCTCACTGTCGAGGAAGAAATCCTGGGGCAGGTCGCCGGAGCCCTTGCGTCGGTTGCCGGAGATGGGCGTGTCGGGACTTGCCGCACAGGCGCCAAAACCGGCGCAGAACGCTGCCTGCGGTGAATTGTAGGCAAGCATTGGCGGCAGGGTGCCATCCATCTCAGAACGATTGTATTGCGCCTCTATCTGCAATTCAGACGTGGGCTCCCACAACAGATGAACGCCAATGCGTTCATCGTCGGATCCGCCCTCGTCCTTGCCAAGCGTCACGTTCTGGTAGAAATCCGGTTTTTCGATGCGGGCGACATTGATTTTTGCCGCCAGTGTCTCCCCGAGAGGCACGTTAAGAACGCCCTCCAGGCTGGTGGCGTCATCCTCTGACTCGATCCGGCTTCGCACCTTGCCGGCCCACTCACCGAGGATCGGCTTGGTACGGTGGATGTTGATGACGCCGCCCACTGCATTGCGTCCAAACAGCGTTCCCTGCGGGCCGCGGAGCACCTCAATGCGCTCAATGTCGAGCAGGTTCATGGCGTTGCCAGTGTTGGTGCCAACGGGAACGCCATCGAGATATATGAGTACAGTCGGATCAAACGTCTTTTCCACGTCCTGGTAACTAAGGCCGCGAATCGAAATACCGCCGCCGCCGGGCGTGCCTGCCGCAATTTCGTCAAATACAACGTTTGGTGCAAACTGCGCGATACCAGTGGCGTCGCCGAGGAACGAGTTTTCGATGGTGTCCTTTCCGATCGATGATACTGCCAGTGGCGTATCCTGCATCGACTCCTGTCTCTTCCGCGCGGTGACGACGACTTCCTCGAGCTGAGCGTGGACTGGCAGTGCTACTGCGCCAATGACGCCTGCGGCGATTAAGGACAGATAGAGTGGTTTCTGCTTCATAAAAAGATTCCATTTATTGGTCTGATTGTATGCGGGTAAGCGTGAGTGCTATGCCAGTGACGTATGCCGTGCATGCGGCTAACAAACTGTTGCGTAGGACGTGCTCAAAGCCCTGACCCTTGAACCTGCCTGTCAGCGATCTGATTTCGCATTTTATTAAAAAAACAGTTAGGCTCGTTTTCAATAGTGCGGTACTTATACACTTTTAACAAGTAAACGGGTCGCCAGGGGACTGTGACTTTTTACCCGGTTATTTCGCTGTAAATTGCCAGCGCACAGTTGGGGTGTCGATAACAGCTATAGTGCCGCCCCGCTCGGCGACACTCTTCTCCAGGTAGGCTGCCCCGGCCAATAAAGGCTGGACCGCCCAGTGATCGGTTCAGGTACGTCATATCTAAACGCAGTGAGAGAGGTGCGCATGGGCAGGTTTAACGGAAAAATTGCAATGGTTAGCGGCGGTTCGATAGGCATTGGTGCCGGTGTCGTGCGTATGCTGGTCGCCGAAGGAGCACGGGTGGCCATTACTGATATCGCCGCTGACGAGGGCAAGGCACTGGCAGATGAGCTTGGCGATAGCGCTGTTTTCTATTCCCTTGACGTGGGAGACGAAAGGCAGTGGCAGCAAGTGATGGCAGAGGTCGAGGAAGGCCTCGGCACGCTCGATATTCTGGTGCAGAGCGCGGGTGTATCGCGCCCCGCCCATATTGAATCCGCAACCCTGGATGACTGGCGAGACCATATGCGGGTCCATGGCGAAGGTGCCTTTCTGGGCTGCAAGCATGCGGTAGAAAGCATGAAGAAGTCCGGTGGTGGCTCCATCGTCAATATTTCCTCCGTGGAGAGCATCCGCCCCGGCCCCCTGTTCGTCTGCTACGGTGCTGCAAAGGCGGCACAGGATGCGCTGACGAAAACCGTCGCCCTGCACTGCGGTGAGCAGGGCTATAACATCCGCTGCAATTCGGTGCATCCGGCCGCCACCTACACGCCCCTCCTCGAGCAGTACCTGAAGAGTTCGTCAGACCCCGAAGCCCTGGAGAGAATTTACGCCGGGATGCAGCCGCTCAACCGCATCGCCACCGTCGAGGAGGTCGCCAACGTGGTGTTGTTCCTCGCCTCCGACGACGCCAGCTTTATTACGGGTCACCAGATGTATGTCGATGGTGGTGTACTGGCCAAGCCCTATCCGGCAGGTGAGGGTGCCTGAATCAAGACCTTGAGCAGTTTCAGTCAAGATTCCTGATCTAGCAGCTCCGCGTTGTCTGGCAGCTGCAGCCACGGGTGCGCTCGCTTTGTCCAGTAATGTGTGGTGGGTTTAAGGTCGTCCACCTCGTCAAAGGTGCCGGCCTTGACAAAAATAATGCCCTGTTCTCGGGCCCGCTTGTTATCGGTGAGGACCGGTGAGCCACAGTTGGGACAGAACTGCCTTAATACCGCCTGGCCGCTCGTGCCCTGATCCTCGTAGGTTCTCAACTCGCCCTGCAGATGGAGCGAGTCGCGCAGAAAAACTGTTACCACTGAAAAGGCGCTGGCCGCCTGTTTCTGGCAGTTGCGGCAATGACAGATTACCGTGGCCAACGGTTCTCGGGGGACGGTGTAGCGGACCTGGCCGCACAGGCAGCCCCCTGTTCGTGTTGGGCTGTCGTTCGGTATAGACATGGTGCTTTCTCCGCTACCAGACCGCTGCGAGATAGTAGGCCTCAGGATGACCAGCGCAGTGGAAGCGCGTCCAGCACGCCCACGATCCCCCCCTGAAATGTGATGACTGCTTCCTCGGGAACGCTGAATGTCGGGATGACGGCAAGCCAGCGTTCAATCGTGATGCGGATTTCTGCGCGCGCCAGGTTACGGCCGGGGCAGAGATGGTGTCCACGGCCGAAAGTCAGGTGGCGCTGTTGGCCGCGGTTGAAGTTCACCGTCATGGCATCCGGGGTCTCCCGGTCGTCGATGCCGGCCAGGGGCGACGGCGTGGCGACCATGTCGCCTTCGCGCAGTGGTGCGCCGTGGAAATCGGTGTCCCGCGTTACTTCGCGTCCGATGGTGACCACCGCAAATCGTCGCAGGAGTTCCTCGACGGCTGCATTGATCAGCCCGGGATCCTCTCTCAGCGCCTGCTGCTGCGCCGGATGAGTCGCGAGGTAGTGCATGGCGAAGCCGAGGAAATTCACCACAGTGTCGAGTCCTGCGATAAGCACCTGTACCGCCAGCTTCATGGCATCCTCGTGGTCTATGCGCCGCTCTCCGATATATCCGGTGACAAGCTCGCTGACCAGGTCATTCCCTGGCGCGTCGCGTCGGGCGCGAACATAAGGTTCCATATAATCGAACAGCTGTGCCATCGCCTCAGCAAAGGTCATGCTGCCGTCGGGCCGCAGGAGCTGGTCGCACCAGTATTTCGTCTGCTCGGCTTCGGACTCGGGTAAATCCATGAGCGTCATGAACACCCGGATGGGGAATCTGTCCGAATAATCCCGGATAAAGTCACATTCCCCGCGACCGGCGACCTCGTCGATCAGTGCCGTTGCAGTGGCCTCGATGGCGGACTCGACGGCATTCACGCGGTCTGGCGCCAGTGCCGTGTTGAGGAGCTGGCGGTAGGGCCGGTGTTCCGGGGGGTCCATTGTGGTGGGGATGAGCCCATGCGACTCGCCGTGTGCTTTCGGGATTATAATAGTGTGGTTGGAAAACAAGGCGTGATCACTCATCACCTCGGCGATTACCGCGGCCCGGGTTGGAATCCAGTGGCCGCCGTTGCGCGGCGTCCAGACCACGTCGGGAATGCCCGGCGCCTGCAGTGTCCGCCAGGCCTGATAAAAGTCGCCGTCCTGCGCCGGGGGTGCATAGATGTCGAAATCGAAAACCAGGTTGTCTGGCACGTGCGCTGGCTGTGTTGCCGTCATGTTGTCGTCTCCTGTGCAATCGGCATCAGTGGCTTACCTCTGAATGTATTTATCTTCCAGATGCCCGACTCGCGGCGCATTTCAAGATGGTACTGGAGGTAGAAAAGTACCTCGTCCCCGTCTGCCGTCACGCCCATGCCGATGACATGGGTCCGGCATTGCGCGAGGTCACCCTGCAGGGTGTCGAGGCTGAAGTTGGTCGCGTAGTGGGCGTGATGACGCATGCCCGCAAACACGCCGTCAAAGAATTCGCGGATGGCAGGGGCGCCCGTTATATTGGGATAGCCTATTCCGCTCATGTCGAAGACGGCGTCGTCGGTAAAGAGGTTCATCACGGCGTCGACGCTGGCGCGGTCGTCGATCGCTATCAGGTAGTCGGTGATCACCTGCTCAACTGCCTGGCGATCTTCCAGCGCCTGAAGGCGCTTCTCGAGTGCTGTATCCATGGGTCTGTCGCTTATGGTTATGGTTACTTATGGGTATCGTTGATGGGCGGCCTGATGGCCAATAGGCGAACCCGGCGTTCCTTGAGCGTAGCGCCGTCAATAAAAACCGTCAACGTTGTTTTTTGATCTGGCAGCCTGGTGTACTATGCAGACAAGTGTGGTGGTCGGCGGCTGTAAATAGCGTAGTGCCGTATAAGAATCGATAAAAACAGTAATATGCAACGCGGGAGTCTCGACTCGTGAAGAATCTCGAAGGTCGGATTATTCTGGTAACCGGTGCGGCCGGTGGCATTGGGATGGCAAGCTGTGAAAGGCTCCTGCGCGAAGGCGCGTGTCTTGTCGCAACCGACCTCGATACAGCTCCCCTTGATCGACTGGCTTGTGCAGATCTTGAAACCCTGCGCGGCGACATCACGGCGCCGGATCTGGTCGATCGCTGTGTTGCTAGAGCGTTAGCGCGTTATGGGCGACTGGATGCGGCATTTCTGAATGCCGGGATTGAATGCCAGGCCGCCCCTCTGGCCGATACCCCCGACTCTGAATTCGACCGGGTTTTTGCGGTGAACGTGCGCAGCGTATTTACCAGCGCCCGTGCCCTGGTGCGTCACTTTCAGCAGGCGGGCAGCGGTGGCAACCTGCTTTTCATGTCATCCATCGCCGGCCTTCGCGGCAGCGCAACCACCGCTGTCTACAACGCGTCTAAGCATGCCGTGATAGGGCTTGCCAAGTCTCTTGCTCTGGAAGTCGGCGCCCAGGGTATCCGCACCAACGTCCTCTGCCCCGGTACCGTGAACACGCGCATGATGCGCAGTCTCGAATCCACGATCGGTGCCGCCATGGCCGTTGATGCGGAAACCGTGCGCATGCAGATGGTGGGTGCTAGCGCACTCGGACGCTACGCGGAGGTGGAGGAGATAGCGGCACTCGCCGCCTGGCTGCTCAGCGATGAGGCAGCCTACTGCCACGGCGAAGTCTTCACCATCGGCGGCGGCATGATGGCGAGCGCTTAGCCAGCGACCCGCCCTGATCAGCAGAAGACATCGATGGAAGATAGCAGGGACACAGGCGTGCATGCGGGAAGGCCGCAACGGCCCTGATAACAGGGTGTACACACTCTGGAACCATGTCTGAACGCGTGTGACAACAGGAGCACTGATGAAAAATTCGACGACAAACAATATCCAGGTTGTACTCAGGCGGCATCCGGAAGGGGCAGTAACAACCGGTGACTTCGAGGTCGTGTCTTCCGACATCCCCGAGCCAGCCGAGGGCCAGGTACTGGTGCGCAATCTCTATCTGTCGATGGATGCCGGCTTCCGTCACTGGATGACGGCGGGAGCGGGCGACAACTATCTGCCCGGGATGCAGATTGGCGATCCGGTCCAGAGCATGGTGCTGGGGCAGGTGGTCACAAGCCGCCACCAGGATTACGCCGAAGGCGACTACCTGAGTGCCCGGTGTGCCTGGGAATCATTCAGCATTCTAGACGGCAGCGACCTTGCTGCAGTGATTGACCCGGAGCCTGGCGTGCCCCTGCACGAGTACATGTCCCTGCTGGGGCCGACCGGAATGACGGCGTATTTCGGCCTTATGCGACTTGGTGTGCCGCGTGACGGCAATACGCTCGTCGTGTCGGCGGCCGGCGGTGCCGTGGGAACGGCGGTGGGTCAGCTCGGCAAGGTTCATGGCTGTCGCACCATCGGTCTGACGGGGAGTGAAGCGAAGGCGGAATGGCTGCGTCAGGATGTCGGCTATGACCTCACGATCAGCCGCGAGCGCGAGCCCGCACTCGCGGAGGCGCTGTCCCGTGCCGCCCCTGACGGTATTGATATTTTCTTTGACAACGTGGGCGGAGCGACATTGGATGCCGCTCTCGGTCAGCTGTCGGAGGGCGCCCGCATCGTGCTCTGCGGCGCCATTTCTCAGTATGAGCAGGAGCGACCGGAGCCGGTTTTCAATACCTGGGAGCTCATCACCAAGCGCGCACGGATGGAGGGTTTCATGTTCTCGGACTATGCCGATGAGTTCCCCTCGGCAGCCGAAACGCTTGCGGCCCACTACCGGGCGGGTGACCTGGTGAGCTTCAACCAGATGTATTCGGGAATCGAGAGTGCGCCGCAGGCCTTCTGCGACATGATGCATGGCGCTTCCCGGGGCAAGTGTCTCGTGGATCTTTCCGAAAGCTAGAACTGGGCCCGAGGCGTGCGGACGACGAGTCCGTCCAGCGCCTCCGTCACCGTGATCTGGCAGCCCAGGCGGCTGTTTTCCTGGGGATCTATCGCGAACTCAAGCAGTTCAGCCTCCATCTCGCCTGCCGGGCCGGTAACCTCGATCCAGGCCGGCTCGACATAGCAGTGGCAGGTTGCGCAGGAACAGCAGCCGCCGCACTCGCCGACAATACCGTCAATGCCGTTGTCCAGTGCGGTCTCCATAATGGTGGCTCCGGCTTTCGCCTCGACCACGGTTTCCTTGCCGTTGTGTGATATGAAGGTGATCTTCGGCATTGAGTGATTGTCTCCCTTGGTGGTGGACGCCCGCTTAGGGCTGCTGCATGTAATTGTTGAGCACTTCATGGAAATGCTGCACCCGTCGCTCCTGGTGTGGCATGTAGAAGCCCTGGAAGCCAACTGAGCCGAGACCCTGCTGCTGGATTGTCGCCACGCTGACATCCTGATCGGCGGTGCGCCCCAGGGTTTTCTCGCCCTGGCGGATCACTTCGTGTTCCGCATCTTCCACGGGGAGGTCGGGTCCGCCCGCGGGGGAGGGCGTGGTCTCCTGTCCTTCGATCCGGTTGACAAGCCACCAGTGATCGAACAGGCACTGCGCCGGGTCCGTCGGATGGGGGCGCGGGCGAAGCAGCTGTACGCCGTCCGGACCCACGGTGATGACGTTGTTCGGAAAAATATTGTAGATCACGTAATCAGTCAGCTGGTAGTCGGCCAGGTGGTTGTAGTGATGGTAACCGCGTTCTGATGCTTTCTTGCGCTTGGCGCGCTGGATATCGACGCGCAGCGTTTTCCAGTTGTCGCGGCCGACATAATCATCACTGCTGATACCCCAGGCCTCGGCCATGCTTTTCAGGGGCTCGCCGATGGTGTCGTCGGCAAACTCCTGTGACGGCAGGAAGGACGGGAACCAGCCGCGGTTGTGCCCGCCGGGCAGCATGTCGAACTGGCAGTCCTGATGGTCGGCTGCGATATACGGGATCAGCTCCGGATGCAGGACCTTGACGTGGTAGGCCTCGTTGAAGTTGTCGGTGATGATTTTCCAGTTGCACTCGATCTGCGCCGTGATGTTGAGGACGCGCAGCATCTCCTCCATGCGGTAGGATTCCAGCTCGCGTGTGACCTGTTCACCGAGGAACTCGCCGACCGGGGGGGCGTCGTCATCCAGGTTGAACCAGATCATGCCGAAGCGCTCCTCGCATCGGACCTCTTTCAGCCGCTGCTTGCCGCAGGGCGAGCCCTGTGGGAAGTCGTCCTCGCTGGGTACCGCAACAACCAGTCCGGTGCGATCGAACTCCCAGCCGTGGTAGGGGCACTGGAAACGGCTGGTGCTGCCTTCCTCTGCCTGGGTGACGCGAGTGCCGCGGTGCGGGCAGACGTTGAAGAAAGCCTTGATGCCACCGTCGTCCTGGCGCACCAGGATAATCGATTCGGCCCCGAGTTCGGTGACGAGATAGTCACCGGGTTCGCTCATCTGATAGCTCAGCCCGCCGATATTCCAGACCTTGTGCCATACCGCTGCCCACTCACGACGCAGGTAGCCGGTATCGGTGTAGCGGTCGGCGCTGACGTGGTCGCCGCGCAGCGTCGGTTCGTCCAGTTTGTCGGGGCGTTGCAGTTGCTTGTCCAGGGAAATAGTCACGATGTCTGTATCCTCTTATCCGTCCTAGAAGGTGAACCGGAAGTCCACGCCGAGTTCGCGCGGCGCACCCATGCTGCCGATACCGAAGGCGGGGGTGAACCACTGCTTCTGCAGGAAGTACTCCTTGTCGAGCAGGTTGCGCCCGTAGATGCCCGCCGTCCAGCGCTCGCTGCCGGGCGACCAGGACAGCTTGGCGTTGACAAGCGTGATGTCACCGATGCGCTCCTGGGGAAACGCCGTGTAGTTGCTGATTTTGTCGCTGCTGTGGGTGACCTGTGTGAACAGGTCTGCCGTGCCGCCGGCAACCGGTGCCGAGTAGGTGGCGCTGACGTTACCGCTCCACTCGGGTGCGTTCATCAACGGGTTGCCTGCAAAGCTGGTTGTCACCAGTTCCCCGGTGCTGGGGTCTGGCGCCCGTGTATCGTATTCCTCGTACTCCGACTCGAGCCAGGCGACGGCAAGGCTCAGCGTCAGGTACTGGTTGACATAGGCGTCGAGCTCGAGTTCCGCACCATAGGAGTTGGCTTCGCCGGCGTTCTGGATGCTGGCGCTGTTGGCACCGGACGGAAACGTGATGTTCTGCACAACCTGCATGTCATCGTATTCGTTATAGAACAGGGCTGCATTGGCCCGTATGCGATTGTCGAGAAATTCGGTCTTGATACCGACTTCCACGGTATCCAGAAACTCGGGATCGAAGGGACCAATGTCCTGGGCGATGGCGATGCGCCCGGTGAATCCCCCGGACTTGAAACCCCGCGCATAATAACCGTAAAGCATGGTGTCCGGGTTGACGCTGTAATCGAGCCCTACCTTGTAGCCGACGTTGTCCCAGTCTTTCTTGCCGCTGGCCACGATGAGCGAACCGGGGATTACCGGGTCATTGAAGCTCGCCGGCGCGCCGGGTGTGGCCGTAAAGCTGTTGGCGGTGCTCGACGTGGCTTCTGTCTCTTCGCGGGCGACGCGGGCACCGATCTGCAGTGTCAGTCTATCCGACAGACTGTAGTAGGTCTGTGCAAACAGTGAGGCGGACCAGGTTTCCTGCTCCTGCGTCTGCGGTTGGCCAAGGCCTGGCAGGAAGCCATCAAGCACGCCCTGCTGGTCGAGTTCGTAGGCCTGGGTGAAGAAGAAACCCCCAGCGACGACGCGCAGATCGGGTGTGGGATCAAAGCTGGCGCGCAGTTCCTGTGAGAACTGCCAGTGCTCCGTCTGGCGGGCGGTCTGCAGCAGTTGCAGGGTCGTGGCGTCATCGTCGCTGTAGAGGTCGTGATCGTATTCGCGGTAATTGCTGATCGACACCCAGTCCGCCGATCCGGCGTCCCAGTTCTGGGTCAGGGTGAGACTGTAGGTGTCGCGGTGGTTCTGATCCGGCACACCGGGGCTTTGTCCTCGGTTGAACCGGGGCTCCAGGCCGGTCTCTCCCGGTACGAACAGCAGCTGGCTGTCGTCAGAGATGTTGAGGTTTGGCTGTGCGCCATTACGCGTGCGGACATACTCGGCGATCAGGGTGGCGTCGTAGCGCTCACGGTTGTACTGCAGGTAGCCGCGCAGCGACGTGACGTCCTGGCTTCCCAGGTCTTCGCCGTTCAGCAGATTGGTGAAATAGCCATCGTGGCTGCTGTGCAGCAGGCTGACTTTGCCGGCCAGCTGCTCAGTTATCGGAAAATTGTAGGCAAAGTTGGCGTCCACGCGACCAAAATTGCCTGCCGCAACCTGTCCCTCGCCGCCATATTCCCCTGTCGGCTGTTTCGTGACGACATTGATGACGCCGCCGGTGGTGTTGGCACCGAACAGCGTGCCCTGGGGACCGCGCAGGATCTCGACGCGCTCAATATCGAACAGTGAGAGTAAAGCTGCCGTATTGACGCCGACCACGACTCCGTCGACAACGACGGAAACGGTTGTTCCCACGTAGGGGTCGGCATCGTTCACGCCGACGCCGCGGATTGTGAACACCGCGGAATCAGGCGAGTTGGAGAACTGGTTGATCTGTACGTTGGGCAGTGAGTTGTTCAGGCCGGCGAGTCCGGTCAGGTTCTGTTTGGCGATGCTGTCACCGCTGATGGCGGTCACCGCAACGGGCACATCCTGCATGCTTTCCTGTCGCTTCTGAGCGGTGACGATGACTTCTTCGAGCTGTGCCTGCGCAAGTGGCGCGGCCAGCCCAAACTGCAGCGCAAATGGGGCCAGGGCGATGGCGAGTGGGCGGCGTGCGGTCATGGTGATGTCTCTCTGTCTGCATTTTAGAATTATCAGTATCGGGTGTTCCAAGACTCCCCACTTGATGATAGTCAATGAAAGAAACAGGTGTAAATGTTTTTAATGCCCCATTCTCCTGCGTGCCGATCGTTTATGGGGAAGTATTGAGACTCTCGATTTCTTCATCGATCACCATAAAGTGGGTCTGCTGCCGGTCGAAGAGCGCCTCCTCGTCCGCGGCGATCTCGGCCGCGATGTCTGGCTGCTGCAGGCGTTCCAGAACGCGGTCCAGGGATTCGCGGTCGGCGAACCAGAGCTCCATTGCAACATCAAAGCGGGGCTCGCCGGCCCCGGCACCCTCTGCCGTCGTCAGATAGCGGCGCGTGTAGCGCAGTGCCTCGGGTTGTGTGTACTTCACGCCGAGCAGCACATGCTTTGACTCGTAATAATCGCGAAAGTCCGCGACTGACAAGCCCGGGCGTCGCTTCAGAAGAGTGATGGTCTTCAGCATATGGGTACCCTTTCATTCCAACAATTTCTGCCGAGGTTGGCGCGGTCGCGTAGGCATTGACAATATTTCTCCATCACTCTACCTTCAGCCAATCAAAAGAAACAGCCCGTCATGTTTTTAATGAGCTGCGAGCGGGTCGCCTGACTCGTCAATAACAGCACGATAGCAATACCACGATAACAACAAGGAGTCAGATATGGGACGTCTGCAGGGCAAGGTAGCGGTTATCCTCGGAGCCTCCGAAGACAGCAGCATGGGGGCGGCAACCGCGAGGCGCTTTGCGGCAGAAGGTGCGAAACTGATTCTTGCTGCGCGTCGGAAAGAGGCGGTTGAGGCCGTCGCCTCGCCTCTTGGCGCGGTCGCCGTCGCCTGCGATATCACTCGTGAGGAGGATATCGAGATGCTCGCGGCGACGGCGGTCGATCACTTCGGCCAGCTCGACATCGCCATCAATTACAGCGGGTTCAGTGAGCAGGCGCCGGTCGCCGAAGTGACGGCGGAGGCGCTGCGCCGCTCGAGCGACGTGCACTTTGTAGGCACCACGCTGTTTTTCAAGCACATGGGTGCACGCATGGCCGACGGCGGCGCCATGATCACGGCGTCCTCCATGACCTGCCTGCTCGCCCCCGCTGGACTGGCGGCCTATGCCGGCGCCAAGGCCGGTGCGGACCAGGTGGCGCGTATTGCTGCAGTGGAGCACGGCAAGCGCGGCATCCGGGTCAACGCTATCGCGCCCGGTTTTACCCGCTCGGCGATGACCGAGGGCTTTTTCCAGATCGAGAGTGTGCCTGCGGCATTCCTGCGCGAAGTGGTGCTGGACCGCCTGGTAACAGTGGAGGATATTGCCAATACGGCACTCTGGCTGTCATCGGATGAAGCGTTCATCACCGGTCAGGTCATCGATATGTCAGGTGGCCAGACGCTCAACCGGATCCCCTTTACGAGTGAAATGGTATGAGGCCTGCGATGTCGCCGTCACGAAGTCGCCAGCAGTCACCTTTGACACGGTGTTCGCAGACACTTCTGTGCGTGCTCGCCCTCGCCCTCGCCCTGCCGCAAACTGGCGCAGCTTTCGGGCAGGCGGTCCTTGACGGCATCGTCAGCAGCGAGGCCGAGGGCGTCATGGAGGGTGTTGTTGTTATCGCCACGCCCGAGACCGGATCGCGCAGCGTTGCAGTCACGTCGGGGGCCGACGGACGGTTTTCTTTCCCGGCCAACCGGCTTCCCGCGGGCAGGTACAAGGTCGGGGTACGGGCCGCGGGCTGGGAACTGGCGGGCGGTATTCGATCGCTGGACATTCCCAGGCCAGAGGCAATCGGGCCGCTGCAGCTCACGTTGCAGCCGGTAGCCGACCGGGACACGCTCGCGAGTCAGCTCACCTCGCTGGCCTGGGTGAACAGCTTCCCGGGAACACTGGCAGAAAAGGACCTGCTGACCCGCAATATGGTCAACTGTGCCTTTTGTCATTCGCTGGAGCAGGTCGCGCGATCGGCGCATGACGCCGAAGCGTTCATGGCGGTGATCCAGCGCATGAAAACCTATGAGACTGACCACTCGTCGGGGACACGCATACAGGTTGTCGCTACGCCAGAGCCCCTCGAGGGGCTTGAATGGTATGGGCGCGACGCAAGGGAACTGGCCGACTACCTCGCACGCATCAATCTCAGCGAGGGCAGGGAAACCTGGGATTATGCACTGAAACCCCTGCCGCGACCGACGGGTGAGGGCACTCGCGCTGTGGTGACGGTATTTCCGGTTCCGCGCCAGCCCAGCGTCATCCATGACCTGGACGTGGATGAGTCCGGGAACGTCTGGTACGGGAATACGGGCTGGGATTTTCTCGGCCGCCTTGACCCGCAGAGCGGCGAGTTCTCCGAGTGGCCCGCGCCGAACTTTCTGCCACCGGCGCAGGGCGACCTCGATCGCATTGTCGGTGTCCAGGACATTCAGGTGGATTCCTACGGCAATGTCTGGGTCGCTGTCATGGGCAATAAGCACGCGGCATTTGATCGGGAGACCGAGCGGTGGCGCATTTTTGATCTGCCTGTGATCTGGAAAAACCCCTTTCTGAGCCCTTTGCGCGAGGGGGAAATCACCCTGTGGGGGTCGGGCGTGACAGCGCCGCCGGAAGGGGACAATCTGAACGAACATGCCTACGGGCTCAACACCCGCAGCGGCGAATTGAGTGATGGGGTTGCCCTGTTCGACAGCCTTTCGACGCCGACCTCGCCGACGCACCGCAATCAGCGTAACTACTGCTACATGTTTGACCAGGATGCAGAGGGTAACTTCCTGTGCACGGCGTCCGAAACCTCAGCCATTGTCCGCATCAATGACGCTGGCGAGGTGCGGCACATACCAACTCCCACGCCCAATTCCTACCCGCGGCGTGGCTACCGGGATGACGACAACCGCTTCTGGTTTTCCGAATTCTTCGCCGACCGGGTCGGCATGATTGACCTTGATACCGATGAGATTACCGAGTTCCCGCTGTCACCGCGCTATATTTCGCCCTATTTCACGCGGCCGGATCGCAATGGCAATATCTGGATATCGAGCACCGGTTCCGACCGTCTTCTGCGCCTTGACCCGGACAGCGGGAATGTAACGACGTACCTGATGCCTGTGTATTACGATTCGCGCAAGCTTGTCCTCGACGAATCGGCGGACCGGATCACCGTATGGCTTCCAAACAAGAATCGCGGTGAACTGATCCGAGTCGAAATTCTGGACTGATCGCGCAGGTACGTGGCTCAGCGGGGCCGTTTCTGCGCATCAAACCGGGCCGGATTGGCCAGAGACCACAGCAGGTGGGTGTAGATGACAGGGTCGTTCTCCTTGTCCAAATCCGGTCTACCTCGGGTTACCTGGATTCTACCGGCGGCGGGAATGCCGGCCCGCAGGTGGCAACTGAGGCAGTTCGCTTTCAGTCCATTGCCCTGTCCTGAATCCGGGAACACGGCGTCAAACCACGGGTTGAAGCAGATATTCGGACTGCCGTCCGGCTCCCGGGGGTGCACGGGACTCATGGTCATGTTGCCGCGATAATGGCGCCAGGGTTCCGGGACGGCGGTGGAAGTTCCGGTGACCCGAGGCGCTGACACCCCGCTGCGCGGCGCCACCGACTCGGCGTCCCACCAATAGGTAAGCCACAGGCCCTCGTCCAGGCCGAAATGCAGCAGGTGAAACGCGACCAGCGCCAGTTCGTCGCCGCGCCGCATGGGCCTGCCCAGGGCAACGGTGGAGGCCCGGCGAAACTGCCCATCCGCCATCAGCGCCTGCAGGTGTGCCGGTGATGGCCTGATGCGGAAAAAGGCATCTCGCGGCAGGACGCGTGGATCACTGATGGGACGCCCCGCAAACTGACGCACCAGGTGATTATCGGTCGCGACAGCACTGTCGTCCGGCGCAACGAGCGCCACTCGCGGCCAGTTCAGATAACCGTTTGCTCCGGTGGGCCGCAATGCTGCATGGCTGTCCCAGAGTGGCATCGGTGTTGCCTGATCGGCGGCCAGGGGCCACCAGCCGGTCAGGGCGACCATCGCGTCCGACGGGGGCGCGGGCAGCGCTCTGCGGCGCGCAGTGATGGCCTGCAGGCCCGACGGCTTGTGCAGCCCTGAATCGCGAACATATCGATATGCCGCCGTGTTGAAGTGGGTAAAGTGGATCAGCGGTCCACCGTGAGCCCCGTGTGCGCTATCCGATTTGTCGGCCCCTCGGGCGGGCGTACCAGGGAACGGATAGTCTGCGGCATCCGCTGCCAGTGCGAACGTGCGGCGCTCACTGTACCAATGCTGAAAGCGGGGTTCTCCGCCGGCAAGCAGGGCCGCTAACCACCGCCGGGTCTGTTCCTGGTAGTCACCATACAGGCTGTCGGCACTGGCTTCGGTTGCCCTGTCGCGCAGCGTGCCTGCCGCTTCCAGAAGCGATTCAAGCGGGGCCGGTTGAGCAGTCGTGAATGGGCTTGCCAGGCAGGTGAGCATGGCAAGCGCGCGCAGCCTGCCCCGGTCAGGAAACCGGCGCCGCCAATGCGATGCTCGCGCGATGCCGCTGATCACAGCAATCGACAGCTGATTTCCACGGGCGACAGGGCTGCGCCGCGGGGCAGGCGCCGCACGACTCTCGAATCCCCATAGGCATTGTGCGAACACCTTGCTTGCACTTCAGTCGGTGCGATGTCCACGGGAAGGTTGAGGCGAAAACGGCCACGATGATCGGTAACCGCGACGAAATCCATCATTGAAGTAGCGACGACCACCGTGGCTCCACGGATGTAATTGCCATCGGCATCTTTTGCGGTACCGAAATATACGTTAGATGGCGCATCGTCGCTGCTGGCGGGGCTGAAGTCTGAATAGAGCTGCGCGGCGACGCCTCCGGCAAAGCTGTAGGCCATCGCGGCAAGAAGTAGCGCGGACAACCGATTTTTACCCGTCATGTTGATATACCTCCACTGCGTGGGCGCGAGATCAGCCTGCACCGGTGAGGAAGAAATCGCGCATGAGGACGACACACCCGACCAGTGCCAGCGTCGGGACAAACGGAGCGAATCCCAACAGACGAGGAGACAACCCCCACGCCCCCGCGGCCATTCCACCAGCAAGTGCCGGTACCAGAGACGCCAGCACCAGACCGTACCAGGTCATTGCCGGGCCATGATCGTCACTCAGCGGCGTAAAAGACCATATGCCCTCCAAGGGGTAGTAGATCAGAAAGGGAAGCTCCAATGCGAGCAGGCACAGATAGCACAGCGAGAAGGTGATCAGGAAGGCGGCGTGAAAAGCGTGCATGACTACAATCCGCGCAGATTGTTGATGACGTGGCCAACCACGAAGTTAAACCAGACCACTGAGGCTAGCGCCAGGGTCAGCAGAGTGCGGCCCGCGGTGGCCTCACCCACGCGCCACAGGTGGCGATAGAGCGGGAGCGTGGCGAGTCCGATGGCAGCCCAATGCTCCTTGATCTCAAACAGGCCGATCGCCCAGGGCAGGCGCATTTCCACAAGGGCAATGCGGACATCCAGCCGGTAAGTGGGGTAAATGAGCATTCCTAGAATAAAGGTTGCCAAGTATGCCACAACGATGGCATTGACCATTAGCGTCCCGTCGACCGCGCGATAGCGCTGAAAAAAACTCCTGCCTGTGTGGCCTTGACTGATTGAGGTGGCGGCCTGGTGCGTGAGCCCGCCAAGCAGGACCACGGCCGCCAGCCCGTGGACGATAAGTAAAGTGATGGTCAGAGCCATCAGCCAGCTGCCATCCTTACCGCCTGATCAATCGCCTCCACCAGGCTCCCTGCATCCGCCTTGCCTGACCCTGCCAGGTCCAGCGCCGTGCCATGATCCACTGAGGTGCGCACAATCGGCAGCCCCAGCGTGATGTTGACCGCTGCGCCGAATCCGGCATATTTGAGCACCGGCAGGCCCTGGTCGTGATACATCGCCAGCACTACGTCCATGCCCTTGAGCGCGCGCGGGGTAAATGCAGTATCGGCGGGTAGCGGCCCTGTAAGCTGCATGCCTGTATTGCGCAGCGCGTCCAGTACCGGCGAAATAACGTCAATTTCCTCCCGGCCCAGATGCCCGCCTTCCCCCGCATGGGGGTTCAGCCCGAGCACGGCGATGCGCGGCGCGGGAATACCGAAGCGGCGCTGCATGTCCGTATGCAGAATCTCCAGGGTCGTCGTCAGGCTCTCCCGGGTGATGGCCGCAGGGACATCGGCAAGGGCCAGATGGGTGGTGGCCAGTGCCACGCGCAACTCGCCAGCAACCAACAGCATGACGACCCGGGCAGTACCGGTTTTCTCTGCGAGATATTCCGTGTGGCCGCTGAAGTAGATGCCGGCATCGTTAATAACGGATTTCTGTATGGGGCAGGTCACCAGGGCGCTGAACTCGCCACTCATACAGCCAGCGATGGCGATATCCAGCGTTTCCAGCACGTAGGCGGCGTTGTCCGGGTTCAGCCGTCCCGCCGCCACCGGTGCCCGCGCGGGGCAGTGCCTTACGGCCAGCGTGCCGGGCGGATAAAAGGTGTGCTCGCTGCCCGGCCCCGGTGCGTCAAGCAGACGGATATCAAGATTCAGGGAGCGCGCACGGTCGGCAAGCAGTTCGCGGTCGGCAATGGCGATAAGAGGTGCCGGCTGGGGCTGCATTGCGGTCGTGAGCAGAATATCTGGACCAATCCCGGCAGGCTCTCCCGCGGTAACGGCAATCCGCTGCGTCATGCAGCTACGTCTCGCGTGCGCCTGCTGGCTGAAAAAACTTCAGTCTGTGCGTCTGACGTCACCCGAGGGCTCACTTGATGTCAACAAAGGCTTCGTCGCGGATCATCTGCAGCCAGGCCTCGAGTTCCTCGTCGTACTTGCGTTGATGCAGGAACTCTGTGGCGCGGGCGACGCGGGCTTCCTGGCTGGTGTCCTTCACGCGGCGATCATCCACCTGGATAATATGCCAGCCAAACTGGCTGCGAACGGGCTGTGAGATGTCGCCGATCTCCGTGGAGGCCATCATGTTCTCGAACTCCGGGACCATCTGGCCTCTGCTGGTCCAGCCGAGAGAGCCCCCCTCGGAGGCTGAGCCGATGTCCTCTGAATGCTTGCGGGCGAGCTCGGCGAAGTCGGCTCCGTCTTCCTCGATCTGGCGCTTCAGGCCCAGGGCTTTTTCGCGTGCCTGCTCGTCGGTGAGAATTTCAGAGGGCGTCACCAGAATATGCCGGACGAGGGTCTGCTTCTGGGTCTGCTTGCCGCCGCGCACGCTGGTGACGTGGACCAGGTGAAAACCACTCGGCGAACGGAACACGTCGGTGGTTTCTCCCGCTTCCAGTTCCGGTACCACGTCCTGATACAGCGACGGTAGGTCATCCACCTTGCGCCAGCCCAGATCGCCACCGGTGTAGGAGAACTCGCCCTCGCTGCCGGCCATCACTGCGTCGAACCGTTCGCCGTCGCGGATTTTCGCCAGAAGCTGCTCGGTGTGCTCGCGCGCAGATTCCTCGAAGTCGCTCGACGCTCTGGAGGGTATCGGCAGCAGCGCGTGCATGACGCGGTATTCCGGCTCTACCAGCTTCTGGCCTTCCTCGGTTTCGAGAAAGTTCGTCACTTCCTGCTCGGCAATGGAAACGCGCTGGTTGACATTGCCCATCTGCACACGCTGCAGAATCATCTCCTGTCGCACCTGTTCGCGCATCGCGACATAGGAACGTCCTTCCTGCTCCAGCGTCTGGCGGAACTGGTCGAGGGTCAGGCGGTTTTGCGCGGCGATGCGCTGCATCGCGTTATCGAGCTCGGGATCCGAAATGCGCACGCCGTAACGGTCGCCCATCTGCATCTGGATGCTGTCCAGAATCAGTCGATCCAGTGTCTCGCGAATCAGTTCGTCCTCCGGCGGGGCGTCCACACCCTGCGCCTTGAGGTTTTGACTCACAGTGGCGAGACGCTCGCGCAGTTCGCTGGCGAGAATGATGTCGTCGTCGACGATGGCGACAATCTGGTCAATCATCTCGGTTTCGGCCTGTGCCGCCTGCCCGAGCAGGAGTGTCAGCGCGGTGGCGCAGGCGCCGCCGAACTGCATGAATTGGCGTTTAATAGTCACGTGGTCGGAACCCCCGGATCATGTCTGTCATCAGTGCCTCGACCTGGCTGCCAACGCCGCCAAGACCCTTGAGGACGAACTGTGCCTGCACTGCGCGCTCCCGTTCAAGATTGGGCGCGTTAAAGTCGGGAATAACCCCTCTCGCCGTGTCGAAATAGCGCAGGTGCATCAGTCGAATAATGAAGCAGCAGCTATCATATTCGACGCCGAACATATCTTCCACGCTGCGGTTTGCCTCAACGCTGTAGTTCCAGGCTGCAAATGCCCTCCACTCGTCGTTGATAGGATAAAACGTCGACACGTGGGCCTGCGCGGTTTCCGGCTGATCGCCGACCAGCGCAATGGGGCGACGGTAGGTGTAGCCCACGTTGATCAGCTGGCCATCTTCGCGCTCGTAATTCGCCTGTGCATAGCCCGCATTCACTTTCCCGGTCGATGCATCATATTGTGCGCTCGCTCTGACACTTAGATATTCATTGGGGAAAAAGTTCAGATCGCCGGCCATCTCTGAATTGGAGCGCTGAAGCTCCGGGGCACCAGGCGTGACGCGCACGCGCCGGTTCTCGAAATAGACAATCTGGCCCAGGCTCGCGTTGAACATCTCCCTGCCATCGTCAGCGCTGAGAAAGCGGGTGGTCAGGCCGATGGACAGCTGGTTGGCATCATCCAGTCTGTCGCGACCGGAGAAACGTGTGTCCCTGAACAGCTGGTTGTAGGTGAAGGTGAGCTCCGCGCTGTCAAAGTCAGGCTGGCCGCGCTGATCGTCAAAGCCGCTGTAGAGATAGTACAGGCGCGGCTCGAGTGTCTGGATCAAGGCGCGGTCGACAAAGGTGAAGGCGCGTTCGAAGTACAGGCCACCGTCCATACTCACCAGACCTGACGAGGCGCCGGGCGTTGTGTTATCCGACAGTGTGTTTTCTTCCAGCGAGTACTGCAGCAGACGATACTTCGCCGTGGTTCGTAGGAAACCGGACTCCCACAGCATGGGATAAGTGGCGCCGACCTCTGCATACAGGCGCTGACCGATGACAAGGTCCTCGCTGCTGTCGAAATTGGAGTATTGCGCGAGCAGAATCGGATCGAACCTGAAGGGCTCCAGATTGGCTCGCTTCTGCAGCGTAATCTGCGGCAGTTTCTGGTAGTCGTTGCGGATATCGTCCGCCAGTGACTGGAACTGCTGCGCCTCGAAGTTAAAAAGCCAGTCATCGCCCAGGTAGTCGAGGCTGGCGAACTGCAGCAGGTTGACGGCCCGGCGGGTCTCGAGGTTGGACGTTTCCAGGTCGCGGATGAAGTTGACGTCGCTCACCTCTGAGTAATCAATGCGCGAGCGCCAGCGCTGGCCGTAGAGGCCATCATGCTGGAGTCGCGCAAGCCAGCGGGTGGCATCTTCCTCCGCGGGAAAGTCCGACTCGAATTGCTGATCGCTGGGTAGAAGACTGCCGCCGACCATCCAGTTGCCGCGCGCCGGGTCGAGGTAGCGCGCCTGCAGCTCGTGGTTGATGCCGCGCTCCTGGATAAGACGAGGCGTGTACAGCAGGTCGTAGTTGGGTGCCAGGTTTATGTAAAGGGGCAGCGTAATATCGAGTCCGCCGCGGGTATCATTGCCTGCGGTGGGGAACAAAAGACCGGTTCGTCGGCGATCGTCGATGGGAAAGCTGATCCATGGTGCATAGAAAAACGGTACGCCACCGGCGGACAGCACGGCGCCGCGGGCGACGCCGCGTCCGCGATCCGTATCAAGCGTCATCTGCCGGGTTTCCAGCAGCCAGTCGGCGCTGCCCGGGGCGCAGTAGGTCAATGAGCCATCTTCTATCTGAATCAGGTTGTCGGCGTCGCGGCTGAGCAGAGCGGCACGGCCGCGCATATGCTGTTCATGCAGAACAAACTGGCTGTTTTCGAGCTGGGCTTCGCCGGTGCGGGAGAAGAATTCGCCGCGGCTGCCCTGCACAAGAATGCCCGGCTCTCGTAGCGTGATATTGCCCTCAAACTCGCCCCGGGCCGCTTCCCGGTCGTAGCTGGCGCTGTCACCGCGCAGGTCGCGATAGCCCTGAGTTACCTCGACACCGCCCTGCAGGCGCACGGTATCGCCCTCAAGTTCGGTGCGCGTTGCGGTGGCCTCTATGTCTGCGGTGTCAGGATCGTCGCCGGCCAGGCCAGCCTTGGGGTCGACATAGGCGCCGCCGCAAAGGCGGCACTCGCGATTACGCAGGGCCTGCGGCAGTTCGTCGTAGGGTACCCAGTCCAGGGGATACCCCGCTTCGACCACTTCCTCGCTGAGGGATTCTGTGCGACTGGTATCAGTGCGATTGATGTCAGTAAGAGGCAGGCAGTCACCGCTATCGCTGGCCTCACAGGCAGGCGCGTTGCTATCCTGCGGCCAGCCGGCAGCGGGCGTGAGTAACAGAACGCCGAGGACGAATCGGCGCAGCGCCCGACGCAAAGCAGTTGGCAGTATCATGAACGGGATGATGTGCGTTCTTTATTCCGGAAATTGACAGAGGAAGACCAAGGCTCGAGATGATAAAGCATCCCCTCGTGATTGTCCGGGAAAAACTCGGCAGCGTCCCCCTGGACCTGGACCTGGGCCTGGACCTGGACCTGGACCTGGACCTGGGCCTGGGCCTGGGCCTGGGCCTGGGCCTGGGCCTGGAACCGAGCGCGAGCTGCTGATGCGGTCGGTGCCTGACGCACTGTTGCCCTGGATAAGCGAGGTGCTAGCCCCCGAGAATGTGCTGTCCGAACTGCAGCCGGTCGCCGGAGACGCCAGTTTCCGTCGCTATTATCGCGTGCAAACAGACGTGCGCAGCGTGATCGTCTGCGAATCGCCCCCTGCCAAGGAAAAGAACGCCGAGTTTCTGGCCGTGCGCCACCTGCTTGAGCGTGCCGGCGTCCGAGTGCCTGCACTGGTTGCCGCCGATAACCGCCGCGGCTATTTTCTGCTTGAGGATCTGGGTGACGGGCAACTGCTGCCGGCACTGACGGATACTACAGCGGATGCGTTGTACCTGAAGGCAAGTCGAATGCTGGTGGCCCTGGCGACCGCGCCGGTGCCACGGGTCGGCCCCGGGGCGCTCCCGGCGTACTCAGCCGAACTGCTGCGTCGGGAGATGGACCTGTTCCCGACCTGGTTTGTGCGCCGTCTGCTGGAAGCCGCGGCGGATGAGCCCCCGCCCGCTGTTTTCGGGGCGCTGTGCACGCGGCTTCTGGAGAGTGCTGCCGCCCAGCCCCGCGTGCTGGTGCACCGGGACTTCCACAGCCGCAACCTCATGCTGTTGCCCGGGGGAGAGCTGGCCACCATCGATTTTCAGGACGCGGTGATGGGTCCGCTGACCTATGACGCCGCGTCCCTGTTCAAGGACTGCTATCGGCGCTGGCCACGGGGTCGAGTAGAAGGCTGGGTGCTGGCGCTGCGTGATGCCTTTTCCGCGTCGGGTGTGCTTTCCGATGATGAGCTCGCCACGGATGCCGCCTTCCTGCGGGCGTTTGACCTCATGGGCCTGCAGCGTCACATCAAGGTACTTGGGATCTTCGCCCGCCTGCACCTGCGCGATGGCAAGGATGGCTACCTCGCCGACCTGCCGCGAGTTGTCGCTTACGTGGAGGATGTGTTTGACCGCTATCCCGACGAGCCGGCGGTGCAGGATTTTGCCGCCTGGTTCCGCGAGTCGCTGCGCCCGCGCATCCAGCAGCAGCCCTGGTGGCGGGCAGGCGCTAGCGCCGATGATGATAGTTTGCGTGGCCGTGGCCGTGGCCGTGACAGTGACAGTGACAGTGAATAGGCGAGGAAGCCAGTGAAGGCGATGATTCTGGCGGCAGGGCGCGGCGAGCGCATGCGACCGCTCACCGATCATACGCCCAAGCCTCTGCTGCAGGTGGGCGGTGCGCCGCTGATCGAGTACCACATCCGTCGACTGGTTTCCG
>JBHEOO010000012.1:78467-84210 GCA_046260765.1 Chromatocurvus sp.
CTTTTCTGGTGGTTAACGCCGATGTCTGGATGGACTTCGACGCGACCGCGCTGGCAGTACGCGCCGGCAAGCTGCCTCCGCGCTGCGCGCACCTGCTGTTTGCGGCGAATCCGCCGCACCACCGCGCCGGCGACTTTGCTCTCTGTGGGGAGCGCGTGGTGCCGGCGGGTCCCGATCGACCCAGCGTGACCTATACTGGCGTTGGTGCCTATCGCCGGGATTTTTTCGATGATGCAGACGACGCCGCCGGCAGCGGGCCGCTGCGGCCTTTTTTCGAGCGTGCCATTGCCGACGGTCGGCTGTTCGGCGAGTGGCATGAGGGGGAGTGGGTGGATGTGGGGACGCCCGGGCGACTGGAGAAGTTGCGCGCTGAAGTGTCGTTACAATCGCAGCCAGGCGGGACCAGACCTGACCGCGGATGTTAGACTCTGTCTGGCATGAAAGCAGTGCCGAAGCCAGACCAACCCGGAACTCACCTCAGATTGGACCCCCTATATGGCTGAATACATGGCTGACTACCAGATCGCCCCCTCTATACTCTCTGCGGATTTTGCCCGACTGGGCGAGGAGGTGGACGCGGTGCTGGCTGCCGGTGCTGACATCGTGCATTTCGATGTCATGGACAATCATTACGTGCCCAATCTCACCATCGGTCCCATGGTGTGTAAGGCCTTGCGTAAGCACGGCGTTACTGCGCCGGTGGATGTGCATCTCATGGTCAGCCCCGTGGACCGGCTGATCGGCGACTTTGCCGAGGCCGGCGCCAGCTACATCACCTTTCACCCGGACGCATCGACCCACGTCGACCGTTCCCTGCAGATGATCCGCGATGCCGGCTGTCGCTCCGGGCTGGTGTTCAATCCGCATCTGGGGCTCGACGCGCTCACCTACGTGCTCGACAAGGTCGACATGGTGCTGTTGATGTCTGTCAATCCGGGCTTTGGTGGCCAGTCCTTTATTCCATCGACCCTCGACAAACTGCGCGCGGCACGGCAGATCATCGACGCATCGGGTTATGACATTCGCCTCGAGGTGGATGGCGGAATTACGCCGGCCAACATTGCCGAGGTTGCCGCCGCCGGCGCAGACACGTTCGTCGCCGGTTCAGCCATTTTCAGCAAGCCAGATTACGCGGCCGTGATCAGCGAGATGCGCGCGGCTCTGGCCGCCGGGTAGGGCCGCGCAGTGACTCCGGAAGAATTCAGCGCGCTGGCGGCGCAGGGCTACAACCGCATCCCGATCAGCCTTGAGGTGCTTGCGGATGTGGAGACGCCGATCAGCACCTACCGCAAGCTGGCCGAGGGGCCCTATTCCTACCTGTTCGAGTCTGTGCAGGGCGGCGAGAAATGGGGCCGCTACTCCATTATCGGACTGCCCTGTCGCACGCGGCTTGTGGTGCGCGGTCACGAGGTGGAGGAGTGGCACGACGGCGCCTGCCGTGAACGCCATGAAGTTGACGACCCGCTCGACTTTATCGAGGCCTACGCGGGCCGTTACCGCTGTGCACCAGTGGTCGACATGCCGGTTTTTCACGGCGGTCTGGTTGGCTATTTCAGCTACGACACCGTGCGTTACGTGGAGCCTCGTCTCGCCGCCAGCTGTCCGCCGGATGTCATGGGTACGCCGGATATCCTGCTCATGCTGTCGGACGAAGTGCTGGTATTTGATAATCTTGCCGGGACGCTGCGGCTGGTCGTGAATGTCGATCCCGCCGTACCCGACGCCCTCGCCACGGGACAGGCACGCCTCAAAGAACTGGCGGCGCGACTCCCCCGACAGATGCCCGGCTTGCCCGCCGTCGACCTGGCCGCCCGCGATGAGGAGGCGCTGGAGAGTCAGGCGCGGTCGAGCCTGCGTCGCGAGGATTTCGAGGCGGCGGTGGAAAAAATCCGCGAGTACGTACTGGCCGGCGACGTCATGCAGGTGGTGCCCTCCCAGCGACTGAGCGTGCCGTTCACTGCGCCGCCGCTGAATCTGTATCGCGCGCTGCGCAACCTGAATCCCTCGCCTTATCTTTACTTTCTCGACCTGGGGGATTTTCAGGTGGTGGGCTCATCGCCGGAGATTCTCGCACGCCTGCAGCAGGGCATGGTCACCGTTCGCCCGATCGCCGGCACGCGCCCACGCGGCGCCACCCCGGAAGAAGATGCCGCGCTGGAAGCCGAACTGCTGGCCGACCCCAAGGAAATCGCCGAGCACCTCATGCTGATCGACCTCGGCCGCAACGATGTCGGGCGTATCGCCGAGACCGGCAGTGTGAGGCTCACCGAGAACATGCTCGTGGAGCGCTACTCCCACGTCATGCACATTGTCTCCAACGTCACCGGCCGTCTGTTGCCCGGCAAGACGGCAATGGATGTGCTTCGGGCCACCCTGCCAGCGGGTACCCTCAGCGGTGCGCCGAAGATTCGCGCTATGCAGATTATTGATGAACTGGAGACGGTCAAGCGCGGCGTCTACGGCGGCGCGGTGGGCTATCTGTCCTGGGCGGGTGACATGGACACGGCCATTACCATCCGCACCGCCGTGATTAAGGATGGCGAGCTGCACGTGCAGGCCGGGGCGGGCGTGGTGGCGGATTCCGTGCCGACCAGCGAGTGGGAGGAGACGCTCAACAAGGCACGTGCGGTGCTGCGCGCGGCGGCGATGGCGTCGCCCGCGTAGCACGGTCTGACCCATAATGGACGCGAGGGCTGAACTGTTGAGGTGATCACTGCAGCGCTCTGGCTGAGGAAGGACGGTGAACCGCGCGTGCGGGCCGACTCTGGCAATGGCATCATAAAAAGGAGATGTCTGCGAGGGTGCGCACCGGATGATCAGCGCGCAAGGAGTTGACCTGCTGTTTGAGCAGCACCCGGATGCCATGTGGGTTTATGACACCGAAACCCTGGCGTTTCTCGCGGTGAATGAGGCGGTGATCCGTCACTATGGCTATAGTCGCGACGAATTCCTCGAGATGACCATAAAGACGATCCGTCCGCCCGAGGACGTGGCACGCCTGCGCGAAGTTGTCCGAGGCCGGGGGCGCGGCCCACGCCGCCCTGGACTGTGACGTCATCGGCGCAAGTCGGGTGAATTGATTGATGCCGACGTGCGCGGCCAGTCCGTGACCTGGGCGGATCGCGAGGCGGTGCTGGTCTGCGCCCGGGATGTCACCTCACTGCTGGACGTGCAGCAGGAAAAGCACGCGCTCCTGGAGCGTGGTGAATACGCCGATTCATGATGCAAACGGCTCAATGGTCTTCATTGTGCATCGGGTCGAGGACCTCACTGAGTTTGTGCGTGCGGCATTGGTGGCGGTGGGTGACGACGAGGACGACGCCAGCCTGAGGCAGGAGGTTCTGAGCCGCTCACGGGAGCTCCGGGCCGCAAACCTGAAGCTCGGCGAATACCAGAGTCAGCTGAAGATGGTGCAGCGCCTGCTGAAAGTAGTGGTGTGGCGGCTTGATCTCGATACCGAAGAGATGCACCGGTATGGTTCTGAGCATGTTGTATGGGTTCGTCAAGCAGTCGGGCGGTCATATCAAGCTGTGTACTCGGAGCCGGGCGAAGGCACGACGGTAAAGCTCTACTTTCCCCGTTCATTTGACGAGGCGACTGCAATGCCAGAGCCGCGTCGTAATGCCGTGGCTCAGGGCCAGAACGAGCATATCGTGGTGGTTGAGGACGATACGCTGGTGCGAGACCAGGAGGTCGCTTTGCTGGAGGGTATAAGTTATCGGGTCACGAGTGCTGCATCGGATGCTGACGCCATGCGCATCATTCAGGGCGACGAGGCTATCGACCTTTTGTGTAACGACGTGATCATGCCCGGGGGCATGAACGGGCGGCAGCTGGCGGAGGCGGCCTGCGCGCTGCGGCCGGGTCTGCGTGTGCTGTTTACCTCTGGTTACACCGAGAACGCGATCGTCCACCACGGCCGGCTGGATCCCGGCGTGCAGCTACTGAGCAAGCCCTAGCGGCGCGCGGAGCTCGCTGCCAAGGTCCGCAAGGTGCTCTCTTCCTGAGTAAAGGGCTCGCGCTAGGCTTGTGGCGTGGGTCAATGCCGGGAATCGGGAATCGGGAATCGGGAATCGGGAATCGGGAATCTGGAATCTGGAATCTGACAAAGCGTTACCCTACCGCTCCAGCAAAGCCAACAGGCTTTCTCCGTCCCTCGGCAGGCCCGCGGCGCCGGCGTCGCTGAACAGGGTGTCTGCGAGGGCGCGTTTCTGCGCCTGCAGTGTCTGAATGCGCTCCTCGACGGTATCGGCGGCAATCAGCTTGTAGACAAACACAGGTTTATCCTGGCCGATCCGATAGGCGCGGTCGCTGGCCTGGGCTTCCACCGCCGGATTCCACCAGGGGTCGAGGTGAATGACGACATCCGCGGTGGTGAGGTTGAGCCCGCTGCCGCCGGCCTTCAGACTGATCAGGAACACGGGCACTTCACCCTTCTGAAAGCGGTCGATGGCCTCCTGTCGTTTGCGGGTCTGGCCCGTCAGCTTGCTGTAGGAAATATGCAGCGTCTTGAGCTCTTCCTCCACCAGCGTGAGCACCTGGGTAAACTGTGAGAACACCAGCAGTCTGCGGCCTTCCTCAATCAGCTGTGGCACGTTATTGCGCAGCCAGGTGAGCTTCGCGCTTTCGCGTATATCCGCCGCTACTTCCAGCTTGACCAGGCGCGGATCGATGCAGGCCTGGCGCAGTTTGAGCAGGGCATCGAGAAACTGGATATGGCTGCGCGCCATGCCCTGTCTCGCCACCAGTTTGCGGATGTGCTTCTGCATGCTCATGCGAATGCTTTCATAAAGCGCCCGTTGCTGGCCCGCAAGTTCCACATACTGCACCAGCTCCGTCTTGGGCTGCAGCTCTGACGCCACTTCCGCCTTGGTCCGGCGCAACAGGAACGGTGCTACCCGTGTGGCCAGCTGCAGCTGGCGCTCCCGATCGCCGTGTTCTTCAATCGGCTGACGGAACTGTTGGCGAAACGCCTGCTGCCCACCCAACAGGCCGGGCAGGGCCACGTCCATCAGCGCCCAGAGTTCTCCGAGGTGATTCTCCAGCGGCGTTCCGGTAAGACAGAGGTGACAGTCCGCCTGCAACCCACGCACGCGGCGGGCAAGTTTTGTGGCCGGATTCTTGATGGCCTGGGCCTCATCCAGGACCAGCAGGCTGAACCCCTGATCCTCGTAGTGTGCATGGTCACGCAGCAGCAGAGGGTAGGTAGTGACGACGATATCGACCGTCGAAATCTGGCTGAACCACGCGTGGCGCGTCGGGCCGTGGATCAGCAGGCTGCGCAGACCGGGACAGAAGTGCTCGATTTCCCTCAGCCAGTTGCCAGCAACGCTGGTAGGCGCGAGTATCAGGGCCGGCCTTGCGAGTTTGCCGCTGTCCTTCAGGTGCTGGATAAGCGCCAGTGTTTGCAGGGTCTTGCCCAGACCCATATCGTCGGCGAGGATGCCACCGAAGCCGTGGCTGAAGAGAAAATACAGCCAGTCCAGTCCCTGCTGCTGGTAGGAACGCAGGGTAGCGCGCAGCCCAGGTGGCACAGGAACCGGCTGCAGCCCCTGAAATTCGCGCAGCTGTTGCGCCAGCCTGCGTGTCAGCGGTGCGCCGCGATCCTCGACCAGTGCCTGCTCGGGCAGTTGCGCTGCACGGAAAGCAGGCAGATGCACTCTGCCGTTGAGGGAGTACTCGCCGAACAGCGACTCAATCAGGTCGCGCAGCGCCCGCAGTGGCACGGTGTCGATTTCCAGCC
>JBHEOO010000012.1:84220-84775 GCA_046260765.1 Chromatocurvus sp.
TGGCGCTCGCCGTCGCGCAGGATCGTGTCCACCTTGACCCGCTCTGTGGGCAGCGAATAGCCGGGGTCGGCGTGGATGTGCCAGCCCGAAGCCTGCAGCTCAGGGAACTGGTTTGCCTCCAGGCGTCGCCAGAAAGGCAGTATTTCACCGGCATGCGCCACATCCGGCACCCAGACCTGCGGCCACGATCCGATGCTGGCATTGAGCGCCAGCCCCAGGTTCGAGATCTGGTCGCACAGAGCGAATTCCTGCTCCCGATTGCGGTGCACCAGCCAGGACTGGCCCTCGATCTCATGCAGCGCGTCGCTGTCGTCCTGCTCGATATAGGTGGGTGACATGGGCACTGGGCCGTAGTGAAACTCCAGCAACAGGCCGGGCACACGAATGCCGTCGGCATCATTCCCCGCCACCAGAGTGAGGTGTGGCACCGGCGTATCGACCGTGGTGACCTCCGGCTCCTCGGGCAGCGGCAGCTGCGCACGATCAAAGTACTGGCGCAGCTGCAGGGCCACCCGTGTCATCTGGTCTTGGGGCACCGGCGGCATCGTCTGCAGC
>JBHEOO010000120.1:0-305 GCA_046260765.1 Chromatocurvus sp.
CGCTGACGGCCGACCGGTCCCGGCCCGGTTCCGACTGACCGGCGCCTGAAGCGACCCGGCGGCCGCCGCCAGGCTCGGATGCCTCAGCCGCGCTGGAAGCTGCGGGTGACCCCGCGTTGCACGGCGCGCTGCGCGGCCTCCTGCTCGGCGGCCTCTCGTTCGCTGGACAGCGAGCCGCCCGAGCCCGGACGGACGTGCCCCTGCTCCCGGGCGACCCGTGCCACCGCATCGGCGACCGCCGGGACCACCGACCGGTCGAAGGCCGATGGCACCACGTAGTCGGCAGCGCGATCGTCACCAACGAT
>JBHEOO010000120.1:315-873 GCA_046260765.1 Chromatocurvus sp.
ACCGCGACGTGCCCGGCCGCCAGGTCCGGGTGCAGCTCCGGGACCGGGTTGGCGAGCGCGAACACGATCGGGTCCGGCGCCATCGTGCCCACCAGCTCGAGCGGCAGGCTCTCCGGCCCGGACACCCCGATGAACACATCCGCCCCGGCCAGGGCCACCTCCTTGCCGCCCGTCAACCCCCGCGGGTTGACCTGCCGAGCCAACCGGAAGCGGACCGGGTCGAGCCCGGCCCGGCGCCGGGGTTCCACGATGCCGTCGATGTCGACGGGCACGAGATCCTCGATGCCGGCCGCACGCAGCAGCCCGGTGATCGCCACCCCGGCACTGCCCATCCCCTGCACGACGACCTTGAGCTCCGACAGCTCCCGCCCGGTGACCTTCGCGGCGTTGACCAGCGCCGCGAGCACGCAGACCGCGGTGCCGTGCTGGTCGTCGTGGAAGACCGGGATGTCGAGGCGCTGCCGGAGCTTGCCCTCGATCTCGAAGCAGCGCGGTGCGGCGATGTCCTCGAGGTTGATCCCCCCGAAGCCCCCGGCGATGCGGGCCACGGTGTCCACG
>JBHEOO010000121.1:0-354 GCA_046260765.1 Chromatocurvus sp.
TCCATTCCTCGAGCAGGCGACGGTGATCGGGATTGGCGCGAACGTCGCTGACTGGCACCTGGTGGGCGCGCCAGGAGTTCTCCACCGGCTTGCCGTCGACCTCCGTCGGCCCGGTCCAGCCCTTCGGGGTGCGCAGCACGATCATCGGCCAGCGGGGGCGGGCGGTCTCGTTGTCCTCGCGCGCGCGGCGCTGGATGTCGGCAATGGTGTCGAGCACCCGGTCGAGGGTGTCGGCCATCTCGAGGTGCAGGGTGGCCGGGTCGTTGCCGGTGACGAAATGGGGTTCGTAGCCGTAGCCGCGCAGCAGTGACTCGAGTTCGTCCTGCGGAATGCGCGCGAGCACGGTGGGATTGG
>JBHEOO010000121.1:364-866 GCA_046260765.1 Chromatocurvus sp.
CAGCCGCTGCATGCCGGAGCGGTCCCGGCCGATTTTCGGGTAGACGTCCGAGTAGGTCCCTTCCAGCCATGCGCTGGCGACCAGGCCGGGGCCGCCGTGGCCGGGACCGGTGAGAAAGATGGTGTCCAGGTCGCGGGCAACGATCTGGTGGTTGAGGTGCGCGTACAGAAAGTTCAGGCCCGGCGTGGTGCCCCAGTGTCCCAGCAGTCGGGGCTTGATGTGCTCGGCGGCCAGCGGCTCGTCGAGCAGCGGGTTGTCGAGCAGGTAGATCTGCCCGGCCGACAGGTAGTTGGCGGCTCGCCAGAAACCGTCGATCGCCTTGATGTCGTTCTGATCCAGATTGCCTGATGCCATATCGTTTGCTGCCATGTCGCGTGATTCCATCTCGCCTGAGTTTTGTTTGGTGTTGTTGCCTGATCCCGTGGGATGTCACGCAGGGATCGGGAGCATCGCTCTTCCGCGTGACGCAGGTGCCTGCGCATTGCGGTCAGTCCCTGCGGCC
>JBHEOO010000122.1:0-851 GCA_046260765.1 Chromatocurvus sp.
ATTCAAGGGTTCTTTCATGCCGATGCAGTAATGAACACTACCCTGGACGCGGGAAGCTTTGCCACCCTGGGACATGCGACGGTAGAAGGTTTCCTCGAAAGGGTAGGGAATAGTCCCGCCGTGTTGGATGAGCAGATTTCAGGTATGGAAATACGAATAGACGGACACATGGCGAATGCATGGACACCCTATACGTTTTACGTCGATGGCGATTTCAGCCATTGTGGTGTTAATTCATTTCAGCTGATCAATACGGATGGAGGATGGAATATTGTCCATATCATCGATACCAGGCGTAAAGAGGGGTGTAGTTAAGCTCAAACCCGTCCTTAACCATTGCGGCTCATCTGCGGCAGCTAGGAGAGGGCATGACCGGCACATTTAAAGTGTTGAATTACTGCCTTATTTCCACCTTGGTTATCGCGCTGCTCTCCGCGGATACCGCCATGGCGTCTGAAAACACAAAACCGCGTATTCGCGACTTCGGGATCACGCCGGGCATACTGCCGACGGGCGCTCTCAACGCCATCACCGACGTGGCCGGCGTCAAAGTAGGCCACCGCACCCTGATCAGGGGCGATTCGGTCCGTACCGGAGTGACGGCGATTCTGGCGCACAGCGGCAACCTGTTCACTGAGAAGGTGCCGGCTGCGGTGTACACCGCCAACGGATTTGGCAAGGCGGCGGGTTTCGAGCAGGTGCGCGAACTCGGCAATCTCGAATCACCGATTCTGCTGACCAACACCCTGAATGTCGGCACCGCGCTGGCGGCCGGGGTGAAGTGGACGCTGCAACAGCCCCACAACGAGGCAGTCCGCTCGGTCAACGTCGTGGTCGGCGAAACCAACGAT
>JBHEOO010000123.1:0-266 GCA_046260765.1 Chromatocurvus sp.
AACCGGCAAATACGACGATCCCAACGAACCCGGTCAGCTCAGGCATTACCAGGCATTATCTACGGCTTTGGCCGGAACGGTTGGAATGGGAAATGTAAGCGGAGTAGCCGTGGCCATTACCATGGGCGGTCCGGGTGCCATTTTCTGGATGTGGGTTTCGGCATTGCTTGGCATTTCTACTAAATTTTTCACCTGCACGCTGGCCGTAATGTTTCGCGGAAAAGATTCGGCAGGCGAAATTCAGGGCGGCCCCATGTACTTTATCA
>JBHEOO010000123.1:545-833 GCA_046260765.1 Chromatocurvus sp.
TGACACGGTTTTAATTCCCAATAACCTTGGTGGAAACTTTCAGACTGATCTGTTAACCGGAATTGTAATTTCAATCATCACAGGCATTGTGGTTATAGGCGGAATTAAACGCATCGGAAATGTTACAGGCCGGCTTGTTCCGATTATGGTAGTGGTTTACGTTGTTACAGTTCTCATTATCATTTTTTCGAATACTTCGCAAATTATTCCCGCGTTTAAAACCATTATTTACGATGCGTTTACCGGCGAGGCGGTTCTGGGAGGCTCAGTAGGTGCAGTAATCATTAC
>JBHEOO010000124.1:0-470 GCA_046260765.1 Chromatocurvus sp.
GCGCCGACGGCCGTCGAGTGCTCGCTCGCTGGCGCATGTTTCTACTGGCCTGCTCCGAACTGTTCGGTTACCGCCAAGGCCAGGAATGGTGGGTTTCGCACTACCTGTTCGCGCCACGCACGAGCGGCAAGCTCTTGCTCACCCCAACGATTGACTACACACGCGACAAGCTGCCCGTCGCTAGCGATTGAAGCCCCTCTGTTGCCGCTCTCCATCAGCGGAGCGGTGCAAATCGACGCGGGGTCCGCCCAGCATCAAGTGCGCGCAGGTGACGTGGCGTTCAAGAAATGCCGCCTCGCAGTAGCAGAAATAGAACTCCCACATGCGCTGGAAGCTCTCTGGATACCCAAGTTCCGTGAGCGACTCGGCCCGCTCGCGGAATCGATCTCTCCAGCCGCGGAGCATCGGTGGATAGTGGTGCGTAATATCCTCGTAACGCACCAACCCAAAATCGGTCGCGTGCGCAACGG
>JBHEOO010000124.1:494-826 GCA_046260765.1 Chromatocurvus sp.
TTTAAGAGTCGCCGACAACAGCGAAAATACTCGTCGAGATACTTGTAGCCCACGGCCTCGATCATCTCGATCGACACCAGTTTGTCGAACTGTCCGCGTAGCTCACGATAGTCACTGCGAAGCACCGTAACTCGATCTTCCAAACCCGCATCGTGGACGCGCTGGCGAACAAGGTCGCATTGAGCCCGGGAGATGGTGGTGGTGGTGACGCGGCAGCCGTAGCGACTCGCAGCGTGCAGCGCAAGACCTCCCCAGCCCGAGCCGATCTCCAGCACGTGATCCTGGGGCGACAGTTGCAGTTTGCGGCATATCTGCTCATTCTTCTCGACCGA
>JBHEOO010000125.1:0-432 GCA_046260765.1 Chromatocurvus sp.
CGCCGAAGATGCGCGCCTCTGCCGGGCAGGCCACGACGCAGGCGGGATCCTCGTCGACCGCGAGCCGGTGATCGCAGAAGGTGCATTTCTCGACCACACCCTTGGGCCGGATACCGTCATAGGTCTGCGCCCGCGCCGGGTTGTAATACCCGATCGGCGCGCCGGAGCCGGACTTTTCCGCCATTTCCGATGCGGTAAAGGTCGCCCCGTCCAGCATCGCCTCGACATCGCTGTCATGCGGCGCCTGCTTGTTGTACCAGATCACGCCGTAAGGGCACGAAAGCTGGCACAGCCGGCAGCCGATGCACTTGTCCACGTCGTGGAGGGTCAGTCCGTCCTCGTTCTTGTACATGGCCGTCGTCGGACAGTTCGTCACGCAAGGGGCATCGTCGCAGTGATTGCACAGCGTCGGGATGTAGCTGAACTGCGTAT
>JBHEOO010000125.1:560-822 GCA_046260765.1 Chromatocurvus sp.
CTCAGCCGTTCGAATTCCGGGTAGAGGATCTCGTTGTTGTTGCCGCCCCGCGGCTTGTGGTTCTTGAAGTCCCGGGTCGCGATTCGCCCATAGGCCCAGTGCCCCTGGCCGAAGCATTTCGCGACCGTGCCGGGCCGCACGCCCTCCCAGAGCTTGAGATCGACGGTCATCGAGCCGGTGGTCGAGGTGATCTTGACCACATCGCCATTGGCGAGCCCGAGCCGTGCGCCATCCACGGGGTTCATCTTGAGGACGTCGCTCC
>JBHEOO010000126.1:0-231 GCA_046260765.1 Chromatocurvus sp.
TAACAAGCTCGGGCAGCGACAGGGCTTTAGTGGTGGCCGCATCCACAACATGGCTATCATACATGGTGGTGAGCGTAGCCAGAGACTGCTCTCCAGACAGATTGTCAGCGGTCATGGCGCAGCCCGTGAGCATTCCCAGTCCGGCCAGTGATAGAAAATTCAGGGGATAGTTCATGTTGTTCCTTACGCTGGCCCAGGACGGAAAGCTCACTCAAACCGGATTAGGATCAA
>JBHEOO010000126.1:359-797 GCA_046260765.1 Chromatocurvus sp.
TTTCAACCTCATGAAGGCCATAGCTGCACGGTTCGGGCGGCTCCGCCCCTGCCAGTACATCCAGCACCGACCTGACCCCGTGGGCGAGAGATTCCAGGTTGTAACCACCCTCCAGGACAAATGCCAAGCGGCCCTGACAATGCTCTCTGGCCAAGCGTTGGAGAATGCTTGTCATGACTGCAAAACCTTCATAGGACACGTTCATGGCCAGGTCATTCCAGTGCGGATCAAAGCCTGCGGATACCAGAATAAGATCCGGTTTGAACCATTCCGCTGCCGGCGCCAGAATTTCCTCGAAAGCTTTGATGTAGGCCTGGTCACCTGAGCCGCCTGGTATTGGCACGTTCACAGTGGTGCCTTCACCAAGCCCCGCACCGACCTCGTCCATCTTGCCGGAACCCGGGTAAAACGGTGACCCCCTGTGGATATCAAAAAACA
>JBHEOO010000127.1:0-299 GCA_046260765.1 Chromatocurvus sp.
CAATTAAGACAGCGCGCCAGAATACGTGCCACCGTGGTTTTACCCACGCCCCGGGTGCCAGTGAACAGATACGCATGATGCAGACGCTGCTGTTCAAGGGCATGCGTCAGTGTTTGCAAGACATGCGCCTGTCCGGCCATTTCACTGAAATTCTGGGGACGCCATTTTCGGGCAAGTACCTGATAGCTCATGTGTCGCTGTTAGTGTCCGGTGACTGATGGAGAGCTATTGTATTGCAAACAGAGCGGGAGTGACAGGCGTCGCGAGTGTTTGCAGGCGTGTTTTGACGAGTGCTGTGA
>JBHEOO010000127.1:472-794 GCA_046260765.1 Chromatocurvus sp.
TACCATCAACCATGTAACTCATCGGCGTACCCATCGGCGGCAACGGCAATTCCAGCTCGCTGAGGACATCGCCGGTGAACTTGTCATAACTGCGCAAGACCGGGCGACTGCCATCCAGCTGCGCAACAAATAACAATGAACGGGTCAGCAGCGGCCCGTGGCGACCAAAACTGCCCACCGGACCGGGATCGTCGATGCCCATATCAATGATGCGCTGCCGTATACCTTCGCCGTGCGGCACCATCCACCGGTGATCGCCGGTGTTGAGATCAATGGCAGTAATGCGCGCATACGGAGGTTTGACCAACGGCAGGCCTTGAGG
>JBHEOO010000128.1:0-771 GCA_046260765.1 Chromatocurvus sp.
GGACCTCGGCGCCGCCCGCGAGCTGCTCGATCTGGTCGCGAAAGGCGGGGGCGGCTGCCGCATCGAGCTCCCCCGTCAGGGTCATGAGGGCGGCGTCACGGTCGATCTGGGTGCTGATGGCGAAGGCCATGGTCTTCCTTTCCGAGGGCGCGGTGGTCCCTCACGCGGAGGGCGGTCGGCCGACGAGGATCATCACCGATCGCGGGCCGAGGAGGACGTGCGAGGGGTCAGACAGTCGGGGCTCGTGGCCCACGTCGTAGGCGTCGTCCGGGGAGGGCATGCCGGTGTTGGCGAACACGTGCCATGCGTGGCCCTCGGGCAGTCCCGGGAGCTCGAAGCCGCGCGCCTCCCAGTGGCTGTTCATCGCGACGTAGACGTAGTCGTCCGGCTCGGTCCCGCCGCGGCCGTGCGCCCCGCAGAGCATGAAGGCCAGCGAGCGCGACGCTTCGGACCAGTCCGGGTTCCAGGCGGCTTGTCCGTGCCAGCTGAGGTCGGGGTAGCCGCTGCCGACGGTGTCGGCGCCGGTCGGGTGCCAGCGGTTGCGCAGCACGGGGTGCCGCAGGCGGAACTCGATGAGGCGGCTGACGAAGCGGACGAGGTCGTCGTGCTCGGCGACCCGGTCCCAATCGAGCCAACTCAACGCGTTGTCGTGGCAGTAGGTGTTGTTGTTGCCCTGCTGCGTGCGGGCGGCCTCGTCGCCCATGAGCAGCATGGGCACGCCCTGGCTCGTGAGCAGGATGGCGAGGGCGTTGCGGACCTGCCGCAGCCGGA
>JBHEOO010000129.1:0-370 GCA_046260765.1 Chromatocurvus sp.
GCTGATACTGGACCGGGTTGGTGTCCTGATACTCGTCGACCATCTGGTAGTAAAAGCGCTGCTGATAGTGCCCTCGAAGCTCGTGATGCTCTTCCAGCAGGCGGACCGTCAACAGCAGCAGATCGTCAAAATCTACAGCGTTGTAGGCTTTTAGCGCCCGTTGGTAGCGCGGATAGATGGAGGCGACCAGATGGGAGAGCGGATCGCGCAGGTTGGGGTGATACTGCCCGGCATCGACCATCCGGTTCTTGGCTGCGGAAATCCGCCAGAGGATCTGTTCGGCATCGCGGTTCGTGCTGTCGGCTCTGGTTTCGCGCAGCAGTTCACGGACCAGGCGTAATTGATCGCTGGCGGCATAGATGGAAAAGTT
>JBHEOO010000129.1:506-756 GCA_046260765.1 Chromatocurvus sp.
CCCAGACGATCGATATGGCTTTTAAGAACCTGGACACCGAGGGAATGAAAGGTGGAAATGGTCATCCCCCTGACGGCGTTACGACCGGTCAGCTCCTGTACCCGTTCGCGCATCTCGCGTGCGGCCTTGTTGGTAAAGGTCACTGCCAGGATCTGTTCGGGGCTGGTGCCCTGGCGCAACAGGTGGGCAATGCGGCAGGTGATCACCCGGGTTTTGCCTGAGCCGGCGCCGGCGAGCAGCAGCAAGGGGC
>JBHEOO010000013.1:0-82863 GCA_046260765.1 Chromatocurvus sp.
CCGGTGATGTCCTCGCGGTTGGCACGCCGGTAGACGGGGATCCGCGAGAAGCGCAGCGGGTCATCGGCATTCGCGGTCAGGAAATCGTCTACGGTGTCTTCCTGTACAGCGGTTTTCACGACCATGCGCGGGGTCATGACGTCGTGTGCGGTGACTTCCCGAAAGCGCAGCAGGTTCTGGATAATCGAGGTCTCGCCGGCCTCAAATACGCCATCCTTCTCTCCGATTTCTGCCAGCGCCAGGAACTCGGACCGGGTCAGCACGCTGGCGCTGTCGCCGTGGTTCATGCGCCGGGTGATGAACTGGCAGGCCCAGACCAGCGGGTAAAGCAGCACGATAATCACGCGCAGTGACATTACCGTGAACGGCGCCAGGCGCTGCCACTGGTTCGCGCCGATGGTTTTCGGAATGATTTCCGACAGGATCAGCACTGCCAGCGTCATCACTGCCGGGACTGCAAGGCCGGTAATCAGAGGATTGGCGTCGGCCCAGATAAGCGTTGCCTGCTGGCCCACCCCGATGGCGCCCACGGTATGCGCGATGGTGTTGAGGGTAAGAATGGCCGCCAGCGGGCGGTCAATGTTCTGCTTGAAGGACTGTAGATGCCGGCCGGTGGTGCGGCCCTCCTCGGCGGCGAGTCGCGCATAGGCCGGGGAGATACTGAGCAGGACGGCCTCCCACAGGGAGCAGAGAAAAGACGTCACAATCGCGAGTAGAAAAAAAACGAGCAGCAGGCTGATCATGTGGTGGTTCCCATAGACGGGGTCTGCCGCTGCCGCGGCGACCCCGGCGTCATGCGCACAGCTGTCAGCGTGACAGACCCCCCATCAGCATGTACTTGATCTCGACGTAGTCGTCGATACCGTAAACGGAGCCCTCACGGCCCGAACCGGATTCTTTAATGCCGCCAAACGGCGCCATGGCGTTGGAGATAATCCCTTCGTTGATGCCGACGATGCCGTACTCGAGCGCTTCGCCGACGCGCCAGACGCGACCGATATCCCGCGTGTAAAAGTAGGACGCAAGTCCGAACTCTGTATCGTTGGCCAGGGCAATTGCTTCGTCTTCATCGGCAAAGCGCGTGACCGGCGCCACCGGTCCGAAAATCTCGTTGCGAAACACCGGCATGTCGGCGGTGACATCGGTAAGCACCGTCGGCTGATAAAAGTAGCCGCGCAATTCGTGCATGCCGCCGCCAAGGGCGACGCCGGCGCCGGCGGCAACGCTGTCATCCACCAGCTTGCTCACGTCATCGACTGCCTGCCTGTTGATCAGGGGGCCAATGGTCACGCCGTCCTCCATGCCGTCGCCGACCTTCAGAGCTTCGGTGGCGCGGACCAGTTTTTCTACAAACGCATCGTAAATGCTGTCCTGAACAATCAGACGGTTTGAGCAGACGCAGGTCTGTCCTGCATTGCGGTATTTGGACACCATTGCGCCTTCCACGGCAGCGTCGAGATCGGCGTCCTCGAAGACGATGAATGGCGCATTGCCGCCGAGCTCCATAGAGGTCTTCTTCACGGTTCCCGCACACTGTTCAATCAGCATCTTGCCCACGGGCGTGGAGCCGGTAAAGGTCAGCTTGCGAACAATCGGATTGGAGGTGAGTTCGCCGCCAATATCCCGGGCGCTGCCCGCCACAACGTTGATCACACCGTCGGGCACGCCGGCCCTGCTGGCGAGTTCGCACATGGCAAACGCCGACAGAGGGGTCTCGGTGGCCGGCTTGATGACAATGCTGCAGCCCGCGGCAAGCGCCGGTGCGGCCTTCCGCGCGATCATGGCGTTGGGAAAATTCCAGGGTGTTATTGCAGCGACCACGCCTACCGGCTGGCGAATGCAGACGATGCGCCTGTCCGCCGCCGGTCCCGGAATCACGTCGCCGTTGATGCGCTTGGCCTGCTCGGCAAACCATTCCACGTAGGAGGCCCCGTAGGCGATTTCGCCGCGGGACTCCGCCAGCGGCTTGCCCTGCTCGGCGGTCATGATCAGGGCCAGATCCTCCTGATTCGCCATCAGCAGGTTGAACCACGCCCGCAGAATGTCAGATCGCTCCTTGGCGGGGGCTGATTTCCACGCTCTCATGGCGAGGTCTGCGACCTCAATGGCGCGACGTGTGTCGGCCACGCCGGCTTTTGCCACTTCGGCGATCGTCTCACCGTTTACCGGGTTGGTGACGGCAAAGGATTCGCCGCTATCGGCGTCCGACCAGCGGCCGTCGATGTAGACGCCGGTTTGCAAAAGTGAGGGATCTTTCAGGCTGAGTGGCATGCTGCGTTCCTCGTTGCTAGTTGCTCGTTGCAAGTGTGGGTCGAGCTGTCTTTCGCTGTGTACTCAGCTTCGCTCTCGCGGGCTCCGGGACCGCAGGCCGTGCTTGCGCACCAGGCCACGCAGGGCGTCGTAGCTGAGTCTGAGCGACTCGGCAGCCATTTTTTGATTGTAGCTGTTCTCCGCCAGGCTTGCCTCCACCAGGCGGCGCTCTTCTTTCTGAAGGTGCTGACGCAGGTCAATGGGAAGTGTCGCAGACCTGGCGCTGGGAATTGCGTCGGTATCTTCAGGCCGCGAGGGTGTCGTATCCTGCGCGTCCGCGTCCGCGTCCGGTCCGTGTGCCGATCCGGCGAAAGGGGATCGGAACGGATCGAGTACGACCGCGCCGACAGGTCTGTCCGGCTGCCCCCAACGGTACACCGAACGTTCGACCGCGTTTTTCAGTTCGCGGATATTGCCGGGCCAGGAGTGCGTCAGCAGCGCTGCCAGCGCCCCAGGCGAGAAGCCCGGAAATAGCGGCCAGCCCAGCTCTGCACTCATCTGCACCGCAAAATGTTGTGCCAGTTCCTCAATGTCCTCTTTTCGTTGACGCAGCGCGGGTAGATGCAGCACGTCAAAGCTCAGCCGATCGAGCAGGTCGTGACGGAAGCGGTTTTCCGCAGCCAGCGCGGGCAGATCGGCGTGGGTGGCGGCGATAATTCGAACATCCACCTGCAGGGTTTCCTGGCCACCCAGTCGCTCGAATTCTCCGTACTCCACCAGTCTGAGTAGCTTCTCCTGCAGCCGTGCCGAGGTCGTGGCAAGCTCGTCCAGGAACAGGGTGCCGCCGTCTGCGCGTTCAAAGCGGCCGCGCCGCCGCTGGGTGGCACCGGTGAAGGCGCCCGATTCATGTCCGAACAACTCAGACTCCAGCAGCGACTCTGCCATTGCGGCGCAGTTCACCTTGACGTAAGGAGCTTCCCATCGGGGTGAAAGAAAGTGCAGTCGTTCCGCAGCGAGTTCCTTGCCGGTCCCGCGTTCACCGACGATGAGCACTGGCCGGTTGATCGCGGCAAGATCCGACAGACGCTCCAGCGCCGCGGCAAGGGTGGGGGACTGTCCGATAATACTGTCCTGGGTACGCATCCGGTAAATATAGCTCTACAAGGTCTATAAAACCTTAAAATCTGGTAAAAAATACATTTATTCGGGATCATTACGAAGAGTGTTTCGAGAATTAAGCTTCAAGATTGTGTTAAATATAGATATAAAAATACTGGCATGTCTTGTGCAAATATTATTGAGTGGGCCGGCATTCTGGCGGCATAACGCATCAGTCATACAGCCCTCGCGTCGGGGGACACAAGGAGCAGCTTCATGGGTATCTTTTCGCGCATGACCGATATCATCAACTCGAACCTCAACGCGCTGCTCGACAGCGCGGAGGATCCACAAAAGATGATCCGTTTGATTATTCAGGAAATGGAAGACACGCTGGTGGAGGTGCGAAGTTCCTCCGCGAGGGTGATTGCCGATCGCAAACAGGCGGCCCGCCGTCTTGAGCAGGTGCGTGAGGAGGCCGCCAATTGGGAAGAGAAAGCGCGTCTCGCCATCAGCAAGGGTCGCGATGATCTGGCCCGCGCTGCACTGCAGGAAAAGCGTGAACTGGAGAGCGACGTCCGGGCTGTGGAAGAAGAAATGGCGGCCACCGATGAGCATGTCGCGCATCTGAACATGGAGATCGCCCAGCTGCAGCAGAAACTGAGCGACGCCAAGGCCAAGCAGAAAGCCCTGGTAATGCGCACGGCCACTGTGGAGTCGCGCATCAAGGTAAAGAGACAGGTCAACCGTGAGGCGCTGGACGATGCCTTTGACCGTTTTGCGCAGTTTGAGCGGCGGATGGATAATCTGGAGAGTCAGCTCGAGGTAATGGACATCGGCCGCGATGTATCGCCGGGACTCGCCGCGGAGATAGACGCACTGCAGGAAGACGAGCGCATCAATCGTGAACTGGAGCGGCTGCGTGCCGAGGTGACTGGCCAGCAGCCGGACCACGAGAAAAAAGACCAGGCCTGATGGCCGAGGGGAGAGGACTCAACGATGGAATTCTGGCAATTCATGAGTATCCCGTCGATCCTGTTCGTCGTTGTTGTGGCGCCGATCTGGATCGTCATGCACTACCGCAGCGTAAACCGCTCGAGTCGAAGCCTGAACAGCGAGGACCTGGAGCGCATCGAGCAGATGCTGGTGACGGTGGATCGCCTGACCGACCGCATTGAAACGCTGGAATCCATTCTCGATGGGGATCACCGGGACTGGCGCGGACAGGCTGGCCGCCAGAGCGGTGAACAGTCACAGGCCAAACAGGAGAAACGCTATGACGCATGACCGATACGACAGAAACCAACCCCGGAACGGGCAGCGCGAGACGCTGGACACCTTTCGCGCGCGCAAGCGTCGGGGCTGGGATCTCGGGCTCTACCGCAATACGCGAAGCGGCAAAGTGGCAGGCGTTGCGGCTGGCATCGCCGATTACTGGGATGTCGCACACTGGGTGGTGCGGCTTCTGTGGATCGCCGCCTTTCTGTTCACCGGCACGCTGTCCCTGTGGGCCTACCTGGCTGGCTGGCTGCTGCTCGCGCCGCGACGTGATCATGCAGCGGACGCCGTGGATGCCAGTGATACCTGGGTCGCCGGTGGAGAAGGGAGTGCCGGTGCCGCCATGGAATACGACGAGGATCGGCACGATTTTCGTCCGCGCAAGGCATTTCGCTACAGTGACAGCGCGAGTCAGCGGCTGCGCAAGGCCCAGGAGCGGCTCGATGCGGCGAGCGCGCGGGTTCAACGCATGGAGACTTACGTCACGTCCCGTCAATACGCGCTGAACAAGGAATTCTCGCGGCTGTGAGGCCACGCCCTTCTGGTGTGCGGCAGCGGTGTGCGCTAGCCACTTTCAGCAGATGATGAATCTGCGCTATGCTCCGGCCCGTAAATAAAAACAGCTTGTCGCAGTAAGTGAAGCGCACACAGCGCCGGAGGTAAACATTGGATTATTCAGGTCTGGCTTCAGCGGCTGAGGGACCGCTGCCGCCGCCGGCCGCCATGTCAGTCGACATGCCGCCACCCCATCCACTATTGGCGCTGACCGAGATACACCGGGTCGTGATCGAGGCGGCATCACTTTCTCTAGCGGCGCGATTTCTTGATCGGGCGCCACGAGGCGATGGCCATCCGGTTATGGTTCTGCCGGGTTTTCTTGGCTCCGATGGCTACACAGCATCGCTGCGCCGCTATCTTACGCGACAGGGTTACGCCGTCCATGGCTGGGGGCTGGGGCGCAACCTGGGGCCGCGAGAGGGTGTACTGGAAGGATTGCTGGAACGCATTGATTTTCTTGGTGATCGCTACGGATGTCCGGTGTCTTTGATTGGACACAGCCTCGGCGGCATTTTCGCAAGGGAGCTGGCGCGGGAGGCCCCGGCCCGGGTTCGCCAGGTGATTTCCCTGGGCAGTCCTTTTGGAGAAGGCCGCTGGACAGGCTCCTACCCCTCACGCCTTTTTTCGAGTCTTAACCCCCCCGAGGAAATTCCGGTCGCCGAGGATTTCCTGCCCAATGCCCCTCCTGTACCCACGACCGCTGTCTACTCACGGGGAGATGGCATCGTCAACTGGCGAACAGCGCGCCAGCATCCGGAATTCGGACATGCGCATGCCCAGAGCATCGAGGTCCGCGGCAGTCACTGCGGCATGACGCTGAACCCGTCAGTATGGTTCCTGCTCGCCGAGCGCCTGTCGCAGCCCGCAGACGACTGGCGGCCATTCGAGCGGCGTAGCTGGACTGCGCTCATTTACCCTGCCGCAGCCGATTGACGCGACGACTCAGTCCGAGCCGTGCAAGTGCGCCGCGTGGAAAGCAATGTGCTCCCCGATGAAGCTGGCGATAAAGTAGTAGCTGTGATCGTAGCCCGGATGATAGTTCACTGACGCCTGGTATCCGGTGTCCGCACAGGCGCTTTCAAAAAGTTGGGTTTTCAGCTGTCCGTTGAGAAAATTGTCCGCTTCACCCTGATCAATGCGCAGGGGTTTCTGCGCCGCGCCGCCGCGCACCAGTTCGGTGGCATCCCAGTGTTTCCAGATGTCGCGATCGCCGCCGAGATAGTTGTGCAGTGCCTTCTCGCCCCAGGGGCAATGACTCGGCGCAACAATCGGTGCGAAGGCCGACAGGCTGACCCAGCTCTCGGGGTTGCGCAGGCCTATCACAAGAGCGCCGTGTCCACCCATGGAGTGCCCCATCAGGCCAGCCCTGATCGGGTTGATGGGAAGTTCCGCCGCGATGAGTGTTGGCAGCTCTGCCTGAATGTACTCATACATCCGGTAGTGGCTGGACCAGGGTTCCTGTGTCGCGTTGACGTAGAATCCCGCACCAATGCCGAAATCCCAGGCGCCATCCGGATCGTCCGGAACGCCGTCACCCCGTGGGCTGGTGTCGGGTGCGACCAGCGCCACACCCTGTTCCGCCGCGTAGCGCTGTGCTCCGGCCTTGGTCATGAAGTTTTCATCCGTGCAGGTCAGTCCGGACAGGAACCATATGGCGGGTACCTTGGCACGCGATGCCTGCGGCGGCAGGTAGGCCGAAAACTGCATGTCACAGCCCAGTGTCCTCGAACGGTGCCGGAATCTGAGTTGCTCGCCGTCAAAGCAGCGGGTTCGGCTGATTTCCTCGAGCGTCATTGAAGCCTCTTTCCCAAAAGTTTTGCACCACAGTATACCTGTCTGTGAATCCCTCGCGGGAGCGGGTTTGCGAGCGTCGGGTGAGGCGCAGCAGGCATGGGCAGACAGACGCTTTTGCTTTACGCTGCGCAACGGATGCACAGGTAGCGAGGACAGTAGATGCAGGCGCGTTGGGAAACATTCGGCGGCTCGGGAAACCCCCTGGTTTTCGCACATGCAAATGGTTATCCGCCCGGAAGCTACCGACAGCTTTTGCAGCCACTCAGCGAGCATTACAGCGTGTCTGCCGTTCGGCACCGCCCCCTCTGGGGAGATCCGCACCCGCCGCTTCGCCTGCGCTGGCAGCTCTTTGCCAGCGACCTGATTGACGCCCTCAAGGCGCATCACGATGCGCCCATCTGGTTGCTCGGCCACTCTCTCGGTGCTGTGGTGGGACTACTCGCTGCTGCTCGCGAGCCGGCGCTCTTCCGGGGGCTTGTGCTGCTTGACCCCGTATTTCTGCCCACGCGTTTTGTCGTCGGCGTGGCGTTGACGCCTCGCTCACGGCTGCGCCAGATGCCGATGATCCGCCGTGCGCTCGCGCGTCCAGATCAGTTTCCCGACGCGCAGGCAGCATTCGACTTTTATCGCGGGAAGCGCGCCTTTGCCAATTTCAGTGATGACGCGCTGAGTGATTATGTGGGCGCGAGTACTGCCCCGGCGAATGACGCGGGCATAAAGCTGGTATTCCCGCCGGCGTGGGAGGCGGGTATCTATGGCTCAGCGCCCTGGGTATGGCCGACCCTGAAACGCGTTTCGCTCCCGGTTCTCGGCCTGCGTGGCAGCGACTCGCAAACGCTGTCCGCAGCTGCATTCCGGCGCTGGGGACGCGTACAGCCGCAGGCTGAGTTACATACCGTGCCCGGCGGTCATCTGTTCCCGTTGGAACATCCCCGGTCCACGGCGGAGCAGATTCTCAGGTATCTTGGGCGGCATGCAGGCTGACTGAATTCAGGCCTGTACAGCCCTTCAGGGGGATTGGATTGAAACGCCCGCCGGGCGGCAGAAAGGAGAGAACATGGCAAGAATAATGGTGATAGCAGACCGGAAAGGGCCCTGCGTGGCGACGACGCGCGGCCTTGCGCTGGCAAATGCACTGGGTTGCTCGGTAGAAATTGTCGCCTTTACCTATGCGTCCCTACGACGTCTGGGTATCCCACGGAAAGAGCAGACAGCCGTGAAGCGAAGCATGCTCGATCGCCGCGAACAAGTGCTACGCGAACAGATTGATCGGGAAACGCCCACGGGCACCCGCGTGGGACTGCGCGTTGTCTGGATGAAAGATATCGCCCCCTGGGTGATACAGCGAACCGAATCGAGAGACTATGACTACCTGGTGAAAACCGCCCATCACAGCGCGTCAGCTTCCTACACCTCCACGGACTGGCAGCTGCTTCGCGAGAGTGCCGCTCCGGTTCTTATCGTTGCCGGAAAGCGCTGGCATCGCCAGCGGCCATTGCTCGTCGCTCTTGATCTCGCCACAAGGTCAAAAGAAAAACGGTTGCTCAACAGAACCGTTCTCGGTCATGCGACGCGTCTTGCCGAAGCGCTCGACGTGTCGCTATCCTGCATCAGCGCAATGGAAATTCCCGATCTGCTGACCGATCTCGATGTGCTCGACCCGAACGATTTCACCCGGCGTATGAAGCGGGATATGCAGCCTCACATCACGGAGCTGTCCGAGGCGTTTTCGCTGCCGACAACCGCCTTTCGCTGTCGGCGCGGGGCCACTGCAGACGTTATTTCGCGCGAGGTGGCGAAAGTGGACGCACAGCTGGTCGTTATCGGTACGGTCGGCCGCCGTGGATTGCGGGCAAAGCTCCTTGGCAACACTGCGGAGTCGGTACTGCAAAGCCTGTCCACCGACGTCCTTGCCGTGCGTCCGCCGGTAGAAAAATGACAGAAATATGACAATTTTCTGCAGGGGTACTCAGGGGGGGGCCGATCACCTACTGTTGTGCGTTCATCGAATTGATACATCGCCGGAAAGGGCACTGCAACGGACACGACCATGACGACTAACCCTATTCAGCCAAGGCTGGCCGACCTCGACGAAAACCTGTTCATGCCGCGGGAACTCAGCTGGCTGTCGTTCAACGCCCGGGTGCTCCAGGAGGCCGCGGATGAGACTGTCCCGGAAATCCAGCGGCTGCGCTTCCTCGGGATTTTCTCCAACAATCTCGATGAGTTTTTCCGGGTGCGGGTCGCGGAGGTGCGCCGCTTGATCTCCGTTTCCTCCGGCGCCACTCGACAGCAGGCAAAGGATCTCCTCACGGCCATTCAGGAGCGGGTTTTCGAATCCCAGGAAGAGTTCGAAAAAGTTTACAACGATGTCATGCAGGCTCTGCAGCGACGGCGTATCTACATGATCAACGAGAGTCAGCTGGAGCCCAATCAGGCAGACTACGTGCAGGCATTCTTCACGGCGACCGTGCTGCCGGAGCTCGATCCGGTTCTGTTTTACGATGGCCAGCCGATACCCGCGCTCAATGATGAATCGCTGTATCTCGCCGTTGATATGCTGTCCGGGGGGAAGCACACCTATGCACTGGTCGAGGTGCCGACCGATCGCATGAATCGCTTCGTCGAGATACCGAGGCGAAAGGGCAAGTCGGGTCGTGTCTTTATCGCGCTCGACAATGTGATCCGTTCCTGTCTGCCGCAGATGTTTCGGGGCATTCTGCCTATCGAGGAAGCCTCGGCCTTCTGCTTTAAGTTCTCCCGCGACGCCGAGATAGAGCTCGACGCCGGCATCACCGAGAGTCTTATCGAGAAAATGGCGCACAGCCTGAAACAGCGCCAGCGTGCTGACCCGGTGCGCTTCGTCTACGATGCCGATATGCCGAAGCGATTGCTGGATTTCCTGATTACGCGCTTTGATCTCGGCCGTTACGACAGCCTGATTCCGGGCGGACGCTACCACAACTCCAAGGATTTCATGGATTTCCCGAGGGTAGGGCCAAAGTACCTCGAGCTGCAGCCCATCGAGCCAGTGCGCATTCCCAGCCTCGACGATTCGCGAAGCATATTCTCGGAGATTCGCGAGCGGGACATTCTGCTCTACTACCCCTATCACCCTTTCGATTACATTATCGATCTGCTGAAAACGGCGGCGTTGGACCCGCAGGTGGATTCCATCAAGATCTGTCTGTACCGCGTTGCTCGCGAATCGCGGGTGGTCGACGCGTTAGTGAATGCCGTGGCTAACGGCAAGCGGGTGCGCGCCGTGGTGGAGCTTGCCGCCCGCTTCGACGAATCCGCAAATATCCGCTGGGCGCGAAAGCTGACCGAAGGCGGCATCGAAGTCATATTCGGTATTCCCGGGCTGAAAGTGCATAGCAAACTGCTTCTCATCGAACGCAGGGAGCCGCACGGTCTTGCCTACTACAGCCATATCGGTACCGGTAACTTCAATGAAAAGACCGCGCAGCTTTACACAGATTTCGCCTTGCTGACTTACGATCAGGTCATCGGCGAGGATGTTGCCAATGTTTTCGATTTCCTGAAGTTCACCTATAAGCGCCCGGACTATCGGCGGCTCCTGGTGTCGCCGCACTCAACCCGGCCTGCGCTGATCAGGATGATCGACCGGGAAATAGAGCACGCCCATGCCGGTCGCCGCGCTGCGATGACGCTGAAGTGCAACAACCTGGTCGACAAGCAGCTGTCCCTGAAGCTGTATGAGGCCAGTGCCGCCGGAGTGGAAGTCCGGCTGATAGTTCGCGGCATGTGCTCGCTGCTGCCCGAGCTTGCGGGTACCTCCGACAACATCAAGGCGATCAGTATCGTTGATCGCTATCTTGAGCATCCGCGCCTGTACGTGTTTTACAACGGTGGGGATCCGCGTTATCTGATCGGGTCTGCCGACCTGATGACCCGCAACCTCGATTACCGGGTCGAGGTGCTGTGCCCGGTGAACGATCCCGCGGCCAAAACCATGCTGCAGGATATTCTGGATCAGCAATGGCATGATAATGAACGCGCGCGCATTCTCGACCCCGCGCAGCGCAATACCATGGTCAAGCGGCGTAAAAAGGCCGCCAGTATCCGCTCCCAGGAGTCGATTCTGCGTTATCTCGAGACCGGTAAGTTGCCGCGCTACCCGCGTTCCAACATGAAGAAAGCGATTCAGCGGCAGAAACCGGGTAAGACATGATTATTATGCTGAAGCCTGACAGGAGCGAGTGACATGGCAGGCGGAAGCCTTTTATTACTGATTGATGACATCGCTGCGCTTCTCGACGATGTCGCGGTGATGTCGAAAATTGCGGCGAGAAAAACCGCCGGCGTGCTGGGCGATGATCTGGCAGTGAATGCCGAGAAGGTCACCGGAGTCAGGGCCGAACGGGAACTGCCGGTCGTCTGGGCGGTGGCCAAGGGCTCATTGCTGAACAAGTGCATGCTGGTGCCCTTGGCATTATTGATTGCGGCTTTTGCGCCCTGGCTTATCACGCCACTGCTGATCGCTGGCGGACTTTACCTGTGTTACGAGGGCGCCGACAAAGTCTGGCACGTGCTGTTTCACTCCCGGGCCGAGCGCGATGCTGAGCGGCGGGAGCGACTTGCTCCCCTGGCAGAACCGGATGTCAATCCCCGCGAGCTGGAAAAGACAAAGATACGTGGCGCAATCCGCACCGATTTTATTCTGTCCGGCGAGATTATCGTTATTACGCTGGGCATAGTAGCGGGCGAGCCTCTCGCCACAAGGGCAGGCGTGCTGATCGCGATTGCGCTGCTGATGACCATTGGCGTGTACGGACTGGTCGGCGCCATCGTCAAGCTGGATGATATTGGGCGTTATCTGGTGGCGCGCGATTCGGTCGGGGTGCTCGCAAGATCCGGGCGTTTGATCGGACGCGCATTGCTGGCGTTTGCGCCGTGGTTGATGCATGCACTTTCCATCGTCGGTACAGCGGCAATGTTTCTGGTCGGTGGCGGTATTCTTGGGCATGGTGTCCCCTTAATTCACCACGCGTTTGAAAGGGTCCTCGGCGGATTTAGCGAGGGTGCGCTCGAGGTACTGGCGTCCACGGCGCTGGCCGGCGTTCTGGGGCTGGTCAGCGGCTTGCTGGTGCTTGTTATTGTCAGTCTGGGTGGCAGGTTGGTCTCGGGTGCGCGCACCGCTGCATAACACACCTTCTCGCTCGAGCATGAGCAATCGTCGCAGAATGGCGTCCACCGGAGCGCGTGCGATGCCAATACCCGCCGGTAAATCCTTGCTGTGCTCGGCCAGGAATTTAAGTGAGATCCGCAGGTCATTCAGATCCACCAGCAGCATGCCTTCTGAGTCGGCAAACTCGAACACCAGAGTGAGAACACCCTCCTGAGTGTCATTAAGGTCGAGCAGTCGCGCGAGCAACTGGGGTCCCATCTTTGAAATGCTCGTGCGTATGGGCGTTCCCGACTCTGCGAACACGTCCCAGAATGCCACGGGATAGCCGGTCTGCGAGTTGTGGGGGATGTTTATTCTCGCGACGCGCTCGTCGATTTTCGGTTGTGGGGTTCCTGGCACTGGGTACCGTGGCCTGCCGCCGAAGCGGCGTGGATTTCTGCAATCCAGTCATTCTTGGGTCGGGTCGTTCTTACCGCGTTGCTGCCGGCCGGACTTTGGACGTAGCCTTTGGCTTGGTTTTGGGCTTGGCCCTGGCTTTGGGTTTGGCCCTGGCTTTGGGGGCGACTCTGGTTTTTGGTGCCTTTTTGGGCTTCGTAGTCGCCCTGGTCTTTGTCGCTTTCTTTGTCCTCGTCCTGCTCCTGGCCTCGCTCTTGACCACAGCAGCCGCGTTTTTCCCTGCAGCTGTACTCCGGGCAGCCGTTCCCGCACCTGAGGTGGATTGCTTCTTCGCAGTAGGCTGTGCCAGCCCTGCAACCTCTTCAAGTTCCTGCAGCGATTCCTCCAGATGGTCGATAATACGCTGTATCTGCGGCAGCGATCGCCGGCAGGCGACCACGCCAAAATCCAGGTTTTCGTGATAGCTGATCATTGTGATGTTCATGGCGAAACCGTCAAACACAATGGAAGCGGGATACATGCCATCCAGGCTGGCGCCGTTCCAGTAGAGCTTCTCCCGCGGCCCTGGCACGTTGGAAACAACCGTGGAGAAGGCCGGCAGTCGCGCGGAGAGGCCGAGCAGGAAAGTGATCAGGGAGGGCAGCTGGGTCAGCTGCATGAACAGGTTGGCCTCCGCAGGGTTCAGCTCGCGCAGCAGGTCCTTCCCGGCCTGCATTGAGCCCTGGATGCGGCGCAGGCGCTTTTCCGGGTCGTGTACATTGGTGGCCATGTCGGCAGTAATGAAACCGACGGCGTTGGTCGAGTCCAGGTCGCCTTTCTGGCGCAGCGACACCGGCGCCATGGCTTTCAGGGAGTGCAGCGGCAGTTCGTCCCGGTTCAGCAGGTAGCGGCGCAGTGCCCCGGAGCACATCGCCAGGACCACGTCGTTGACGGTAGCTCCCATGACCTTGCTGACGCCGCGTACCCGGCTGAAAGCAAATGACTGGGCGACGAAGCGCCGGGCGCCTGAGACGCGTGTATTAATAGAAGTCCTGGGCACATTGTGCCATGGCACGGCGAGATTGCCGCTGCGCCCGAAGAAGGCGCCGCCAAAGCGCCGCATGGCTGTGGCAAGGTGGACCCCGGAATCGTACTGCTGTTTGAGCGCTTCCAACACGTTGCGCAATTCACGCTTTTGCGGCGGTTTTTGCGCAGGATTGCGGTTGCCAAAACGCAGCTGCTTGTAGTGCTCGTAGGCCTCGAGCGAGTAGGGCGCATAGCCGCGGTCGTCTGGGTCGGTCGAGCACATACTGCGGGTCACGTGCATCGAGCCGACGCCATCAATGGCGGCATGGTGAACCTTGTTGTACACCGCAAACTGCCGGTTCTGCAGGCCCTCGATCAGGTGCAGTTCCCACATGGGGCGAGTGCGGTCGAGCAGCGTGGTGTGCAGGCGTGAGGCCAGGGCAAACAGCTCACGGTAGCGGCCCGGGGCGGGCAGCGCGCTGTGGCGAACGTGGTAGTCCATGTCCATCTGCTCATCTTTACGCCAGAACAGCCCGGTGCGGCCGGTCACGGGATACTCGGCAAAGGGTTGCCGGAATTCCGTGGTCGCCCGCAGCATCTCGGCCAGGTCCTGAAGGAAATGCCGCTCGTCCGCACCTTCGGGCAAGGTGAACAGGTTGACACCGCCGACGTGCATGGGCGTTTCCCGCTTTTCCAGCATCAGGAAGCCCGCACTGGTCAGGTCGATTCGACGCATCTGGAGTCTCCACACAGTTCATTGTTATAGCCGGCAGTGTAGCGCAGGCGGGGTAGCTGTGGAGGGTGGTTGGAAAAATTTAACCCTCATTATCTGTATCGCCACCCGCTGTCTGCTGCCTGGACTTGGCTGCGGACCACGAGCGAGGTACTGTTGAGAAGTCTTGAAGGCATGGAGCTCTGCGTGCGGTCTGTCGGAAAGTCTGGACCCCCACCTTTTGGTGACGTTGCGACGCCTTGCGGCACCCGCTCGACCTGGATTTCACGTATCGCTGGCCGTGCTAGCGTAGCGGTTGCTGCGGTAGTACTGCCAGTGCCCTCTGCTGTTGCCACGACAGAACCGTCCGCTGCCACGCAGCGCGCGCTGGCGTCGGATTTGTCGGCGCGGCTGGCAGAGCACGCGGCCCTGCTCACCGTTTCGGCCCTGCTGTTGCTGGCGATAGCGCTGGGTGTGGCTTACTCAACGATCACCACCCTGCGTCTCGCGGCTACAACCGCCCGACTGAAATCGATTATGGATGCCTCGGACATGGGCACATGGGAATGGCATGTGCCCAGTGGACGCATCCGCGTGGATCAGCGCTGGGCGTCGATGGTGGGCTATGCAGTCGATGAAATCGAACGCGATATCGGTGCCTGGAACCGTCTTCTGCATCCGGACGATGTCAAACGCTTTGATGAGGCTTTTCAGCGCCACGTTGATGGGCATGACGATCGCTATCAGGTTGAGGTGCGTTTGCTGCACCGGGATGGTCACTGGGTCTGGATCCACGACGTCGGCCAGGTCGTGGACTGGGGGCGCGATGGCCAACCGCTGTTGATGCGTGGCACTCACATGGATATCACGTCTGAGAAAGCCCGAAGTGACCAGATTGACTTTATCGCCCGGCGAGACAGAGTGCTGCTTTTGCTCTCGAATTTGAGTGAGGACCGATCAGAGCATGATTTTGCCCAGGCCGCCCTCCAGCGTCTCGAAGATCTGACCGGCAGCCGCATTTCGTTCCTGCATTTTGTCAATGAAGATAGTCAGGAAGTTGAACTGATTGCCTGGTCCCGACGCACGGAGGAGCTGTATTGCAAGGTCGCTGACCTCGCGACCCACTATCCTTTGTCCAGGGCGGGCATTTGGGCCGAGGGGGTGCGAACGCGAAGCCCGGTTGTCGTGAATGATTACTCGCAGGCGGAGAGGCGCAAGGGGCTCCCGGAGGGCCACTCGGACATGCTGCGATTTGTGTCGATTCCGCTGACTAAATTTCGCGCCGTGGTGATGGTGATCGGTGTTGGCAACAAGGCGGAGGACTATGACGACCGGGATGTCGAGACCGTGCAGCTGTTTGCGAACGAAATATTGCGGCTGATCCAGCGTGGTCGGAACCAGGCCAGCCTGAAGCAGGCGAGTATGGTCTTCGACTACGCCCGCGAAGGAATCATCGTCACCGACAGCGCGAACATGATTGTAGATGTGAATCCTGCGTTCGAGAGAATATCCGGTTACGCGAGGTCGGAGGTGCTCGGTGCAGATCCGCGCATGTTTCGCTCAGGTCGACAGGACGCCTCTTTTTATCGGGATATGTGGGAAGACATCAGTCGCCACGGTATGTGGGAAGGCGAGATCTGGAACCGTCGCAAGAACGGCGACGTTTATCCACAGCATCTCAATCTCAGCGTAATTCGTGACAGCGCAGGAAATGTTCTCAACCATATCGCGCTTTTTTCGGATATTTCCCTGCAGAAAAAACAGCAGGACGAACTTCAGCGTCTGGTGCATTACGATGCGTTGACAGGATTGCCCAATCGCATTCTTTGTATCGATCGACTGCAGCAGGCGATGGCGCAGGTCGCGCGGCACCAGCGAAAGCTGGCGGTTGCATTCATGGACCTGGACGGCTTCAAGGAAGTAAACGATGACTATGGCCATGACATGGGCGATGAGGTGTTGATAGAAATCGCCGGCCGGCTCAAGGCGGTTCTTCGGGCCGAGGATACAATTGCGCGCCTTGGCGGTGATGAGTTTGTGGCGATTTTCTCGGACTTTGATCATCTGGCCGTTGTTGAGCCACTCTTGGACCGATTGCTGGCGGCGGCGTCAACACCCTTCGTCATCAGGAATGTGACCATTCAGGTTTCCGCGAGCATTGGCGTGTCCCTCTACCCGCGTGACAATAACCATCATCTGCAGCCGGAGCAGCTGGTGCGCGAAGCGGACCAGGCGATGTACCGGGCCAAGAATTCAGGAAAGAACCGGCTCGCATTTTTCGGTGAGCCGGCATGAGTGTTGAACATCCGGTCACTGCACTTTTGCAGTCCTGGCGCGCGGGAGAGGAGCAGGCACTCGACCAGCTCACGCCCCTGGTCTATGAGGAGCAGCGCAAGCGGGCAGGATATTTGTTCAGCAGCGAATCCGCTGTTCATACCCTGCAGCCAACGGCTCTGGTGAACGAGCTGTATGGAAGACCTGTACCGCCAGGAGGGTGATGATGATTCCGCTATGCCGCTGATGCTGGACACCCTGTCACGACAGCGTGACAGGCTCGGCGAAACGCATCCGACAAAGCTGCCGACAACGCTGATAGCGGCGCAGGAGATGGCGGATCTGCTGCTGGCACGTGGTGATGGTCAGGCTGCCGGTGCGCTTTACCTGTCAATTCTTGACGCCCGGAAGGCTAGCTGCAATGAGGAGCATCCCGACTCGATTGCAACACTCGCAGGTCTTGCCGAGGTGCGCCGTGCACAGGGAGATGTCACTGCCTATCGAGAGTTCATGCGCCGCGCGTCAGACCTGGCGGAGGTGAGCGTAACGGCACCGCGGATATCGCCGAGACTGAACCCCGTGGCGGAGTCGGCGGGGTAATACTCGTCAATCACCGCCTGCACAGCAGGATCCAGAGATTCGCCATGGCAGTTCAGGCAGACACCCTCAACAAGCTGTGCCTGCATGTAGCGATAGCGCCCATCAACCCATTCTCCATGGTTGAGTTCATCTGCGCCGGCACCGTCGCTACGCTTTGTTTCCAGCCGTTCCAGTGTTGCGGTTTCCCAGGCATCCGGGGTACCCCGGTCGGCGTTGCGCGGCTTCAGGCTGACGCGACCAACCTCCCAGCCGGTTTCCTCACTGACACGGTCGGCTATTGCGGGCGCGTCTACGGCACAGCCTTCAACAGCGCCAACGGGGCCTCGTGTCTGCATATAGCCCTGAAGCATCGGTTTCACCTCGCCGACGAAGGTCTTGACGATGGTTTTTGCCTCGGACTCTGTGGCCTGTCGCTCAGGCGCAGCAAAGCTCCCTGATGCCGCAATCATTGCCAGGCAGTAGGCTACTGCGTGTCGTTGTTTCATGTTGTGCTATCCATCAGCTGCATATTTGGGTAACGATGGCACAAAGCGCCGCCGCGCGCATTGATCTGCCTCACCTTTAAGCCGATAACTGCTCGCTGCGTGGCGTGTTGCCAGAAAAAACGTAGCGCTGGGGCAGGAAGCTGTCGCTGCTTGATTCGCGGATGTCATCGGCGTAGGGGCCCTGTGGTGGGCTCGCCCGGAATGAGCCGGTGGCAGGGTAGGGGTACATCTGATCGTAGCGCGCCACACGTTGCTGGTCGACACGGCGGTATACGTGTGAGCGGGTGATTTCGCAGGGACTGCGAAGGCCTGCCGACGAGGTGATGTCCACAAGCGCGTGTAGGGTTTCGCGTTGATAGCGCCCCACGCGGCTACCCTTGTCGGTGACGTCCAGGCCCCGGGTGAGGCGTGGGTCCTGGGTCGTGATGCCGGTGGGACAGTGGTTGGTATTGCATACCAGCGACTGTACGCAGCCCATAGCCAGCATCATGCCGCGTGCGCTGTTGCACAGGTCGGCGCCAAGGGCGAGCGTCCTGGCGATATGGAACGCCGTAAACAGCTTGCCAGCGGCGATCACGCGGATGTCCTTGCGCAGGTCAAAGCCAATGAGACAGTCGACCACGAAGGCCAGGCCGTCGCGCAGTGGCATGCCCACGGAGTTGCTGTACTCCAGGGGTGCTGCGCCGGTGCCGCCCTCGCCCCCGTCCACCGTGATGAAGTCCGGCTGGATCCGCGTTTCAATCATGGCCTTGCAAATGCCGATGAACTCACTTTCGCGGCCCACGCACAGCTTGAATCCAACCGGTTTGCCGCCTGACAGCTGTCGCAGATGCTGGACAAAGCCGAGCAGTTCCCTCGGGGACGAAAACGCGCTATGGGCAGAGGGTGAGACCACCTCCGTATGCGGTTCCACGCCACGGATCGATGCGATGAGGCCATCGTTTTTGCTGGCCGGCAGAATGCCACCGTGGCCGGGTTTGGCTCCCTGGGATAGCTTGATCTCGATCATGCGCACGCAATCCAGTGTTGCTGTGTCGCGGAATTTCTGCGCCGAAAATGTCCCGTCTGCGTTGCGACAGCCGAAGTAACCGGTACCAATCTGCCACACCAGGTCGCCGCCGTGTTCCCGGTGGAACTGCGATAGTCCACCTTCACCGGTATTGTGATAGAAGCCTCCAATGGCTGCGCCGCGATTCAGTGCCCGTATTGCGTTGGCGCTGAGAGCGCCGAAACTCATTGCGGAGATATTCAGCAGGGAGGCGTCATAGGGACATTGACAGTCGGTCCCGCCAATACGCACGCGCGGATCGGTATCAATATCCCTGACGTTCAGTGCTCCGATGGAGTGTCCTATCCACTCGTAACCATCACGACCGGTATCGACGCGTGTGCCAAACGGCACGCTGGCAAGGTCGCCCTTGGCGCGCTGGTAAATGATTGAGCGGAACATGCGGTTCACCGGAGTGCCATCGGTATCCGATTCCAGCAGGTACTGGCGGATAAATGGCCTTAAGTGCTCCAGGGCCCAGCGCCCGCGCCCAAGGAGTGGGAAGTTGCGTCGCAGAGTGTGCTGGGTCTGAAGCATGTCGTACAGGCCGATAGCCAGTGTGCCAAGCGTGAGCAGAAAGAACAGCCACTTCCAGAGGGAGTCAAGGCCTGAAGCGTAAAGAAGAGCAAAAACCAGTCCGTGGAGAAGGAAAAACCCCAGGTGCGCCATAGATACCTCTATGTGATGAAATCAGTAATGAGTCTACACAAAACCCACCGGGCGCTCAGTGATAATCGCAGGCATTGCGTGGGTCGCAGAAGGATTGAAAAAAAGGCGCTACCCAAGAGGGGGGGGATGGTAGCGCCCAGGGGAGGGTCGTGCTTGCATCCCGTCGCTGGCGCTTGCCACCGAGCGGGCTACGGTGGTGACAGGATAATGTGAATGATGATATTCAATGACATAAATAATGAGGCTTCGCTATAGATATAAACTATCAGAATGGCCGCCCGTTTGCTGTGCGATATTCTTTTGGCCTCAGCTGTCCAGAACCTCGACCACGTTACCCACGCTGGCACGCAGAAGGCTGCGCATGTCCTGCGCAAGACTGCGGTAGAAGCCCCTGGCGGGTGATGTTGGTCGCCAGGCAAGCGCATGTATGCGGGCAATAGCCTCGTCCTCAATCTGGCGCACGGAGAGGGCGGCGTCGGCGTTTATTTCGGATTCGATGTACAGTGCCGGCAGGAAAGCCAGGCCCATGCCCATAACGACCATGACGCGAAGTGCGTCCAGGCTCGTGCCCTGATAGTCACGCAGTACTTCCGCCCCCAGTCGGGCACACACCTGCTCGATCTGTCTTGAGAACAGCAGGCCTTCTTCCGTGGTGAGAATCTGTGTTCCCGCGAGATCGGCGGCAAGTACATGCGGTTTTGCGGCCAGCGGATGGTCGCCGGGCACGACCAGCTTGACGTTTTCCCGCATGAGGTTCTCGTAAACCAGCTGCGAAGAATTGATTGGCAGTGCGGTCAGAATGAGGTCGTAATCTCCGCGCTCCAGCCCGTACTCCAGCTGGCGCGGAGAGTCTTCCCTGACATACAGCTTGAGGTCCGCGTAGGCCGCATGGAGGCCAGGCAGTATCTGCGGCAATACATAGGGCCCCAGTGTTGCGGCAACCCCGAGCCGGTAGACGCCGCTACCGCCGGAGCGTGCGTTACCGGCGCTTTCAACGAGGTTTTCCAGGGCGTCGATAATGTGGCGGATACCACCCTCGAGTCTGCGTCCCGCCGGCGTCAGCGCCGCACCCGACCGCGTGCGCTCGAAAAGGGTAACGTCGAGCGCCTTCTCCGCTCTGGCAATCTGAGCGGTCAGAGTGGGCTGGCTGATAGCGAGTTCGTCCGCCGCCCGACGGAAACTACCGTAGCGGGCAACGGCGAGGATGTACTCGAGCTGTTTGAGAGAAGGATTGGCCATCAGTGTCCTGCAGCGACCGGCGTCACCGTGGAAAGAGCCATCTCGCGACAGCATCGCGATGGTTGAGTGACAGCTGTTGGGTCTCCGGCGCCGTCTGTTTATCGTGCACATCGATATTGAGACGCTGGAGGACGTAAGGAACCAGCGTGCCGCGTGTGGGAATGGCCAGAAGACCATCATGCATGCCGTAATCCTGCATCACCACGTCCTGTTGCGCAGCCGTAAGGCGTGGGTCGGGAACCAGCTCAAGCGTGACCTGTGTATGCCAGTCTGCATCATCAGCGCCGGTCTTGTCGCTGCTGCCCAGCAACTCCGGTCTGCCCCTGAATCGGCTGAGAACAAAATCGCGGTAGCCCTGGTTCTTCTCGCACCAGGCGCGTACGTGCCAGCGCAAGCCGGTAAATACAAGGGTGTGAGGGACAATGATTCGGCCCTCCCGGTCCGGGTTGCTGATCGAAACGTAATCGACCTCCAGCCGCTGAGCCCTGCGCGCTGCCTGAAGAAGTGGCCTCAGCACGGTGGGGGGAACGTCGCGAACTGGCAGTGACAGTACCTCGATATTGCGCAGTTCAAGGGACAGCGACTCAAACACATTGCTGAGCTCCGCGTTGCGCGCCGCCAGGTGTAGATATTCGTCAGCGATGCCGCTGGTCAGCCGGGGCTGGAAACCCGGGGCAGGCCGATAACCCTTCAGGTACTTGTCGTATTCAAGATTGCCCTGGCCGACACCGCGCAGATATGCATTGATGTCCTTGCTTGCCTGCTGGCGACCAATGCCAAAGGTATCGCAAAGGTGCCGTGTGGTCAGACGCCCTTCCCAGAGACTGATGATCTCAATGAAACGGTAGCGAAGAAGAAGGTCCCAGCGGAAGGGCCAGGGATCGTTGTCGTGGGTTGGGGGCACGCCCGTTTCTCCATGGCGATGGCCTCGTCGGAGCATACGTCGACCGTGGCGTAATGCAAGCCAGGATCAGATAATTTCGAAACGGCAGATGCTGTCGCCACAGGCAGAGCAGTGTGTCTCAATACAGGACAGTTCGGGGTCCACAATCGAACGAAACAGATGCTCAAATACGGCTGCATGCCAGCTGCAGACAGGGTGGTCTGCGACCTCGCCGCGTATCACCGGGTTATCTGCCAGCTCGAAAACCGGCTGGCTGCGGTTGACAACCCGAAACCGGCCCGAGCCGGCAAATGTCCAGGCGTGCTTTTCTATCAGACCGCACAGTACGGGAGACGCCAACCAGGCAGGCAAACTGGACAGCGTCATGGCTGCCACCGGCGGCATCCGCGTAGCCAGAATCCAGTCGCCAGTGCGCCCACCTGCGCATCGCGTAATACGCTCCGCCATTTCGGGGAACTCTTTTCGCAGTGCCTGATGAACGGCTGCAGCGGGCGCCTCGTCGCAGAAAGCGTCGGCCTCTGGCAGCAGGGTGATGCCCGCACGGGCAAGTACACGGCTGCCGGCTTCCTTACCCAGGAGCTCATCGATGACCGGCACCAGCTGCAGAATACTCATGGGCCCGATCGTATTCAGATCGGGCGCAGACGCTACTGGTCTCGACTTTCGCCGTGGACTCATGGCGACGCCCTTATTTGCCCGGACCGCGACCGGCTGGACGACAGACGCATTGCCTGTCGCCCGTGTGGCGGTATGTTCCGCGGCATGGAGGTCACTCATCCATTTTCTTGCGCATCGCCTCGCCTGCTTCCTGGGCTTTTTCCGTAGCGTCTTTGGCCATGTCCCCGGCTTCGTCGGCTGCATCCTCAGCCATGTTTTCTGCATCGTCCATAGCGTCCGCTGCGCCATCTTCACCGTCTTTCATCATGGCGCGAGCGCGATCCCCCATCTCATCCATCGCACTGGAGGCGTTGTCGACCGCATCGTCCATGGCGTCGGCCGCGTCTTCAGCCGTATCTTCGGCCCAGTCTGCTGCATCTTCCATCGAACGTTCTGCGGCACTGCCTGCCTCTTCAACCGAATCCATGGCGTTCTGGCTCGCGTCCTCAGCATCGTCCTTACTGCAGCCGGACAGAGTCGTGGCAAATACCGCGACGATAACTGCCCCCAGAATGTGCTTCGCTTCCATGTAGAATTCCTCGCTTCGTTATCAGAATTTGCCGTTCACACAAAATACCTTCGACCCGCGGCAACCATTGACTACCCTTATGCAGGCTAACTCCAAAGGCTCTATGCGTAAACCCATATATATTGTTGCCTCTGCGAGGCCGGTCAGCGGTCAGTGGTCAGCCAATGGTCGGATCCGCCCCTGCCCGTTAAATTGCCTGGTGATCTGCTATTATTATTCAGCGTAAATCAAACTATTCGTATCCATCTTTCTTTCTAGTCTGGAGTTCAATGCCATGCGGATTAACCATATACCCTTCGCGATCGCCCTGGCGATTACCTGCTTTACAGCACTCCCGCTGCAGGCACAGACGCCATTGTCCGAAGGCGATACAGCACCGGATTTCGAAATGGCTGCGTCAGACGGCAACACGTATCGACTGTCTGATTTTCGCGGCAGGCAGGCAGTAGTACTCGCCTGGTTTCCGCGAGCGTTCACCTCTGGCTGCACGGTAGAGTGTAAGTCCCTGGCGCAGAACGGCGATCGGATTCGCGAGTTCAATGTCAGTTATTTCATGGCCAGCACCGATTCCGTAGCGAAGAATGCGGAATTCGCGGCTGATACGGAAGCGGACTTTCCCTTGCTGAGCGATCCCCAGGGTGAAGCGGCAAAAGCTTACGGTGTCTACACCAACGGTTTCGCCAAGCGTCACACGTTTTATATCGACAGCGAGGGCGTCATTACCCGCATTGATCGATCAGTGCGTCCAAGCCGTTCGGCAGAAGACATGATCGCGAATCTGGACGAACTCGGTGTGGCTCGACGCTGACAGGCTGGCGGCTCTTGTGACCCGCCCCCTGGGGACGATCCGTGTCTGGTGCGGGGGGCTCGGCCGGATCAGAAAAAAACTACGGGGTTAAACGTGGTGTCGTGATGTCGGGAAGGTAGAATACGCGCCTTTCTGCTTGGCACCTTTAACTGTGTTCTCCCTCTTTACGCTGAAAGAATTGTTTCGCCTGGCATTGCCGATGGTCGTGTCGCAGGGCGCATTCGCCCTGATGATGTTTGCAGATCGGTTCTTTCTGTCGCGCATCGATTCCGTGCACGTTGCGGCCTCCCTCGGCGGCGGCGTGACATTTTTTGTGTCCATCTGTTTTTTTACCGGCATTGTGTCTTACGCAAACGCACTGGTCGCCCAATACTACGGAAGACGGACGCTTGAGTTCTGTCCCCGGGTGGTCACCCAGGCGGTGTACATTGCGCTGGCCAGCCAGCCGATTCTGCTGCTGGTAACCCTTCTGGTGGGCCAGTCATTCGCCGCCATCGGTCACGATCCGGCCCTGGTAGCGCTAGAGAAGCCCTATTTTCAGGTGTTGATGGCGGGCTCCTTCTTCTTCCTGGTCAAGAACGGACTGGCGTCTTACTTCACTGGCATTGGCCGCACCAGGGTGGTCATGATCAGTGACGTGATTGGTGTACTGCTTAATATTCCGCTCAGTTACGCGCTGATTTTCGGTAAGTTGGGCCTGCCCGCTATGGGCATTGTCGGGGCGGCGTTGGGCACTGTTATCGCCGGTATACTTACAATCGGTATTTATGCCGTATTTTATTTTAACCGCATTCACGTGGAACAGTTCAAGGTGCGCGAGTCATTCCAGTTCGACCGTACCATCATGCGGCGGTATCTCAGGCTGGGCTTCCCATCCGGGCTGGAATTTTTCATCAGTATGGCAACCTTTAACATCTTTATGCTGCTTTTTCAGTCGTACGGCATCACCGAGGGCGCCGCCATGGCGATCGTATTCAACTGGGACATGCTGTCGTTTGTCCCCATGATGGGCCTGAGCATTGCCATTATGAGCCTGATTGGACGTCATGTCGGTGCAGACGATATGTCTCGCGCGACCCAGGTAATCAGCTCCGGCTGCGTGATTGGATTGACATACTCCGGTGTGCTCGCCGTCTGCTTTTTCCTGTTCAGGGTCGATCTGCTCGAAGTGTTTGCGAGCCCGGGGGAGGACTTTTCGGCGATTCGCGGCATCGGCTCGAAAATGATGATCGGCATGGCCTGTTACGTGATGGCAGACGCGGTCATTCTTGTCTGCAGCGGCACACTGCGCGGGGCGGGGGATACCCGCTGGTTGATGATTGCGTCGATCGCCCTTCATGTGGTCATGCTGTTGGTGCAGCTCGTGGTTATTCTTTTGCTTGAACAGGGGCCTCTTGTCAGCTGGTCAGTGTTTGTGGCGACCCTCGTGCTGAATGCCGTGATATTTGCCGCGCGAGTGTTCTCTGGCCGCTGGCGACAGCCGGAGCGTCTTGCGCGGGTAATGGCACACTGAGGGCGAATGGCGTCAGGAGCGCTTGCTGGACGGACGGAAAAGGGGACGGTTTGTCCTACAGGGTGAGCAGTCGTCGCAGCATACCGTGCCTTCCGCGTTCGTTCTGCCGAAGCTGCAACAGCTCGTCGAGCTGGCTGTCTATTTCATCGGCTATGCGTTCGCGGATGGCGCTGCGGGTTTTCGCGGCGAGACGACGCCCCCGGTGTGCCGACAGGTCGACCGCGTCGCCAAAGCCAAGGTAGCAGGGCTCCGGCCGCGGCAGCAGCGAGCCGAGCATGCCTCTTGCGAGTGGCGGTATAAGGTCGCGACGCATGTCCGGATCAAGGAGTCCCGCGCGCATCAGTCCACGGCCTAGAATTGTATCCGGCAGGTCCTCGCCCTCAATCAGGTGCTGGTAGAAATCGTCTGGGCCCACAAGCCCGAACGGGACAATCGTGTAGCCCTGCTCCGCCGCCAGTCGCACAAAACCGTCGCGATCCTTCCACTGTAGTCTGTAGTTCTCCCGCGCGGCCTTGACCGCCTCGTGAGCACCTCCGGGGAAGACCAGCAGATCGTGGCCCCGTGACATGAGTGCCCGACAGACATCCGGGTGCCCCATGGTCGCGCCGTGTTTCAGCAGGGCTGAAGCGATGCGCGGATCGGTAAACAGAAACTTGTCGCCCATGGGTCTTAGAAAACGTGTGTAGTCGCGCAGCATGAGCGGCACCACTATGAGGCCATCAACGGCAAACAGACCGTGATTGCCAACGAAAAGACAGGGCTTCTCGGGAATTCTCTCCGCCCCGAAGACCTGGGGCTTGAACCAGGTCTGAACCAGCTGATAGAGAATGTCCAGCTCCCAGCCGCCCATCGGCTTGGCGGCCAGAGCGCGGCGGATATGACGCCGCCGTGCATCAGGATTGTCGAGCGGCGCGTTGTCACTGCGGAATATGGGATTACTGGCCATTGATGTTCACGGGCTGAAAACGTGACTTGAGTATATCGAGTTGCAGGTCTCCCTGCAGCGACGGTCATCTTCTACCGGCCCGGTATTTCGGCTAGAGTGACCCGTTGTCCAACGTGGAAAGATCAATGTCATGAGTGAAAAAAACCTGCAAATACAGTCCCTGCTGCGAGAAGACAGCACGCTTGAAATAGCCCTGGTGGAAGTGCCGGTTCCCAGCCCCGGGCCCGACGAAGTGTTAGTGCGCGTTGATGCAGCGCCGATCAACCCCTCGGATCTTGGCCTTCTGTTCGGTGCTGCCGATATGAACACAGCGACGGTCGGCGGCGATAGCGAGCGTCCGGTCATTACCGCGCAGGTACCCGAAAACGGAATGCGCATGATGGCCGGACGGGTCGGGCAGTCTCTCGCGGTGGGTAACGAAGGCGCCGGCGTGGTCGTCGCTGCGGGGGAATCCGATGCAGCACAGGCCCTTCTGGGGAGGACCGTAGGCGTCTTCGGTGGTGAAATGTATAGCCAGTATCGTTGCGCTAACGCGATGCAGTGCCTGCCTTTGCACGAGGGTACGACGGCGGTTCAGGGGGCGTCGTGTTTTGTCAATCCGATGACGGCACTCGGCATGGTGGAGACCATGCGCATGGAAGAGCACCCAGCGCTGGTACATACGGCAGCCGCCTCGAACCTGGGGCAGATGCTCAACCGTATCTGTCTCGCCGACGGCGTGCCTCTGGTGAATATTGTGCGCAAGCCCGAGCAGGAAAAAATCCTTGCAGACCTTGGTGCAGCACACGTGGTGAATTCGTCTGCGGATGATTTCATGGGCGCGCTCACCGCCGCTTTACAGGATACACGTGCAACGCTCGCGTTTGATGCGATCGGTGGTGGCCGGCTGGTGAGCCACATTCTTTCCGCGATGGAAAGTGTTGCGGTGGCGAATATGACGGAATATAGCCGCTATGGTTCCGCTGTCCACAAACAGGTATACATCTACGGTGCGCTGGATATTTCGCCGACCACGCTGCAGCGCAGCTTTGGCTTTGCCTGGGGCGTGGGCGGCTGGCTGTTGCCGAATTTCCTGCAGCGGGCGGGCACAGAGCGCATGCTGCGTATGCGTCAGCGCGTGGCCGACGAAATCAGCACGACCTTCGCCAGTCACTACAGCCGCGAGGTATCACTGGCCGAGGCGCTGACGCTTGAGGCCATGGGTGCTTATGGTCGTCAGGCAACCGGCGAGAAGTACCTTATACGCCCGCAGCTGTCTACAGGTTGAAGCGCTCGCGCAGGAAGCGCGCGATACCGTCTGCATCGTGATGACCGATCACCGCCGTGGCCGCCGTCTTGACGTCGGCCTTGGCGTTGTCGGGCGCGTAGGCTTCATCGGCGAGCTTGAACATGCTCAGGTCATTGTCGCTGTCGCCGAAGCAGATAACGCGTTTCAGGCCCAGCTCGTCCTTCAGCGTGGTCACCGCATCGCCTTTACTACCGCCGCGGTGGTGAATATCAACCCAGTACAGATCACTGTCCTCAATGGCGCTGCCCATGTAGGCCACCAGGCCGTCTTCGTCTGCAATACTGTCTACCACGCGGCGAATGGCGGCTTCGGGACCGATGGCGCTGACGTTGGTGATATCCGCTGCCGCCGGCAGCTTCGACAGGTGTTCAAGAGGCAGAGGTCCGTCCTTGCCCAGCATTCGCGCGAGCCGGGATTCTGCAGCGTTGAGTGTGGGCGGGTGATAAATGGCGTGTCGATCACCAGGCTCCAGCGTGAACAGGAAGGGCGCGACGCCCTCGCGAATAAAGCCCTCGAGTACGTGCTGAATTTCCGCCTGTGTCAGCAGAAAGCGGTGGCTGTACCCCTGCTGATCCGGATTCCAGATCACAACCCCGTTCTTGAAAATCTGTGGCAACGAAAAGCCATGGCCGTCCAGCAGGTCGCGTGCACCGTGTAGCGTACGACCGGTCGCTACCGTGTAGGCGACATCGCGCTCACGCAACAGTGCCAGCGTTTCGCGCGTGAATGCGCTTATCTTTGAGGACTTGTCGAGCAGCGTCCCATCGAGGTCAAAAACAATCAATTCCATGCTATTGCGATGTCCAGTCGGTTGTGGCGCCGCCGCGTGCCGGCTCCTGTTGAAACGTGAATATAGTACGTGAGGTAGATCGTTACGTCTTTCATAAGTTCGAAAACTGTTGGTACTATCTATCGATATTTTCGATGACGCAATCTGAACGGAACGTCGCTATGAGCCGACAGCCAACTCTCAAGCAACTGCGCTATCTGATTTCACTGGCGGAGCACGGGCACTTCGGACACGCGGCGCGTGCCTGCCACGTGTCCCAGTCAACGCTCAGTGCGGGTATTCTCGAGCTGGAGGATGTGCTCGGCGCGCCGCTGGTGGAGCGCAACAACCGTCGGGTGATCCTGACACTTCTGGGTGAGGAGGTCGTGCAGCGTGGCAAGAACGTCATGCTTTCAGTTGAAGATATCGTGGCCTGTTGCCGGGCCGCCGCCGAGCCCTTTAATGGGGCTATGCGCATCGGCGTGATTCCGACGATAGCGCCGTTCATTTTACCGGGGTTGCTGAAGCGGCTACGGGACGAGCACCCCGATTTTCGTCTGTTTATCCGCGAGGATCTCAGTGAAAACCTGACCGAGGCGTTGAGCCGGGGAGAGCTGGACGTCCTGTTGCTGGCGCTGCCATACCCCGTGCAGGGCGTGGATGAGTTTCCGCTGTTTGAGGATGAGTTCTTGCTTGCCTGCCCGGAAGGGCACCCTCTGGCATCGCTGAAGCGTCTGACCACGAAAGACCTGAAAGGTGCCGACCTCCTCCTGCTCGAAGATGGGCACTGTCTGAGAGAGCACGCGCTTGAGGCCTGCAAGCTGCGCGATTCCGACGTCAGCGTTCCCTACCAGGCAACGAGCCTGAACACGATTGTGCAGATGGTGGCGAACGGCATCGGCGTAACCCTGCTGCCTAAGATGGCACTCGACGCCAACGTGCTTCTTGGGACGAGGGTTCAGGTTTCGCGATTTTCGGAAAAGGGAATTACGCGCACCGTCGGTCTCATGTGGCGTCGCAACACGCCAAGGCAGCCGGAATTCCGACAGCTCGGCGCGTTTATCCGGGAGGCACAGCGCAACGTTGCCTGAGTGTCGTGTCCGTCGCAGCACTGTCGTTCGGCGGGGAAGAAAATCTGTTTTCGTGGGCCACGGGTGAAAGGCTGGTGTTTTCGCGTGCCTATTTTGCCCGGCGAGCGGCTCTCCCCGGCATTCTTGGCAGGCCATTGTGCTGCGTGGCGAAAGGTTTGGCGCCGGGTGGTACCCTGGGGTGGCGCTTTGCGGGCTGTCGCGCCGGCACCAGATGCATCTTGCCGTTGCCGATCAGTCGGGCCTTCCCCATTTTCTTCAGCGCGGTGCGCAGCGCCGGCCAGTTGTCTGGATCGTGGTAGCGAAGGAAGGCCTTGTGCAGGCGGCGCTGGCCCAGTCCGGCCACTGCCGAGACACTTTCACTGTCTCGGGTGACGCGCTTGAGCGGATTCTTGCCGCTGTGGTACATCGCGGTTGCGGTAGCCATTGGCGACGGATAGAAGGTCTGCACCTGGTCAGCGCGGAAGTTGTTGCGCTTCAGCCAGAGTGCCAGATTGAGCATGTCCTCATCCCGTGTGCCAGGGTGCGCGGCGATGAAGTAAGGGATGAGATACTGCTTCTTGCCGGCCTTCTTTGAGTACTTTTCGAACATCTCCTTGAAGCGGTCATAGGTGCCGATTCCCGGTTTCATCATTTTTGACAAGGGGCCATCTTCCGTGTGCTCCGGTGCAATTTTCAGGTAGCCGCCCACGTGGTGAGTAACAAGCTCCTCAACATACGCCGGCGTTTCCACGGCAATGTCATAGCGCAGGCCAGATGCGATGAGAACTTTCTTGATGCCGGGGAGCTCTCGCACCCGGCGGTACAGATGTATCAGCGGCGTCTGGTCTGTGTTGAGGTTCTTGCAGATGCCGGGATACACACAGCTCAACTTGCGACAGGCCGCCTCGACCTCGCTGCTCTTGCAGGCAAGCCGCCACATGTTTGCCGTGGGCCCGCCCAGATCGGAAATGACGCCGGTAAAGCCCGGTGAGCTGTCACGAATGGCCTCCACCTCGCGCACGATGGAGTCCTCCGAACGATTCTGGATAATACGACCCTCGTGCTCGGTGATAGAGCAGAAGGTGCAGCCGCCAAAACAGCCGCGCATGATGTTGACTGAGTGCCGGATCATGTCGAAGGCGGGTATGACGGCATCGCGATAGGCGCGGTGTGGCTTGCGGGTGTAGGGCAGCTCAAATACGCCGTCGAGCTCATCTGTGCTCAGCGGTATCGGCGGTGCGTTCAGCCATACATCGCGATCGCCATGGCGCTGCACCAGTGGCCGGGCGTTATGCGGATTGGTTTCCTTGTGCAGGATGCGTGAAGCGTGCGCGTATAGTGCGCGATCTTCCTTTACCTGTTCATAGGCGGGTATCCGGATCACCGCCGGACGCGAATCATCTTCCCGGTCGAGAAAGCGCACCGTGCTGATCTCTGCCTGCTCACCGTTCTGCCCTGCGCTGTCCGGGTCCGCAGTGCTACATGCCTCGGTTCGCGTATCGATGTAGGGGTTGATCGGATCACTGACCGGGCCGACGATATCAATGTGGGTGGAGTCGATTACGCGATAGTCGCCCGGTGTCTGCTTGCAGACGAAGGCTGTTCCGCGGAGGTCGCGAATGTCGCGAATGTTCTCGCCAGCGGCAAGGCGATGCGCGACGTCGACGATGGCGCGCTCGGCGTTGCCGTAAAGCAGCAGGTCGGCGCGGCTGTCGAGAAGAATAGAGCGGCGAACCTTGTCACTCCAGTAGTCGTAGTGGGCGATACGGCGCAGACTGGCCTCAATGCTCCCTATCACCAGCGGCACGTCCCGGAAGGCCTCGCGCACCCGTTGGCTGTAGACCACGACCGCGCGGTCGGGTCGCCGACCGCCTTCGTTGCCCGGTGTGTAGGCATCGTCGTTGCGCCGTTTGCGGTCGGCAGTGTAGCGATTGATCATGGAATCCATGTTGCCGGCGGCAATGCCGAAGAACAGGTTGGGTCTGCCCAGTACGGTGAAGGGCTCGGCGCTGGTCCAGTCAGGCTGGGCGATGATGCCGACGCGGAACCCCTGCGCCTCAAGCAGACGGCCGATGACCGCCATACCGAAGCTGGGATGATCGACGTAGGCATCTCCGGTAACGATAATGATGTCGCAGCTGTCCCATCCCAGGGCATTCATTTCCTCTCGCGACATGGGGAGTTCGGGTGCGGTGCCGAAGCACTCGGCCCAGTAGCGGCGGTGACTGAAGATATTGCGTGGCATGACGATCCAGAAATTATCGCGATAACCCGCTATTATAGCGTAAAGACTGCGGCAAATCAGTCAGACTCTTTCGCCGCTTTTTCTGCTTTTTTCGCTTTAGCCACGTTCGCACTCTTATCCCCTTTTTCCTCATCTTCATGCAGCGCGGCACCGCAGAACCTGCAGTGCCTGGCGTCCGGCTCGTGTCCGGCGCGCGCGCATTGCGGACAGTTGAGAGTCAGCTTTTGCTGGCTGTGCGCCATGAGCTTTGACGTGAAGATGCCGGTGGGCACCGCAATAATCGCGTAGCCGATCAGCATGCCGACTGATGCGATGGCCCTGCCAGCAGCCGTAACCGGCACGTAGTCGCCGTAACCGACCGTGGTGATGGTAACAATTGCCCAGTACACGCTCACCGGGATGTTGTCGAATCCGTTTTGCGGTCCTTCGATGACGTACATCAGGCAACCGAAGATGACCATTGTCATCATGACCATGAAGAAAAAAATGAAGATCTGCCGCGCGGATTGTCTCAGGGCCCCGGCGAGCAGGTTCGCCTCGTTGAGAAAGCTCAGCATCCGCAATACCCGGAAGACGCGGAGCACCCTCAACAGGCGGATGATCAGCAGCGGCGCTGCCTCGGGTATGAAAAAGGCAATGTAAGTAGGCAGTATCGACAGGAGATCGATGACACCGTAAACGCTGAGTGCGTAGGCGCGGCGGTTCTGTGCGATCCAGATACGCAACAGGTACTCCAGCGTAAAGATCAGCGTGAAGCCCCACTCAATGCTCTTGAAGAGATCACCGTAGCGCTCATGGTAAGCCTGAATGGAGTCGGCCATGATAACGGTGACGCTGAGCAGAATGGCGCCGATGAGGGCCAGGTCAAACCATTTTCCCGCGGTCGTGCCGGTGCCGAAGACGACCCTGTATAACCACTTCTGGAGCGCATTGCGCTCTTTCTTCTGGAGCGCAATGCGCTCTGGCTCACTCATTCCTGCAGCAGGCTCAGGACATCCGCCAGCAGTCTGTCGACAATCATCGACTGCGCGTCGCGGGTGGGATGGATGCCATCGTCCTGCATCAGGCGTGGCTCTGTAGCGATCCCCTCAAGCAGGAACGGACCCAGCTTGGCGCCGGTGGTTTTTGCCGCCGCGGAAAAGCTGCTGCGAAAGTCCGTGGCGTAGCGGGAACCATAATTGGGTGGTATCTCCATGGGTAGAATGAGAACAAGAGCGCCGGCCTCCTGCGCTGCTTCTGCCATGCTGATAAGGTTGCCACGCATCTGTTTCACCGGGTAGCCTCGCAGGCCGTCGTTGCCCCCGAGTTCGATGATCACGGCGTCGGGTTCGTGCTGCTCGAGCAGCGCTGGCAACCTTCTGCGTCCGCCATCCGTGGTCTCGCCGCTGATGCTGGCGTTGATCGTTTTCACTGCGGCGCCATCACGGGTCAGGCGCTGTTCCAGCAGGGCTACCCAGCCTTCCTGCAGCGACATGCCGTAGGCGGCACTGATACTATCGCCGAGTACCAGTAATCTTATTGATGCCGAATCCGCTGTTGCAGACAGTGTGAACAGTGCGCAGATCAGGCATCCGCTGCGCAGCAGCGCACGTAACGAGAACTGTTGGTAAGCCCGTCGCGAAGGGAAAGAGAACATGATCAAGACGCACAATCTCCGTAAAAGCGTCCCCGTTGCGGGTGACGAGCTGGAGATACTGAAAGGGATCGACCTCGAAATCAAGTCGGGGCAGAGCGTCGCGATCATCGGGGCGTCAGGCTCTGGCAAGTCCACTCTTCTGGGACTGCTTGCGGGGCTCGACGACGCCAGCGATGGTACTATTCATATCGGAGAGACCGAGCTCAGCGGTCTTGATGAAGATGGTCGCGCCCAGCTGCGGGCGCGGGAAGTGGGGTTTGTCTTTCAGTCCTTTCAACTACTGCCGGCGCTGACTGCCCTTGAGAATGTGATGCTGCCGCTTGAACTGCGCGGGCAGGCCGACGCCGGGGAGCAGGCCGCCCGATTCCTCGATCGCGTGGGACTGTCAGCCCGCACCGGGCACTATCCGCTGCAGCTGTCAGGGGGTGAGCAACAGCGGGTTGCGATTGCCCGCGCCTTTGCCGCGCAGCCGCGCATTCTGTTTGCCGATGAGCCAACGGGGAATCTCGACACGGCCACGGGCGAGCGCGTTATCGATCTGCTGTTTGAGCTCAACCGGGAGGAGGGCACAACGCTGGTTCTGGTGACCCATGATGCAGCGCTGGCGTCGCGCTGTGATCGTCGGCTCGAAATGTCCGCCGGCGAGTTGACGGAGGCGTGAATAGCTGGGCAATAACCGCCTCACGCATGCTGGCGAGAGACTGGCGAGGCGGCGAGCTTGGGGTTCTGCTGTCGGCACTGGTGCTCGCAGTGGCCGTCGTCGCGGGCATCAGCTCATTTACCACGCGCCTGCAGGCTGCACTGGAGCAGGAGAGCAATCGCTTTCTCGCCGCTGATCTGGTGGTGCGGAGCAGGGAACCACTGCCCGAGGACTGGCAGCGGGAAGCCGCTGCCCGCGGACTCGGTACGGCCCGGGTATTGAGCTTCACCTCCATGGTCTATAGCGAGTCGGATGCATCGTCACTCGCCTCGATAAAAGCTGTCAGCCGCGACTACCCGCTGCGCGGCGATCTGAAGGTCAGCGCCGCGCCCTTTGGTGAGGTGCTCGTGGCAGAGAGCGGTCCGCCACAGGGTGAAGTCTGGATCGACTCGCGCCTGTTTGCTCTGCTCGATATCGAGCCCGGCGCCGAATTGAATGTCGGCGATGCCGAACTGCGGGTGACCGGCGCTGTCCGCTCCGAGCCGGATCGCTCCGTATCATTTGTGGATATCGGGCCGCGGGTTCTCATGCACGTGGACGACATCGCCGCAACCAACGTGCTGCAGCCCGGCAGTCGCGTCAGCTATCGGCACCTGGTCGCTGGCGACCCGTCTTCGATAGCGGCATATACGCAATGGCTGGAGCCAAGACTCGACGTGGGACATCGGCTCATCGACGTGAGTGAGGGGCAGCCCGGCGTCGGTGCAGCACTGGCCCGCGCTGAGAGTTTCTTGCTGCTCGCCGGCAGTCTCGGCGTGGTGCTGGCGGGCGTCGCTATTGCGCTGGCAGCACGGCGGTTCAGCGAGCGCCACGCGAACTACGTAGCTATACTCAAGAGCCTTGGGGCGACCTCGCGGGACATCAACCGGCTTTACGGGTCCAGCCTGGTGGCGCTGGGCGTATTGGCAACACTGCTGGGCTGCCTGCTCGGCGCTGTGCTGCAGTCCATGGCTTTCCGGGTGTTCGCGGACAGCCTGCCCTTGCAACCCGGGGCAGCGGGTGTGCGTCCCTATGCGATGGGTGCAGCTACTGCCCTGGTGTGTCTGCTGTCCTTTGCCTGGCCGCCGCTGCGGCGTCTGGGTCTGGCCAGTCCCCTGCGAGTGCTGCGGCGCGACATGCCGGAAGAAGGCCGCCGCAGCCTGTGGGATTACGCTATCGGCCTCACGGCTGTCAGCGGTCTGATGTGGTGGTACAGCGGGGATGCGCTGCTGACGCTGGCGGTACTTGCCGGTCTTGCCGCCAGCGTTACGCTGGGTTTCCTGCTGGCACTGACCCTGCTGCGCGGCGGGCGACTTGCGGGCATGCGTGCGGGCAGTATCTGGCGTCTGGCGCTGGCCAGCCTGCAGCGGCGGGGCAGCGCCAATGCGCTACAGGTCGTGATTTTTTCCATGGCGATATTGCTGCTTCTGGTTCTCACCATCATCCGCACAACGCTGATTGACAGCTGGGAAACTCAGGTGCCGGAGGATGCGCCGGATCACTTTGTTGTCAACATTGCCCCCGATGAAGTCCAGCAGGTGGAGCAGAGCCTGCGGCAGTCGGGGGTGGACAGCGCACCACTGTATCCAATGATTCGTGGACGCATCATGCGCGTGAACGGGGAGGAGCTTTCCTCCAGTGACGGACAGGAGGAGGGGCGAAGTCAGCGTGAGGCCAACTTCACCTGGTCGAGAGAGATTCCGACAGGCAATGAGCTCGTTGCCGGTAGCTGGTGGCCCCCGGAAACGGATGCTGCGCTGGTGTCGCTGGAGGTAGGTTTCGCGGAGCGTCTGCAGCTAAACGTTGGCGACCAGCTGGGTCTGCTCGTGGGGTCTCGCCCCCTGGACGTCACCGTCGCCAGCATCCGGACTCTCGACTGGCAGTCCATGCAGCCAAACTTTTTCATGGTATTCCCGCCAGCGCTGTTGACGGATTTTTCCGCCACCTTCATGACCAGCTTTCATCTGGGGGACGAGAAAAAGGCGTTTCTCAATCCCTTCATCCGGCAGTTCCCGACCGTATCGGTATTTGAAATGGATGTGGTGATTGCGCAGCTTCGTGGCATCGTCAATCAGGTGTCGGCCGCGGTGGAACTGGTGCTGGCGATCATTCTCCTCGCCGGTGCGCTGGTGCTGGTGGCCGGCGTGCAGGCAAGTGTGGACAGCCGTCGTCGCGAAAGCGCCCTGCTGCGAGCGCTCGGTGCCCGGCGTGGCCTGGTGCTTGGGGCTCTGGCGATTGAGTTTGCCAGCCTTGGCTTTTTTGCTGGTCTGCTGGCCGTGGCCGGTGCCGAGTTGTCTGCATTCGGGCTTCAGGTCTGGGTTCTGGAACTGGCGTACAGACCCAGTCCGTGGCTGTGGCCAGTCGGTATTATTGGCGCGATGCTGCTGATTGGCGCACTCGGTGTCGTCAGCTGCCGGTCGTCGGTGAGCACGCCGCCGCTGCAGGTGCTGCGGGAATCCGATTAGCTGTCCGGCGCGTCCCGCTGCCGGTCACAGTCCACGCTGATGCCGCGGATGAAGGTCTGCACGCCCAGCGTCACCTGACGTTCGCTGTCTACGTGGCGCTGAAACAGAGAGGGAGCATCTACCCGCAGCATAGCCATGCCGTGTATGCTGGCCCAGGCGACATTGGTCAGATAGCGGACGTCTTCAGTCTGCGTAAACAGACCACCATCAATGCCTCGCTGCAATATCTGCTGCACCGCCGCTGCAGTTTCCCGACTCGCTGCTCGCAGTTCAGGATATTTTTCGGCGGGTTGCACGACAGGGCCGAACATCAGCTTGAACAGGGATGTATTCTCCTCGGCATAGGCGACATAAGTGCGAGCCAGTGCGGCGAGCTGGTCATCGGGAGAGGGGCCCGCGCCGCGCTCTGCCTGCTGTAGCGCCAGAAGCAGTCGTCGATACCCTTCCGCCGCCATTGCGGCGAGCAGAGATTCCTTGTCAGCGAAGTGGCGATAGGGCGCTGTCTGCGAAACACCCAGCCTGCGCGCAAGGGCGCGCAGGCTCAGGTTTTCTGTATCGCTGCTCCCCAGTTGCTCAATGGCGGACGCCAGCAATTCGGCGCGCAGATTGCCGTGATGGTAATTACGTGCCCGAGCAGACGAGACAGCCACGTTGGCCGCTTCCCTCAGGGCAGCAGGTGCTTGACGGCGTCGCGCTCTTCGCTGAGCTCCTGTTCAGTGGCACGCATTCTTTCGCGACTGAAATCGCCGATGTCCAGACCCTGAACGATCTCCCACTTCCCCTGCGTGCAGCGGCATGGGAAGGAATAGATCAGGCCCTCGGCGATGTCGTAGGAACCGTCGGAATAAACGCCCATCGATACCCACTCATCCCCGGGCGTGCCCAGTGCCCAGCTCCGAATATGATCGATTGCGGCATTCGCGGCCGAAGCGGCGGATGAGGCGCCGCGCGCCTTGATAATGGCCGCGCCTCGCTGCTGCACCGTCGGTATAAATGTAGTTGCATACCAGACCTCGTCAACCTCTTCCATCGCCGGCTTGCCGTTAACCTGCGTGTTGAACAGATCGGGATATTGCGTGGCCGAGTGGTTGCCCCACACCGTCATGCGGCTGATGTCATTAATGCTGGTGCCGGTTTTCTGAGCGAGCTGGGTCATCGCGCGGTTGTGGTCGAGACGCATCATTGCAGTGAAGTTGCGCGGATCGATGTCCGGCGCATTGCGCTGGGCGATCAGTGCGTTGGTATTGGCGGGGTTCCCAACCACCAGCACCTTCACGTCGCGGCTGGCGTGATCGTTGATTGCCTTGCCCTGCACGGAGAATATCTGGGCGTTGGCTTCGAGCAGGTCTTTACGCTCCATTCCCGGGCCACGGGGACGCGCGCCGACGAGGAGGGCATAGTCAGCGTCCTTGAAGCCGGCGTTCGGGTCATCTGTGCAGAAAACGCCCGCGAGAAGCGGGAAAGCGCAGTCGTCAAGCTCCATGCGGACGCCTTCCAGTGCTTCCATTGCCGGTGCAATATCCAGAAGCTGGAGAATCACCGGCTGATCTTCGCCCAGCATATCCCCCGACGCGATGCGAAACAGGAGGGAATACCCGATCTGACCGGCGGCGCCGGTTACGGTGACTCTGACAGGTGATTTCATGGCCTTTCCTTCTTCGATTGTGTAAGAATACTATGCTTTACATGCTTCATTTTCCGGGGATTACCCGGAAAACACAAGGCACAGTCGTCGGCTCTGGCTTTGCCCCATCCATACTGTCGGGATCGAACGCCGGTGGACGCCCTGCGCCGGGCGGCGTTAAACTCCAGCGCTTTATCTCTACAGGATGCGATCACCGCCGTGCAGGAACTGACCCGCAAACAGCGACTCGAATTCAACAAGCTGCAGAAGCGACTGCGTCGACAGGTGTCACACGCCATTCTCGATTATCAGATGATCGGCGAGGGTGACAAGGTCATGGTGTGCGTGTCCGGCGGCAAGGATTCCTACGCCATGCTGGACATTCTGCTGCGACTGCAGAAAAGCGCGCCGGTGAAGTTCGAGCTTGTGGCCGTGAACATGGACCAGAAGCAGCCCGGGTTTCCCGAGGAGGTGCTGCCCGCCTGGCTTGACGCCCAGGGCGTTCCTTATCACATCCTGGAAAAAGATACCTACAGCGTCGTTAAATCGATTATCCCCGAGGGCAAGACAACCTGCGGTCTCTGCTCGCGCCTGCGACGTGGCAGTCTTTACGGCTTTGCCGAATCCATCGGCGCCACGCGGATAGCGCTTGGTCATCACCGCGATGACATTGTCGAGACGCTTTTCCTGAACATGTTTTTTGGCGGCAGTCTGAAGGCCATGCCGCCCAAACTGCTCTCTGATGACGGGCGCAACGTCGTGATTCGCCCGCTGGCCTACGTGAAGGAAAAGGACCTTGTGGCCTACGCACGCTTTCGGGAATTTCCGATCATCCCCTGCAATCTGTGCGGCTCTCAGGAAAATCTTCAGCGTGTCGAGGTCAAGCGGATGCTGGCAGATTGGGAAAAGCGTTACCCGGGTCGCACGGAGACAATATTCCGCAGCGTGTGCAATGTAGCACCCTCGCAGTTGGCGGACCGTGAGTTGTTTGATTTTGCGGGCATTGAACAGATAGCGCCGACGGCCGACGATATTCGCCTGGTATCGGTGTAGAGGTAGGTGAGTACCCCTGTCAGGAGCGATGAACCGCTGCTGGAGTGCAGCGCACTGACGCTGGTTCGCGGGGAGCGAGAGTTGTTTTCTGGACTTGATTTTTCCCTGCGGTCAGGCGAAATACTTCAGGTCGAGGGTGAAAACGGAGCCGGGAAAACAAGTCTGCTGCGCGTGCTTTCAGGTCTTGCACGCTACGGTTACGAAGGTGAGATAAAAAGACAGGCACTACTGCTTTATATCGGTCACCTCAGCGCTGTCAAGGAGTTGCTGACGCCGCGAGAGAACCTCGCCTGGCACGTCGACGGCCACGGTGACTACCGAGACAACGATATCTGCGCGGCGCTGGCAAAAGTGGGTCTCGCCGGTTACGAGGACGTGCCCTCGCACCAGCTCTCCGCCGGCCAGCACCGGCGTGTCAACCTTGCGCGCCTGCATCTGGCGCAACAGCCGCTGTGGTTGCTGGACGAGCCATTCACTGCGATCGACCGCGATGGCGTCGCTTCCCTGGAAGATCTTTTTGTCAGCCATGCGCAGAGCGGAGGTGCCGTGGTGCTGACATCGCACCAGCCGCTGTCGATGGTTTACCCGGTGACACGTCTGATGCTGAAGGCGGGTATTGACCTGTGATACCGGCGACTGCGCCCGGCGCACTGCCATTCTGCATACGACTGCTGCGTCGACAGCTGACGCTGGCCATTCGCCGTCCGGTGGCCGTGGGCAACCCGCTGCTGTTCTTTGCCATGGTGGTCGCGCTGTTTCCCCTCGGCATCGGGCCGGCGCCGGAGACTCTGGCGGGATTCGCGCCGGGCATACTCTGGATAGTAGCCCTTTTGTCGAATCTTCTTTCTGCAGATGGCATTTTCCGCAGTGATTTTGATGACGGTAGCCTCGAACAGCTGCTGCTTGCTCCGCAGCCACTCTATCTGTCTGTCCTGGCCTATGTGGCGGCGCACTGGCTGGTTACCGGCGTGCTCCTGGCTTTGGTTTCCCCGCTGTTTGCAGCAATGCTGGATTTGCCGGTGGTCGCATGGCCGTCCCTCGCTGTCAGTCTGCTTCTCGGGTCGGGTGTTATGAGCCTCGTGGGCGGTATCGGTGCAGCGCTGACCGTCGGCCTCAGGCGCGGCGGCATGCTGATTTCGCTGCTTATCCTGCCCTTTTACATGCCGGTGCTGATTTTCGGGACGGCGACAGTGCAGGGGGCGCTGGATGGCGCCCCGGTGCTGCCGTTTCTGGCCTTGCTCGGATCCATGCTGTGTCTGTCCATCGCGCTGGCGCCGCTGGCGATCAGTGCCGGACTCAGGATCAGTGTCGATGCCTGATATTTTGACGATTATGGCGCGAGGTCAATTTTTTCACAGACGGTCACGTAGTATAATCACGACCTGATGTGGACACTCTTTCACAAGTTTGGCTCGCCCCCCTGGCTGTACAGGCTGTCCGGGAGCATTCTGCGTTGGCTGCTGCCAATATCCTTGCTGGCGCTCACGGTTGGTGTGGGCTGGGGCCTGCTGTTCACTGCACCTGATTTTCGCCAGGGCAACAGCTATCGCATTATCTACATACACGTGCCGGCGGCGGTGGTTGCACTCGCAGGGTACTACGTGATGGCGATTGCCGGTGGCATCAGCCTGATCTGGAAAATGAAGATGGCGGATGTCGCCATGCAGGCGGCAGCTCCCGTTGGCGCCGCGCTGACCTTCATTGCGCTGCTGACGGGCGCTGTCTGGGGCAAGCCGACCTGGGGCACCTGGTGGGTGTGGGATGCGCGCATAACGTCCATGCTTATCCTGCTTTTTCTGTACCTCGGCGTGATGGCTTTGTATGAAGCCTTTGACAACAAGGCGGCCGCTGCCCGGGCCTGCGCGATTCTCAGCCTGGTGGGAATGGTAAACATCCCCATCATCTACAAGTCCGTGGACTGGTGGTACAGTCTGCATCAGCCGGCATCCATCAAGTTTTCCGGTGAAAGCAGTATCGACCCCAGCATGCTCTACCCACTGCTGCTTAGCATCATCGCCTTTTACGCACTGTTCACCTGCTGTCTGCTGGCGAACATGCGGGCAGAGATACTGCAGCGCGAGCGCAGAACCGGTTGGGTGCAGCGACTGGCCAGTGAGACACACTGATGTATTTTGACAGTTTCCGTGCCCTGGTCGAGATGGGCGGACATGGCCTCTATGTATGGTCGGCGTACGCTATCTCACTGGTTGTTATCGTACTTTTGGTAATAGCGCCCTATCGTCGGCGCAGGCGATTGCTGGCCGCCATACGGAGTGGTCAGCAGCGCGAGGCGGCCGCGGCTGCCCGCCGCGGGCCGCAGGCTGCTGTCAGCGGCGTTTCCAGCAAAAAGGAGTCATTGAATGCACCCCGTGCGTAAGCAGCGTCTGGTCATTGTCAGCAGCGTTGTTCTGTTTTCCTCTCTCGCCGTCGGGCTGGCCGCTTACGCATTGCGCGGCAACATCAACCTGTTTTACCCACCGGTTGACGTGATGGCAGGGCTCGCTCCTCTCGATCGCCCGATCCGCGTCGGCGGCATGGTGGTTGACGGCAGTGTCGAGCGCAGCAGAGAGTCGCTCGAAGTGCGCTTCTCGGTTACTGACTATGAAGCGGTAGTGCCGGTTGTGTATGTCGGTATTCTTCCGGATCTTTTTGCGGAAGGTGAAGGCGCTGTGGCGGCGGGAACGTTGAATGCCGATGGTGTGCTGCTGGCGACAGAGGTGCTTGCCAAGCATGATGAGAATTACATGCCGCCGGAGGTGGCTGACGCGCTCGAGGCATCCGCCCGTCGCAAACAGGAGGCATCGCTGTGATACCAGAACTCGGTCATATGGCACTCATACTTGCAATGTGCCTGGCGGTGATGCTCGGCACAATTCCCCTGTGGGGCGCCCAACGGGGGCATACCCCGTCCATGGCGCTGGCCCCGTCTCTGGCGATGGGCGTGCTGGTGTTCAGCGCCATCAGCTTTGCCTGCCTCGCCACCGCTTTCCTGCAGGACGATTTTTCGGTGAAGGTGGTTGCCGCCAACAGCAATAGCCTGTTGCCGCCGATCTACAAGTTTTCCGCGGTATGGGGTAATCACGAGGGATCGCTGCTGTTATGGGTGCTGATTCTCAGTGGCTGGATGGCTGCTGTAGCGGTGTTCAGCGCCCAGCTGCCAACTGTCGTCCTGGCAAGGGTTCTCTCAGTGATGGGGCTTATCGCTGTCGGCTTCCTGTCGTTTTCCCTGTTTACGTCGAACCCGTTCGAGCGCCTGTTGCCGGGAATTCCGGCGGATGGCAATGACCTCAATCCACTGCTGCAGGACCCGGGTCTCATCATCCATCCGCCGCTGCTTTATATGGGCTATGTGGGCTTCAGCGTTGCCTTTGCGTTTGCCATTGCGGCGCTGCTCGGCGGGCGTCTGGATGCGGCCTGGGCGCGCTGGTCCAGGCCCTGGACCAATGTCGCCTGGGCCTTCCTGTCCCTGGGCATCATGCTCGGGAGCTGGTGGGCCTACTATGAACTCGGCTGGGGTGGCTGGTGGTTCTGGGATCCCGTCGAAAATGCCTCGTTTCTGCCCTGGCTGGCTGGCACGGCATTGATCCACTCGTTAGCAGTCACGGAAAAGCGCGGTCTGTTCAAGAGCTGGACCGTCTTGCTGGCTATCTTTGCATTTTCGCTGAGTCTGCTGGGGACCTTCCTCGTGCGGTCTGGCGTCCTTACTTCGGTGCATGCCTTTGCGACAGACCCGGCTCGTGGTCTGTTTATTCTGATCTTTCTCGGGCTTGTTGTCGGCGGCTCGCTGACGCTTTACGCTTTTCGAGCACCGTCGGTGGGCAGTCGTATCAGCTTTGCCTGGCTGTCGCGGGAGACCCTGCTGCTGGTGAACAACGTGGTATTTGTGGTCTCTACGGTGTCCGTACTGTTCGGGACGCTGTTCCCCCTTATCATGGACGCTCTGGGCCAGGGCAAGTACTCCGTCGGTCCGCCGTACTTCAACGCTATTTTCGTGCCATTGATGGCCGTGCTGATTCCCTTCATGGGCATTGGCCCGCTGTCGCGCTGGAAAAAGGATAGCGCGGCGCGCTGGCGGGCAGAGCTGCTCGTTCCGGCGGTTGCCGCTATCGCATTGGGCATTGTGTTGCCACTTTTCGCCGGCGGCGACTACAACGTATGGGTGTCGCTGGCGATCGTGCTGGCTGCCTGGATTGTGCTGGGGATGCTGCGAGATCTGTATAACCGCGTGCGTACGGCTGCCAGCGTTGGTCGCGGCCTGCGACGCCTCACGCCGAGCTACTGGGGTATGTTCCTCGCCCATCTCGGCTTTGCGATGATGGTTGTCGGTGTCGTGGCGACCACGCAGTACACTGAAGAGCGCGATATCAAGATGCAGCCTGGCGATGTGCAGGTGCTCGCGGGCTACACCTTCCGCTTTGAGGATCTGGCACAGGTGCGTGGCGCCAATTTTGTGGCTGATGAGGCGCGTTTTACTGTTCTGGAAGACGGCGGGCTGATCGCCAGCCTGGCACCCCAGAAACGTCGTTACCTGGCCAGCGGGTCTGTTATGACGGAAGCCGCGATTGATGCGGGCCTGTTCCGCGATCTGTTTATCGCTATGGGCGAGCCCGTGGGTGATGGTGGCGGCTGGGCTATCCGCCTTCACTACAAGCCTATGATCCGCTGGATCTGGCTCGGCGCCATCTTTATAGCGCTGGGAGGATTTACAACGGTGGCAGACCGGCGCTATCGCCGTCAGCGCGTCACTGCGTCCAGCGACGTGCCAGGAGCAGGATATGCCGCGTAGGCTGAAGCTGTTCATCCCCCTGGGGCTGTTTGTTGTTCTCTCACTGTTTCTGATGCGTGGCCTGTCTCTCGACCCCCAGGAGCTACCGTCCGCATTGATCAACCGGCCGCTGCCGACGTTTTCCCTGCCCTCGCTGGGTGAGGACCGTACACTGCGAGAGTCAGACGTGACCGGTGAGCCAGCGCTTTTCAATGTATGGGCGACCTGGTGTGTTGCCTGTCGGGTAGAGCATCCTTATCTACAGCAGCTGGCGCAGGAGGGCGTGGCAATCTACGGCATCAATTATAAGGACGACTCCGCCGCGGCACAGAAGTGGTTGCGCGATCTGGGCGATCCCTACCTCGCCAACATCGTCGATCGGGAAGGCACCCTCGGGCTTGATCTTGGCGTGTATGGCGCGCCAGAGACCTATTTTGTCGATGCCGAGGGCTTTGTCCGATATCGGCATGTGGGCGTTATTGATGAGCGTTTGTGGAAGGGGCGTCTGGAGCCCATCTATCGGGAAATGCGCGGGGAGACAAGCCCATGATTTTGCGCCGTCGTTATCTGGGTGTCCTGTTGCTGCTTCTGGTGTGGCCGGCTTTCGCCGTTATCGAGACCTATGAGTTCAGTGATCCTCAACTGGAGGAGCGCTACCACGACCTCAGTCAGGAACTGCGCTGTCCAAAATGTCAGAACCAGAACATTGCAGATTCCAACGCGCCGATTTCCGAGGACCTCCGCAAGCTGCTGTACCGACAGCTGGAGGCGGGCGCCAGCGACAGGGAAATCCTGCAGGATATGGTGAACCGTTACGGTGAATTTGTGCGCTATCGGCCGGGGTTTGATGCCAAGACTGCAGTCCTTTGGCTTGGGCCTCTCGCTTTCCTGGTCATCGGTGGCCTGTTTGCCTTCCTTGCACTACGCGGTCGCTCCCGGGAACGAGATGATCAGCTGACAGAAGGCGAGCGTGCGCGCCTCGACAAATTGCTGGCGGCGCGGGCGGAACAGCGGCGATGACCCTTTTTGTTACCGGCTGCGTCATTCTGCTGGCGCTGGCAGCCCTGTTTGTTCTTCGACCTGGCCGGCGCGGTCGTGTGCGCGAGGTATCCGAAGCGAATATGGACTGGTACGCACTGCGCCTTCAAGAGCTCGAAAGGGACGGTGACGACACGCTGGTCGAGGATGCGCGGCTGCGCATGCTTGAGGACATGCCGGCAGAGGATCAGGAGAGCTCGACGCGGAATCACCTGGGCGTAACTGGCGCCGCCCGACGTCTCCCCCCCCTTCTGCTCTGGATTCCCGTCGTCATCACCGCGGCAGTGCTTTATTGGCAACTGGGCTCTGCCGGCGATGTTGCTATCAGTCAACGCCTCACTGCGCTTGACGAGAATACAGCTGATGTCGACATCGACGCACTGATGAAAACCATCGAATCCCGTCTTGATGCGCGGCCGGACAATCAGGGTTACCTCGCGCTGCTCGGGCGTTATTACATGTCCCGTGAAAACTACCCGGAGGCGGAACAGGCGTATCGCACGCTGGCTGAAAAGGCACCCACGGACTCGCGCGCCGCGGCCATGGCTGCCCAGGCCAGCTACCTGACGGCGGGTCGCAGGCTCACCCCGGATGCACAGCTTCTGGCCGAGCGTGCATTGTCCATTGATCCAATGCAGCGCACGGCGCTCGGTCTGTTGGGTATGGCGGCATTTGAGCAGTCGCAGTTCCGCGCTGCTATCAATTACTGGCAGCGGCTGCGGGAGATTGAAGATCCAGGCTCGCCCGGTGCAGAAATGCTGGATGATGTCATCGCCACGGCGCGCAGTCGTCTCGGTGGGGATGAGGTGGCGCCAGTCGCGCCGACCGGGAGGGCGGATGACACCGCCGGTGCAAGCGAGACTCCTGGCGATGGTGGCGTGGCGTTACTTGTGCGGATCGAGCGGCCAGTCGGTGGGAACATTGCAGATGCCGATACCGTGTTTGTCCTTGCGCGGGGGGCCGAATCCCAGTCGCGCATGCCGATAGCCGTACAGCGGCTGCGTGGCGCCGATCTGCCCGCCACGGTGCGCCTCGACGACAGCAACTCCATGGCCGGACAGACACTGGCGGGCGCCGGCAGCCTGCGCGTATTCGTGCAGGTATCCCCTGATGGTGCGCCGGGCGCGGAAAATGCCAGCTTCACCGGGGTGTCCGAGCCGCTTACCGCGACCGGCGATGGGGCCCCCATCGCTGTTGAGCTGTCACCGACCGGGCGCTGATCAACGGGTCGTCCCGGGGTTGTCGGCCCCGGGTTTATTCCTCGCTGGCGTAGTCCTTCCCGTGGAAACGGGATACACTACAAAGTCTCAGCGTCACCTCTCGCATACGACGCATAAGTCCTTTAAAAAACAATCAGTTGGGAAGTATAGCTAACGTCCTATGCGATTGAAGTCCATCAAGCTTGCCGGCTTTAAATCCTTTGTCGATCCGACGACCGTCAGTCTGCCCAGCAATATGTGTGCGGTCGTCGGCCCCAACGGCTGCGGCAAGTCCAATGTTATCGACGCTGTGCGCTGGGTGATGGGGGAGAGTTCCGCCAAGAACCTTCGCGGCGAATCCATGACAGATGTCATATTCAACGGTTCGGTAAACCGTCAGCCTGTGGGGCAGGCATCCATCGAGCTGGTATTTGACAACAGCGATGGTGGCATCAGGGGCGAGTACGCCAGCTACGCCGAGATTTCCACGCGGCGACTGGTCAGTCGCGAGGGACAATCAGAATACTTTCTCAATGGCACGCGCTGCCGTCGCCGTGATATCACTGATATTTTTCTTGGCACGGGTCTGGGCCCGCGCAGCTACGCCATCATCGAGCAGGGCATGATTTCGCGCCTGATCGAGTCCAGGCCCGAAGAACTGCGGATCTTCATCGAGGAGGCGGCGGGCATTTCCAAATACAAGGAGCGTCGCCGCGAAACCGAATCGCGCATGCGGCGAACCCTCGAAAATCTTGAGCGTCTGACCGATCTGCGTGATGAACTCGAGCGCCAGCTGCAGCATCTGCAGCGTCAGGCGCAGGCGGCGGAAAAATACCGGGAGTACCGGGAGGAAGAGCGGCGCCTCAAGGCAGAGCTTCAGGCACTGGAGTGGCGCAAGCTGACAGAACAGCTGCAGGGCAGTGCACACCGCGTGGGTGAACTCGAAGTCCAGCTGGAGGCGGTTCTTGCGGAGCATCAGCAGCTGGCAACCGCCATCGAGAAGCAGCGGCAGACCCAGGTTGAACGCAGCGATATCCTGAATGAAGTTCAGGGACGCTACTACGCGCTGGGCGCAGAGGTTTCCCGGATCGAGCAGAGCATACAGCACCAGCAGGAGCGCAGCCGACAGCTGCGCGAGGATCGTAATCAGACGGCGACCAACCTTGAGCAGGCGCTGTCGCATCTCGGCGAGGATCGCACCCGTCTGGAGGCCTGGCAGGAAGAGCTGGCGTCGCTGGAGCCGGAATCGGAATTGCTGGTGGCAAAAGATGAAGAATCAGCCGAGCTTCTCGCGCGCGCGGAAGAGGGCATGCAGAACTGGCAGCAGCGCTGGGACGAGTTCAACCAACGCGCCGCCGAGCCCCGCCAGCGCGCGGAAGTCCAGCAGTCGCGCATTCAGCATCTTGAGCACGCGCTGAAGCGCCTGCAGACGCGGGTGGAGCAGCTCGCCGGGGAACAGCAGAATCTTGCGCCGCAAGAGGGTGAGGACGACCCCTCACTGATGCGTGAAGAACTGACAGAGGCGGAGCTGGTGATCGGCGAGTACGAGCAGCAGGCCGACTCCCTCGCCGATAGCGTTTCCAGGACACGCGAGGAGAGTACCGCCCAGGCGGCGCAGCTCGATGAAGCTCGCTCGGAGCTGCAGCAATTGCGTGGCCGTCGTGCGTCGCTGGAGGCTCTGCAGCAGGCGGCAAGTGAGGACAGCAGCGAGGGGTTTGCCGACTGGCTGTCCCGCAACGGACTCCAGGATGCCCCACGCTTACTGTCACGCATGACGGTAGAAGACGAGTGGCAGCGGGCTGTGGAAACCGTGCTTGGCAGTTATCTGCAGGCCGTTTGCGTCGACAGCATCGAGTCACTTGCGGGTGCGGCCGCGGGCTTCGAACAGGGTGCTCTGGCGCTGGTGGAGAGCGGGGATGAGGGTGCCGGTCCTGCCGGCAGTCTGGCATCCCGGGTCAGCAGCGATGGCTGGCTCGGGAGCCTGTTGCTGCACGTCCGCACGGCGGCGCATGCCGACGATGCGCATGCGATGCGCGGGTCGCTTGCGGCGCATGAATCTGTGATCACGCCGGATGGCCTGTGGATGGGTGCCAACTGGTTGTCTCTCTCCGGAGGCGATGACCCGGCGGGTGGCGTTCTGCGACGCAAGCAGGAGCTCGATGCGCTGGCCGAGTCAATTGACGGGCTGGAATTGCGGACCCGGTCGCTGAGCGAGGGCCTTGCATCGCGGGAAGATGCGCTGCGCTCGGTGGAGACGCAACGTCAGGATGTACAGCGCGAGCTTCAGGCCGCAACGCGTCGCAGTGCGGATATCGCCGCGCGACTCAAGGCGCAGGAGGCGCGCCAGGAACAGATTCAGGCGCGGCGCGATGGTATTGCTCGCGATATAGAAGATGCACGCGCGCAGTTTGCTGCAGAGCAGGCGTCGCTGGCCGAGGCGCGACAGATTCTCGCCGAGGCGATTGAGCAGCTTGAGGCCGACTCCGGGGAGCGCGAGACACTGCTGTCCGCGCGCGATGAAACCCGGACACAGCTCGACCAGGCACGCCAGCAGGCGCGTCATGACCGCGACGCCGCAAGTCAGGCTGCGATGCGCCGGCGTGGTCTGCAGACACAGATCGAAACCATCCGCAGCTCTATTGATCGCACCGAAGCGCAGGTGGCGCAGCTGACGGAAAGGCAGATGCAGCTTGATGCAGGTCTGGCCGATACGGAGTCACCGGTCGAGGCGCTGCGCGAGGAACTGGAGCGGCAGCTGGAGCTCCGGCTTGCCTCGGAGGCGGATCTTGGTTCTGCGCGGCAGCAGGTGGCGGACGTGGAGCAGCGGCTGCGCGAAGCCGAACAGCAGCGGGCCGCCATTGAGCAGCGATCCGCCAGCGCCCGTGCTGCCCTTGAACAGGAGCGACTGCAGCGGCAGACGCTTCAGGTACAGCAGCAGGTCGTAGAGCGCCAACTCAGTGAGATGGAGCGCACGCCGCAGGACGTGCTGGAGAGCACGCCGGCAGATGCCGATAGCGAAAGCTGGCAACATCAGCTTGAGAAAGTGGCGGCTCGAATCGCTCGCCTGGGATCAATTAACCTTGCGGCTATCGATGAATACAGCCAGCAGTCGGAGCGCAAGCAGTATCTTGACGCGCAGAACGAGGACCTGGTCAGCGCGCTTGATACACTTGAGTCGGCAATTCGGAAGATTGATCGGGAAACCCGCAGCCGCTTTCAGGACACCTTCGAGAAAGTGAACGCCGGCTTGCAGGACCTTTTCCCCCGGGTGTTCGGTGGTGGCAGCGCGTCGCTGGAAATGACCGGGGATGACCTCCTGGACACCGGTATATCCATCATGGCGAGGCCCCCGGGCAAGAAGAACAGTACGATCCACCTTCTCTCCGGTGGCGAGAAGGCACTGACCGCGATTGCGCTGGTCTTCTCGATATTCCAGCTCAACCCCGCGCCTTTCTGCATGCTCGACGAGGTTGATGCGCCACTGGATGATGCCAACACAGAACGTTATGCTCGGATGGTGAAACAGATGTCGGACAAGGTGCAGTTCATCTTCATCACGCACAACAAGATCACCATGGAAATGGCGGACCAGTTACTGGGTGTCACCATGCACGAACCCGGTGTGTCGCGTCTGGTTTCTGTGGACGTTGAAGAAGCCGCTGAACTTGCGGCGAGTTGACACAGGCCGGACGCGGAATCATGGATCTAACAATTCGGGACTGGATGGTCATTATCGGCGTTCTGCTGATTGCGGCCGTGCTCGTGGATGCCTGGCGCCGCGTTCGCACTGAACGCCGCGAGCGTTTGCGCGTGAAAATTGCGCGCACAGATGATGCGCCCGACGGCGAGCCTCATGAGCATCCGTCAGTGCAGCGTGAACTGCCCAACGGTGGTGCTCGCGTGCTTCGGCGTGAGGACCTCATGCGTGCTGCCCGTGAGCATTCCGAGGAAGTGGCGCGGGTGGAAATCAAGGACACACAAGGCAGTACTGCGCCGAGGCGGGCTGCGTCGGCCCCGTCCTCGCGGCAGCGGACGTCCGAAAGCGATGCCGCTGCCGTCACAGATCCGGTCATGGGCGCAGGGGACACAGGGTCCGCCAGGGAATCGTCTGGAAAACTGGCGCAGGACGATGGACTGGTCAGCGGCTTGCGTGGTGATCGGCAGGAGCCGGCGAACCTCGACTGGCTTGATGACCTGCCTCCCGAGTCGACGGAAGACGAGCCTGAGGAAGAAGGACGCCTGCCCAGGGACCCAGATCCCGAGGTGTTCATGCTGCATGTGGTAGCCAACGACCCTGCTGGCTTCAGGGGAGAAGATATCATGCACATTCTTCTCGCCTGCGATCTGCGCTTCGGCGATATGGATTTTTTCCACCGCCACGAGCAGGCGGCGGGGCGCGGGCCGATACAGTTCAGCGTCGCAAACATGATGCAGCCCGGCGTGTTCGATATTGATCGGATGGCCGCGCTGAACACGCAGGGATTGCTGTTCTTTGTCACGCTGCCGGGACCGCAAGACATGATGAAGGCCTTTGACTATATGCTGGAGACTGCGCAGGCCGTGGCGCGCAATCTCGGCGGCAGCGTGCTGGATGAGAGTCGCAGTGTGGTAACGCCCCAGACACTGGAACACAGCCGTCAGCAGATCCGCGAACTCGAAAGGCGGATGCTGGCGCGCGGTCGCTGAGCCCGCAGTGAGTCGGTCTTCCGAGGCCCCGGCGCGGGCAGAGGCGCTGCGTAAACGCCTCGAACAATGGAACCACGAGTATTACGTTCTCGATCAGCCAACGGCCACCGACGCGGAGTACGACGGTGCCCTGAGGGAACTTCAGCAGCTCGAATCCGATCACCCCGAACTGCAGCGTCCTGATTCGCCCACCCAGCGGGTCGGCGCGGCACCCCTTGCCGCGTTCGCCGAAGTTCGCCACGACATGCCGATGCTGTCGCTGGAAAACGCCTTCGATGATGAGGAACTGGCGCGCTTTCATGCCCGGGTGCTGGAACGACTCGAGGCGGGCGATCCGGACATCGAGTACGTTTGTGAACCCAAGCTGGACGGCGTGGCGGTCAGCGTGCTGTACGAGAATGGCAGCCTGGTTCGTGCGGCGACTCGCGGCGACGGCACCACGGGTGAAGACATCACGCTCAACGTGCGCACCGTGCGCTCTATTCCCCTGCGCCTGCGCGGCGAGGGTTACCCCGGCAGGCTCGAGGTGCGGGGTGAAATCTATATGCTGCACAACAGCTTCGAATCGCTGAACGCGGCAGCCCGCGAACGCGGTGACAGGCCCTTCGTTAATCCGCGCAACGCCGCTGCGGGCAGTCTGCGACAGCTTGACCCCAGGGTGACGGCAACCCGACCGCTGCAGATGTGCTGCTATGGCGTGGGTCATGTGGAGGACGGCGCGCTGCCCGATAGCCATGAAAAGATCATGCGCAGGCTGGCCGACTGGGGGCTCCGCGTCAGTACGGAGTCTGTCACCGTAAAAGGCCTCGAGGGCTGCCTTGCCTATTACCGTGAACTGGCGCAGCGACGCGACGACCTGCCCTACGACATCGACGGTATTGTCTACAAGGTCAACGATCTTGCCCTCCGGGACAGACTGGGCTTTGTCTCCCGCGCGCCGCGCTGGGCCATTGCCCGCAAGTTTCCCGCTCAGGAAGCGACCACGCGTCTGCTGGACGTCGAATTCCAGGTGGGTCGCACCGGAGCGATTACCCCGGTCGCCCGGCTGGAGCCGGTTTTTGTCGGCGGGGTGACGGTGAGTAATGCCACGCTCCACAATTTCAACGAGATCGCCCGCCTTGAAGTGCAGATAGGGGATACCGTCGTCGTGCGCCGCGCAGGAGACGTGATACCTCAGGTGGTGTCGGTGCGCGAGAAGGCGCCTGATAGCGGAGGTATCGGGGTGGTCCTGCCAGAAGCCTGTCCCGCCTGCGAATCTCCGGTAGAGCGTGAGGAGGGTGGCGCCATTCTGCGCTGTCTCGGTGGGCTGGTGTGTCCGGCGCAGCGCAAAGCCGCGATCAGGCATTTCGCGTCGCGACGGGCGATGGATATCGATGGTCTGGGAGAGCGCCTCGTCGACCAACTGGTCGATGCCGGCCTGCTGAAGACGGTAGCCGATCTGTATGTGCTGCGCCGTGAACAACTGCTGGTGCTTGAACGCATGGGTGAAAAGAGCGCTGACAATCTGCTCGCAGCGTTGGAAGCCAGCAAAGCCACGACACTGGGGCGATTTCTGTTTGCCCTTGGTGTCCGCGAAGTAGGGGAGGCCACGGCGCGCAGTCTGGCAGCCCACTTTGGCAACTGGCAGGATCTCGCCGCGGCGGACGACGAGCGCCTTCAGGAGGTTGACGACGTGGGACCCGTGGTGGCGGATCATCTACGGCAGTTTTTCGATTCACCCTCGGCAATGACGGTGGTATCAAAGCTTCGCCAGGCGGGTGTGCACTGGCCAGAGCATGCCCCGACCAGTGCTGCGGACGTGGGCGCAGCGGGTCCTCTGGCGGGAGAAACCTGGGTCGTCACCGGCAAGCTGGAAAGACTGACTCGCGATGAAGCCACCGCTGCTCTGCAGGCGCTGGGTGCCCGTGTCGCGGGAAGCGTGTCAGCAAAGACCTCAGTGCTGGTGGCGGGGCCAGGCGCAGGCAGTAAGCTGGCGCGTGCCGAAACGCTCGGGGTTACCGTCATTGACGAGTCCGCCCTGCTGGCACGACTGCGCGACGAGGGGGTGGCTTGCTGACCCTCTCCGCCCGGCCTGTTTTTTTGCTCCTGACGCTCTGCGTAGCTGGCTGCACCACGTCCTCCCCGCGTAACCTCGATAACGTCTGTTCTATTTTCCAGGAGAAAAGTGGCTGGTATGGCGACGCGCGCGCAGCGCAAAAGACGTGGGGCGGGGATATCGCTATCTTCATGGCCTTCATGCACCAGGAGTCCCGTTTTGTGGCCCGTGCCAGGCCGCCGCGCAGAAAAATTCTCTGGGTGATCCCGGGCCCTCGGCCCTCTGATTCCTATGGCTACAGCCAGGCCCTGACGTCTACGTGGGACGCCTACAAGCACAGTGCCGGCAGATACCGGGCCAGTCGCGCGCATTTTGATGACGCGGTGGACTTTGTCGCCTGGTATAACCACCAGTCCTTTGTCCGCAGCAAAATCCCGAAAACAGATGCCTATCGCCTGTATCTGGCGTATCACGAGGGCCACGGTGGCTATAACCGCGGCACGTACCGCAACAAGACCTGGTTGCAGGCTGTCGCGAAAAAAGTGGCCGATCGCGCCGCGATCTATGGTGAACAGCTGGCGTCATGCGAGTCCTCACTGCGCAGGCGCCGGGGCCTGTTTGGCTGGTTTTAGCGCCTGATCCCTGATGTTTCGCCGTTATGTCATGCTATTGTCATAAACTGTCTGCACCATCCTTCACTCTGGAGCTGTCGGACGATTTACGCATGACTGAACGAACGGTTTTGGTGGTTGACGATGAGTTCGCAATCCGCGACATGCTGCGAATGGCACTGGAAATTGTCGATTTCAAATGCCTCGAGGCAGATAACATCCTGGATGCCCATGCGATTGTTGTGGACCAGCGCCCCGACATCATACTGCTGGACTGGATGCTGCCGGGCGGCAGCGGCCTGGAATTGCTGCGCCGGCTCAAGCGGGAAGAGGCAACCCGCGAGCTGCCGGTCATCATGCTGACCGCAAAGACGGCGGAGGATAACGTCATTCAGGGACTCGACGTGGGTGCCGATGACTACATCACCAAGCCCTTCGCGCCGCGGGAACTCATAGCGCGCATCCGGGCGCTGATGCGGCGATCATCCAGCGCCGAAAATACCGACCGCATGCAGGTCTCACAGCTCGTACTCGACGGCAAAAGTCGCCGGGTTTATCTCAACGAGGCGCCGCTGGACATGGGCCCGACCGAATTCAACCTTCTGCAGTTTTTCATGTCGCACCCGGAGCGCGCCTACACACGAAATCAGCTGCTGGACCAGGTCTGGGGTGCCAATGTCTATGTCGAGGAGCGCACCGTGGACGTGCATATACGGCGACTACGCAAGGCTCTTCAGGCCTACGGTCTGGACTACAGCGGGCTGATACAGACGGTTCGAGGCACCGGCTATCGCTTTTCATCCCGGGGGGCTCCTGCCGGGTGAATCTGGATCGTAGCTGGCGCAGTGAACTTCGCAAGCTGCTGTCTCTGCTGCTGGGTTCCCTGGCCGTGGGATGGGTGCTTGGCTTCCCGCTTGAGGCGTTGGCGGTAGGCTTAGGCCTGGTCAGCCTGGTCTGGCTACTGCAGATCTGGCGAATGCGACGCTGGCTCGAGCACCCCGATCAGTTGCCGCCGGAAAGCTCTGGCCTATGGGGCGTTATCTACTCAACGATATATCGGCTGCAGAGAGAGAACCGCGAGGCGAGGCTGCGTCTGCAGTCGACCGTCGACTATCTGCAGGAATCTTTTGCCTCGATGCGTGACGGGGTGGTAATCCTCACGCACCGCGGTGCCATCGAATGGAGTAATACGGCCGCGCACCGGCTGCTGCAGCTGGAGTATCCCCGCGACCGCGGGCAGCTGATTCTCAACCTGGTCAGGCTGCCGGAGTTCCACGACTATTTTCTTGCCCGTGATTTTCGCGAGCCGCTGCTGGTGCGCATGAAAGGGGGCAGAGTGAGGCACCTTCAAATGGAGATCACGCCCTTTGCCGACGGCGATTTTCTCCTGTTCGTTCGCGACATAACGCGCCTGCAGGAAACCGAGCAGATGCGCAGGGATTTTGTCGGCAATGTCTCACACGAGCTGCGCACGCCGTTGACTGTGTTCAAGGGCTACCTGGACACGATGCTCGACAATAGCGATCACATCGACGCGCGTTTTCACCGGCCCCTGCAGCAGATGGAGCTGCAGATACGGCGCATGGAAAGTCTGTTGCACGACCTCCTCTGGTTGTCCCGGATCGAGAGCGAGCGCAGCCAGAAGAAGACCGTAAAGATCGATATGGTGTCGCTGCTTGAGGAGTTGCACGAGGAGTTGTCGCAATCCCATCCGCAGCGTGCCGTTGCGCTGGAAATCGAATCCCAGGAGGCGGTGTATGGCGATTATCAGGAACTGCACAGTGCGGTCTCGAATCTGGTGCTGAACGCAATAAAGTACAGTCCTGATGACACCGTTGTTAAGGTACGCTGGGCAGGCGATGGTGAAACCGTGACACTGGCGGTGATTGATCATGGCGTAGGCATTCAGGAGGAACACATCCCCAGACTCACGGAGCGCTTCTACCGGGTAGACGAGAGCCGGTCCTCGCAGACGGGGGGCACTGGCCTCGGGCTTGCCATCGTCAAGCATGTGGCGGCGTCACATGGCGCTACTTTGAACATTCAGAGTCAGCCGGGCAAAGGCAGCACCTTCTCCCTGTCATTTTCGGCGTATTAGTTCTCCGCGGGATTGCATTCGGTTAATTTCATCGTCGTGCATTGGGGAATGTCACGAAAGCGTATAGACTGACGGATGGCGCGGTAGATTCATCAAAACTCTATAGTCAAAGGTACGACAGTCAAAGATAGGGCGTTCGAAGGCACGGTCAAACGTTCGGTCAATGGTCGGAGACGATCGGGGGAAAGGCGCGGTGCAGAGAGACTCGTTCAAACAACATATTTCTGGCCAGTTCAACGCGGAGCTGGAGGCGGTCAAGAACCACCTGCTGGAGATGGGTGGACGCGTGGAGTCCCAGGTCGCGCTTGCGGTGGAGGCGCTGCTGACGCGTGACAGCGGACAGGCCGCTGAGGTGATCGCCGGTGATGAAGAAGTGAATATTATGCAGGTCAAGATCGACGAGGAATGTTCGCACATTCTCGCCAGGCGCCAGCCCGCAGCGAGCGACCTGCGCCTTGTTATCGCTGTGGCAAAGGTCACGACGGATCTCGAGCGTATCGGTGACGAAGCCACCAAGATTGCACGCCAGGCCATCACGCTGTCCGAGCAGGCACAGTCTCGCAGCGGCTCCACCGAGGTCCGGCAGATCGGGCGACACGTCGGGCTCATGCTTCGCAGTGCACTTGATTCATTTGCCCGCCAGGATGAAATCACCGCCGTAGATGTGGTGGTGGATGATGATACCGTGGATTCAGAGTATGCCTCGGCAATGCGCAGCCTCGTCACCTTCATGATGGAGGACTCGCACAATATCGGCCCGGTGCTGAATGAGATGTGGGCCCTTCGTGCTCTCGAGCGCGTGGGTGATCATGCCAGTAATGTGGCCGAGCAGGTGATCTACCTGGCCCGCGGGTTGGACGTGCGTCATATGGAGCCATCAGAGCTGAGAGCCCACATACAGGGCAAGCATGACCCCGAGGATGAGAACAGGGCATGAGCCGCTTCTGGAGTGATACTGCACGCAGGCTTGTCCCCTACGTACCGGGCGAGCAACCGCGCGAAACCCTGATCAAGCTGAACACCAATGAGTGTCCTTACCCCCCCTCGCCGCAGGTCTTGCAGGCTATCCGGCAGGTCGAGGGCGATGAACTGCGACGCTACCCGAACCCCGAGTCAGATACACTGAGACACGCTGTCGCGGCGTATCACGGAATCGATCCATCGCAGGTGTTTCCCGGCAATGGATCTGATGAAGTGTTGGCGCATGTTTTTCTGGGCCTTCTGAAACAGCAACGCCCTCTGGTATTTCCCGATATTACCTACAGTTTCTATCCTGTCTGGTGCGCGCTTTACGATATCGATTACGAGACTCTGCCGCTGACAGAGGATTTCCGTATTGATGTCGGTGCGATTCCGCGGGACAACGGCGGCATCATCTTTCCCAACCCGAATGCCCCAACGGGTTGCCCCTTGCCGCTGTCGGAGATCCGCCGGGTGCTGCTCGGTCATCCCGACTCGGTGGTTGTCGTTGATGAGGCCTACGTCGATTTCGGCGCGGAATCTGCAATCCCCCTGATTCGGGATTTTCCGAATCTGGTGGTAGTGCAGACCCTGTCAAAATCGCGATCTCTGGCGGGACTGCGCGTCGGCTTTGCCTTCGCCCAGGCAGAACTTGTCGAGGCCTTGTTGAGGGTCAAGAATTCTTTCAACTCCTACCCGCTTGACGTCTTCGCGCAGCGCGGTGCTCTGGCTGCATACCAGGATGAGGCCTATTTTCAGGAATGCCGGGCCCGCGTTATGGCGTCTCGGCAACAGCTTGCGGCTGCTCTATCGGGCCTCGGTTACGAGGTGCTGCCGTCAGCTGCAAATTTCCTGCTGGTATCACCGCCCGGTGGCGATGCGGCCGCGCTGTTTGGCGGGTTGCGCGAACGCGGCATTCTGGTCCGGCATTTCTCCCGACCGCGGATAGACCGCTTCCTGCGTATCAGTATTGGTTCGGAGGACGAATGTGCCACGCTTCTCGGTATTCTGAAGGAACTGTCTTAGCGGCCCACCAGTTGCTGGCCTGTGGTGAGTCCTTCTCTCATCGGCATTGCAGGATGACGCTGCCGATACTGTAGCCGGCGCCGAAGGAACACAGTACGCCGGTATCGCCGGGCTCAAAATCAGCGTGATGCCTATGCAGTGCGATGATTGAGCCCGCTGAGCTGGTGTTGGCGTATTCGTCGAGAATGACCGGTGCCTGTTGCTCGTCGGGGTCGTGCCCCAGAACCCGTCGTGCGATCAGCTGGTTCATATTCAGATTGGCCTGGTGCAGCCACAGGCGCTTCAATGTCGCTGTCGGGATGGACAATCGCTCAAGCTGTTCGGTGATCTGCGCGACAACGGCGGGGCAGACCTCCTTGAATACCTTGCGACCTTCCTGCACGAACAGCTTGTCGCTGTTGCCGATGCCGCGCTCGTCCGCCCGGTTCAGGAAGCCGAAATTATTGCGGATGTTGTTGGAGAAAATGGTTTGCAGCCGGCTGTCCAGCAGGGTGAACTGCATGTCAGAGCGGGCGTGATCCGCGCGCTGCAGAATGACGGCTGTACACACGTCGCCAAAAATGAAATGTGAATCCCTGTCCCGGAAATTCAGATGCCCGGTACATATCTCCGGGTTCACCATAAGAATACAGTTCGCACTGCCGCTGCGGATACTGTCTGCGGCCTGTTGAATGCCGAAGGTTGCGGACGAGCAGGCCACGTTCATGTCGAAGGCGTAGCCGGCAATACCCAGAGCAGCCTGTACTTCTACTGCAATTGCCGGATAGGCGCGCTGCATGTTGGATGCGGCAACTAGCACGCCATCGATGTTGCCCGGCCCGATACCCGCCTTCGCCATTGCGTCACGAGCGGCTGCTACTGCCATCTCGCACATGATGGATGGCTCATCGTTGCCGCGCTCCGGAATAAGCGGCGTCATCCGGTCGGGGTCGAGAATCCCGGACTTGTTGATGACGTATCGCGACTTGATCCCCGATGCCTTCTCGATGAACTCTACCGAACTGTGTGCTTGCGCGGTGAGTTCGCCACGGGCAATGTCGCCGGCGTTTTCATCGTTGAAGCGGTCCGCCCAGGTATTGAACGCTGCCACCAGCTCCGTATTGGAGATGGATTCTGGGGGGGTGTACAAACCCGTCCCAGAAATCACCACATCTTTCATAGTATGTGATCTACCCGGCTGCTGCGCATCAGGATGTCAGCGCTGCTCCAGAGGCACATAATCGCGCTTCGTGTGACCGGTGTAAAGCTGACGAGGCCTGCCGATGCGGTAGCTCCCGGAAATCATTTCGTTCCAGTGCGCAATCCAGCCTACGGTTCGACCCACGGCGAAGATTACCGTGAACATGCTGGTGGGTATGCCGATGGCCTTGAGAATAATGCCCGAGTAGAAGTCGACGTTCGGGTATAGTTTCTTCTCGATGAAGTAGTCATCCTCAAGAGCAATCTGCTCCAGCCGTTTGGCGATGGCCAGCAGAGGATCGTTCTCCATACCTAGCTCCGCGAGGACCTCGTCGGCCGCTTCCTTCATTACCTTGGCCCGAGGGTCGAAATTCTTGTAGACCCTGTGCCCGAAGCCCATGAGTCTGAAGGGGTCGTTCTTATCCTTGGCGCGGGCAACGAATTCGTCGATGCGGGAAACATCACCAATTTCCTCGAGCATATCGAGCACGGCTTCGTTGGCGCCGCCATGCGATGGACCCCACAGTGCCGCGATGCCGGCAGCGATGCAGGCGAATGGGTTGGCGCCGGAAGATCCCGCCAGGCGAACAGTAGAGGTGGATGCGTTCTGCTCGTGATCGGCATGCAGCAGGAAGATGCGGTCCATGGCCTTGGCCAGCACGGGCGATATGTCGCTTGGCGCACAGGGCGTACCAAACATCATATGCAGGAAGTTTTCTGCGTAGCCCAGGCTGTTGTCCGGATACATGAAAGGCTGCCCGATAGAGAACTTGTAACTCATGGCGGCGAGGGTGGGCATTTTGGCGATCAGTCGGAACGCTGCCACCTGCCGGTGACGCTCATCCGAAATGTCGAGGGAATCATGATAGAACGCGGACAGGGCGCCAACAACGCCGCACATAATGGCCATGGGGTGTGCGTCGCGGCGAAAGCCATTGAAGAAGGTGCGTATCTGCTCGTGCACCATCGTGTGGTTGTGCACGGTGCTGACAAACTTCTGGCGCTCCTCGGGTGACGGCAGGTCACCGTAGAGAAGCAGGTAGCAGGTTTCTAGGTAGTTGGACTGCTCTGCGAGCTGGTCAATCGGGTAGCCACGGTGCAGCAGCATGCCCGCGGCGCCGTCAATGTAGGTTATCTGTGACTCACAGGCGGCGGTAGAAACGAAGCCTGGGTCGTAGGTGAACAAGCCTTGTGCGGTCAGCGCGCCTACATCAACGACCTGCGGCCCCACGGTGCCTGAGTACACCGGCAGAACGATAGCCTCGTCAATGCCGTCTACTTTGAGAGTGGCTTTCATGTCGGTCATAGGGGGGTCCTGATGGTGTATAGATTGGGGTGCCCAACTATAGAGAGTAACGTCGTTTTGTCAACGCGGGGTATCGCTGCGGGCATCGGTTTCGGGGCGTGAAGAAAGCGTTTTCGCCCGGCTTTTGATCGTGTTTCGCCAGAGTATGCTGGCTGTGCTGTTGGATCGCGCGGCCTATCAATTGTCTTGAGTGCGGCGTGGGACTATACTGCGCCGCGGCTTTGAAGGTCGGTACGCCCACCGTGAACGCCGCCCCCTCATACTCGACAACATGGATTATTGCTGTGAAGGATAACCGCCCCGTCAACCTGGACATTGGCTCCATGCGCCTTCCTATTACCGCATGGGCCTCAATTACTCACCGCGTCTCAGGCGTCTTCCTCTTTGCCGCCAGTGTACTGATGTTGTGGGCGCTGGATCTCAGTCTGCGCTCGCCGGACAGCTTCGACCGTCTCGCAGATGTGCTCTCGGGCGGCGCCGCCAGGCTGGTGCTCTGGCTGGTTGCCACCGGTCTTTTATATCACTCGATTGCTGGGGTTCGTCACCTCGTCATGGATGGTGGTATCGGAGAATCCATGGCTGGCGGTATTCTTGGAGCCCGCGTGGTCATCGTGTCAACACTTATACTGTCGCTTTTTCTGGGGGTCTGGCTATGGTAAAGGCAATTACGAGTTTCGGCCGCTCGGGCGTTTCCGATTGGTTGGTGCAGCGAGTCACTGCCGTTATCCTTCTGGCGTACTTTTTGTTTGTCACCTGGGTGTTGCTTGCCGGCGTGTCTTACGCGGAATGGAAAAGTCTGTTTGAGACGACCTGGATGCGGGTCTTCAGCCTGATGGCCCTGTTCTCGTTCGGCGCGCATGCCTGGATAGGTATATGGTCAGTACTGACCGACTACGTTACGGAAAGGATGCTGGGTAGTAAGGGCAATGTACTTCGTATTGCCGCCCAGTTATCGACATCGCTTGTGTTGTTTGTCTACGTTATCTGGGGTGTCCAGATTCTCTGGGGTAATTAGGATTCGATTTATGTCAACGATACGAACCATTTCATTTGACGGTGTGATCGTCGGTGGCGGAGGCGCAGGTATGCGTGCCGCACTCCAGCTTGCTCAGTCCGGATACAAGACAGCGGTCATTACGAAGGTGTTTCCCACGCGCTCGCACACGGTGTCTGCCCAGGGCGGCATCACCTGCGCCATCGCCAGCGACGATCCCAATGATGACTGGCGCTGGCACATGTACGACACCGTCAAGGGGTCTGACTACATCGGCGACCAGGACGCCATCGAGTACATGACCAGCGTCGGGCCAGAGGCGATTTTCGAGCTCGAGCACATGGGCCTGCCGTTCTCTCGCACTGAAGAGGGTCGCATTTATCAACGCCCCTTCGGCGGTCAGTCCAAGGATTTCGGTAAGGGCGGGCAGGCGGCACGCACCTGTGCTGCAGCTGATCGTACAGGTCACGCTCTGCTGCACACGCTCTACCAGAACAATATGAAGAACAACACTGTCTTCTTTAATGAGTGGTTTGCCACGGACATCGTCAAGAATAGCGACGGTGCTGTGGTCGGCGTAATGGCAATCTGCATCGAGACCGGCGAAACGGTTTATGTCAAATCCCGCGCCACGGTATTCGCAACGGGCGGGGCAGGACGCATCTACGCCTCCACCACCAACGCCCACATCAACACCGGCGACGGCATTGGCATGGCCCTGCGCGCTGGCTTCCCGGTTCAGGACATGGAAATGTGGCAATTCCACCCCACTGGCATCTACGGTGCCGGTACGCTGGTAACCGAGGGTTGCCGTGGTGAGGGTGGCTATCTGATAAACAAGGATGGCGAGCGCTTCATGGAGCGGTATGCACCGAACGCAAAGGATCTGGCGGGCCGCGACGTGGTGGCGCGTTCCATGGTTCTCGAGATCCTTGAGGGCCGCGGCTGTGGCCCGGAAGGCGACCATGTGTTCCTCAAGCTGGATCACCTTGGCGAGGAAGTGCTGGAGAGCCGTCTGCCGGGTATTTGCGAGCTGTCCCGTACTTTCGCACATGCCGACCCGGTCAAGGAGCCTATTCCGGTGGTGCCTACCTGCCACTACATGATGGGCGGCATTCCGACCAACGTGAATGGCCAGGCCATTACAGTGGATGCCGAGGGCAACGACCATATCATCCCCGGTCTGTACGCCTGTGGCGAGGTGGCCTGTGTATCAGTTCACGGCGCCAACCGCCTCGGCGGTAATTCGCTTCTGGACCTCGTTGTTTTCGGCCGCGCATCCGGTAAGTTTATCGAGAATGCACTGCGAGAGGGCATCGATATGCGCGACGCCTCCGCTGACGATATTGACCAGGCAAGCCAGATGCTGACCCGCTTGAACGCCTCCAGCGGCGGTGAAAAGGTGTCAGACCTGCGCAAAGAACTACAGAACACCATGCAGAACTATTTTGGCGTGTTCCGCAAAGGCGAGTTCATGCAGGAGGGTATCCGCAAGCTTGACGATCTGCGCCAGCGCATCGCCAACGTACACCTTGAGGATAAGTCGCAGGCATTCAATACCGCCAGGATAGAGTGCCTGGAGCTGCAGAACCTGTTTGAAGTGGCCGAGGCGACCGCTATCGCCGCAGAGGCGCGCAACGAAAGCCGTGGCGCCCACGCGCGGGATGATTTCAAGGAGCGCGACGACGCCAACTGGCTCTGCCATTCCATGTATTACCCCGGTGACAAGCGCGTCGGCAAACGCGACGTCAATTTTGCACCGAAGACAGTTGCTACTTTCGAGCCCATGGCTCGAACCTACTAAGAGGTAAATCCATGTTGCAAGTCAGTATCTATCGTTACAACCCGGAGACTGATGCGGAGCCGCGCATGCAGGATTTCCAGGTCGACACGGGCGGCAAGGATGTCATGGTTCTTGACGTTCTCGAACAGATCAAGGCGCAGCAGGACAGCACGGTGACCTATCGGCGCTCGTGTCGAGAGGGTGTGTGTGGCTCTGATGGGCTTAACATCAATGGCAAGAACGGCCTCGGTTGCATCACACCGCTGTCGGAAACAGTTCGCAACAACAGGCTTGTTATCCGCCCGCTGCCAGGACTGCCCGTGGTGCGCGACCTCGTGGTCGACATGAGCCTGTTCTACGCCCAGTATGAAAAAGTCCAGCCCTATCTGCAGAACAATACACCGGCGCCGGCCATTGAGCGCCTGCAATCGCCGGAGGATCGCGAAAAGCTGGACGGCCTCTACGAGTGCATTCTGTGTGCCTGCTGTTCGAGCAGCTGCCCCTCCTTCTGGTGGAACCCGGATCGTTTTATCGGTCCGGCCGGGCTGCTGCAGTCGTACCGCTTTCTCGCGGACAGCCGCGATACGGCGACGGAAGAGCGCCTGTCCCGGCTCGACGACCCCTTCAGCGTTTTCCGCTGTCACGGTATTCAGAACTGCGTGAATGTGTGTCCCAAGGGCTTGAATCCCACGCGGGCGATTGGTCATATTCGCAACATGCTGCTTTCGCGCGCCGCCTGAAGGCGCGCTGTCCCTTCTAACGAACGCAAGTTGCTGGCATAATACGTGCGCGGCAGTGCGCGACTCTGCGCGCTTTAAACCCGGTAAAAATCGACTCATCGGAAGGTCAGGATGCAGCAGAGCACAATGGAGCGCCTCTGGCGTTCATCCCACATCGCCGGCGGTAACGCTGCGTATGTTGAAGACCTTTACGAATCCTACCTGAAAGATCCCAATACGGTACCGGAGCAGTGGCGCGATTACTTCGATAAGCTCCCCCTGGTGGAGTCCAGCGTCTCGCAGCTCAACGATATCCCGCATTCCGCCGTGCGCGACCGATTCGCACGTATCAGCAAGATGCGGGTGCGCACTGAGGCGACGGTCGCTCACGACTCGCAGGCGACAGAGCACGAGCGCAAGCAGGTGCGAGTGGTCCAGCTCATCTCGGCGTATCGTCAGCGCGGGCACCAGAAGGCGAAGCTTGATCCCCTGGGCCTCGCCGCACGCGAGCATGTGGCAGACCTTGAGCTAGGCTTCCACTCTCTTTCCGAGGCTGATCTCGACACTGTCTTCCAGGTTGGCAGCCTGCATATCGGGAGTGCAGATGCGTCGCTGGGTGAGATTGTCAATGCACTGGAGCGTACTTATTGCCACACGGTCGGTGCCGAATTCATGCACATTGTGGACACAGGCCAGCGCCACTGGATCATGACCCGCATGGAGTCCGTGCGCTCGTCGCCTGCCTATGGCCCGGATGTGCAGCGCCAGCTTCTGCGACGCTTGATCAAGGCTGAGGGTCTGGAAAAATCACTGGCGTCAAAGTACCCCGGTACCAAGCGGTTCGGGCTGGAGGGTGGTGAAAGCCTGATACCGATGATGGCCGAAATGGTCCAGCGCATCGGGTCCTATGGTGCAAAGGAAATCGTTATCGGCCTCGCTCACCGCGGGCGCCTGAATGTCCTGGTCAATATTTTCGGCAAGAAACCGCTTGAACTGTTCGCCGAGTTTGAGGGGCGGGCCCGTTACGAGAGCTCCGGCGACGTCAAGTACCACCAGGGTTTTTCCTCCAACGTCATGACGCCGGGCGGTGAACTGCATCTGGCGCTGGCGTTCAACCCGTCACACCTTGAGATCGTCGCGCCAGTGGTAGAGGGTTCGGTTCGCGCCAGACAGGATCGACGCGAAGACCCGCTGGGTGACTCCGTGGTGCCGATAGTGGTTCACGGCGATGCGGCATTCGCCGGACAGGGCGTGGTGATGGAGACATTCCAGATGTCCCAGACCCGTGCCTACAAGACCGGTGGTACGGTCCATATCGTGCTCAACAACCAGGTAGGCTTCACCACGCACAAGCGTGAGGATGCGCGCTCCACGGAATACTGCACCGACGTCGCCAAGATGGTCCAGTCGCCGATATTCCACGTCAACGCGGACGATCCCGAGGCAGTGCTGTTTGTCACCCAGCTGGCGATCGACTTCCGCAACGAGTTCAAGCGCGACGTGGTGATCGACCTCATCTGCTACCGTCGCCGTGGCCACAACGAGGCGGACGAACCCTCTGTCACGCAGCCGCTCATGTACGAGGCTATCCGCAACCACAAAAGCACCCGGGACCTGTACGCTGAGCACTTGATTGCTGCCGGTGTCGTCACGGCAGAGGAAGATGCCTCGCTGGTTGATGGCTACCGCGAATCACTCGACCGCGGTGAACCGCTGGTCAGTTCGCTGGTCACGGAGCCGAATAAGGAGCTGTTTGTCGACTGGTCTCCCTACCTTGGACACCCGTGGACGCTGGAGTGTGACACTGGCATAGACCTGCATCATCTCCAGGCCCTCGCCCAGCGGACCAACCAGGCACCCGAAAACTTGCCGCTGCAGCGCCAGGTCGGAAAGATTCTTGAAGACCGGCGCAAGATGGCGGCAGGCGCCATGCCGATCAACTGGGGCTTCGCCGAGACGCTTGCTTACGCGACTCTGCTTGAGGCCGGTTACCCGGTGCGACTCACTGGCCAGGACGTGGGCCGCGGCACCTTCTCCCATCGCCATGCGGTGCTGCACCACCAGAAGGAAGAGGGTACTTACATACCGCTCCAGCATATCAACGAATCTCAGGGGAAGTTCGATATCTACGATTCCCTGCTGTCGGAAGAGGCGGTAGTCGCCTTCGAATACGGCTATGCCACGACAGCCCCCACTGGCCTGGTCATCTGGGAGGCGCAGTTCGGCGACTTCGCCAATGGTGCCCAGGTAGTGATCGATCAGTTTATCACCTCAGGTGAGCACAAGTGGAGCCGCCTGTGCGGACTCACCATGCTGTTGCCACACGGTTACGAAGGTCAGGGGCCAGAGCACTCATCTGCACGCCTTGAACGCTTCATGCAGCTTTGCGCTGAGCACAACATACAGGTCTGCGTGCCCACCACCCCGGCACAGGTCTACCACATGCTGCGCCGCCAGACGATCCGGCCGCTGCGCAAGCCGCTGGTTGTCATGTCGCCGAAAAGCCTGTTGCGACACAAGGAAGCCGTGTCGACGCTGGAGGACCTCGCGGGTGGCCGTTTCTACAACGTGCTGGATGAAACAGACGACCTCGACAAGTCTGCGGTAAAGCGGCTCGTTCTGTGCGCTGGCAAGGTATTCTACGATTTGCGCGCCCAGCGGCGTGAGCGCGGTATCGATGACATCGCCATCATCCGCCTCGAGCAGCTCTATCCGTTCCCGGAGACAGAGCTTCTGGATGTGCTGAAACAGTATCCGAACCTCCAGGATGCAGTCTGGTGCCAGGAAGAGCCGATGAATCAGGGTGCCTGGTACTCCAGTCAGCACCATATGCGTCGGGCCATGTACGCACATCTCAAGCGTGTCTATCTGGGTTATGTCGGACGCGATGCGTCCGCCGCACCTGCTGCGGGCTACATGGCGCTGCATCTCGAACAGCAGGAAAGATTCATCAACGAAGCCCTCACGCTACCTGCGTCAGTGGCATGACCCCGGTATTTTTAAGGAACCGAAATGGCAATCGAAATCAAGGCACCCGCTTTTCCTGAGTCCGTCGCAGACGGTGAAGTGGCCACATGGCACAAACAGGAAGGCGATGCCGTCAGCCGCGATGAACTGCTGGTGGAGATCGAGACAGACAAGGTAGTCATGGAGGTTGTTGCGCCCGAAGACGGCGTCCTTGAAACCATCGATGCGCCGGAGGGCACGACGATCGACAGTGGGGCACTTCTCGGGACACTGAAAGCGGGTGCCGCCCCGGAGGCTTCAGGCAAAAACGACGGCAGTGACAAGGGCGAGACCGGCGAGTCGCAGGGCGCCACCGCGCCAAAAGAGCCAGTCGAGGAGCCGGCGTCTGCGCCCCAGGCAATGGGCCCCGCTGCGCGGCAGCTCGTTGAAGAGCATCAGCTCGACGCGGGAAACATTGCCGGTTCCGGCAAGGGTGGGCGCATTACCAAAGAGGATGTGGTCGCACACATGCGCGAGTCAGAAACGTCTAAGGCGTCCACCGCACCGGCAAAGGCCTCCGCCGCACCGGCAAAGGCGGCCTCCGTGCCGGCTGAAATGGACCTTCCCTCCGGCCACAGTGCAGAGCGCGTGGAGAAGCGGATTCCCATGACGCGCATGCGCGCTCGCATTGCGGAACGCCTGCTTGAGGCAAGCCAGCAGACCGCCATGCTGACCACCTTCAACGAGGTCAACATGGCGCCGGTCATGGCATTGCGAAACCGCTATAAGGAGCAGTTCGAGAAAACGCACAACGGCACGCGTCTTGGCTTCATGGGCTTTTTTGTCAAGGCCGCCTGCGAAGCACTGAAGCGTTTCCCCGAGGCCAACGCCTCCATTGATGGCAACGACGTTGTGTATCACGGCTACCAGGATATCGGGGTTGCCGTCTCCACGTCCGGCGGTCTGGTGGTGCCGGTGCTGCGCGACGCCGATTTCATGAGCCTCGCGGACATCGAAGCGGCGGTTTCCGACCTCGGTAAGCGCGCTCGGGACAACAAGCTCAGCATCGATGACATGACGGGGGGAACCTTCACCGTCACTAACGGCGGGGTGTTTGGTTCGCTGCTGTCAACGCCGATTCTGAACCCACCGCAGACTGCCATTCTCGGCATGCACAAGATCCAGGAGCGCCCGATGGCGGTAGATGGACAGGTCGTTATCCAGCCGATGATGTACCTGGCGATGTCCTACGACCATCGTCTGATTGATGGCAAAACAGCAGTGCAGTTCCTCGTGGCGGTGAAGGACCTGATTGAGGATCCGGCGCGCATACTGCTCCAACTTTAAACGCAGGCACAGGAATTCACCATGTCAGATAAATACGATGTTGTAGTGATTGGCGCTGGCCCCGCGGGCTACGTTGGCGCGATACGCGCCGCCCAGCTGGGCCTCAAGACCGCCGTGGTCGAGATGTGGACTGGCGACAAGAACAAGTCGATTCTGGGCGGCACCTGCCTGAATACCGGCTGTATTCCGTCAAAGGCTTTGCTGGACAGCAGCCAGAAGTTTGCGGATGCGCGCGATCGGCTGTCGGTACACGGTATCGGCATCAAGTCGCCGACCATCGATGTCGCTGCAATGCAGAAGCGCAAGCAGACAATTGTCGACCAGCTGACGGGTGGCATTGCCGGCTTGTTCAAGCACAATGGCGTCACCGTTATCGAGGGCCGGGGCAAGGTACTTTCCGGCGCCAAGGTCGAGGTCACCGACAGCAAGGGCAAGGTGACGGTGGTCGATGCCACAGATGTCATTATCGCAGCCGGTTCTGAGCCAGTGAAAATCCCGCCGGCGCCGGTGGATGACAAGTATATTGTTGATTCAACCGGCGCGCTCGCCTTTAGCGAGATTCCCGGTCGCCTGGGCGTCATCGGCGCCGGCGTCATCGGACTCGAACTGGGCAGCGTCTGGGGTCGTCTGGGTTCCGAGGTCATTCTGCTGGAAGCGCTGGATGAGTTCCTGCCCATGATGGACGCGCAGATCAGCAAGGAATCCGCAAAGATCTTCAAGAAACAGGATCTGGATATCCGTCTCGGATCACGCGTTACGGGCACCGAGATCAAGAACGACAAGGTGGAAGTTACCTACGAGTCTGCGGACGGAACGAAGACCGAGGTGTTTGACAAGCTGATCGTGTCCGTGGGCCGTCGGCCGCGCAGTGAGGAACTGCTCGCCAGCGACAGCGGCGTGACACTGGACGAGCGTGGCTTCATCTACGTCAATGAATTCTGCGCGACCGAGGCGCCGCATGTCTACGCGGTCGGTGACGTGGTGCGTGGACCGATGCTGGCTCATAAAGGATCTGAAGAAGGGGTCATGGTTGCCGAGCGAATTGCCGGCAAGAAAGCGCAGGTCAACTACGACTGCATTCCGTCCATCATCTATACACACCCTGAAATCGCCGCTGTCGGCAGGACGGAGCGAGAGCTCAAGTCTGACGGGGTGGATTGTAAAGTCGGCGTGTTTCCGTTTGCTGCCAGCGGTCGGGCACTGGCGGCGGACGACAGCGAGGGCATGGTCAAGATCATTGCCGATGCAGAGACGGACCGGATTCTGGGTTGCCACGTCGTGGGGCCATCCGCTGCGGACCTCGTGCAGCAGGTCGTGATTGCGATGGAGTTCGGCTCCAGTGCAGAAGATCTCGCCCTGATGGTTTTCGGGCATCCGACGCTGAGTGAGGCCGTGCATGAAGCTGCACTGGCAGTTGACGGGCACGCCATTCACGTAGCAAACCGCAAGCGCAAGTAAATGCCTCTCTGGAGCGTGTTCAATAATGAGAGCAAGAGCACGCCAGAGCCTGGTGACATTTCCTACAATACATGAACGGAATACAACATGAATCTTCATGAGTATCAGGGTAAGCAGTTATTTGCCGAGTACGGCCTTCCGGTATCTCAAGGGTACGCGGTGGATTCGCCCCGGGAGGCCGAGGAAGCAGCCGACCTGATTGGCGGCGATATGTGGGTCGTCAAAGCCCAGGTTCACGCCGGAGGCCGGGGCAAGGCAGGTGGCGTCAAACTGGTCAAGTCCAGGAAGGAAATTGCCGACTTTGCGTCACAGTGGCTCGGCAAGAATCTGGTGACCTACCAGACCGACGAAAACGGTCAGCCGGTTTCAAAGATTCTGGTGGAGACCTGCACCGACATCGCGGAAGAACTCTACCTGGGCGCGGTAGTCGACCGTGCGTCGCGGCGTATTGTTTTCATGGCGTCCACAGAGGGTGGTGTCGAAATCGAGAAGGTTGCGGAGGAGACACCGGAGAAAATCCTGCGCGTCGCTATCGACCCCCTCGTGGGTGCGCAGCCCTATCAGGGCCGGGAGATGGCGTTTAAATTGGGGCTCTCAGGCGAACAGATCAAGCAGTTCGTGAAGATCTTTCTGGGCCTGGCCCGGCTGTTCAAGGAGAAAGACCTTGCGCTGATAGAAATCAACCCACTGGTCATCACAGACGAGGGTAATCTGCACTGCCTGGACGCGAAAATCGGGGTTGATGGCAACGCGCTGTATCGTCAGCACGCACTTCGCGAGATGCATGATCCCAGCCAGGAAGACTCCCGTGAGGCCCACGCTGCACAATGGGAACTCAACTATGTGGCGCTGGATGGCAATATTGGCTGCATGGTCAACGGTGCCGGCCTTGCCATGGGCACCATGGACATCGTCAAGCTGCACGGTGGTGCGCCGGCAAACTTCCTCGACGTGGGCGGTGGTGCGACCAAGGAGCGTGTTTCCGAGGCCTTCAAGATCATTCTGTCTGACGGCAACGTCAAAGCGGTTCTCATCAATATTTTTGGCGGGATTGTGCGTTGTGATCTTATCGCCGAGGGCGTGATTGGCGCTGTTCAGGAGATTGGCGTGGAGGTCCCCGTAGTGGTGCGCCTTGAGGGCAACAACGCCGAGCTCGGCCGCAAGGTGCTGGCCGACAGCGGACTCAATATTATTGCAGCAACCAGCCTGACAGACGCCGCCCAGCAGGCGGTGAAGGCTGCCGGAGGAAACGCCTGATGAGTATTCTGATCGACAAGGAAACCCGTGTCATCTGCCAGGGCTTTACTGGCTCACAGGGTACGTTCCACTCCGAGCAGGCTATTGAGTACGGTACGAAGATGGTCGGTGGTGTCACGCCAGGCAAGGGCGGTCAGGAGCACCTGGGCCTGCCGGTCTTCAACACGGTGGCAGAAGCCGTTGCGGCGACCGCTGCCGAGGCGTCGGTCATTTATGTGCCCGCGCCGTTCTGCAAGGATTCCATTCTGGAGGCTGCCAATTCTGGTGTTCGCCTGGTGGTGTGTATTACCGAAGGCATCCCAACGCTCGACATGCTCGAAGCGAAGGTCAAGTGTGATGAGCTGGGTGTGCGCCTGATCGGGCCTAACTGTCCCGGTGTCATCACGCCTGGCGAGTGCAAAATCGGCATAATGCCGGGGCATATTCACCTGCCCGGCAAGGTTGGCATCGTATCGCGCTCCGGCACCCTGACCTATGAGGCCGTAAAGCAGACCACGGATGCCGGATTCGGCCAGTCTACCTGTGTCGGTATTGGCGGTGACCCGATTCCCGGATCGAACTTCATCGATATCCTGGCAATGTTCGAGCAGGATCCTGCCACCGAAGCCATTGTCATGATCGGTGAAATCGGCGGAACGGCAGAAGAGGAGGCGGCCGCCTACATCAAGGCGAATGTCACCAAACCGGTCGTTTCGTATATTGCCGGTGTTACTGCACCCAAGGGTAAACGCATGGGGCACGCCGGGGCCATTATCTCCGGCGGAAAGGGGACGGCAGATGAAAAGTTTGCCGCGCTGGGGGATGCGGGCGTGAAAACCGTGCGTTCCCTGGCCGATATCGGCAGTGGCCTTACGGAGATCACTGGTTGGTAGGGGTGCGCCAGTAACGCAAAAGCCTCTTATAACGAAAAGCCTCTGATAACGAAAAGCCCCTGCCGGTGGCCGGGGTTTTTTTATGAGGAAAATCCGGTCACGCGCTGTGATTATAAGTCCTCCTGTTGAGGTCTCCTCTGACGTGTGTAACTCCGGGTAGCCCTTGAAAACGTCGCAGACAACCCCATCTAGCTGACAGGTAACAGAATTTCGTAAACCCAACAGTGAGGGCAGCATGACCGCGGACGTAAAGAAGGAAACCCTGGGGTTCCAGACAGAAGCCAAGCAACTCCTGCATCTGATGATTCACTCTCTGTACAGCAGCAGGGAGATTTTCCTGCGGGAGCTCATCTCGAACGCGTCTGATGCGATCGATAAGCTGCGTTTCGCGGCGCTCGCAGACGATGCGATTCTCGAGGGGCAGGGTGATTACCAGATTCGGGTTGAGGTAGATAAGGAAGCCGCGACCGTCACGATCACGGATAACGGTATCGGGATGAACCGCGAAGAGGTTATCGATAATCTTGGCACAATCGCGAAATCCGGTACGGCAGCTTTTCTGGCATCGCTTACCGGCGACCAGAAAAAGGATTCGCAGCTGATCGGCCAGTTTGGCGTCGGATTCTACTCCGCATTCATTGTCGCTGAACGGGTGGAAGTGCATACGCGCAAAGCCGGTGAACCAAAGGACGCCGGTGTGCTGTGGGAGTCGCAGGGAGAATCCGAGTTCTCTATTGGCGAGCTGCCCCGGGATGAGCGCGGCACCAGCATTCGATTGTTCCTGAAGCCGGACTGCACTGAGTTCGCGGACGATTGGCGCGTTCGCAGCGTCATCAAGAAGTATTCAGATCATATCTCGGTACCCGTTCTGATGCTCAAGCAGGAAGCACCCGCCGCGGAAGATGCTGATGCCGAGCCGAAGCAGGAACCCCCAAGCTGGGAGACCGTAAACGAGGCCACTGCGCTGTGGACCCGTAGCCGCTCAGACATCAGCGACGACGAATACAAGGCGTTTTACCAGCACGTGTCACACGATTTCGATGAGCCGCTGACCTGGAGTCACAATCGTGTCGAGGGCAAGCTGGAGTACACGAGTCTTCTGTATGTGCCGAGCCGTGCACCGTTTGATCTCTGGAACCGGGATGCGTCCAAAGGTCTCAAGCTCTACGTTCAGCGAACCTTCATCATGGACGAGGCGGAGCAGTTCCTGCCGCTTTATCTTCGTTTCATCCGCGGTGTCGTGGATTCGAACGATCTACCGCTTAACGTGTCGCGTGAAATCCTGCAGCAGCACCCGTCCGTGGATAGCATGCGCAGCGCACTGACCAAGCGCGCCCTGGATATGCTGGCGAAGCTCGCTAAATCCGAGACGGAAAAGTACGCGACGTTCTGGAATGAGTTTGGCCAGGTGTTGAAGGAAGGTCCGGCAGAGGATTTCGCCAACAAGGAAAAAATTGGCAAGCTGCTACGCTTTGCGACAACGCATACCGACAGCGAAACGCAGGACCAGTCTCTCGATGATTATCTTGGACGACTACAGGAAGGACAGGACAAGATCTATTACGTCGTCGCCGAGAATTTCAATACCGCACGTCGCAGCCCCCACCTCGAGGTGTTCCGCAAGCGCGGTATCGAGGTCCTGCTGCTGTCAGACCGTGTGGACGACTGGCTGATGAGCCACTTGCAGGAGTTCGAGGGCAAGAAGTTCCAGGATGTGGCTCGTGGCGAGCTCGATATGGATGACGTCTCTGACGAGGAGAAGGCGGAGCGTGAAAAGCTGCAGGAGGAGAGCCAGGGACTGGTGGAGCGAATGAAGCAGTCTCTTGTGGCCGACGTTGCCGACGTGAGGGCGACAGCACGACTGACTGACTCACCTGCCTGTCTTGTTGTCGGCGAGTTCGATATGGGCGCACAGATGCGCCGTATTATGGAATCCGCAGGACAGCCGGTGCCCGAGAGCAAGCCTATCCTGGAAATCAATCCTGGCCACCCACTGATCAGTCTGCTTGATCGAGAGCAGGATGAAGAGCGTTTCGCCGACCTGGCGCGTGTCGTGTTCGACCAGGCTCTGCTCGCCGAGGGGGGGCAGCTGAAAGACCCCGCGGCTTATGTCGAGCGCTTGAATAAACTGTTGCTGAAAATGTCAGCAGGATAGCCGCTTGCTGCTCACAGTATGGCGCCACGGCGAGTCCGGTCCTGGATCACCGGATTTTGAGCGTACTCTGACGGATCGAGGGGCCAGGGATATAGAGTGCGGCGCCCGGGCGTTCGTTGCCCGGCTGCAGCAATCCAGCCTGCCTCTTCCCTCACTGGTCCTGTTCAGTCGTTGGGTGCGAACGACACAGACAGCGCAGGGTCTCTGTTTTGCCTTACCGGGAGTGTCCTCAGAGACGCTCGAAGCGCTGATTCCTGACAGTGGCGTTGACACTGTCGAACATGCACTGTTGGATTATGCGGCGCGTGCAGACCTGCACATCGTGCTGGTTTCTCATCAGCCTCTGGTGTCCGCGCTCATCAATCATTGTCTTGGAACGAAGGGGGAGGTGCCGGTACTGGTGCCTGGTGCCTATGCCGTTCTCGATACACCATTGGTGGCTTCCGGATGTGCTTCCTTGCTCTGGTGGTCGGCACCGCCCGAATACCAGGTTTGAACGATCGCCCGTTTGCGTCAAACTAAGGGCGCGTAATACACGGTGTAACAGGAGTCCATAGTGCCGTTTGGTAGCGTCAGACATGTAATTGCCGGTCTTGTAGCCGGGTGTTCGTTGATGGCAGGAGCAGTGCAGTCACAGGAAAATCCTCTGACCCTTTTCGAGTGGATCGAAAAATCTCCCTACACAGAGCGGGTTGATCAGCGTGATGAGCAGGTTCGTGCCCATCTGATCGGCCTGGGGCGGATCAAGAAAGTGCGCGGTGACTGGAGTCCGGAGAAAAGCGAGCGCGTCAGTGGCAGGCTGGTTACGTCCACCTGGCGTATCGTGGACGGAGAGAGCTCTGCTGACATGTTCGAAGAGGCGGTTGCGGGTATCAAGGCACGGGACGATGCGCGAGTGCTGTTTGCCTGCAGTGCTCGCGACTGCGGCGCGAGCGTGCAGTGGGCCAACATGGTGTTTGGTCAACGCATTCTTTACGGAACGGAATCGTCTCAGCATTACGCAGTGTACGCCCTGGGGTCAGATGATGACTCGACCCACCGTATTGTTGTTTACGCGGCTGCCCGAACCAGTGCCCGGCAGTATCTATACACGGAAATCGTGGAGCTCGAACTCTAGACGTGTTCCGCTGGCGAATTTATGTGTTGCGTTACTAGATCCGCAGCTGCAGCAATGCCAGGAACTCATCGCGGGTTTTCTGGTCGTCCCGGAAGTTGCCCAGCATGGATGAGGTTTTCATGACCGAATTCTGCTTCTCCACGCCCCGCATCATCATGCACATATGCCGCGCCTCGATAATCACCCCTACGCCTGCTGCACCGGTAACCTGCATGAGCGTCTCGGCGATTTGCGTTGTCAGCGATTCCTGAATCTGCAGGCGGCGTGCAAACACGTCGACGATGCGCGCAACTTTTGACAGCCCGATAACCCTCCCTGTGGGAATATAGGCGACGTGGCATTTGCCAATAAACGGCAACAGGTGATGCTCGCAGAGGGAGTACAGCTCGATGTCCTGGACCAGAACCATTTCGCTGGAATCTGACGGGAACAGTGCCCCATTGACCACCTCATCCACCGATTGCTTATAACCGTGCGTCAGAAATTCGAATGCCTTCGCAGCGCGCTCAGGCGTGTCCGCGAGACCGGGCCGGGAGAGATCCTCACCGACTGCCTTGATAATCCCCGCCCAGTGTTCCCGCATAAAATTTCTCCCAAAGATTAAGGTCGGAAATGATACCATGCCGCGATGAATTATAACCTAGCAGAGCAGTCGGGATTACAGGGCGCCGGGTGTGTTATCGAGGCGATACAGGGCTGTGCAGCACTTCTCGACTCCGCCGATGTTTTCTGCGGTCACGGCACTGACAATACCTGGGACGAGGCCGTCCAGCTGGTCCTGTTTGCGCTGGGTCTGCCGGCGGATTCACCCGCGACCGTCGGGGAGCAGGCGATTGCCCGCGCGGATCTTGAGCGCATTGAACGTTTGCTGCGGCGACGGGTTGAGGAGCGTATACCCTTGCCCTACCTCACCGGGGAAGCCTGGTTCGCGGGGCTACGATTCGCCTGTGATCGTCGTGCCCTCGTACCCCGTTCGCCGCTCGCGGAGCTTGTGCTGGGCGGGTTTCAACCCTGGTATGCAGGTGACAAGCCGATGTCGATACTCGATCTGTGCTGTGGCGGCGGTGCGATAGGCATTGCCGCGGCCGTGCATTTTTCACAGGCCCGGGTGGTTCTGAGTGATATTGATGCGGATGCCCTGTCGCTGGCTGGCGTAAATATTCGCCAGCACGGGGTGGACGACAGGGTGCAATGCGTCGAGGGCAACCTCTTCGACGGCCTGTCGGGTAAGCGATTTGATATCATTCTGTGCAACCCACCCTATGTCGATGCCGGCGACCTTGAGGATATGCCCATGGAATATCGGCAGGAGCCGCCGATTGGACTTGGCGCTGGTGACGACGGACTCGACCTCGCGCGACAGATTCTCGAAGCTGCAGAGGCGCATCTGAATCCGGACGCGTTGCTGCTGCTGGAAGTCGGCAACAGCTGGGTCGCTCTTGAGGCAGCGTTTCCCCAGGTGGCGTTCACCTGGGTAGAGCTTGAGTCGGGTGGTCACGGGGTGCTGGCAATGCAGGCGCATGAACTCCGCGAGGCGGCGCCGCTGCTCGCGTATACTGTGCCCCGGTGCAGTCAAGAGAGGTAACGCATGTCCGGAAACACCTTTGGTAAGTTGTTTAGCGTAACGACCTTCGGGGAAAGCCATGGCCCTGCACTGGGCTGCGTTGTGGATGGCTGTCCTCCGGGCATGTCACTTGACAGCTCGGATCTGCAGTCTGATCTCGACCGGCGCAAGCCGGGAACCTCGCGCTTTACCACGCAGCGCAGGGAGCAGGATGAAGTCCGGATTCTGTCAGGGGTGTTTGATGGCAGGACGACAGGCACTCCAATTGGTCTGCTGATCGAAAACACGGACCAGCGCTCAAAGGACTACTCGAATATCCGCGATACTTTCCGTCCCGCGCACGCGGACTATACCTACCAGCAGAAATATGGGTTTCGCGATTACCGTGGCGGCGGTCGTTCATCGGCGCGGGAAACGGCGATGCGGGTAGCGGCAGGGGCGATTGCCAAGAAGTATCTCAGGGAGCACTGCGGCATCGGCGTGCGCGGGTATCTCAAGCAGCTCGGACCTATCGTCGCAGAAAAACTCGACTGGAGCAGTGTAGAGAGAAACCCGTTTTTCTGTCCCGACCCCGACCGCGTGGCTGACATGGAGGCCTATATGGCGGCGCTTAACAAGCGCGGTGATTCGGTAGGCGCGCGCATCAATGTGGTCGCGACGGGGATGATGCCCGGGCTTGGCGAGCCGGTATTCGATCGACTGGATGCCGACATTGCCGCCGCCATGATGAGCATCAACGCCGTCAAAGGCGTCGAGATAGGCGCTGGCTTTGCCAGTGTTGAACAACAGGGCAGCGATCATCGGGATGAGATGACGCCGGCGGGTTTTCTCAGCAACCATGCTGGCGGCGTTCTGGGGGGCATCTCCAGTGGCCAGGATATTCTTGTCAGCCTTGCGTTGAAGCCGACATCGAGTATTCGCCTGCCGGGTGCGAGTATTGATACCGCTGGCAACCCGATCGAAGTGGTGACTCACGGGCGTCACGATCCCTGCGTGGGAATTCGTGCAACCCCCATTGCCGAAGCCATGCTGGCGCTGGTTCTGATCGATCATCTGATGCGGCACCGCGCACAGAATGCGGAGGTGGATTCGAAGACGCCAGTGTTGCCTGCCTCGCCGGCAAAGAGAGCGGAGTAATGCTCTTTCGTCGCAGGCGACGCAGCCATGTGCGCACCGTGTTTCTCGGTATTGGCGCCATGGGCGTGCTTTTGTGGGCCTCAGTCTACCGCTTCAACGTGCCGACGGATGTGTTGAAGGAGTATTTTTACTCGACGCTTGTCGCTATGGCAGCTGTTGTCGTGCTTGCCGGCATTTCCGCGTCGCTGCTGCTGGGTGTCAGGCACCTGCTTCGCCGATGGCGTGGGGATGACTGAGAGGCAGCGATTGCGCATTCGACGCCACAGTCACCTTTTCGGGCCCGCACCAAAACCTTGGCAAATACTCGTTGGAACGCTGCGTGCCAGTGGAGGCGGATGTCCCGGAGATTTGCTTCAGTGTTGCTCTACATTGCCGTCGCAAGAACGTATATTCACGTGAACTATCCATCCAAACCATAAGGTATCCGTTATGTTGAAAGCAGGTCTGATCGCATTATCACTCGCCATGGCTTTACCCGCACATGCTGCCCTCGACTGGGATGCCGCCCTGAAAGGTGAGCACCGCAGCGAGAAAAACGCCGCGCGTGACGAGTATCGGCATCCTCGTGAAACACTCGAGTTCTTTGGTCTGCGAGAGGGCATGACAGTGGTGGAACTGTCACCGGGCGGTGGTTGGTACACCGAGGTCCTCGCCCCGTTGATGGCGGACAGTGGTCGATACTACGCGGCCCACGGCAGTGTAAACGGTGGCGCCTACGCACGACGTGCGCTGGGGTCATACCTGAGCAAGCTGGGCGGAGATGACGACACCTACGGCCGGGTTATCGTTTCTGAGCTCAGCCCGCCGGACGCTATGGCGATTGCACCTGCCGGCAGCGCGGATCTGGTGCTCGCCTTCCGCAATATCCACAGCTGGATGGGCGCCGATGTACTCGAGGCCGTTCTGCAAAGTGCATTTACTGCGCTGAAGCCCGGCGGCGTGTTCGGCGTTGTTCAGCACCGCGGCCGCGATGGCAGCAGCATCGATGACATGAAGAACACGGCCTACGTCACGGAAGATTATGTTATCTCCGCCGCCGAGGCCGCTGGATTCACGCTCGCAGAGCGTTCGGAAATCAACGCTAACCCGAAAGATACGGCGGACTACGAGAGCGGCGTGTGGACACTGCCGCCATCCCTGACGCTGGGTGACGAGGACCGCGAGCGCTATCTGGCAATCGGTGAAAGTGATCGCATGACACTCAAGTTCATCAAGTCTGCGGAGTAAGTGTTGGCCAATTTCGTCAGGGTGCCGCCGGAGCGTCTGCCGGCGGAAACCCTCGCAGCATTGCTGGAAGAATATGCGAGTCGTGACGGCACAGACTATGGTCATTACGACATCAGTCTGGACGAGAAGCGCGATCAGTTGCGAGCCCGACTCATCGCCGGGGAGCTTCAATTACTCTACGATGCTGACAGTGAACATTGGGACCTTGTGCAAAAAGATCGCGCCAGGGAATTGCTTGCGGATGGGGGGTAGAGGGGACAATGCAGGAAACCCACAATAAGCTGCTCGACGCGACGGGTCTGCTATGCCCAGAGCCTGTGATGCTGATGCATAATTGCATGCGGGATCTGTCAGTGGACGACGTTCTCCTGGTGCTGGCAACGGATCCATCTACGCAGCGGGATATCCCGGATTTCTGTCGATTTCTGGGGCACGAGCTTCTGGTTCAGGAGGAAGTCGACGGTGTGTATCGCTACCGGGTACGCAAGCAAGAGAACAAGTGAACGCTGCTCGACTTGAGATCCTGTTCAATGGCGTTTTCGCTACCACCTGCAACACGGTGTTGTGCGGTGGTGCGAGCGAGCCTCTTTACTCGCCCGCCTGTCGCGAGGCACCTGCGCAAATCAACTACCGCGAGGACTTTGCGTCCAGTGCCCTGCACGAGGTGGCGCATTGGTGCATCGCGGGGGCCGCACGTCGCAGGCAGGTTGATTATGGCTACTGGTATTCGCCGGACGGACGCTCTCGCTCGAAACAATCGGATTTCGAGCGCGTCGAGGCACGCCCACAGGCACTTGAGTGGCTGTTTGCCCAGTCCTGTGGCGCACCGTTTTCCCTGAGCCTGGATAATCTCGCTGGTGATTCTGACCCGGCAGATCGTCTGCGCTTCGCCCGTGAGGTTGTGCGCCAGGCGGAGACGTTTCTCTCTATCGGGCTGCCGCCGCGCGCGGGGCGTTTCTGTGAAGTGCTACGCCAGGACGTCCAGGGCGGGATGTCTCTGCGGATGATGACGTTCAGCTTGCGGGATATTCTTTGAAGATCGTTGCCGATGAGAATATTCCCGGCCTCGAGAACCTTGCCGACGCCTTGGTAGACCTACAGTGTCTTGCCGGGCGCAGAATCAGCATTGCCGATGTGCAGGATGCCGATGCGCTGCTTGTCCGATCGGTTACAAAGATTGACGCCGGTCTGCTCGCCAACGCCTCCCGGCTGCGCTTTGTCGGCACTGCAACCAGCGGCCATGATCATGTTGACCGACAATTCCTCTCCGATCGCGGGATCGCCTTCGCGTATGCCCCCGGCTCAAACGCCAGGTCAGTGATCGAATATGTGCTGGCGGCTATTGCCGAGACCGATGATTTTCTCGAGCGTCTGTTTGCCGGCGGTCGCGTGGGCATTGTCGGCTACGGGAATATCGGACAACGCCTCGCCCGGTGCCTGGAGAGTCTGGGTATAGCCTGGAGCGTGAGCGATCCCTGGAAAGAGCCGGCGGGCATACCGAATGCAGCGCCGCTCGAGCATGTTCTGTCTGCGGATGTCGTCACCCTGCACGCCGAGCTGACAGAGGCGATGCCCTTTCCGAGTCGGCACCTGCTGAATACGCAAGCCCTTGATGGTCTGTCCAGCCGTACCCTGCTGGTCAACGCCAGCCGCGGCGCGGTTGTGGACAACCTCGCGCTGCGCGAGCGGCTTGATGCGGCGGATCCACCGGTTACTGTGCTTGATGTCTGGGAGAACGAGCCGGTGCTCGACACGGTGCTGCTGGCAAAACTGCGGTTTGGCAGCGCGCACATCGCTGGCTATAGCTGGGATGGCAAGCTGCTGGCAACGCGCATGCTGCTTGCGGAAATGGCCGCTGCGCTGGCGATTCCACCGCCGATGGTTGAGGTGGACGCGGCGCCCGCGATTGACCTTGTTGCCGAACATAGGGGAAGTGCAGGATTTGTTCGTGCTCTGCTCGCAGAGCGTTATCGTCTTGCGGACGACGACAGGTTTCTGCGCGAGGCAATGCGTGCCGCGCCAACCGCTGAACTGCGGGGCAGGGAATTCGACAGGCTGCGCCGGCTTTACCGGCAGCGCAGGGAACTCGCAGGCAGTGTGGTCAACGGTAGGGCATGGAGCCAGGATGATCGTCGACTGGCGGTGTCACTTGGAGTCATTCTAGAAGAAGTGGAGTGACAGGGCAGTATTTGCCAAATAGTGATGGAGCGGGAAACCGGGTTCGAACCGGCGACCTCAACCTTGGCAAGGTTGCGCTCTACCAACTGAGCTATTCCCGCTAAACTGTGCCGTTACGTCTATCTGCGTGGTCGCCGGTACCCGACGAGGCTGTGCGCCCCAGGCTGTGCGCCCCACAACAACCATGGCAAGGTTGCGCTCTACCAACTGAGCTATTCCCGCGAAAAGAGTGGCGTCCCCTAGGGGGTTCGAACCCCTGTTACTGCCGTGAAAGGGCAGTGTCCTAGGCCACTAGACGAAGGGGACGCGAAGGTCTCTTTCAAGAGCGGCGCATTGTAGAAAAGCCGCTCACCCCGGTCAAGTGTTATCGACAAAACGTTGTTCAAATTCTGCAATTTCCTCGTCAGGCATAAAATGAAGGCATTCACCCCCGAAGAACCACAGCAGTTCCCGTGGGAACGTGGGCGCAAAGTCCGGATACGTTGTGAACAGGCGTGATACCAGGGCAGGCCCCTCAAGATATCTGTCTCGCTCTCCCCTTGCTATGGCAGAGAAATCCATCGCGAGCTCTCGAAGGCTGTCATTTTCTGGCAGTTCCCCTGTTCTTGTGATGAATTCCTCTGCGAAGCGGTTCAGCAATGCGAGGCAGTGTTCTCTGTATTCGCTGTCCTTCATCGTGTCCTCGTTGTCGTTGTCGTTGTCGTTGTCGTTGTCGTTGTCGTTGTCGTTGTCGTTGGCAGGTGCTGTCGTTACCCAACGGCATTGCGGGTACAATAATGGCGCTTATATTTTACTTTCACATTCTACTTTTGCACTTTAGAAAGGATCTTCCATGGTCGCGGCGCTCAAAATCGAAAACCTACGAAAAGTCTACGGTGGTGGTTTTGAGGCACTCAAGGGTATAAGCATGGAAGTGAAGCAGGGCGATTTCTTCGCGCTGCTCGGTCCAAACGGCGCGGGCAAGTCCACCACTATTGGCATCATCTGTTCTCTGGTCAGCAAAAGCTCGGGCGCCGTTTCGGTTTACGGTATCGATATCGACCAGGATTTTCCGGGTGCCAAGAAAAATATCGGCATTGTGCCCCAGGAGTTCAATTTCAACATGTTCGAGAAAGTCGGCGATATTCTGGTGAACCAGGCTGGCTATTACGGAATGCCACGCGCATTGGCTGCGCAGCGTGCGGATAAGTATCTGCGGGAACTCGGTCTTTGGGAAAAACGCGATTCGCCATCCCGCATGCTTTCAGGCGGTATGAAGCGGCGTCTGATGATTGCTCGTGCACTGGTGCATGAGCCGCGGCTGCTGATTCTCGACGAGCCCACGGCGGGTGTGGACATCGAGATGCGCCGGAGCATGTGGGACTTCCTGAAAAAGATCAACGAGGCCGGCACGACCATTATCCTCACCACGCATTATCTCGAGGAAGCCGAGGCCTTATGCCGGAATATTGCCATCATTAATAATGGCGATATTGTCGAGAACACGTCCATCAGAGATCTGTTGCGGCGCCTTCATCGCGAGGTTTTCATCTTTGACACTGCCGACCTGCTGCCGGAGCTTGTCGAAGTCGAGGGTTTTTATGTGCGCCGGGTGGATGACAGCACGCTCGAAATTGAAGTCGAAAAGGGACAGCATATCAATGACGTTTTTGCCGGCCTTGATGCCGCTGGAGTTCGCGTGACGAGCATGCGCAATCGCGCCAATCGACTTGAGGAAATGTTTGTCAATCTGGTGGAGGCTGCGGCATGAGCTACGCTGAGCAGTTCGTCGCCCTGATGACCCTGCTGCGCAAGGAGGTTCGACGTTTCCTGCGCATCTGGCCGCAGACCTTGCTGCCATCGGCGATAACCATGTCGCTGTATTTTGTTATTTTCGGGTCACTCATCGGCGCGCGTATCGGTCAGATGGGCGGTTTCGACTACATGGAATTTGTCGTTCCGGGGCTTATCATGATGGCGATCGTGACCAATTCCTACGCGAACGTGGTGTCGTCCTTTTTTGGATCCAAGTTCAACCACAGTATTGAAGAGCTGCTGGTGTCCCCAACCCCCAACTACATTATTCTGCTTGGCTTCCTGCTCGGCGGTATCACCCGGGGTCTGCTGGTGGCGTTTATCGTTACCTGCGTGTCGATGTTTTTTACGCAGCTGCCCATCTACAGCATTGGTATCGTTATCGGCGTAGTTATCTTCACTTCGACGCTGTTTGCGCTGGCCGGTTTTATCAACGGCGTATTCGCCAATAACTTCGACGATATCAGCATCGTTCCAACCTTTGTTTTAACGCCGCTCACCTATCTGGGCGGTGTTTTCTATTCCCTCGACATGCTGTCCGACTTCTGGGCCGGCGTTTCCCAGCTGAATCCGCTGGTCTATGTCGTCAACGCCTTTCGCTACGGTGTGCTGGGTGTTTCTGATGTCAGCGTCGGTTTTGCTTTTCTGATGATCGTTGGCTTTACGGT
>JBHEOO010000130.1:0-232 GCA_046260765.1 Chromatocurvus sp.
GGAATAGACCTCGGTGTCCATGACGAGGATGTTGACGTTGCGGCCCGAGGCGAGCACGTGATCGAGGCCCGCCGAGCCGATGTCATAGGCCCAGCCATCGCCGCCCATGATCCACACGCTGCGGCGCACGAGGTGATCCGCGAGGGTCTGCAGGTGCTTGACCTCGGGGCGCTTGATGTCCTTGAGCTTTTCGCGCAGGACTTCCACCCGCTCGCGCTGTGCGGCGATCTGG
>JBHEOO010000130.1:444-727 GCA_046260765.1 Chromatocurvus sp.
TCGAGAAATCGACATGGAAGCGTTCGTTGACCGGCAGCGTCTCGAAGAAATCGACGTTGTCGCGCATGTCCTCGAGCACCGGGTCCTTCCAGTCGAGGTTGATCGCCTTGCGCCCGGCGGCTTCCTTGCTCTTGGCGGGGCACACCTCCACGCAGAGACCGCAGCCGGTGCAATCCTCGGCATAGACCTGCAGCGTGTAGCGCGTGTCGGGAAAGCCGCGCGCGTCGATGGCCGCGGACTGGAACGCTTCGGGCGCGTCGTCGAGCCGCGACTTGTCGTAGAG
>JBHEOO010000131.1:0-716 GCA_046260765.1 Chromatocurvus sp.
GCGACCTCGATTGCGGGGTAGTAGACGCGCCGGCCGATCCGGCAGCCGCGCGTGAATGCGAAAGGCCTTGATGCATGCCTGTACGCCGCGTGCGTGTAAAACGGTTGCTTAAGTCGCCGACCCAGAGGTAGGAAGTCGCATGCTCCGCACCGCCCGCAGCAAGAGTGCCTAGGCTAGACGGATCAGGATGACTGGGGACAGGTGTGCGATCGCAGTGGCGTCAATCTGATAGGTAGCGTTCCATGAATGAACGATGAATCAGATAGAATCATCATTCAGCAATGCATTTATCACCGCCGCGCGGTTCCAGCGCGTTCTGTTGAGGCCGATTTTTACTGGTTTTGGAATGCGGCCGTCGCGGGCCCAGGCCCAGATGGTGCAGCGATGCACCCGCAATTCTTTGCTCAGTTCCACGTCTGTTGTCCACGTCGGATTGAAGGATGTCTGCTCTGTTTTCACGTCGCGCTCCCCTATGTGTCGTTGCGTGACGTTATGCTGCAGTGTCTCGGCTTAGGGCAAAACGACAAATCCAGACGTCTGGTGGCGCGGATTCATGAACCGCTCTGTCATGCGTGAGCTTGATGCACCGATTTCGCTTAGTAGGTGCTTATGTGGGGGCTTACTATAGATTAATTTTAAGTTATTGATTTTCCTAGGTATATGGTGCCGAAGGCGGGACTTGAACCCGCACGAGCATAGCTCACTACCCCCTCAAG
>JBHEOO010000132.1:0-240 GCA_046260765.1 Chromatocurvus sp.
GGGTATAGGGGTCAAACTCCGTGGCCCGGGCCGGATAGTCCTTGCGCAGGGGGTGGCCAGTCCAGGTGGGCGGCATCAGAATACGGGTAAGGTGCGGGTGACCGGCAAAGGTGATGCCGAACATGTCCCAGACTTCCCGCTCGTACCAGTTGGCCGCAGGAAAAACCCCAATCGCAGTGGGCACGCTCAGGTCATCCTCTGAGAGAGCCACCTTGATCATGATATCCGCGTTACGGCTGA
>JBHEOO010000132.1:447-706 GCA_046260765.1 Chromatocurvus sp.
TCGCCGAAATCTTTTTTCAGGTTTTCAGCCAGGTTCTCACCGGCACTGCCCGGGGTACTGACGGTGTCCATGTTCATACTCGTGATTTAGCTCCTTGCTTTCCTAAACGAGAGGCTGTGATCAATCGACGCCGAACGGGTCAGAGCTTGTCAGGGGTGCTCAGTTCCGTGGCCTGGATGCGCTGGCCGCGCCACTTTTCCCGCTGGGAGGGCATATCCGCCTTGTAGACGCCCTGGTCACCCACCACCCAGGATAGGGG
>JBHEOO010000133.1:0-255 GCA_046260765.1 Chromatocurvus sp.
CTGTGGTGGTCGGTCTCGGCCGGCGTGGCTGGCTTTGGCATGGCGCTGCTTTATCCGAACCTCTCGGCGGCAGTGGCCGATATCACCCCGCCCGCGTGGCGCGGATCGGCCATCGGCATCTACCGCTTCTGGCGCGATCTGGGCTATGCCATCGGCGCGCTTGGACTTGGCCTTGCCGCCAGCCTGACGGGTGCGGCGGAAGCCGCCTTCTGGTTCGTGGCGATCTCGATGTTTGTCTCCGGCGCCGTCCTTTTC
>JBHEOO010000133.1:433-704 GCA_046260765.1 Chromatocurvus sp.
ACTCACCCGCGGCGTCATCCGGCCAGGCCCGAACCGAAGCGGACTTTGTGACGGCAATCAAAGTTTCGGGCAATGATCTGACGCATATGGCAACCTATATCAGCCCGCGCCGCACCGTTTGAGGCTAAGAAAACAGGGACAGGGCGATTCCCTGTCAGCTGCTCGAAAACCTGACTGCACATCGGACGTTTCGACAATCTAGCGTGGACTGCCTCCCGCTCGGCGGTTTCATCAATCCAGCCAGACATGGAAAGGATCGTATACATGGACG
>JBHEOO010000134.1:0-699 GCA_046260765.1 Chromatocurvus sp.
GGCTGGCTGAATCGCTTCTTCAATTCACCGATCTTTCCTTTCTGATGGTTACTGTCATGCATTCACTGTTGTCGCTACGCGCCCGTCGCCTTCTGGTGGTTTGTCTGCTGCTGCCGGGGCTGGCGCTGGCCCAGTCCTCAGCCCAGACCGAACGCATCAAGGACCTGGCCTCCGTCGGCGGCGTACGCTCCAACCAGCTGGTAGGTTACGGTCTGGTGGTGGGTCTCGATCGCTCCGGCGACCAGACCGCCCAGGTGCCCTTCACCCTGCAGGCGCTGAACAACATGATCCAGCAGTTCGGCATTACGGTGCCGGAAGACATCGTCCCGCAGCTCACCAACGTGGCGGCGGTATCGGTGCACGCGGAGATGTCCGCGTTTCTCAAGCCCGGCACGCGGATTGACGTGACGGTGAGCTCGCTGGGTAATGCGCGCAGCCTGCGCGGCGGCAGCCTGTTGATGACGCCCCTGAAGGGCGCCGATGGCAACGTTTACGCGCTGGCTCAGGGGAATCTCGTGGTCAGCGGTTTTGGTGTCGCGGGCCAGGATGGATCGAGTATTACGGTAAATATTCCCAGCAGCGGCCGGATTCCCAGTGGTGCAACCGTGGAGCGCGAGGTGCCCAGTGCCATTCTGGAAAATGAATATCTGGTCTTCAACCTGCACACGCCCAACTTCACCACGGCTCACAGAATGGCCG
>JBHEOO010000135.1:0-284 GCA_046260765.1 Chromatocurvus sp.
CCACATGAGCGCGCCTGACTGGTCCAATACCTCTCCACTGTATGCCGGCAATGCGGCCTACCTGGAACAGTTCGGCGACGACGCGCTGGCGCCCTGGCTGACGCAGCCGCTGCCGGGCACCACGGCAGCATCCGATGCTGCCCAGGTCGCGGTGCTGCGGCTGATCAATGCCTACCGCTACCTGGGGGTGCGCCGCGCCGAACTCGATCCCCTGCGGCGCTTCGAGCCGCCGCCCACGCCCGAACTCGATCCCGAGCACTACGGGCTGACCGAGGTGGACCTGA
>JBHEOO010000135.1:436-680 GCA_046260765.1 Chromatocurvus sp.
CCATCGCGGGCGCATCAACGTGCTGGCCAACATCATGGGGCGCACCATCGACAGCCTGTACGAGGAGTCGACCAACGGTGCCGGCTCGCCGCTGTCGGGCGACGTCAAGTACCACCAGGGTTTTTCCACTGACTTCGCGACGGATTTCGGCCCGGTGCACGTGGCGCTGGCGTTCAATCCCTCGCATCTCGAAATCGTGCACCCGGTGGTGCGCGGCTCGGTGCGCGCGCGCCAGGACCGGCGC
>JBHEOO010000136.1:0-259 GCA_046260765.1 Chromatocurvus sp.
CGTCAAGGGGGCTTTTACCGGAGCCCAGCAGGATCAAAAAGGGAAATTCATGGCCGCTTCGGGGGGGACATTGTTCCTTGATGAGGTGGGTGAGTTGCCGCTGGCGGCCCAGGTGAAGCTGCTGCGGGTGCTGCAGGATAAAACCGTTCAGCCGGTTGGCGGTCAGGGCTCGTTAAAGGTCGATGTGCGGATTGTTGCTGCCACCAATGCCGATCTGGCAAAGGCGGTCAGAGCAGGGCGCTTTCGCGAAGATCTGTAC
>JBHEOO010000136.1:365-663 GCA_046260765.1 Chromatocurvus sp.
TTGAAGGAGATTCTGGCGCGCTGCGAACGTGAGGTGATTCTGCAGGCGCTGAATACACATGACGGTCGAAAAATCCCCACTGCCAAAGCCCTTGGTATTACCCGGAAAACCCTCTGGGAAAAGATGCAACGTTACCGGATTGATACCCATGTTACCGAAACGGAACATTTCTCCTGACATGTAACATCGTTGTAACGATTCTTCTTCTGCATTTCTTGAAAAGTCACTTCTTTTTTTATTTCTGATCAAAATAAACTAATAAAAACAGTAATATAGATATTTTGTAAATCATTGGTAT
>JBHEOO010000137.1:0-654 GCA_046260765.1 Chromatocurvus sp.
GGCTGGTATCACGCCATGTTTGGTGATGAACGCAGGGCCGTTGAGTTGTTGCTCGAGGACTCCAGTGAGCTCGCAGACGCTGAGAAGTTTGCCATGCCCAATTGCTCGCCAGCTATTGAAATGGCCTGGGCCCATCGCAAGGCCGGCAATGAAGCTGCTTACGCAGAGCTTCTGTCGAAATGTCGGCAGCTCCTGAGCAATCAGAGAAGCTCAGCGATCGAGTACTTCGAGCTGGATTATCTTGCGGCGCGCATACGTGCCCTCGAGGGAAATGCCGATGAATCCATAGAAGCGCTGTACACAGCGATCGACAAGGGTTGGCGCGAGTGGTGGACCGAAAGCGATCCGTTGTTGCGAAGCCTGCACGGCCGCGCTGAGTATCAGTCACTCATGACGTTTTTGCGTTCCGATCTGGAGAGGCAGAAAGGTGAGGCGCGGGCGCTCTTTGCGGCGCGATGAGCCGCTTGACTGGTTTTCGCATCTATTATCATTATGAAAACAACGCAAGGCGGCAAAATGGACAGTTATGAAATCCTTATACTGGGCAAGTTCCTGCTGACCTTCAGCGTGCTTCTTGGTATCCCCGCCTGGCAATTGTATAGCCTGCGCCGTGATCGACGGATGGATGAGCGCAGCCGCGCCTCCGAGGGCGGT
>JBHEOO010000138.1:0-630 GCA_046260765.1 Chromatocurvus sp.
GTTCAGGTTCAGCTCGCGGTAGCGCTCATCAATCACTACCAGTTTGGTTTGATCGTAGACGCACTCCTCGGTGACGCCACCGAAGTAGCGGAACGCCTCATCGTGCAACTGGATGAAGATCTCGGTATCCAGCGGCTGGAATGACAGACCCACGTACATCAGCCGTGAGTACGACAGCACGAAGACCACGAAGTACAGCGTGCGCTCCTGGTCACCAACCCAGACGCCGCGCAGTTCGCCGGGGTCCACCTGGCACTGGATGCCCGGTACCATGTCCAGCACCGGCTCGTAGTACCGCCACTGGCCGCTGGCAACCGCCTGCTTGAGCGCCCGCACATAACGGCGCAGGCTGCGCTCGGAGGCCGGCAGCTCCCCGATCTTCTCTTGCAGGCGCCGGGCCAGCTTCACCGCGCTGAGGCGGGGATAGACCTTGAGCTGGTGGATCAGGTAATCCCGGTGCTCATCAAGTCGCTTGGTCCTCGACGGATCGTCCCTGGCCGTGCTGATGGCCACCTCGTCCTGGGTCAGGTACTTGCGCACAGTATTGCGCGAGACCCCCAGCTCCCGACTGATGGCCCGGATCGAAAGCCCTCGGCCCTCGTCGTGTAACCCTTTGATTTTGTGTATCAC
>JBHEOO010000139.1:0-628 GCA_046260765.1 Chromatocurvus sp.
ATGCCAAACGGGCCTGATCGAGATCAACCCGTACTTCACGGCTGCGTCCGCCGACCAGTTCCGAGCGGGAAATATCATCAACCTCGGTCAGGTGTGCCAGTACCTCCTGGCCGATACGGTGCAGGGCGAAATCATCGTAATGTTCCGAATACAGGGTCAGGTTGACGATCGGGACATCATCGATTTCCACTGGCCGGATCACCCATCCCTGAACGACAGGTGGTACCTGCCCGATATTCATGCTGATCTTGTTGTGCAGCTTAACCAGGGAGCGTTCGCGGTCCTCGCCGACATGAAAACGCACGGTGACGATGGCCAGGCCATCTCTTGACATGGAGTAGACGTATTCAACCCCATCGATCTGCCAGAGGAGTTTTTCCAGCGGTGTTGCTACCAGCTGTTCGACTTCGCGGGCCGATGCGCCGGGTGCCTGAACGAACACATCGGCCAGGGGCACGACAATCTGCGGCTCTTCCTCACGCGGCGTCAGAAGCAGTGCTGCCAGGCCCAGTGTCAGCGCAAAAATAATCATTAAAATGGGTGGCTGTGACTTAAGAAACGGAGCGACCATGCGCGCAATTAAACCTTGAGGCGCAGCAGTTTTCTCACTCATGGTCTGGCTCCGTGC
>JBHEOO010000014.1:0-18240 GCA_046260765.1 Chromatocurvus sp.
GACCATCAACTGAAACGCCCGGGTATAAAGAAAGTCGCCCACAAGCACCGACGGCGCATTGCCGAAGGCCGCGTTGGCGGTGAGCCGCCCGCGGCGTAGTTCTGACAGGTCGACCACATCATCGTGCAACAGCGTTGCGGTGTGAATGAACTCGATGACCGCGGCGAAGCAGATGTGCCTGGGTGTGCAGGCACCTAGGGCGGCAGCTGACAGCAACGCCAGCAGGGGACGCAGCCGCTTGCCGCCGGCGTCAACGATGTAGTGACCGATGTTTTCGACCATGTCGACGTCGGATTCGAGTTGCTCGATAATCAGGGTGTTGACCTGATCGAACTCGCGCTCGACAACGGCTCGGATTTTCTGCATAAATGGCTTAGGGCGTGAAAATGCCCGCGAATGCTAGGTTGCGCCCCGTGTGCTGTCAAGCGGCGTGCCGGCAGCCTGTTGGCAGCCCGGCAGGGCGTCATGCGATCGGGTTCGCGTCTCTGAGAACAATTCCCTATTGTCTACGTCGTGTGTTATGCAGTAGAATCTGCGCCCCTTCGGAGCCGTGCGCGGTACCGAGCCTGTTTGTGCCTGGCCCTGCCCATCGCCGTTGCGATGTTACTGAAACTCGCGGGAAGGCGAACTGAACGGAGAAAAACATGTACGCAGTAATAGAAAGTGGCGGCAAGCAGCACCGCGTTGTTGAGGGCGAGTTGCTCAAACTTGAGAAAATCGAGGCCGCTACGGGCGAGACCGTCGTATTTGATCGCGTGCTCATGATCGGCGAAGACGGCGACGTCAAGATCGGCCGTCCTCTGCTCGAGGGCAGCAAGGTAACGGCAGAAGTCGTAACCCAGGGCCGTCATAAGAAAGTGAAAATTGTGAAATTCAACCGTCGCAAGCACTACCGCAATGAAACCGGTCACCGCCAGTGGTATACCGAAGTCAAGATTACGGGCATCACGGCGTAGTAAGGCGGATAAGAGCCAGGCGGTTAAAAGTCAAGCGGTTAAAAATCACTTCTGGGAGGTAATCGGCAATGGCACACAAGAAAGCAGGCGGCAGTACCCGCAACGGACGCGATTCTGAGAGTAAACGCCTTGGCGTAAAGCGCTTCGGCGGTCAGGCAGTAACGGCAGGCAACATCCTGGTGCGTCAGCGCGGCACGCGCTTCCACCCCGGTGAAAACGTTCGCTGCGGCAAGGATCACACCTTGTTTGCGACGGTTGATGGCACGGTGGAGTTTGTTACCCGTGGAAAAAACGGGCGCAAGTTTGTCCAGGTAACCGGCGCGTAGCGCCCAACCGGTAGCGAGTCCGGAAGCCTCGTCATCCGACGGGGCTTTTTTTTGCGCCGCGTGCGGGTCTTATGACCAATGCTGCCGCCCTGCGCCAGCGCGGAGTAGAATCCAGCTTATGAAATTCGTAGATGAGGCGACTATAAAGGTCTTTGCGGGCAACGGCGGCAGCGGCTGCCTGAGTTTCCGCCGTGAAAAGTTTATCGAGCGCGGCGGGCCTGATGGCGGCGATGGTGGTGATGGCGGCAGTGTCATCATGCAGGCCGACAGCGCACTGAATACCATGGTGGATTATCGCTACCAGCGGGCCTACCGTGCCCAGAATGGCGAGCCGGGCCGGGGCCGCAACTGTACCGGTGCCAGCGGTGAAGATCTCGTTCTTCGCGTGCCCGTGGGCACCACGATCATCGATGAGGACAGTGGTGAGGTGCTCGGCGACCTGTCCGAGCCAGGGGAACAGCTCGTGGTTGCCCGCGGTGGATTTCACGGCCTTGGCAATACCCGCTATAAATCATCGATTAATCGCGCGCCAAGACAGACATCGCCCGGTTCCGACGGTGAGCAGCGGACGCTGAAGCTGGAGCTGAAGGTGCTCGCGGATGTCGGTCTTCTGGGGCTGCCAAACGCCGGTAAATCCACGTTTATACGGGCGGTGTCGGCGGCACGGCCACGCGTTGCCGATTACCCCTTTACTACGCTCGTGCCCAATCTGGGGGTGGTCAAGGTGGATGACTATCGCAGCTTCGTGGTGGCCGATATCCCCGGCCTGATTGAAGGTGCTTCGGAGGGTGCCGGACTCGGTGTTCGCTTTCTCAAGCATCTGACGCGTAACCGGATTCTTCTGCACCTGGTGGATGTTGCCCCGCCCGATGGCGCTGATCCGGTAGATGCCGCAGCGGCCATCGCCCGCGAGCTATCGGCATTCAGCCCGGCGCTCGCGGCCCGGCCACGCTGGCTGGTGTTGAACAAGACTGACCTGATAGATGATGAATTGCTCGCGGATATCAAGACTCGTCTTGTCGATGTGCTGTCCTGGCAGGGGCCACTCTATGCCATTTCCGCCATCAGCGGGGAGGGTACCACCCGTCTTTGCCAGGACATTATGAGATGGCTTGAGGATCGGCGTCTCGATGAGGCGGCAGATCCGGAGCTGGCGGCTCTGGAGGACGATGCTCAGCGCCGGATGCAGATCGAGGCGCGTGCGCGAATCGAGGCATTGCGGGCGCGGCATCGTGCCTCGCGAGGTCCCGAGGATGACAATGATAATGACAGTGATGAGGACGATGTCGAGGTCGAATACGCGCCGTGAATGCCGCACGTGAACTGCCGGCAACGCGCATCGCACTGTCTTCCGCCCGGCGTTGGGTGGTCAAGGTCGGTAGTGCGCTTCTGACCGACGACGGGCGCGGTCTCGATACCGCTATGATCTGTTCCCTGGCGCAGCAAATCGTGTCTCTGCGCAGCGCCGGCTGCGAGGTTGTGCTGGTATCGAGCGGCGCGGTCTCGGCGGGGGTCGTGAGACTGGGCTGGCCGCGTCGCCCCACGGTTCTGCACGAACTGCAGGCAGCCGCCGCCGTAGGCCAGTCTGTCCTGCTGCAGCAGTATGAACAGGCGTTTCAACGCTACGGCCTGACGACTGCGCAGATTCTGCTTGGCCATGATGATGTTGCTGCCCGCGATCGTTACCTGAATGCCCGCACTACCCTGACCACGCTTTTGCGCCTGAATGTTCTGCCAGTGGTGAACGAGAATGATACCGTGGCAACCGAGGAAATCCGCTTCGGAGATAACGATTCCCTGGCGGCGCTGGTGGCCAACCTGATTGATGCCGATGCTCTCCTGCTGCTGACAGATCAGGATGGCCTTTTCGATGCCGATCCCCGACTGCAGCCGGCAGCGAGTTTGCTGACAGAGGTCGATGTCCACGATTCGCGCCTGGATGGAATGGTCGGCGACGGCGGTGCTCTGGGTCGTGGTGGCATGGTAACCAAGCTGCGCGCGGCGCGACTGGCGGCTCGATCGGGCACGCAGACAGTGATTGCCGGTGGGCGTCTCGGCGGCGTTATGCAGGCCGTGGCGCGGGGCGAGCGCGTCGGCACCTGGTTGCGCACCGGGCGCCAGCCGCAGAATGCGCGGCGACAGTGGCTGGCCGGGCTGCTCCAGCTGAGCGGCAGGCTACGGCTGGATGACGGCGCAGTTCGTGTAATCCGCAAGTCCGGGCGCAGTCTGTTGCCGGTTGGCGTGCGCGATGTCGAGGGCGATTTTCGCCGCGGCGATGTGGTTGCCTGCTGTGATGCGAACGGCAGCGAGGTGGCCCGCGGCATGATTAACTACGGAGCGCCGGAAGCGCGCCTGATCGCCGGTCGGAGTTCGACGGATATTCCCGCACTGCTGGGTTATGCCGGCGATGAGGAGCTCATTCACCGTGACAATCTGGTGATGGCGGATTTTCATGACTGATTATCCCGGTACACTCCTTGTGCTGTACAGTGCGGCGATCGCAGCGGCATCGCTGCTGGGTGGTTTGCTGCCCAACGTTATCCGTATGACCCACACCCGGACGCAGCTGGCCATGAGCCTGGTTTCAGGTCTGATGCTCGGGGTCGCGTTCTATCACCTGCTACCGCACAGTATTGTGATGCGATCTGTGCCAGACGCTATTGATTTCTCGGTGCGGTGGCTGGTTGTTGGCCTGGTTGTCATGCTGCTGTTGCTGCGCGCCTTTCATTTTCACCAGCACGAAATCAATACCGATTCAGCAGTCGAAACGGTTACTGCACCGTCGGGGCCAGCCGCCCACGACCATCATCACCTGCATGGTCAGGCCCATGCTCACTCCTTTGCGGAAACTCCGCCGCCGGCGGCGCATCGGCTTAGCTGGGTCGGCATCGCGCTTGGCTTCGGTTTGCATACCCTTATTGATGGCGTCGCTCTGGGTGCCGCGCTGCGCGGGGCAGAAACGGCAGATGCAGTCAGCCTGCTGGGCGCGGGCGTGTTTCTTGCCATTTTGCTGCACAAGCCGCTGGATGCCATGTCCATCACTGCAGTCATGCAAAGCGGTGGCTGGGGCGTCGGCGCCATGAAGCGGGTCAACATCGGTTTTGCCCTGCTGTGCCCCCTTGGTGCTCTGCTGTTTTACTACGGCGTGGATCTTGTGGCCATCGACCCGGTGAACGTGGTGGCTGCGGTCCTTGCTTTTGCTGCCGGTGCATTTATCTGTATTGCCCTCAGCGACCTGTTGCCCGAGGTGCATTTTCACAGCCACGATCGGGTCAAGCTGACAGTGGTGTTTCTGCTGGGCGTGGGCATAGCCTATGCCATCGTCAATCTGGAGCCGGCAGGAGCGCATCAGCATGACGCCGCCGTTATTCAGGCGGATGGAGGAAACAGCTCGCGGCAGGGGCACAGTGAATTATGACGGTAAAGCGTATTATCTATCCCCCAATATGGCTGGTCTTCGGCATTATGGGAATTTTTGCTCTCAACGAATTTGCTCCCGGTCTGCGCTATACCGGCCCGGTGAGCCAGATTACCGGAGGCATCGTCATGCTCGCCGGTCTCGCGCTTCTGGTGGTTTCTGGTGGCCTGTTTTCCCGGGCGGGAACAGGAATGGTGCCTTTTCGCGATGTAAAGGTGCTTGTAACGCAGGGTGTCTACGCCCGCACTCGCAATCCGATGTATCTCGCGATGGCGCTGGTTCTCGCAGGTGTCGCGATTACCGTGGGTGCGCTGTCGGCACTGATTGTACCGCCGCTGTTCATTGCCATCATCGACCGGCGCTACGTCCGGCCGGAGGAAGTGATGCTGCTTGAGGTGTTTGGCGACGATTTTGCAGCCTATTGTGCGCGGGTAAGGCGCTGGCTGTAGTTCTGGCTGTAGTTCTGGTTATAGTCGCGCGCTGGCTCATTACTGCGCGTCGATGTTTTCCGTCGTGCCGATCATGTGTCAGTCGACACAGACGTTGTTTCCGATCGCGGATTTCAGCTCTTCGGTACGTAACCCATTTCCGCCGCCAATTGCGCTGACAGCGCCGGGTCGTTGCGCTCTTCCAGCCACCCCGACAGTTGTTCTTCCGCAAGGTCAGCCAGAAAGTTGATGTGCGCCGGTGTCGCGTTCAGGCAGGGAATGTAGGCATAGTCCTCGCCACCCGCGTCCATGAAATATTCCCGGTTTTCCTCGCCGATTTCTTCGATAGTTTCCAGGCAATCAGCCGAAAACCCTGGGCAGATCACCTGCACTTTCTTGACCCCCATGTCCGGCAGGCTTTTCAGCGTCTCATCGGTGTATGGCTGCAACCATTCCTCACGGCCGAAACGCGACTGGAATGTCGTGAGGTAATCATCCTCGGCAAGACCGAGGGCCTGCGCTACCAGCCGGGTGGTCTTGTGGCACTGGCAGTGGTAGGGGTCGCCCTCTTCGAGATAGCGCAGCGGTTCCCCGTGGTAGGAAAAAATGAGCTTGTCTGCGCTGCCGTGCTCCGCCCGGTAGGCCGTTATATTTTCCGCCAGTGCACGAATATAGCCGGGATGGTCGTGGTACTGTGCGACGAAACGCAGGTCCGGCAGCCAGCGGCGAGCGCGAAAATCCTCCGCCAGAGCGTCGAACGTGGAGCCTCCGGTGGGGCCGCTATACTGGGGATATAGCGGTATTACCACCAGCTTGCGTACACCTGCCTTGAGCATAGCCTGAATGCGGTTTGGCAGGGCCGGTCTGCCGTAGCGCATCGCGTAGTCAACAAGAATGCGATCGCCGTGCCGCTGCGTCAGCGCCGCCTGCAGCGCATTGGCTTGATCGCGGGTGTGCAGCAGCAGTGGTGAGCCCTCGTCTTCCCAGACAGTGGCATAGGCTTCAGCCGAACGTGACGGCCGGATATTCAGAATGATTACGTTGAGAATGAACCACCACAGCAGTCGTGGGACCTCCACCACGCGAGGATCTGACAGAAACTGCTTAAGATAAGGCTTCAGCGCCTTTTTCTCCGGCGCCTCCGGCGTACCGAGATTGGTTATCAGAACGCCGATGCGCGGTGCCTGCGCATGATCAAACCCAGGGGAGCCCTTGTATTTCATAACCCACGCCAGTCTACGTCAAGGATAGCTACTGTGTTGTCGGCACAAGTGCCGGGGACAGTAATGTGTTGTTGTATTAACGATGCCTGATACTACGGATCATCCAGCCCTGCGGATGGCTTTGATCGGACATAGTGATAAGGTGCTGGACTGAAAAAACAACAACCGTGGAGGATACCATATGCAGCGCCCCTTGATCGTATTTGCCTTCCTCGTCGTTACGTTTATGGCTGGTTTCGTAAATAGTGCCGAGAGTGACGACGCGATGTTGGACTATCTTGAAAGCGCCGCCGGACGCTATGGCTCGCTGGCACGTGCAATCTGGGAGAAGGCTGAGGTTGGCTATCAGGAGCACGACAGCTCAAAGCTCTTGCAGGACGCCCTCGTGGAGTCCGGTTTCACGGTTGAAACCGGGGTCGCCGATATACCTACCGCATTTATCGCTTCTTACGGCGAGGGCGGGCCCGTCATCGCGCTGCTGGCAGAGTTTGACGCCTTGCCCGGCATTACCCAGACAGATTCACCGCGGCGTGAGCCGCGTGACGACGTGGATGCCGGACATGCCTGTGGCCATCATCTCTTTGGTGCCGGTTCTGTCGCGGCGGCCGTTGCCATCCGGCAATGGCTGGATGAAAACAACGTGCCCGGCACTGTGCGTCTTTACGGCACACCCGCGGAGGAGGGTGGCTCCGGGAAAGTGTACATGGTAAGGGCGGGCCTGTTTGACGACGTTGATGCCGTGCTGTCCTGGCATCCCTCCGATCGCAATGGAGCAAACCCGGCAACATCCCTCGCCAACAAATCTGCCAAGTTCCGCTACCGGGGCATCTCGTCTCACGCCGCAGTTGCGCCCGAGCGGGGACGATCCAGCCTGGATGCTGTCGAGGCCATGAATTACATGGTCAACATGATGCGCGAACACGTTCCCCAGGAAACGCGCATACATTACGTCATTACCCGTGGTGGGTCCGCACCCAACGTGGTGCCGGATGACGCCGAGGTTTTTTACTACGTGCGGCACCCCCAGCGCGATGTGCTCGAAGGTCTCTGGGACCGATTGATGAACACGGCAAAGGCTGCCGCGCTGGGCACCGGCACGGAGCTTGAGTACGAGATTATTCACGGCAACTTCAACAAGCTGCCGAATGAGACCCTGGCCTCCATCATGCACGCGAACCTGATGCGTGTCGGCGGGGTTCAGTACTCAGAGGAAGAGGCCGCGTTCGCGCGCCAGCTGCGCGAGAGCCTCGAGGGAGCGGAAGCGCTCGTCGGTGCAGAATCGCGCGTTGATCCCATGCAGTTTGAGCAGGGCATGGGATCAACGGACGTGGGTGATGTCAGCTGGATGGCGCCAACCACGGAGATGCGCGCGGCAACCTGGGTCCCGGGCACAGCGCCGCATTCCTGGCAGGCCATTGCCTCAGGCGGCACCAGCATCGGCACCAAGGGTATGCTGGTGGCAGCCAAGACCCTGGCCCTCACCGCTGCCGAACTGTACGAGTCTCCGGAGGCTCTGGCGACGGCTCGCGATGAGTTTGTCGTTCGCCGCGGCGAGGATTTCCAGTACACGCCGCTACTGGGTGACCGCGATCCGCCGTTGGACTATCGCAAGTAACGTGGATTCACAAAGCGGTAACAGTTGTCGCGTAGGTTCGGCATTTTTTAACCATCCGAGGTGGTAACGATGTTCTCGAGACGAAATTTCCTGCGCATTTCTTCTTTGCTTGGCGGCGGAGTTGTGCTGTCCACCGCGCTGTCCGGCCGGTCAGCGCTCGCGCAGCAACCCGAACTTTCCGCTGCTACCTTTGCTCACGGTGTGGCCAGCGGTGACCCGCTGTCGGATGGCATGATTCTGTGGACCCGGGCAACGCCCCAGGGTGCGCCCGCGTCGCTCACGCTGGCCTGGGAGCTGGCGGAGGACGACGCATTCCACGATATTCTGCGCAGTAGCACCGTGGAGGCCGAAGCAGCCAGGGATTACACGTTGAAAATTGATGTTCGCGAGCTGGAAGCCGGCAAGACCTATTACTACCGCTTCAGGTCGGCCACTGCAGAGAGTGGCTCCGGCCGCGCAAAAACGCTTCCCGTCGCGGGCGCGGCCGCTGTAAAGCTTGCGATCCTGTCGTGTGCAAATTACCCGGCAGGTTATTTTCATGCCTATCGGGAAGCGAGTCGCATTGAGGATCTCGACGCCTTTGTGCACCTGGGTGATTACATCTATGAATACGGTGCCAACGGCTACGCTACCGAGCGGGCGCAGGCCCTGGGGCGCCTGTTCCCGGACGACAATGCGGGTGAGCTGTATACCCTCGAGGATTACCGCCGTCGCTATGCGCTGTACCGTCGCGATGACGATCTGCAGGCGATGCATGCTGCGGCGCCTTGCATCGCGGTCTGGGACGATCACGAAGTGGCCAATGACACCTGGCGTGACGGCGCCGAGAATCACTCCGCCGACGAGGGCGATTTCTACGCCCGCAAGCTGGCTGCCGTGCAGGCCTGGCATGAATGGTTGCCCGTTCGTCCGCCGGCGGGGGAGCAGAGCGAGCAGATCTACCGCAGCTTCGACTTCGGGGGACTGCTGGCACTGCACATGCTGGATACCCGGATCATCGCCCGCGACAAACAGCTTGAGTACGCCGATTACCGCGATCCAGAAACTGGCCAGATGGATGCTGAGGGTTTTACCGTCGATCTGTCCCGGGCAGACCGCGCGCTGCTCGGCGACAGCCAGCTCGCCTGGCTGGGTGCGCAGTTGGCAGGTTCTGAAGCGACCTGGCAGCTTCTCGGGCAACAGGTGCTCATGGGGCGGATGTTCATGCCGGCAGAGGTACTTGCTGCAGAGTCGTATCGGGATATCCCGCCGCGAATTGAGGCGCTGGCGGTACTCAAGTCGAGGCTTCTCTCGGGCGAATCGCTAAGCCAGCAGGATCTGGACCGGCTGCAGCGCGTCACGCCCTACAACCTCGATGCCTGGGACGGTTACCCGGCGGAGCGGGAAAAGCTGTATGCCATGGCACAGCAGGCAGGGAAACAGATTGTCAGCCTGGCCGGTGATACGCACAACGCCTGGTACAGCGAGCTGACCGACCGCAACGGCAAGGCCTGCGGCGTTGAGCTGGCGACATCCAGCGTGACGTCCCCCGGCATGGAAGTCTACTTTCAGATGAATACCGATACCGCGGAGCGTCTGGCGCAGGGCCTGACCTTGCTGATCGACGACCTTCAATACTGCAATCTGCATCAGCGCGGCTTTCTGGTCGTGACGGCGACGGCGGCAGATCTTCAGGCGGAGTGGACGTTTATCGACACTGTACACGCGCGCGACTACCGCATTGCGGGTGTGCACCGGGAGTATTTCACTGCATGAGCGTACCAGGCTTGATGTTGCTCTGCTCATCGATAAAGCTATACTCAATTATTTGAAGCAACGCTCAATTATTCGGCACAAGGCATCGCTGACCATGGCCCTGGACTTCGACGGTGCACGACTGCCGAATCCCAATATGACCGCTGACCACGACGCATGGCGTTCGCAACTGCGTCGTTTCGTCGATACCGAGATCGCGCCCTTTGCCGACGACTGGGACGAGGCCGGTCGTATCCCCGATGAGCTTTGGCCGAAGGCTGCCGCAGTGGGCCTGCTGGGTATGGGCTACCCGGAAGCCTTTGGCGGTACCAGCGAAGGGATTGATGTCTGGCATCAGTGGATTGTCGCCGAGGAGCTCTCGCGTTTCGCCGCTGGTGGCGTGAATGCGAGCCTGATGGTGCACGGTATCGGCCTGCCGCCGGTGATTCACTGGGGCAGCGATGCAATGAAAGACACGGTGGCGCCGGCGGTGCTCGCCGGTGAAAAGCATATTGCCCTGGGTATTACCGAACCCGGTGGAGGGTCCGATGTCGCTTCGCTGGCGACAACCGCGGTGCGCGACGGTGACGTCTATGTTGTTAACGGTTCCAAAACCTATATCACCGGCGGCATGCGCGCCAACTGGGTATCCACGGCGGTGCGCACGGGCGACAGCGGTGCCCGCGGTGTTTCAATGTTGCTCATTCCCACGGATGCACCTGGCTTCTCGCGCACGCCGCTGGAGCGCAAGATGGGCTGGTGGGCATCGGATACGGCAACCCTGTACTTCGACAACGTCCGTGTGCCCGCAGAGAATCTGATCGGCCCCGAGAACCAGGGTTTCCTGGTTATCATGACCAATTTCAACTCGGAGCGCATGGCCATGGCCGCGAGCATGGAGGCACTGGGGCGTGTCTGCCTGGAAGAGGCGGTGCGGTGGGCGCAGCAGAGGAGCACCTTTGGCAAACGCCTGGCGGACCACCAGGTTATCCGACACAAGATTGCGCAGATGAAACAGAAGCTCAATGCCACGCAGGCCTATATCCGGCTGTGTTACGAAAGCATTGCCGCGGATGCCGCCTGCCCAGGCGATATTGCACTGCTGAAGGTGCAGGCCAGCGAGACCCTGGAATTCTGTGCCCGTGAGGCCATGCAGATACTCGGGGGCATTGGCTACATGCGCGGCAACCGCGTGGAGCGCATCTACAGGGAGGTGCGGGTCAATGCCATCGGCGGTGGCTCGGAAGAGATTATGCGAGATCTCGCTGCGAGGCAGTACGGAGTATGAGCATGAAGCTGTGGCACTGCGGCGGCGCTCGCTCGTTGCGCCCTCTGTGGACGCTTGAGGAACTCGGGCTGGATTACGAGCTGGTTGTGCTGCCGTTTCCACCGCGGGTGTTTGACAGGGATTTTCTCAGCATCAACAGCCTGGGCACTGTGCCCTTCTTTACACACGACGAGGTCGAAATGACTGAGTCCGTCGCGATCTGCCAGTACCTCGCTGAGCGTGATCCGGCGCAGGCGTTGGCTGTGCCCCGCGAGCACCCGCAGTACGCTGCCTACCTGAACTGGCTGCACCAGGCCGACGCCACGCTCACTTTTCCGCAGACCATTGTCCTGCGCTACACCTACCTTGAGCCGGGACCGGACAAGGCTGCCATTGCCGAGGATTATGCGCGCTGGTTCATTGCCCGACTGCGACGGCTCGATGCTCACCTCGAAACCCATGAGTATCTGGTGGACGGGCGTTTCACCGTCGCCGATATCGCGGTGGGCTACGCTCTGTACCTCGGCCGATCCCTGAGGCTGGACGACCGCTACCAGCCGCAGACCAGGCACTATCTTGAACGACTCCTGGCGCGACCCGCGCTGCAGCGGGCCGACGCCATGGCGCCCGCGCTAGACCTGTGATGATTTAAACTGACAAGAGACAGCCATGACGCCTGAACGACACGAACTCGACAGCTTCCGCGAGGAAGTCGCGGCCTGGCTCGCGGAAAATCGCCCTGCGGACCCTGGCTTTCTGCTGCCGCAATCCTTCATGGAGGTCAGCACGGACCAGCAGCTGGATTTCCTCAGGGAATGGCAGAACAGGGTGTGGTCGGCCGGCTACCTGGGCATGGCCTGGCCACGTGAGTACGGGGGTGGCGGCGTCGACCCGGCCTTCCAGTCCATTGTGGACCAGGAAATGCGCCGTGCTGGCGTGCCCATCTGTTTCAATGTGATCGGGCTTGGCTGGGCCGGCCCACTCATCAACGATATTGGCACCGAGGAAGAGAAGTCGACCTACCTGAAGGGCATCCTCAGCGCGGAGGATATCTGGTGCCAGGGCTTTTCAGAGCCAGACCACGGCTCCGATCTCGGCGCTGCACAGACCCGGGCGGTGCGCGATGGCGATGCCTACGTGATCAACGGCAGCAAGATCTGGACGACGATGGGCAACTATGCCAAATACATGATCCTGCTGGCGCGAACGAACCCGGAAGCGCCGCGCAAATACGATGGCCTGTCGTTTTTTCTGTCGCCTATGCAGGTACCCGGCATCGAGACGCGGCCTATCCGCAAGCTGACGGGAGAATACGGTTTTACTGAAACGTTCTTCACCGACGCGCGTATTCCAAAGGCATGTCGCATGGGTGCGGAGGGCGATGGCTGGAAAATCGCCATGAAAACCCTGCAGTATGAGCGCGGTGCCGAGGCCGGCGCAGCGGGTGGCCTGGCCTTCGTGCGCGTGTCCATCGACGACATGATTGATGCGCTGCGGGACGTCTCGCGGGACGGGCGCCCTGTGCTGGAGGACCCGCTGCTGCGCGATGAGCTGGTGAAGCTGGTCATGGAGGAAAAAGCGATGGCGCTTGGCGACCGCCGGTCTGCCATCGCGCCGTTGACCACGGACTATCCCTATTCGCTGCCCCTGTCGAACAAGCTGCGCTGGACCGAGTATTCGCGGCGCCTGCGCCAGTTTGCGGTCGGTGCCCAGGGAGCTTTCGGCAGCCTGTATGTGGGCGACGATGCCGCAAGGCAGGGTGGATTCTGGCAGCGCGCCTACATGAACAGTTTCTCTGCGACCATTGGTGGCGGCACCAGCCAGGTGCAGGCGAACATTATTGCCGAGCATGTTCTCGGCCTGCCGAAGTAGGTGACGCGCATGTCGGTGATCGGAAGTACGCGACTCGCACTGGGCGAGGAGCAGGCGATGCTGCTGGACGTGGCGACGGATTTCTGCCGCCGCCAGTCGCCAATGTCTGCCGTGCGTGCCCAACTGGATACGCCGCCAGGGTTTGACGATGCGGTATGGCGGCAGATGATCGAGCTGGGCTGGACGGGAATCGCCCTGCCCGAAGCCGTGGGTGGCTCTGCCCTGGGGGTGGCGTCTGTCGTGCCGGTGGCGGAAGCCCTTGGGCGCGCCATGCTGGGTACGCCGCTGCTATCGACGACGCTTGCGGGACAGCTACTGCAGCGCGCTGCGCCGGGAACCCAGGACGATGTGCTGGCGGAGATCGCAGCCGGTTCTGTGGCGACCGTGGCACTGCTGGAAAACGAGGATTGGGGGAATACCCGGTATCAGGCAAGCCTGGACGGTGATAATTGTCTGAGCGGTGAAAAAATGCTGGTGTGGGATGCGCAGTCGGCGGACCTGTTGGTGGTGGTTGCCCGGGATGGCGCTGGCGAGCCGGTGCTTGCCCTTGTGCGCCGCGCGTCGCTGGCAGACGCTGCGCTGGTCCCGCATACGCTGATTGACGAGACGCGCCGAGCCGCCCGCATTGATTTTACCGGCGTACAGGCCGAGGCGGTCATAACGGGCCCCAGCGTGTCTTCAGCCTTGCGCGACTACCAGCTTCTTGGCGCTCTGCTGCTTGCTGCGGAGGCAGGCGGCAGTGCAGCGTCCTGCCTCGATACGACCGTGGAATACTTGAAAACCCGCAAACAGTTCGGCAAGCTGATCGGCTCGTATCAGGCCCTGAAGCATCCTGCGGTGGAGATACTGACAGCGGTGGATGCGACACGATCCTTCGTTTATCACGCGGCGAGCCTGGTCGGTGAGGAGCCGCTGGCGCGGGAGGCGGAAATTGCCTGTCGCATGGCGAAAGCTCAGGGCACGGAAACCCTGTGTTATGCCGGCGACCGCGCAATCCAGTTTCACGGCGGCATGGGCTTTACCTACGAGTGTGATGCGCAGTTGTACTTGCGCCGCGCGCAGTGGACTCAGCAGCAGTTCGGCGACGCCCGGCATCATCGCACGCATCTGGCGGCGCTGCTTCTGGATTGAACTGTGTGTAGGTAGAGAATAATCTGTTCAGGTTGCGACCGCCGTTTCCGTGAAGTCGGTGCGGCGCCGCGCCGTCCGCTCATCGTCCCCGGGCGTATACTGAGGCATGACCAAGAAATCATTGCTTAACCGCCGCGGCGCTTTTGGCCGCGGTCTCGCCGTTTCCGTTGCCGGATTACGCGCCGGTGGTGCGTTTGCCCTCGATGGCGCTCTGCAGCGCCTGCGCGGCGCCGAAGCCGGAGCAGATTCCGATATGCTGCGCCGCGAAGCCCGGCGCTTTGTCTCTCAGCTCGGTCGCCTCAAGGGCACCTATGTCAAGATAGGGCAGATGTTCGCCCTGCTCGGCGAACACTTTCTTCCGCCGGCGCTGACCGAGGCGCTGCATGAGCTCGAATCCGAGACCCACCCAATGCCGTGGTCGGAAATTGAACCGGCCCTGCGTGCCTCATTAGGTGACAGGCTGGACGAGCTGGAGGTGGAAACCACGGCCCTGGCTGCGGCATCTCTCGCCCAGGTGCACCGTGCGACGGTACGCAGCAGTGGAGAACAGATCGTGCTCAAGATCCAGTATCCCGGCCTTGCGCGGGTCATCGACGGTGATTTTGATGCGGTGGTTCGCATGCTACTGCTGGCTCGCTGGATCAAGGGCGGGCGCGAGCTTGACGACTGGCTGGGCTCGATGCGCCAGCAGCTGCACCACGAGATCGATTACCTGCGTGAAGCGCGAATGGGCGACCATATCAGCGCCAGTGTCGCGGCACGCGGCGAGTCGCTTGACGCACGCGGCGTCTATCTGCATGTACCCGAGCGTCACCCCCGCTACTGCACGCGGGAAGTCCTGGCTCTGGAATACATCGACGGCAGACGGGTCAATCACCCGGATATTGCCGCACTCTCCCAACGGCGTCGCAACGCCCTGGGGCGCGGTATGCTGGATCTGTTCTTTTTGGAGCTGTATCACTGGGGCCTGCTGCAGACAGACCCCAACTTCGGCAATTACCTTATCAGGCGCCGTGCGGGTCGCGACGAACTGGTCCTGCTGGATTTTGGTTCCATGCTGCAATGTGACAATGATTTTCTGCACAACTTCGGCAGCACCATCGCGGCGGGGCAGCGTCAGGACCAGGACACGATTGTACGGGGTCTGGTTGGCCTCGGCTGCCTGCGCCCGGATAGCAGCGAGTTTGCCCGCGATACCTTCAGCGACTTCTGTCTGCAGCTGCTCGAGCCTCTGCGGCCACCGGCAGAGCTGCCGACGGAATACTGCAACGCCCGCGGTGAGTATCGTTGGGGGCAGTCGCGCCTGATGCAGCGGGTCGGCAGACAGGCGGCGAGTTCGGCGGCTACCCGACATTTCGCTACACCCTCCCGGGAGTTTGCGATGATTGTGCGCAAATTGACGGGCGTTTTCACGTTCATTGCCGTTCTCGATGCCGAATTCAATGGCTATGAACTGGTGAGAGGCTATATCGATACCTGGCTGGAGGAGACTGCTTGAGCGCTGACAAAGACAAGGGCAAGAACGGCGACGACGGTAAAACCGTTGTCAAGCCCCGCAGTAAACAGAGCGCCGTGCCGACCGGCCGTGTCGGTCGTTTTGCCCGGGTGGCCCGCCTGACCGCAGGCGTGGCGGGTGGCATGCTGGCCGAGAGCACGCGACAGTGGCGCGCGGGCAACCGGCCACGCCGCCGGGATCTGCTGCTGACGCCCGGCAACGCGAAACGCGTGGCGGACCAACTGGCGGATATGCGCGGTGCTGCAATGAAGCTCGGGCAGATTCTGTCGATGGACAACGGTGACATGCTGCCGCGCGAGCTTGCAGATATCCTCGGTCGCCTGCGCTCCGAGGCGAGCGCCATGCCCGAGTCGCAGCTGCACGCCGCGATGACCGAAGCGTATGGCGCCGACTGGGAGTCCCTGTTCAGTGAATTTGACCGCAATCCCATTGCCGCCGCCTCCATCGGTCAGGTCAACCGGGCTGTGGATCAAGACGGGCGCGAGCTCGCCCTGAAAATCCAGTATCCCGGCGTGGCGAAGAGCATTCGCAGCGATGTCGACAACATCGCCACGGTCTTGCGCATGTCAGGCCTGCTGCCTGCAGGTGTCGACATGACACCGCTGCTGGAAGACGCCAAGTCACAGCTCGAGGATGAAGCCAACTACATGAAGGAGGCTGACTTTCTCAAGGCGTTTCACGACGTGCTCGCCGATGATGACCGATTCATTGTACCGGCGCTGCAGCCGGAGCTGACGCGTCGCAATGTGCTGGCCATGAGCTACGTGGCGGGCGGTCCCATCGAGGAACTGGTGCGCAAGCCCCAGGCCGAGCGCGACCGGGTGATGACAGCGCTGGTAGAGCTCATGCTGACCGAGCTGTTCAAGCTGCGCCTGGTGCAGACTGATCCCAACTTCGCCAACTATCAGTATCGCTTTGCCACGGGTGACATCGTGCTGCTGGATTTTGGCGCCACCCGGGCCTTCAAGGCGCGTTTCGTGAACAACTACCGCAAGCTGGCTGCCGCCGCCATCGCCGGCGATCGAAAACGTATGGTGGAGGCGGCCGAGAAGGTGGGCTACGCCATGGGCGACGAGGACTCGGTCTATCGTGAGCTGGTGCTGGAGCTGCTGCTGCTGGTGCTCGAACCCCTGCGGTTTGAGGGCGACTACGATTTTGCCGCCTCCGACATGCCGGCGCGACTCACTGAGCTTGCCCAGTCCGCTGCGTCACATTCGGATTTCTGGCACGCGCCGCCCACCGACGTCGTGTATTTCCACCGCAAGGTTGGTGGTATGTACATGCTGGCAAGCCGCATGGGTGCTCGGGTCAACGCCAATAAGCTGATGCGGGAGTGGCTGTAAGCTGATGTCTGATCCACGACTTGTTCTTGTTCTCGGCGACCAGCTGTCGCTGCACAATCCCGCATTGGTCGAGGCGCGTCCGGGCATTGACACGGTGTTGCTCGCGGAGGTGGCCGAGGAAGCCGGTTATGTGCGTCACAACCGTCACAAGATCGTGCTGATTTTTGCCGCCATGCGACATTTCGCGGATAGCCTGCGCGATGCCGGTTTCGAGGTGGTGTACATCACCCTGGACCAGGGTTTCGACTCGCTGTTCACCGCGGTGGAGAACACCCTCAAGACCTTGCCCGTACTAAGGGAGCTGCATTGCTGTGAGCCCGGCGAATACCGCTTGCGCGATGCCATGCGCAACTGGCAGGAGCTGCTTCGTTTACCCGTGACGGTGCACGATGACAGCCGTTTTCTCGCCTCCCACGACGATTTCGAGCGCTGGGCGGAGGGCCGCAAGCAGCTGCGCATGGAGTATTTCTATCGCGAGATGCGCAAGCGCTACGACCTGCTGATGGACAACGACGGCAAGCCCGAGGGCGGCCAGTGGAACTACGATGCCGACAACCGCAGCGGGTGGCGTAACCAGGCGGAGGTCCCGGATCGGCCGTCAAACACGCCGGATGCAGTGACCCGTGAAGTCATTGCGGAGGTGAATGGCTGCTTCCCCGGTAATCCGGGAGACCTCGAGCAGTTTCGCCTCGCAGTGACCGCAAACGCCGCGCAGGCGGAGTTTCACTGGTTCTGCGACAATGCGCTGGGTCAGTTCGGCACGTACCAGGACGCGCTCGCAGAGGAGTCGCTCTGGCTCTACCACGGCCTTATTTCCATGTATCTCAATATCGGGCTGCTTGAGCCGCTCGAGGTGTGTCGGGAGGTTGAGGCGCGCTGGCGCGCCGGTCAGTGCAAACTGTCTGACGCCGAGGGCTTCATCCGTCAGGTGCTCGGCTGGCGCGAGTACGTCCGCGGTATCTACTGGCTGCACATGCCGGGCTATCGCGACCTCAATACGTTCCAAGCAGACCGACCGCTGCCGGACTGGTTCTGGAGCGGCGAGACCGACATGCGCTGCCTTTCCAGGGCGCTGCATCAGTCTCTTGATCACGGCTACGCGCACCATATCCAGCGCCTGATGGTCATTGGCAACTTCGCGCTCCTGGCGGGTCTCGACGTACGCGCGGTGTGTGACTGGTATCTGGCGGTGTATGTGGACGCGTTTGAATGGGTGGAGCTGCCCAATACGCTGGGCATGGCGCTTTACGGCGACGGCGGCATTATGGCCAGCAAGCCCTACGCCGCGAGCGGCAAGTACATTCAGCGCCAGGGCAACCACTGCGCCGGCTGTCGTTATGATCCGGCGAAAACGACGGGCGAGGGCGCCTGTCCCTATAACGCCCTGTACTGGCATTTCATAGATCGCCAC
>JBHEOO010000014.1:18250-81439 GCA_046260765.1 Chromatocurvus sp.
AAACAGCCGCATGGGCCTGATTACCGGGGGCTGGCGCAAGCGCAAGGCAGCCGATCGCGAGGCAATTATTGCCTGGGCCGAACAGACACTTCAGGAAATCGTCTAGCGCCGGCCTGGGTCGCGCTATCAGTTTGTCTTCTGCAGACTGCGGCGCTGGCTGGCGCAGCGCCGGGAGCAGTAGACAATGTCATCCCAGTTCAATCGCCAGCGTGCCCGCCAGGTGAAAGGGCGGTGACACACCGGGCAGATTTTTTCAGGCCTGGGCGGTCGACCCCGCCCCCGTGTTGTTTTCTGTCTGTCCGGCATCGTGTGTTCAGATCGGCCAGTCCGCGGCGTCAGTGACGTATGCGGGCTGGTGCGGTCTGTCTCCGTCCCACTTCGCCACGAAACGTCCATCGCTGTCGTGATCTGCCCGCTGTTTGTCCTGGTTGAAACGGCGTCCGCCGCGGGGGTCGGCACCGACACCGGCAAGATATTGCCAGTTGCCATAGTTGCTGGCGACGTCGAAATCCACCAGGTGCTGCTCAAAGAATGCCGCCCCGTAGCGCCAGTCGATATCGTATTCGTGGACCAGGCAGCTGGCGACGATCTGCCTGCCGCGATTGCTCATCCAGCCTGTATCGACCAGCTGGTGCATGAAGGCATTGACCAGCGGGAAGTTGGTGTCGCCCTGGCACCAGCGGGCAAAGTTGCGCGGTTCAAAGGTGCAGCGAACAACGCGCTGGCCGGCGCCGCTGGCGCGAAACAGGTGGCGCGCGTCGTCGGTCAACGCCCGCCAGTGAAAGAATTCACGCCAGAGAAGTTCGAAGTACAGCCAGTATGTGGACTCATTGGACGTCACTTTCGACTCGAATGCCGCAATCTCACTCGCAACCTGGCGTGGCGACAGGCAGCCGGTTGCCAGCCAGGGTGACAGGGTGCTTGAACCGTCGAGTGGATCGAGGCCGTTTCGCGTTTCCTTGTAGGACAGAATGCCCTGCTCATCGTGTATGAACTGCTGCAGACGACGACGCCCTGCTCTTGCACCACCCCGGATTGGCAGTGCGGCACTCGGTCGCGTCGCCGCAGCGGGAATGGCGTGGAAGTCCGCCGCCGGGGGTGGAGGCAATTTGGCGGGTGCGGGTGTCGGCGGCGTAAATGGCAGGGTCTCAACGGCGCGCCTGAAGGGCGTGAATTGCTTTGGCATCTTTGCCATCTGGAACGGCAGATCCGTCTCAGCGAACAGGGTATTACCACGATGCACCTGCACCGGGATATCCAGCTTGTCACGCAGCGTGCGCACGGCAGAGGCCTCGTACCAGCCGGGAGCGCGAGCCGTCCCTACCCGTTCAATACTGAAACGCCGGACAAGATCGGGGATGACCAGCTCGGGAGAGCCATGAAGCACCAGCAGATCCTGCCCCAGCTCGACCAGTTCCTCCCGCAGCGCGATGAGGCTTTCGGTGAGAAAGCGTTCGCGCTGCGGCCCGATGCCGTGTTGATTGCACCACGGACGGTTTCGCGGCCAGAGATAAACCAGAAGCAGCTGGCTGTCGTGACTATGTTCCAGCAGTGCAGGATTGTCCTGCAGACGCAGGTCATTTTGAAACCAGTACAGATGTCGCATGGAGACTCCGGGTGTGTGCGCAGGGAAGGTACGCTGGCGAGTCCTTCCCAGATTGCCGTGATTCGGCCCCGGGGTCTTTTTGAATCAGGCGCTCAAGCTGTATCTATGCGCCCTTTGTGACGCAGGCGACGCGTGCCTGCTCACGCGTGGGCGCAAACCCTGCCCCTGCCCCGGGCTTTCGCCTCATAGAGGCGGGTGTCGGCCCGTCGCAACAGATCCGATTCCGCATCGCCCTGCAGGTATTGCGCAATGCCGATACTGACATCCGGTTTTACAGTGGCTTGATCTTCGCCAACGCAGAACGCTTCCGGCGGCATGGACTCAAGCCGGGTGCGAATCCGGTGCGCGGTGCAGCGGGCTGCGTGCAGATCTGTTGCGGGCAACAGGATAGCAAACTCGTCGCCGCCGTAGCGAAATGCTAGGTCAGACTCGCGGGTGACCGCGGTAAAGATATCCGCCAGCAATCTCAATATGTGATCGCCGGTCAGGTGGCCGAGTTGGTCGTTCAGTTCCTTGAAGTGGTCGACGTCGATAAGCATCAATGACAGGGAGCCGCCGTGCCGTCGCGCACGGCTGACCTCCTGCGCCAGCCGCGCGTCCAGTGATTTGCGGTTGAGCAACCCGGTGAGTCCATCATGCATGGCCTGCTGCCGGTAGAATTGCATGCTGATTGCCACGTCGAGGTAGTGGCTCAGGCAGCTGACCGCACGCGCCATGAACAGGACCTCATCGTCATCAGGGTGTTCACAGCACAGGATCGTCAACATGCCCAGGTGTGAATCTCCAGCCTTCAGTGCGAAGGCAAGACCCTGGCCCCTATGCAGGCGCGGCCCGCGATCTTCCTCATTCGCGGTCGTCTCAGGTGAGTAAATGATTTCCTCGCCCAGGCCGTTTTCCCGGACCCAGTGCCTGAAGCGCTCCGTCAGAATATCCGCCTCGGCGCTGCCCAGCAATCTCTCATGCAGGTTTAACAGTCGTTCAGCGCTGCTGATCTGGCGCGCTTTGTCGTGACTGCCGGTGGGTTTGGCAATGCCGTTGAAGCGGGTCGGGCCATGGGTGGAAATATTCAGGTTGGGCGCTTGGTTCATTCGGCAGCTCGCCTTGTAATTGACGGATATACCTTTGAAACGCAATAAGCATGCCAATCTTAGCCCTAAGCAAGTCACCCAGTACTACATGAAAGGAATACGGGGAACAGTCGCCTGGGTGCTACCCCTGTGTAAGCGCCCTGTCTGTAAGATGGCAGCCACGTCGGCAATTTGTCGCCGCTGGGGGCTGCAGGCTGTCTTTTTTTTGCCGCCCCGTCAAAATCCCGTAACGCGATCAGCGTGAGACATAGCACTGGCAACCTCGACACTGAGCCGAAAGCAGGGCATGTTCAATAGACTGTTGCTACTGTCCGAGGGTGCCGCGATGATCGTGCTCATGCGCGAGTTTGCGTCTCGCGAACCTTGATCTGGTCGCGGCCGGCATTTTTGGCGCGGTACAGCTCCTGGTCCGCCAGCTCTATCAGTTCGCCCGCATCCGAAAGTTCGTCAGTCGTGGCGGTGGCGCACCCCAGGCTCACCGTTACGTAGGGTGAGATGTCGCTATCTGGATGACGCAGTTTGAGTGCGCGCACGCGCTCCATGATCCGCAGTGCTATCTGTGTGGTAGCGTCACGACCTGCGCCGTTTACCAGAACAATGAATTCCTCACCGCCGTAGCGGGCGAGCAGGTCCTGATCCCGCAGGGTGTTGTGGTCCAGTGCTGCCGCGATTTGCTTCAGGCAGTTATCGCCCGCCTGGTGACCTGCCGCATCGTTGTATTGCTTGAAGCGGTCTATGTCCAGCATGATGATGCCGATGGGATCGCCTGATCGCAGCGCCTGTTTCCAGACTGCTTCAAGTCGCTCCTCGAAATACCGACGGTTGGCGACGCCCGTGACTGCATCGGTGCGCGACAGGAGCTCGACCTTGGCCAGCGCGGCCTGCAGCTCTTCGGTGCGCTGATTGACCTGGGTTTCCAGCTGCCGCTCGCGCTGTCTTGCCTTGTTTATCGTAAACCGGTAGGCCACGATGATAAGAGCTGCGATGGCGATGCAGGCAAGCACCCTGGCCCACCAGTTCTGGTGCCAGAGGAGACTTCGATGGAGGGTCAGCTGAGCACGCCTGGACGCGATAAAACCGTTACCGTCCTCACCCCGTGAGGCCTGCACCGTGAATACGCTCTTTCCGGGAGGCAGAGAGGTAAAATAGGCTGTGCGGCGCGAGCCTACTTCCCGCCAGGAGTCATTGGCTCCGCCTAACCGGTATCGGAAAACAACGGCGTCTGCATTGCCCATGTGTGGCGCGGTATAGTCAACCTCCAGGGATTGTGTCGCCGAGGGCAATTCAATGCTCTCCGTCAGCGGTACAGGGAAACCGTCGACACGGATGCTTTCGATGATCGGGTGCAACGGTGACGACTGCCGTGCAGGCGCTGTCGGGTCAGTGGAAACCAGCCCCCGGTTGGTAGGAAACCACAGGTGGCCATTGGCAGCCTTGTAGGCGGCCGGCTGAAAACCGCCCATGAACTGCGCTGAGCGCAGACCGTCTGCCTCATCGAACAGCCGTGCCGTGAACTGGTCCGCAGTGCCGCCGGCGACGGCATTCAGTGCGCTTTTCGCAACGCGCACCAGTCCGCCTGATCCGCTTAGCCACAGCTGCTGCATGCTGTCCTCGAGAATGGCCAGCACCGAGAGCTGTGGTAGGCCCTGTTCCAGCGTAAACTGAAAAATGTGTCCATTTTGTAGGCGCGCCAGCCCGCCCTCGCGGCTGGCAATCCAGATCACCCCGTCGGCATCCTCGTAGGTGCCGCTGACCAGATTGCTTGCCAGACCATCTTCTTCCCTGTACCACCGCGCCCCGTCATCATCGCGCCGCAATAGCCCGTTGTTGGTCGAAAACCAGAGTCGGCCGTGACTATCCTGCATGATGTGGCGCACCATGCTATCGGTGGTTTCCTTTCCCAGCGGGATGCGCTCAAGTTCTCCATTGCGCTGCACGTATAGACCGCGGGAGGTCGCGATCCAGATATTGCCCTCTGCATCCTGTTCGAGGGCGATAATATGGTTGCTGTTGAGCCCGTTGTGCATCCCGAGCTGACTCACACCGTTTTCGGTAAAGCGTGAGATACCGCCACCAAACGTGCCTACCCAGAGCGTCTCGTCGTCTGCCAGCAGAACCGACGATACGCTTTGCGACGCGAGACCGTCAGATTCGTCTATCGCGGTGGTTGTATGGTCGTCAATCTGAAAAAGACCAGCAGTTTCTGTGCCGGCATAAACGGATCCCCCTGGCGCACCGGTGACGACGTAGGTTGAGTCCGAGATGCCCTCGGGGCGTCCGAAGGGCAGAAAGTGACTGTCCCGCAAGCGATAGAGACCGGCCATCGTGGAGGCCCAGATATTGTGTTCATTGTCCTCAAAAAGATCGAAAACATAGCTTGAATTACCATCCTCCAGGGGGAATTTCACCAGTTCGCCTGTGGCTGAGAGTCGCCACAGCCCCTTGCCATAGGTTCCGAGCCACAGGTTGCCATCGGCGTCCCTGAGGACCTCTTCGAAAGGCAATGCTTGTTTGAAGGGCGATCGCTGAAGGCGGACGGGTTTGCCGCTGTCGAGCTGGTAGATGGCTCCAGTGACCGTGCCCGCGAGCAGCCCCAGCCTGGAATCCCGAAACAGCAGATGAACCTGTGGTGCTTCCAGCCACTCGTCGCCGGAAAAACTGCTGAACTTACCATCATGATATCGACTCAGGCCATTGGTCAGCGTGCTGAACCAGAGGCTGCCGTCGGCGGCGGGGGCGATCTTGAACACCCGCTGATCGGCGAGTCCATCCTTTACCGACCAGCTGTCTATTTCGCCGTCCTTATAGCGACTGACGCCACCCCCGGTGGCGAGCCACACGCTATTATCGTCATCGATATAAATATCATAGACGGTGTCGCTGGCGAGTCCCTCTGCCATGCCGAGTGCTTTCCAGCCTTCTGTTGTCCTGCGCAGTGCGCCTCCACCATAGCTGCCAAGCCACAGCGTGCCATCGTCTGCCCAGGTAAAAACGCGAATGTCATTGGAGCGGAACGCACCGTCAGTCTGGGTGTTGAACGTTCTGAAACTGATGCCGTCGTAGCGCACCAGTCCGTTCTTGGTGCCTAGCCATAAGTATCCCTGCGGACCCTGTCGTGCCAGCCATAGCGTCTCCGAGGGCAGGCCCGTGGCGCGCGCAAAGCGATCTTTCAGGTGCTGGGTTGGCAGTAAATCGCCGCGCAAGGCGTAGGCTGGCGCAGCGCATATAAGCAGGTATAAAAACGTCCAGCAGAGCGTGACACCCGCCGGGCAGTGTGATCGCCAGGGACCTTTGTCATCATTGCGCCGTTGTGACATGTGTTCGTCGTCAGGAGTTGCGGTCAAAGCCGGAAAGGCGAGGGTATCGGAGTGTCTCGCCGTGTAACAGGTGGCCCACAACCGTTTGACGACCCGGTCACGAATCGGTGTTCTTGCACGGTGTTATTGCTCGGTTGGGTGTTTCGCCGATCGGAGGTTATACTGTTGACGAGAGGGGGTTTCGATCAACATCACAGGAATGGAGTGACAATGAAGAAACTTCTTGAAGGCGTATGCAAGTTCAAGGCAGAGGTTTTTCCTGAGAAGAAGGCGCTGTTCACGGAGCTGGCCGCGAGCCAGGATCCGCGAATTCTTTTTATTACCTGCGCCGATTCTCGTATAGACCCGAGCCTGATCACACAGACGGTTCCTGGAGAACTGTTTATCTGCCGTAACGCCGGGAATATCGTTCCCCCGCACGAGCGCTACGCCGGTGGCACGACAGCCTCGATAGAGTTCGCGGTGGCTGCACTTGGTGTCAAGCATATCGTGGTCTGCGGTCATACCGACTGTGGTGCGATCAAGGGCGCCATGAACCCCGACAGTCTGCAGTCATTGCCCCACGTCAGTGACTGGCTGGCCCATACCCAGGCGGCGGTTGCTGCGGTGAGTGCACGGCATGATGGGCTGAAGGCTGAACATCTTGCCGAACTGACTCAGGAAAATGTTGTGCTCCAGATGCGGCACTTGATGACCCATCCGGCCGTGGCAGCGGCAGTAGCAACCGGCAAGGCGCAGCTTCATGGTTGGATCTACGACATCGGTGAGGGCGACATTCAGTGTTATGACAGTCGCGACGATGTCTGGCGCCCCGTTGAGGATGTCTACAACGACCCCGAGCTGATTGAGCCTATGGAGAGGGGTGTGTTGAAGCACCAGCATGCCTGATATCGAATTACCCGATCCGACCTCTGCGCGGGCCTCTCGCCTGCCAGAGAAAATAAACGACCGGGACAACGAGCAGGGTGAGGGCGGTAACACTGAGCATGCCGCCTATCATGGGGGCAGCAATGCGTCGGGTAACCTCAGCACCCGTTCCAGTCCCCAGCATGATCGGTGTGAGCCCGGCGACGGTAGACGCTACCGTCATCGCAATGGGTCTTACCCTCTCAAGTGCACCTTCGATGACCGCGTGCAGCACATCCTCGCGCGTGAATAATGCCTGTTCCCGGTCCCTATCCAGCTGACGCATGGACTGTTCCAGGTACAGCACCATCAATATGGCGATTTCAACCGCCACACCTGCCAGCGCAACAAACCCCACGGCAGTCGCGATAGACTGGCTATAGCCGAGCAGGTAGAGAAGCCAGTATCCCCCGGCGAGTCCGAGCGGCAGCGTGCCAAGAACAATAAGCATCGGTACTATGCGCTGGAATATCACAAAAAGCAGCAGGGCGATGATGGCGATGACGGCGGGCACCACCAGCAATAGCCGGTCGCTTGCGCGCTGCAGCTGTTCGAACTGACCCGACCAGTGGAGGGTATAGCCGGCGGGCAGATCCACCTTTTCTGCCACCACGCGACGCGCACGCTCGACGTAACCGGCGATGTCGCCGGGCGCGACGTCTACATACACCCAGCCATTCAGGCGTGCGTTTTCCGTGCGGATGACGCCCGGTCCGCTGTCGACGGACAGGGTCGCGACCTCCGCAAGCGGCAGGTAGGCGCCGCCGGGCGTTATCACCGGGAGCCGGGCCAGCTGTGCCAGACTGTCGCGCACTTCCCTCGCATAGCGCAGGTTGATGCTGTAGCGTTCGCGCCCTGAAATGACCTGATCCACCTGCATGCCACCGATCCCGGAGGCAATGACATCGTGGACATCAGCGATGTTCAGTCCATAGCGGGCGGCTCTATCGCGATCCACGTCGATCGTAATGTAGCGTCCCCCGGTCACTCGCTCGGCGTAGGCAGAGGCGGTTTCCGGGAGAGCCTGCAGCACAGTCTCCACGTCCTGCGCTATCCGGTTGATCTGTTCGAGGTCACCGCCGGCGATTTTCACGCCTACCGGTGTCTTGATGCCGGTAGCGAGCATGTCGAGTCGATTCTTGATGGGCATCAGCCAGGTATTGGTGAGGCTGGGTATCTGCACGCGTGCGTCCAGCTCTGCGCGAATGTCCTCAAGCGTCACGCCCGGCCGCCATTGGTCCCGGGGTTTGAGCCTGATGGTGGTCTCGATCATGGTCAGCGGCGCGGGGTCGGTCGCGGTGTCCGCTCTACCGGCCTTGGCGTAGGCGGTTTCCACCTCCGGTGTCTGCATGATCAGCCGGTTAGTCTGCCCCAGAATCTCGGCCATTTTGCCCGCGGACGCCGCTGGAAAGGCGCTGGGCATGTACAGCAGATCGCCTTCATCCAGCTCCGGCATAAACTCACTGCCCAGCTGCGATAGCGGAAACCAGGCGCTGGCCGTGACCAGCAGCGCAAGCACCAGCGTCAGTACCGGTGCCCGCAGCGCGGCGCCCAGCACGGGTCGGTACACACGGATAAGAAACTGCGTTACCGGATTGCGCGCCGCGGGCCGCAGGCGCCCGCGCGCCAGCAGGCCAATGAGCACGGGCACCAGCGTGATGGCGAGCAGTGCCGCAGCCGCCATGGCATAGGTCTTGGTGTAGGCCAGTGGACTGAACATGCGGCCTTCCTGTGCCTCGAGCGCAAAAATCGGTGTAAAGCTCAAGGCGATGATCAGCAGGGAGAAAAACAGCGCCGGACCCACCTCGACTGCCGCGTTGCCGACAATGCGCCAGCGCTGCTCGGGGTTTTTCGCGGATTCCGGCTCGCGCTCGAGGTGTTTGTGTACGTTCTCCAGCATGACAACCGTGGCGTCGACCATGGCGCCGATGGCGATGGCGATACCCCCGAGAGACATGATGTTGGCATTGATGCCCTGCAGCCGCATCAGGATAAACGCCATCAGGATGCCCAGCGGCAGGCTCAGGATCACTACCAGCGAGGAGCGCAGGTGAAACAGAAAGAGAGCGCATACCAGTGCCACAATGATGAATTCCTCGACGAGGATGCTGCCGAGCGCAGCCACCGCCCTTTCAATCACGCCTGCGCGGTTGTAAGTCTCGATGATGTCCACGCCCGGTGGCAGGCTGTCCGCGATACTGGCAAGTCGCGCCTTGACGCCGCGAATTGTCGCCAGTGGATTCTCGCCGTAACGCATCACCACAATGCCGCCGACAGCTTCGCCCTCGCCGTTCAGCTCGCCGATGCCGCGCCGGAGGTCCGGGCCCAGGCGCACCGTGGCCAGGTCACCTATCGTTATTGGTGTACCGCCTTCGCGGGTTTTCAGCGGTATTTTGCGCAGGTCATCGATCGATGTGATGTAGCCCGTGGCGCGGAGCATGTACTCCGCTTCTGCCATTTCGAGCACCCGGGCACCGGTCTCGCGGTTTCCGCGTTCAATGGCCTCGCGGACATTGGCCAGCGTCAGTCCATGTGCGTGCAAGGCGACCGGATCGACAACGACCTGGTACTGGCGCTGCATACCGCCGATCGCCGCCACTTCGGCGACTCCCGGAACTGTCTGCAGCTCGTAGCGGATAAACCAGTCCTGCAGTGCGCGAAGGTCACCCAGATCGTGCTCGCCGCTGCGATCCACAAGCGCATACTGATAGACCCAGCCGACACCCGTCGCATCCGGCCCCAGGGTTGGACGCGCCGCGGCTGGCAGATCCGCCGCCACCTGATTCAGGTACTCGAGTACTCGCGCCCGTGCCCAGTACAGATCAGTACCGTCTTCAAACAGGACATAGACAAAGGAGTCGTTGAAAAAGGAGTAGCCGCGCACGGTCACCGCGCCGGGCACTGAGAGCATCGCGCTTGCCAGCGGATAGGTCACCTGGTCCTCCACCACCTGCGGCGCCTGTCCCGGGTAGCTGGTCTTGACGATCACCTGCACGTCGGACAGGTCAGGAATGGCGTCCAGCGGAGTCTGCCTTGCCGACAGAATGCCCCAGGCGGTGAGCAGCAGTGCCAGCATCAGCACCAGCAGCCGGTTGCCCAGCGACCAGCGTATGATCGCGGCAATCATACGTCGGCTCCATGGTTGTGATGTTCATGGTCCGCGTGCGGATCGGACGGCGGTGCCGGCGGCGCTGCATCGTGGATATGCGGCTCTTCGCCTTGGTCTTCGTGTTCACCTGGGCCCTCATGTGCACTATGCTCCTCGTGGTCTTCCGGGGGCGAGTGATCTACATGATCGTCGTCGTTTTCCTGTGCCTCTTGATGGTGTTCATGCTGGTGTTCCTGCTCGCTTCCTTCCATGCGTCGCAGCGCAGGCTCAAGACTGGCTTCAGAGTCGATAAGGAACTGTGCCGAGATCACCACGCTTTCTCCCTCGCTGAGTCCGCCGATGATTTCCGTGTGCGAATCCGTCACCAGTCCCGTCGACACCTCCGCGGGCTGGAAGCGGCCCTCACCGAGCTCGAGAATCACGCGCGTAGACCCGCGGCTGCGAATGACCGCTGCATTGGGCACGGCGAGCACGTTCGCGCGCACAGGTCCGCGGAAATCCGCGCGAATGAACTGCCCGGGTCGCAGTAGACCGTCTGCATTGTCGACTGCAGCACGTACCCGGGCTGTGCGGGTCACATCATCAATGGTCGGATAGATGTAATCGACGACTGCCCGGCGCGTGGCTGTCTCGCCGCTGAGCGTGCGAAACGCAAGCCCGTCGCCGACGCTGATCTGATCCAGCTGGGAGGGGAACAGCGCTGCCTCGAGCCAGACGCTGCTGATATCGGCAAGGCTCATGATAGTGGTTCCCGGCTGCACGTACATGCCCTCGCGGATATTGAGCTCGAGGATAACGCCGTCCTGTGGGGCGCGCTGCTGGTAAAGGGGCTGCACGCGTCCCGCATCGCGCAGTGCCGTGATCTGTGACGGCAGCATGCCGAGCGCGCGCAGCCGCTCTTCGCCGGCGCGGGCCAGTGGTGTCCGGTCAGACTTCACGGCCTGGAGATATTCCTCCTGAGCGCTGACCAGGGCGGGTGAATAAATGTCGAAGAGCAGGTCGCCTGCGCGCACGCTGTTTCCCTCCGCGTTAGCGTGCAGCTTTTCCACCCAGCCCTCAGTGCGAACGTGAATATGGGCAATACGATCGGCATTCGGGCGCACGGCGGCGGGGGCGGTGAATACCAGCGAGAGGCTCTCGCGTGTCACGGGAGCATATCTGGCGCCGATGGCGTTCAGCACCTCGGATCTGATGCGCAGGGCACCGTTGCCGTTTTCCCTTTCAGCGTAGACCGGCACGAGGTCCATGCCCATGGGCGATTTGCCGGGTTTGTCCCGCCTGTAGCCCGGATCCATGGGGGCAACCCAGTAGAGAATGGCGTCCTTGTCGCCTGCCCCGGGCTTCGTGCTGCCCGCGTCCTGGTTCATGGTCATGGGTGTCAGCCACCAGCCGAGTACGACGCCACACAGCAGCGCGATAATGGCAGTCACCAGGATTCCCTGTCTGGCACTCATTGCTCTTCTCCAGCAAGGTAAGTGAGTCGCGACCAGGCAATACCCCGGTCCCTCGCCAGCTCGAGTCGGGTCAGCTGGACATTCAGCTGTGCCAGCTGTGCCCGGATCAGTTCGGCAAAGTCGGTCTGGCCGCTGGCATAGGTGGAGACGGATGCCTCCGCGGTCTGGCGCGCCCGTTCCTCAACGACACGCTGATAGAGTGTCATCCGCCGCGACAGATGCTCCCAGTCCGATAATTCCCGCTGCAATTGTGCGTTCAGATCCATCAGCAGGGCATGGCGGTCCAGCTTTTCGGCGCTCTCGGTACGCAGTGCTGCGAGGCGACGTCGGTCCTGCCGTTTATCGGTGAACAGCGGCATGGATACACCGAAGCCTATGCTGGCGAAGTCGCTGCGTTCTGTGCGGATGCCGTAACCGGCCTGGATGGAGAAAGCCGGACGGTAGCTGGCTTCGGCGATCTCAACGCCAGACCGTGAAGCCTCTATTCGGGCGTCCAGTGCCTGCACCAGCGGGTGCCCGGTCAGTCGACCCTGCAGTGCATCACCGTCAGTCAGGGCCGTGAATTCGGGCAGCGCGTCGGGTAGTGTGGCATGGGCATCTTCGCCGATGCGACGCGCAAGCCGTGCTCGGAAACCCTCAGCCTGCTGTTGGTGGGCACTGAGCTGGTCGCGCAGAAGGTCCAGCTCCAGCTCCGTGCGCAGCATGTCCTGGGCGTGCAGACGCCCGGTAGCGAAGCGCGCTGACAGCGAATCCAGCAGTTCGACCACAGCGCGTATACTGTCTTCCAGCACTGCCTGGGCACGGCTGTGGTAGAAGAGGTTCAGCCACGCCTCACGGGTGGCCAGGACGATATCCCTCTTCCGTGCCAGACGCTGTGCGCCTTGCTCCCGGGACTGCGCAGCGCGCTGCTGGCCGCGAAGAGCCAGCGTATTCCCGGCGGGAAACTCCTGGCTCAGGCCGAGGGTGATCTGGGTCATGTCAGCGCCATCAAGCGCGGGCGAATCCACGGGGACGTTGGCGAGCCCCGATGTGAACCTGGGGTCGGGAAGCTGTGCGTCCGCCACAGCGGCGTGAGTGAGCGCTTCGGCGCGGGCCGACCGACTTGCCAGTGCCGGCTCATCCGCCGTGCGTGCAAGTCGCACTGCTGCGTCGAGGGTCAGCAGTCCGTCGGGCAGGTCCGCGGATGCACTCGCCGGGAGCAGGAATACTGCGAGCAAAAAGAAGGCCATCTGTTGCCAGGCCGCTTGCCGATCGTGGTGGGGGTTGTTCACTGGCTGTTTCTCCTCCGTTGGGCGGGACAGGCGACGCCCATGCGTCACCTCGCGTAGCGGAGGCAGACTTATTCGTTGAAGGTGACCAGTATCAGGTGTCTGCGCGGACCATCCCGGGCTGGCGGAGGGCCAGTCGCGCCGGTTTGCAGGCGGGCAGGGCGCTCTCTCGTCGCAATCCCAAAGGGCTGCAATATCGCGGTATTGTCTGCGCCGCTATCGTTCCTTGGCTTGTCAGCCGGGTTCAGGCTGTCGCAGCCATCAGGGCCGCTGGCCTCGTGGCAGGGCTCCGGTTGACAGTGTGGGCAGTCATGAACGCCGATCGTGTCTGGTGTCTCTGCCAGCGCCATGGCGCAGGGCGTCGTGGCGGCCAGGATCACTGTCGTGCAGAACGCGACCAACACCCAGTGGAGCCGGCGACGCGAGCTGATGGTGTGATTGTGAATCATGGCAGGGGTATACGCTGATGCCTCGCCGCACGCAAGCAATCAATGTGCCCTTGTGCGGGAGAGCGTTGCCAGACGCCTGGGCGCTACTGCATTGCGCGCAGCATCCAGGCGGTCTTCTCATGTACCCGCATGCGGTCTGAAATCAGTGCGGCCGACGATTCGTCTTCGGCTTTCTGTGCAATTTTCAGGGCGTCTCGGCAGGTCTTTACCACCTGCTCGTGGCCTCGGGTGAGAATTGCCGTCATTTCGCCGGCACCCGGCACGTTCTCAACTTCTTCAATCGAGCTCAGGCCCGCGAAGGCCTTGTAGGTGCCCGGTGCGATCACACCCAGCGTGCGTATGCGCTCTGCGATGTCGTCCACTGCCACCGCCAGCTCCGTGTAATGCTCTTCAAACATCAGGTGAAGTTCGCGGAACTGCGGTCCGGTCACGTTCCAGTGAAAGTTGTGCGTCTGAAGATACAGGGTGTAGGAATCGGCGAGCAGACACTTGAGCTTCTCGGCCACGTCCGTTCGGTTTTTCTTGCTGATGCCTATGTCGACCTTGGCCATATTGTGAGCTCCTCTTTGTTTAATGTGGGATTGTTTTACCTGCGAGTGTCTCGCATGCGACTGCTTTACTGGCGACACATTGCGTTCTTCTACCACTACAATATACGATCCTGGCGGTTAATCTGCCCATGACATTTTCCCTCGGTGATCATCGGTTTAAGCGATGCGAGCGCGGTCCGCAGAAGATGCAGGCAAAGCCCAGGGAATCAGTCGGGGCGCTCTCGCTTCGTCGCGCACTGTATGCACAGCGTCGCAGCGGGATCGGTTTCCAGCCGGGGCCGGGCGATTTCTTCGTCACAGTCCAGGCAATAACCATAGTCGCCGCTGTCGATACGCGACAGCGCCGTTGCTACACGGCGAAGAAGCAGTTCGCGGCGACGCTTTGACTCGAGCGCCATTGCCTGGCCCTGCATGGCGTCCATGCGCGAGAGGCGTCCCACGCTTGCCTGATCCAGCTGCACGGGCTGGCTTGCTTCGCGGGAGCTTTCTGCGGTGTCCAGCAGTTCATGCCTGAGTTGTTCGAGCCGCTTGCGAAACACGGCTGCCTCGGTTTCATTCATGTGGACGGGTTCCCCGGAATGGGCGTTGAACGAAGGTCAATTGTGTCACACCATAGAAAGAGTTGCCGGTTTGAGCGGCAGCACGTCTGGATAGCTCCCCTGCGGAGCGCGGGAGCGACCTGACAGTGTATTACGGCGAGCGTCTCAACAGCATCAGTCACCTGGTCGGTGCAGTCCTTGCTCTGGTGGGCTTCGGTGCACTGTTAACGGTAGCGTTGCAGAGTGGCGAGCTGTCCAGCGTTGTCGCATTCAGTATCTACGGTGGCACCCTGGTTCTGCTCTACACGAGTTCGACGCTTTATCACAGCTTTCGTCCGCCTGAGTTAAAGCGCTTTTTCAAAGTGCTGGACCATATTTCCATCTACCTGTTGATTGCCGGCACCTACACACCCTTCATGTGGGTCAGCGTCGGCGAGGGGCCTGCCCTGCGGATTCTCGCTTTCGTCTGGGCGATGGCGGTGCTCGGGACGCTGTCCGAGCTGTTTTTGCGCGGCCGGGCAGTCAAGATCACTCAGGTGGCGGCGTATCTCGGCATGGGCTGGGCCTGTTCGCTGGATTTCGCAGGCCTGCGGGCGGCACTGCCCGAGGCCGGTTTCTGGTGGCTGGTCACCGGCGGTATTGCCTACACGACCGGCGTGGTGTTTTACGTCGCCGACAAACTGCAGAAACTCAATCACGCTCACGGTATCTGGCACTTTTTCGTTCTTGTCGGTTCGGTGTGCCACTTTATTGCCGTGATCAGGTATGTACGCTAGCTGGGTGCATCTGCGCTGTGGTTGCCTGTCCGGCGCGTTTCCATGGCAGCGAGGCGCAATCCGGTTGACTCGCTGATTGTCTTCCAGCAGGGTCGCTCATCGACAACGTAGCAGGAGGACCCATGTTCGGTGCGATTGCCGGCGATATCGTAGGTTCTGTGTACGAGCGAACGCCCATGAAGCGTAAGGACTTTCCTCTGTTCCATCCGCAGGGGCGATTCACTGACGACAGCGTGCTGACGGTTGCTGTCGCGCGCGCCTTGCTCGAGGACGGTGACTATCGGCGCTGGGTGTGGGAATACGCCCATCGTTACCCGGATGCGGGCTACGGCGCCTCATTCATTCACTGGCTGCACACCGATGGCGGTAAGCCCTACAACAGCTGGGGTAACGGCTCTGCCATGCGTGTCAGCGCCGTCGGCTATGCCTTTGATACGCCGGAACGGGTGCTCCAGGAATCGGCGGCCTGTGCCGGGATAACCCACAACCACCCGGAGGGTATCAAGGGTGCCCAGGCTGTCGCCCTCGCGGTATATCTGGCGAGACAGGGCGTCTCCAAAGCCGCGCTGCGGGAAGAGATATCCAGGCGTTTCGGGTATCGCCTCGACAGGAGTGTGGATGCCATAAGACCCATGTACCGTTTTGATGTCTCCTGTCAGGGCTCTGTGCCCGAGGCCATCATTGCCTTTCTCGACGCCAGTGATTACGAGGATGCGGTGCGCAATGCCGTGTCATTGGGTGGTGACAGTGACACCCAGGCCTGCATAGCGGGTGCCATCGCGGAAGCCTTTTATGGTTCCGTGCCTTCCTCGATTGAAAAAGAAGTCAGCCGGTATCTCACCGACGATCTCCTGCAGGTGGCCCGTGCCTTTCGCGACCACTTCATCATGTCGAGGACCTGAGCGGCGCAGTAACGTCCGTCGCGGCCGTCAAACCATCTACCAATAGGTCAGGTAACACTTTTCCAGGCGAGGTGTGCCGCAACGCTCTGTTGTCATCGCCCGGTTTAAAAAATAAAAAAGTCATCAAAAACAGCAATTTAAATTTAAAGTCCCACTTGACATAAAAAATATGTGTATTTTTCACACCTATTCTCTGTGTTTGCGTGATCTGGTTCCGGTATCTGACGGGCAGAAGTGTTACCATATGGCACATAAGGTAACACTTTGAGCTCCGGGAGAACCTGGCGGCTCCATTAAGTAACGGAGAACAGGAAAACATGAACATCAGAACGCTCATCATTCGATTCGGAATCGGCACTCTGGTTGCGGCGAGTGCGGCAGTATCGGCCACAGACCGGCCACTGGACGCGGCAGCGGCAGAGCTGCCCACGACATCCAGCAGCTCTGTCAGTGCGGACATCACCGCGCGCCACGAGCAGTTCGTGCCCGATAGTGTTGAGGAATCCCGCAGGGATGCAGCGCGCGTCAGTAGCGAGCTGCAGCTCGTTGACGATATGACGCGCAAGCTCGAAGATCACCTTGAGCGTCGCCTCGCCTCGCAGCTCAACAAGCTGATCTGAGCCTCGCCAGGTATGCGCCCAGGTTGGTATGAATCCTGGCAGGCTCTGTGCAAAATCCCTGCACGATGTTAGCTTACTGGTGAAAGAGGGACGCGTTTCTACGCCGGGCCTCTCGCTTCATCAGAATCACAGATCAGGCAGGGAGAGCAGACATGATTAAACGGGCAATCGCCGCGCTGGTGTTAACGACCAGCGCAGTAACGTTTGCAGGCGATGACGCCTTGCCTGAATCAGTGCGGGCCGGCGTCGAGGGCGTTGCTGCCAAGGTTGTGGCCTGGCGCCGCGACATTCATGCTAATCCTGAGCTTGGAAACAGGGAGTTCAGGACCGCGGGCCTGGTTGCCGAACACCTCAAGTCGCTGGGCATGGAGGTGACGACCGGCGTGGCCCATACCGGCGTCGTCGGCATTCTACGGGGCGGCGACGGGCCTGTGGTTGCACTGCGCGCTGATATGGACGGTTTGCCGGTGACGGAAGAAGTCGATGTGCCCTTTGCATCGACGGTGCGCACGACCTACAACGGCGAGGAAGTCGGCGTCATGCACGCCTGTGGGCATGACAACCACGTCGCGATCCTCATGGGCGTTGCTGAAGTGCTCGCAGGCATGGGCGACAGTCTTCCCGGGACCGTCATGTTTCTGTTCCAGCCGGCAGAGGAAGGCGCACCCGACGGCGAGGAAGGCGGCGCGGAACTCATGTTGAAAGAGGGGGTTTTTGCAGAGATCACCCCCGATGTGGTGTTCGGGCTGCATGTCTGGCCGGCACCTGTCGGGTCTATTTCGACACGTCCCGGCGGCATGATGGCGTCTTCGGACAGCTTCAAGATCAAGGTGCATGGCAAGCAGACTCATGGCGCAATGCCCTGGGCGGGTGTTGATCCGATTGTCTCTGCAAGCCAGATTGTAATGGGTCTACAGACCATTGCGTCGCGCCAGCTCGACGCCACCAAAACGCCTTCTATTGTGACGGTAGGTGCGATCCATGGCGGCGTACGTCACAATATTATCCCGTCCGATGTTGAAATGGTGGGAACGCTACGGACCTTCGATGCGGAAACCCGCACGCAGATACACGAGCGCGTGACACGCACGGCGGAGACGATCGCCAGCAGCAGCGGTGCGAGAGCCGAGGTGGATATCAGCCTCGGCTATCCCGTTACGGCAAACGATCCGGCGCTGACCGCGCAAATGCTGCCCACGCTTCAGCGTGTGGCGGGCGATAAGTACTTTGAATCGCCCCGCGTGACCGGTGCGGAAGATTTTTCTTATTTCGCCGAGGCTGTCCCCGGGCTTTTTCTGTTCCTCGGCATTGCAGCAGACGACCCTGCCCTGGTGTATCCGAATCACTCGCCGCGCTTCTATGCCGATGAGCGCGCATTGCCGGTGGGTGTGAGGGCACTTACAGCGCTGACGCTTGACTACATGGCCGCTGATACAGGTTCCTGAACGATTGAGGCAGTGGTTCAGTGTCAGCGTGGGTGGGCTGTTTCACCGTTTGGCATTGAGCAGAGTCTGCAGCAGCGCCGGCTGCAGCATGCGTTGTGGCGTAATGGCATAGAAGGTCTCAAATACGTCGGGGAGTACCTCGTAAATCTCAAGAACACCGGCGTCGAGTTCGTCCTGGACCACGATGTCCGGCACCACAGCGAGTATGCCGGAATCCCGCGCCATCAAGCGCAGCATGGCCATATCGTCGACTTCGGCGTGCGCCACGATGGTGAGGCTCAACTCCTCGCACATGAGATTGAACTGGTTACGGATGTCGCTGCTCGGGCCTGGGAGAAGAACCCGTTCGCCCTGCAAGTCTTCTGGCCAGCGGAAGGCGCGTTTTTTTTTGCGCGGTGGGCCTACCAGGCAAACGCGCTGCCTCGAAATCCGTTTGCAGCGCAGGGCGCCCGTTTCCAGCGACGTTAACGACCGGTTTGACAACACAAGGTCGAGCTTGTGCACGCGCAGACGCTGAATCAGGTCCTCGAAGCCTGCCGACTGGTGGACAATATTGATCTGCTCGAGACGCAGTATGGGCTTCAGGAAGTTTTCCTGGAAATTCCGCGATAGCGTGGACACCGAACCGATGCGTAGCCGCTGGATGTTCCTGGCGTCAGCGCCCTCTACCGCCGCCAGGAGTTCATCACCGAGATCGAAGATATTCTCCGCGTATCCCATCACCAGATTGCCGAATACGGTCAGTTGCAGTCTGCGTCCCTCGCGGAGAAAAAGCGCCTGCCCAAGGCTGTCCTCTAATTTCCTGATCTGCAAAGACAGGGCGGACTGTGAGATGTGAAGCTTCTCCGCCGCGCGGGTGAGATGCTGCTCTTTGGCCACTTCCCAGAAATAGTAAAGGTGATGAAAGTTCAGTTCGCGCTTTTCCATGATATTTATAATAAAGAACAATTAAAATATAAGTTCTATTTTAATAACGATCTCAGGTGTTGCAAGCTCTGGGCACTCCACACTCTGCGCACTAAACTCTGCGCACTAAATTCTGCCCACTCAACTGGGTCTATCTGTTCCGGACAGCGGCACCGCAGCCCGTATGGCGGCCGGTCTATGCACCTCGCAAAATGTTCATGGACTTACCAGATGGCGTCTCAGCCCGGCGTATACACCGCCCATGAAACGGCGGATGATCGCATGCGTCGTCGGTGGGAAGGGGTTGGTGATGAATGCAACATTGCTCAAGCTGTGGGGGCGCCTACAGAGCAGTTTCTGGTTCCTGCCATTCCTGATGGCGCTGGGCGCGGGTCTGCTGGCGATTGCGCTGGTTATGCTGGACGAAGCCTGGGGCAACGCGTGGCTGAAGACACAGCCCTGGGCGCGAGGCTGGATGTACGGTGGCGACGCGGACGGTGCCAGTGATGTGCTGGGCATCATTGCCGGCTCCATGATCGCGATGGCGGGTGTGGTTTTCTCGATGACGCTTGTTGCACTGTCTCTGGCGTCATCGCAGTTTGGGCCGCGGTTGCTGCGCAATTTTATGCGCGATCGGGTAAATCAGGCCGTGCTGGGTACCTTTATTTCAACGTTTCTTTACAGCCTGCTGGTGTTGCGCTCCATCCGCCACGCCGACGCTGCCGAATTCGTTCCACACCTCTCGGTCAGCGTGAGCGTCTTATTCGCCTTACTGAGTCTCGGTGTGTTCATTTACTTCATCCACCACGTGGCCGTGTCCATTCAGGGCAACGAAATTGTGGCACGTGTGGGCTCTGAACTCCTGTGCTGTATTGACAACATGGCCTTGAACGAGCGGTGGGAGTCCGTGTCGCGTGATAATGGCGACGGAGAGTCTCATCCCGCAGGACACCGGGAAAATGGTGGAGAGCCGGGACAGGTACTGTGTCAGACCGACGGTTATTTGCAGATTATTGACAGAGATACCTTACTGGCGCTCGCGGTGCGCACGGATACCGTGATGGAGGTTGTGTGTCGCCCCGGACACTATGCTATAAGCGACATACCCATTGTGCTGATCTGGCCTTCGGCGGCTCTGGACAGTGGGCTGGAAAAGGAAGTTCGCGAAGCATTTGCGTTCGGTAATCAGCGGACATCGGCGCAGGATATTGAATTCCCCCTCGATCAGCTTGTTGAAGTCGCCGTCCGGGCGCTGTCTCCGGGAATCAACGATCCCTTTACCGCGATCAACTGCGTGGATCGACTCGGGTCGGCGCTTGCTAGATTGGCACGAATTGATCTCGCTTCGCCGGACTGCTGCGACGATTCGGGAAAGAAACGCGTGCACATTCCGGCCTTTCGCTTCCCGGCTATGCTCGATGCAGCGTGCGACCCTATTCGACAGAATGCCCGATCGAGCCCGCCCGTTTCCATCCGACTGCTTGAGGTGCTGCAGGTGATCGCATCTGCCGCATCGAAGTGTGAGGACCGGCAGGCTATCGCGCGCCAGGCGCGTATGATTGCCCGCGGCGTCAGCGAGGACCTGCTGGAAGAGAATGACCGCGATGCTGTTGATGGGCGTCTGCAGGCTGTACTCGGCGCACTCGCTCAGCCCTCCACGTGATCCGGCTCAAAGCGTTTTCGCAGCCAGGCGTTAATATCCGCTGATTCGTACAGCCATTCGTCGTCATCACCTTCATGCGCAATTCGCAGACAGGGTACGGTGACGCGACCACCACCGGCCGCCAGCGCCGCCCGGTGCTCTGGATCGTTCTGGGCATCGCGCAGCTCTACCGTAACGCCGAGGCGCGCAAGCTCTTTGCGCACGCGAATGCAGAATGGGCAACTGCGGAACTGGTACAGGGCCAGCTGTGACGCCGCGTTGTCGACAGCTGCCTGTGCATCGTTGTCATGCATTACAGGCTGCGGTGTTGTGAGCTTTTCGTACAGTAAAACGAAGGGCGTGAGCAGCAGGCGCAGCGTGCGGAAAAAAGTGCGTAAAAGAGTGCGAGTGATTACGTGGATGTGGGTGTCTCCTGTTCAAGTACTGCCAGTAGCAACGCTCTGGTCACGTGCTCTCTGACATTGTGTGGGCTACTTAGTTGCATACGCGCCAGACTGGCATTGGTTCTCTCGTCCGGCGTTCGACGCCAGCCCCGAAAAGCCAGTTTAGCCAGTCCGAGGCGGCTGCCGGCCTGCTCCGAGAGCAGGGACAAGCCCTGTGCCAGGTGCTCCTCTTCAGGGGTCAGGCCGCTGCCCAGGGGAAACGCTGGTAGATGATCTGTCGCTGGTGACAGTGCGGCGGCGACCCGCTCGGGCGTGTTGTTTCGATATATGTTGTCGATTTCCTGGTTTGCGGGTACTTTGCCCGCGGCCCTGGCTGACGCCAGCAAGCCGGGCTGGAAGCGCGAGTCGGCGATATTCAGCATGGCGAGAATAACGTCGGCATCGGACTTATCCCTGAGATCCGCGACACCGTACTCTGTCACCACGATGTCGCGCAAATGGCGGGGTATTGTCGTGTGTCCGTACTGCCAGCAGATGTTCGACTGCACCTTGCCTTTGTGGGTGCGCGTTGCTGGCAGGGCGATTATCGAGCGCGCATCCGGCAGCGCAAAGGCCTGTGCAATAAAGTTGTACTGTCCGCCCACGCCGCTGACAACCTGAGCGTCTTCCAGTCCGTCGGAAACAACGGCCCCGGCCATCGTTACCATCATCGCACTGTTGATAAAGCGTGCCTTGCATCGTGCCGCGCGTTTACCGGATTCGGTGGCGTATTCGTTCAGCGGCTGACCCAGCAGACAGGTGTGTGGTCCGCGCTCATACAGCTCATTGATAAACGACACAGGCATCATGGCGATCTGGTCACGTTGGTCGGGTTCAAGCCGCTCAAGCAGTTCGTAGAAAACGGGACTGCCGAGGAAAAATCCAGCGTGGATGGAAACCCCGCCTACCTTCCGCCTGACAATGCCGGCGAGCATGAGTGCAAGAAAGCCCTCAACCAGCATTTCCGTGAGCCCGTAAAGCCCGACATCAAAGGTTTTCCGGCTTTCAAATAGGGGTGCAGGCCGCGGTCCATGCAGGCGGTCAAGACAGCGCTGGAAAACGCGATTGTCACGCTGCCGCAGAATCAGTGCGTGGGCGATGGCATCGCCGATCGAGCCAATGCCTATCTGCAGCGTTCCGGCATCGGCCACCAGTGCGGCTGCGTGCAGTGCGATGGCATGATCGGTGACTGCAACGGGCTTGTGTGGTGGCGTATACAGCGGAAATTCGCAGTCGGGGCTGTCCAGAACCAGATCAAAATCTCCGTGCTCACGCAGTGCGGCACCACCCAGAAACGGCAGCCGCCGGTTGATCTGCCCGACACTCAGGAAATCACATTTTCCCGCGCGTCGCAGGTCGAGCAGGTCGGCACTGATGTCCGGATTGCAGCTGAGGCTGTAAGTGCTGTCGCCGTCATTCTTTTCCGGCACGGCGACCAGCTGCAGCAGCAGGTTCATGCCCTCGCGCAGCATGGCATCGAGCGCGTGCGTGTAGTTGATGGAGGCGTAGGACTGCTGCGCTGCCGGCACACCGAGCCACGCACCCGGCCGCAGAAAAAACTCGACCACGCGGATGTTGTCGGGGAGGTCATTATTGCGCTGCGCGGTAGCGTAGGCCAGCGGTGGGTAGGCGCTGAAAAGGCGCTCGGATACGGGCGCGAGGAAGCGATGCTCCAGGTCACTGCGCGCGGTCGGCGCCTCCAGGGTCAGTGCCGTGAAAATGGTCAGGGAGAGCGCGCTGTCTGCCTGCGCCCTGCGGAACAGGGCGTTGACAATGTGGTTGGCCTTGCCAAGCCCCAGAGGCAGGCCGGCGACGATATGCGTGCCGACGCGTGAGACGATTTCGTCTACCAGCGTCTCGCAGTTGCTGTGGACTGCGGCAGGGGCATTCATGTCGTCAGCTGGCTCCCGGCGTCTGATGTGTCAGTTCTATGGTACGCCCTTGTGGCTCAGTTGCTCCAGTTCAGTGCGGTGGCGAGCGAAATACTTCTGCGCGGCGCGATTGACGTGGGGCGCGAGCAGCAATGCCGAGGTCATTGTCGGGATCGCCATGGTGGCGTACATGCCATCCATCAGGCCGACCACGGTTTCCAGCGTGACCACGGAGCCGACCACCACCAGTACGCTGTATATCCAGACATAGTAATGCTGGTGCTGTGCGCCGATCAGAAAGCCAAGACATTTGCTGCCGTAGTACCAGAAACTCAGCACGGTACTCACCGAAAGCAGGATCACCACGAAGGTCAGGGCATAGGCGCCAAACCCAGGGAAGGCGGATTCGAAGGCCTGGGCGGTCAAGGTGACGCCGCCGATATCGCCATCGGCCTGCCATACGCCGGTTACGAGAATAGCCAGGGCCGTGCAGCTGCAGACAATGAGTGTATCGATGACGGGGCCCAGCATGGCGACGAGACCCTCGCGAATCGGTTCCTCCGTTTTTGCGGCGCCGTGCGCCATCGACTCGGTGCCGATACCCGCCTCATTGGAGAAGGCACCTCGACGAACGCCCATGAGTATGACCGCGCCAATGGCACCGCCCGCGGCAGCCTCACCGCTGAAGGCATCAGAGAATATAAGTGCGAATGCCGCCGGGATCTCGCTGGCATAACGGACGAGCAGGGCGGCGGTCAGAAGCAGGTAGCAGATCACCATGGTCGGCACCAGCTTCGCCGTCACCTTCCCCACCCGTTTTATGTGTCCAAGGATCACCATAAGGACCAGTCCTGCCACCATCACGCCGACGCTGAAATCGAACACGAAATGCGAGTCCGGTGTGGCAAGCCCTGCGGGGTAGCCGATTACATCGCGCAGGATCTGCACCAGCTGGTTGACCTGAAAGACCGGCAGCGTGCCGAACATGCCGGCGATGGCAAAGAGCACGGCCAGAGGCATCCAGCGCCGCCCCAGCCCTTCCCGCACCACGTACATCGGGCCGCCCTGCAGCTGACCCAGGCTGTCGGTGCCCCGGAACATGACGGCGAGTGAACAGGTGTAGAACTTGGTAGCGACGCCGATGATCGCCGTCACCCACATCCAGAAAATGGCACCCGGACCGCCCATGGTGATGGCGAGTGCAACACCGGCAATGTTACCCAGCCCCAGCGTTCCCGAGAGGGCCGTGCTCAGGGCCTGCGCGTGGGTGATATCGCCAGCGTCGCTTTCCCGATCAAAACGCCCGGTCAGTATCATCAGTGCGTGGCTGAAGTGCCGATAAGGTATGCCCCGTGAGTAAAGGGCGAAAAACAGTCCACCACCGACGAGGAGTATGACCAGCGGCGTGCCCCACATGATGTTGGCAAACCGGGTGAACAGAATTTCAAGGTCTTTCATACGAGGCTCCCCGTTACCACATCAGGTCGTCGGGGATGTCGTAATCCTTGTACCAGTCCTGTTCTTCCGCCGAGAGGCCGCTGTCGCCGGATTCCTGACAGAATATAATGCGGCCGCTGTCGCGCTCTGCGATCTTGCGGGCGACCGGTGCGGGCACCAGCTCATGTCCGTCTCCGATACGCGCAATGGCCAGGTTGCCGGCGGAAAGCTGCTTTTGCTGCATGGCTGTCACATACAGCTTCTTTACCTTTTTACCGTCAGTGAAGTTGAAGCCGATAGAGCCACCGGCGCGCGCTATCCGGTGATTCTCGATCAGCTGTCGAATCTGGGCGTTGACGGCCTTGCGCTGTGCATCGGCATTGCGTGCTTCGTTCAGCTCCCGTGCACGGCGTGCCTTGTCGGCCAGCGCTTCCTGGGCCGCTACCTTGTTTTCGTCGACGAGCTCCACGCCCGCCTTGCGTGCCACGCGGTTGTCCTTGCGTTTCGCTTTCTCCAGCTGCTTTGCTTTCCTGGCATCCGCCAATCCGGCGTTGAGCAACTGGTCCTGCAGAGAGCCTGCCATGACGTCAGCCTGTGGTTGATTCGGAAAATTCGGCGCCAATAAACTGCACCGCATGATGTCTGCTGAAGCTACAGCACCGGCGTAGTTTATGCCGGAGTTTGCATAGGAAGCAAAGTAGAAAAGGCAGTTGATTCATCTGCGGCCGCCGCGATCAACGCTCGCGGTAGATGTCGTGATCAGCCTGGCGAACAGCAGTGAACTGCCCAGCGGCTATTCACCTTTTTGGGGCGGGCAGAAAAGCGCTAGACTTCCCTATAAAATCGGAGCTTTGGCAGGTCGCCCCTTTTCAGACCGACCTCCCGGCAGGTTCGCCCCTCGAACGGCAACACAGGACAAGACAGGACGGGATATGGACGATTTTGCAAAACGGTATACGCTGATTCTTGTTGCCGTCGCTGTGCTTGGACTTGCGTGGTGGTTTTTCAGTCGCGATACCCTTGGGGGTGATATCAACGCCATGCTTGAGCATGATGCGGAGCTTGCCGGGTATCCCTACACTTTCCGCGTTATCAGCGTCGAAGAGGGTGTGGCGACGGTAAGCAGCCCGCGATCCGCCCAGGTTTCGGTCATTCAGTTCCTGCGCACGGCTTTTCCCGATCTCGCCGACATGCCGGTCGATCATCCCGAGATGATGGCCGCCCAGGAGAAACTGGTGTCGATGCAGTCAAGGGCGGCGGAAATCATCACAGCAAGCCCGGAGGTTAGCGCCATCCAGTGGCAAATCGATGAAAAGTGGTACGCAAGCCGCGGTGCCTACATCGATATCGCCCGCTAGCGAGGCACGCGTCACGTTCGGTAGCGCGTCATTCGCCGACGAAGCGGCGGCGCCCTGCTCCGAGGCCCGCGAGGGTGCCCACCAGCGCGATCACGCAGAACATCACGGCGACCGCGTTCCAGTTGCCATACCAGCCGTAAAACGTGCCAACCATCAGCGGGCCCGTCGCTGCCAGCGTATAGCCCACGCTCTGCGCCATTCCGGAAAGCCTCCCGGTCATTGTAGCGTCCCGTGCGCGCAGAACGATGAGAGACAGTGCAACGCTGAAGGTGCCGCCCTGCCCGAGGCCCAGCACGATCGCCCAAAGGGTGACCTTGCACAGCGGGAGATACACGATACTCAGCAGACCGGCCAGCGTCAGCCCCATGAAAAGCAATACAGCGGGCCGCTGGTCGCGAAACGCCGTGGCGATAAACGGTCCGCCCAGGGCCGTCAGAAGCTGTGCGCCGATCGAGACAGACATCGTGACGCCACTGTCGCTAACGCTCACGCCGCGGGTCTGCAAGATAAAAGGAAGCCAGCCAAATACGCAGTAGGCGAGGGATGACTGTAAGCCCATGAACAGTGTCACCTGCCAGGCGACGCGGTCTTTCCAGATAGCGGTAGGCGGCGCGCCTGCTGCAGCTGGCTGGGACTTGCGGCGCATTTGCGGTGACCAGACAAGGAGCGCGAGCAAAGCCGGCAGGCACCACACGGTCAGCCCTGCCCGCCAGCTGTTGTCGAAGTGCGCTGCGACCGGAACGGTGAGACCTGCAGCAGCAGCGGCGCCGAGGCATAGCAACAGGGTGTAGACGCCGGTCAGCCTCGCCGCGTAGTCAGGAAACTCGCGCTTCAGTACGGCGGGCAGTAGAACCCCGACCACGCCGATGCCTGCACCGGCCATCAGCGTTCCGATGAACAGACCGAGGGGGACCGTCGTCGCGCGAACAACGCAACCAGCGCCGAGAACAACAAGGAAAAGCCCGATAGTCCGTTCACTGCCGATCCGTCCTGCCAGCCACGGTGCAAGAGGGCCGAAGATACCGAGACACAGGACCGGCGCCGTCGTCAGCAGGCCGGCGATGCCGGGGCTTAGCCCCGTCACTTGCTGAATATCGCCAAGCAATGGCGCGATGCTGGTCAAGGCAGGTCTCAGATTGAGAGCAACAGCGAGCACACCCAGTAAAATCAGCCATTTCTGGAGCGCCGGTGGTTTTGGCTTTTCTGCTGATTTCTCCGGGTTATGAGAGGGCATCTGGTCTCCACGTAAGGTAAGCGGAGAATAGTTTACGACATGCCGGTATACTTTTTTGTCGAGAACATTGCGAGCGTAAAAATGACAATAGTGAAAAATGCTGATCCCGGGGAACAACTCCGTCATCATGGCGCCCGCGCCGCCAGCACGGGGACTCTGGCGTGCTGCTGAATTCCATACAGGCCCTGCAGTTGACGCTCGTCGTCATCAGTCTGCTGTTCGCCGGCGCCTGTTTTCTCGGCTGGCGATTGTTCGGCAGGCCGAGGCACGCCCTGATCTGGTCCGGCGCTTTTCTTCTTGCCGCAGTGCAGTATGCGCTGAATCTTGTGCGGGAGGAGATTCCGGTCTACGAGGCCTGGTGGATCGCCGTGAACAGCCTCTCCTGCCTGCTTGTCATCACCGCAGCAGCGGGACACCGGGTGCGTCTGGAGCTGCCTACGCCGCTGTCCATTGTCTTTTTGCTGGTTCTCTGTGTATCGGCAGCGCAAGTCGTGTTCACGATCTTTGTCCCGCGCATCGATATCCGCGTTGCGCTGGCGCCGGGCTTTGCCTGCATTGCGTTTCTGCATGTTGCCTGGATTCTCTACCGCTGTGGCCCCGAGCCCAGGCTGGCGCAGCTGGTGGCGGGGGGCGTTCATCTGCTGTTTGGTCTCGCTCAGGGCCTTGCCGCAGGCATCGCGCTGCAGTTTGGCTTGGATCCTTCCCAGGGGCAGCGCGATGCCTACAACCTGGTGAACTTTGCCCTTATGCCCACGTTCTTTGTGGCGATGGGCATTACCGCCATTTTTCTTCTTGGCACCGATCTGGCGACGCGCCTGAGGCAGCTGGCGGTGACTGACAGCCTGACCGATCTCAGCAACCGTCGCGGCTTCATGCAGGCGGCGCTGCGACTTCTGGCGCAGGCGCAGCGTCACCGCCAGGCTCTGACGCTTGTTATCGCCGATCTGGATTATTTCAAGAAAATCAACGATCGCTTCGGTCACGCGGTCGGCGATCGTGCACTGGTTCATTTCAGCAACACCCTGGCCGGTGGGCTTCGCGGCGAGGACGTTGCGGGTCGTATCGGTGGTGAAGAGTTTGCTGTTCTCCTTCTGGGTGATCTGAGTGACGCTCGCCAGGTGGTAAACCGCTTGCGCGACATCCTGACGCAGCAGCCGATGTCTGTAGGTGACGAGGTGGTCCCCCTGAGCGCGAGCTTTGGCATTGCCGAATGGCAGGGAGAGCAGGAGATAGAGGCCTTGCTGATCCGCGCCGATCGCGCGCTCTACCAGGCCAAGGCCGCCGGTCGTGATACTGTTGTGCTGGCGCCGCTGGAACCTGTCTCCGGCGCGACGGCAACTGCCTGACCGATCGCCGCCATGAATCGCTCGCGTCGCCGTTCCCTGGTCTGGCTCTTGTCTGCCTATCGTGCGGACAGTCACGCCGCCTGGGCAGACTGGTTGCTGACAACCCAGACGCAATACCTCTGGCGGCGGCTGGAGTTGCCGGGCCGCCACTTTGCCTGGCGCATCCGGGGTAACCCGCTTTCCTGGCTTGACAGCCTGCCTGACGAGCTGCCCGACCTGATCGTGGCCACCTCCATGGTGGATCTCGCTACGCTCAAGGGACTCAATCCACAGCTCGCTCGCGTGCCGACGCTGTACTATTTCCATGAAAACCAGTTTGCGTATCCACCGGGGAAAAACCAGGTGCGTTCGCTCGAACCCAAAATGGTCCAACTTTACGGTGCGCTGGCAGCAGATCGCCTGGTGTTCAACTCCGGGTTCAACAGGGATACCTTCCTGCGCGGCGTGTCCGGATTGCTAAAGGCCATGCCCGATGCCGTGCCGAAAGGCGTAGCTGCACGCCTGGCGCAGGCGAGTTGTGTCTTTCCAGTGGCAATTGACCCTGTAGCCGGCAAGCCTCCGGGTGACCGCGACGCGCGGCTGGTGGTCTGGAATCACCGCTGGGAGCATGACAAGCAGCCCGCCATGTTTGCGGATGCCATGCTCAGGCTCGCGGACGAAGGGGTGCCGTTTCGCCTCGCCTTGCTCGGCAGGCGCCCGAAGCGCGTGCCGGAGCCTCTCGCTCGTCTGCGGGCAGCACTGCCGTCGCAGATTGTTGCCGATGGGATGCTGCCAAGAATGGCCTATCGCGACCTGCTTGCCCGCGCTGCCATTGTAGTGAGCACCTCGCGCCACGAATTCCAGGGCCTGTCAGTCCTTGAGGCGGTGAGCGCCGGTGCCTGCCCACTGGTGCCCGATGCACTGTGTTATCCGGAGCTCTATCCCGCGGCCTATCGCTACCCTGCCGGCGATACCGAGGCGCTGGTGACGCGCCTGCGCGCCTGGCTCACGGGAGCCTTGCCCGCGCCGGTGGATGTGTCGCTCTGGTACTCGGACCGCCTGAAGCCCAGATGGAATGGACTGTTAAAGGAGTTTGCATGACCCCGTTATTTGTCACGTCATCCCGCGGGCAGCGCCTCGCCTACCGCTATCGGGCGCCAGACGCCGGCTCGCGCACCTTTGTCTGGCTGTCAGGCTTCAAATCGGACATGAATGGCATCAAGGTCGTTGCGCTAGAGCGCTGGGCAGCCGATGCCGGGCATGGCTTCCTCGCCTTTGATTACAGTGGGCACGGTGCCTCCGACGGCGCTTTTGAAGAGGGCACGATATCCTTATGGCGCCAGGATACGCTGGACGTCATCGACGCCCTGTCCCTGGGGCCACTGGTTCTGGTGGGCTCGAGCATGGGTGGTTGGATCGCACTGCTTGCGGCGCTCGCTCGTCCCGAACGCGTGTCGGGGATCGTGTTGGTCGCGCCCGCGCCAGACTTTACCGAGAAACTCCTCTGGGCCGGCCTGCCCGGGGACGCCCGAACCGAGATTCTGGAAAAAGGCTATACCCTCCGGCCATCGGACTATGGCGAGCCGTACAGGATTACCCGCGGCCTGATAGAGGACGGGCGGGCGTGGCAATTGCTGGATGAGCCGCTGGATATTGTGTGCCCTGTGCGCATTCTGCAGGGTATGTGTGATGAAGACGTGCCCTGGCAGCATGCGGAGCGCCTGTTGGCAGCGCTGACGACGGATGATGTCACGCTAACGCTGATCAAGGATGGCGATCACCGCCTGTCGCGGGATGCGGACATCCTCAGGCTGCAACATTGCTGTGAAGCGCTGTTTCCCCCTGAATCGCGGTGAGACAGGCACGCTAAGAGGGCCGTACTGAGATGCGCCTGCTGAGACAGGCCTGCTTGCTCCGAGAGGCCGGGTCCGACACAATCGCCCATCACGAAATTCCGGTGCCGGGCAGTCCATGAGCAATCTCACAGATGATATACGTATCCTCCGCGCGCAGCCGCTGATCACGCCCTGGGTGCTGGCCGGAGAGTTGCCCTGCACTGAGAGTGTGAGTGCTTCCGTGGCCGCGGGGCGGCGCCAGGTTGAAGACGTCATGACCCAGCGCGATGCGCGATTGCTGGTCATCGTCGGGCCCTGTTCCGTGCACGATCCCGCGGCATTGCTGGAGTTCGCAGAGCGCCTGCGTGATCATTGCGCTTCGCTCTCCGATGCATTATTGCCGGTGCTTCGGGTGTATTTCGAAAAGCCGCGATCCATCGTGGGCTGGAAAGGCCTGATCAATGATCCCGATCTGGATGGCAGTTATCGCATCAACGAGGGGCTCAGGCAGGCACGCAAACTGCTGCTCGATGTTGCGGCGCTGGGGCTGCCGGCTGCGAGTGAGTTTCTGGATACCACGTTTGGTCAGTACTATGCAGACCTGGTCAGCTTCGGGGCCATCGGCGCGCGCACGGTGGAGAGCCAGGTGCACCGTGAACTCGCCTCGGGTCTGTCCATGCCGGTGGGCTTCAAGAACGGCACTACGGGTGATATCGACGTTGCCGTCGACGCCATCCGCAGCGCGGCGCACAGCCACTGGTTTCCCTCCTTGACCAAGGAAGGAACCCCGGCGGCGCTGCAATCGGCTGGCAATCCTCACGGCTACCTGATTCTGCGGGGCGGACGCAGTGGCACCAACTACCATGCCGAGGCGGTGCGTAATGCGGCGGCAAGCCTGGCGGATGCCGGGCTCATCCCCTCGCTGATTGTCGACTGCAGTCACGGCAACAGCCGCAAGGATCCAGAGCGACAGGCGCAGGTGGTCGCTGATCTCTGTGACCAGATCGAACAGGGGCAGCCGGCATTGCGCGGCCTGATGCTTGAAAGTCATCTGGTTGGCGGGAATCAGTCTGCAGGGGCGCTCGAGGAACTGCGCTATGGGCAGAGCATTACGGATGCATGCCTGTCACTGGACGACACGCTGCCCTTGCTGGATCAGCTGGCGGCGGCGGTGCGTCGGGCTCGTCTGGGCTGACGGCCCGCCACTTGGCGGCATGCCTCGGGGCTTGATCAACAGTCGGTCAGCGCAGTCGACCAGTGCAGTCGATCAGTGCAGTCGATCAGTGCAGGAATTGCCCACCATCGGAGCGCGCACTTATACTGACGCAGATTCCCAGTACGGACTGCTTGCCAATGACGCCTGTTATCGAGATCGTTCGCCGCTTTTTCTTACGCTTTACTTTGCGCCGTTGCCTCGTGCCCCTTGCCTGTCTCTCGATAGCGCTTGCGACTACTGCGACTGCGCATGCAGATGATGCAGCGGGAGCATCCGCAGAATCCCGCATCCTGTTTCAGGTATCACTGCCGAAGACGTTGCATGATGGCCCGCTGGATGGGCGTCTGCTGCTGTTCATTGCAAATAACGATAGAGAGGAGCCGCGCTTCCAGGTGTCCAATGGTCCGGAGACGCAGCTTGTGTTTGGCCGGGATGTCAACGGCTGGCGCGCTTCCGAGTCTATGGCGATGGATGCGTCGGCAGCGGGATACCCCTTGCGCTCGCTGTCTGACTTGCCCGCAGGCCGCTACCGCGTGCAGGCGCTGCTCAACCGCTATGAGCTTTTCACGCTGGCCGATGGCCGGGAGCTGCTGCTGCCGCCGGACAAGGGGGAAGGGCAGCAGCTCACCCGCAAGCCCGGTAATCTGTACTCGACGCCGGTGTGGGTAGAGCTGGGTCCGGATCGGGAGGAGCCCGTGCGCATAGCGCTGAGCGAGGAAATTCCGCCCATTGAAGCGCCCGCAGACACCGCATACGTCAAACACGTGCGCATGAAGAGCGAGTTGCTCTCGGCGTTCTGGGGTCGGCCGACTTACCTGGGTGCGCAGGTACTTCTCCCCAAGGGCTTTGACGAGCATCCGCAGTCCCGTTATCCACTGGCGGTTTCTCATGGCCATTTCCCGAGGGACTTCAGCGGCTTCCGCGAGACTCCGCCCGATCCGGACCTGGAATGCGAATACAGTGAGCGCTTCGACATGCCCTGCTACAACCGGGTGGTTCAGGAGCACGCCTGGGAGTTCTACCAGGAATGGACCGGCCCGGATTTTCCGCGCATGCTGGTTGTCCAGATCCAGCACCCCACACCTTACTTCGATGATTCCTATGCCGTGAACTCGGCCAACATGGGCCCCTACGGCGACGCCATTACCCACGAGCTGATCCCCTATATTGAACAGCGCTTTCGCGGCATCGGTGAGGGCTGGGCGCGATTCCTGTACGGCGGATCAACCGGGGGCTGGATTGCGCTCGCCGCTCAGGTATTCTATCCCGATGAGTACAACGGCGCATTCGCGGCCTGTCCGGACCCCATCGATTTTCGTGCCTATGCGCTCGTTGATATCTACAGGGACGAGAATGCCTATTTCCTCGAGGGCGACTGGAAGCGCATCGAGCGTCCCCGCAGTCGCACAACGCTGGGACAGGTCACGGCAACATTGAAGCAGGTGCAGCAGAAAGAACACGTGCTGGGAACGAAGGGGCGCTCAGGCGGTCAGCGCGATATCTGGCCGACGCTGTTCGGCCCGGCCGGTAAGGACGGCTACCCACAGCACCTGTGGGACCGGGATACGGGCGTGATTGACCCGGAGGTGGCCGAGTACTGGCGGGAGAACTACGACCTCCGGCATATCCTGGAGCGGGACTGGGCAACGCTGGGACCAAAACTGGAAGGCAAGATCCATATCTACGTCGGTGAAATGGACAACTCCTATCTCAACAACGCGGTGTATCTCATGGAGGATTTTCTCGAGAGCACGGAGGATCCCTATTACGCAGGCGTGGTTGACTACGAGCCGCGTGCAGGGCACTGCTGGAACGGCGATCACGAGCGGCCCAACGCGCTCTCCAGATTGCGCTATAACCAGATGTATGTGCCGCTGATCATGCAGCGGATCGAGGCGTCGGCGCCGCCGGGAGCAGACACGCAAAGCTGGCGATATGAATGAGATCGAAACAAGCATCGCACAGGTCCTCGGGCATTATCCGGACCTGCGTCTCGCAATTCTCTTTGGCTCGCAGGCAACGGGGCTCGCCAATCACGAGAGCGATATCGATCTGGGCCTTCTGGCTGAGGCGCCGCTCACCGCCGAGTTCAAACTCGAACTCATGCAGGCGATTGGCGCGACCTGCGGACGCCCGGTTGATATTGTCGACCTGCGCACGGCGGGCGAACCTGTTCTTGGCGAAGTATTCAAAGGCAGGCGATTGCTCGGAGACGACTCAACCTACGCACAGCTACTTTCCCGTCATCTGATTGACGCGGCGGACTTCCTGCCGCTGCAGCGGCGGATCCTGGCGGAGAGGAGAGACGCATGGATGCGATCCTAGAGCAGAAAGTTGAGTCTCTGCGCCGCTGTATCCAGCGGATCTCGGATAAAACCCCCAAGGATGTCAGCCAGCAGTCGCTTTTGCCCCAGTAAACCGAGACAGTTTTTAATCATGACCAGTATTGAAACCGAGGAAAAAGCCCGACTCGACGCCTGCCAGGCAAGCATTGTCGAGGCAATCGACGGCATCAGCGTGCGACTGAACGACTACTCCCGGGAAATACAGACGCGCAAGGAATATCTGTGGGAGGCGCGCCGGGACATGGACCACATTGAGAAAATCGCCGTCCGCCAGACCATAGAACAGACGCTGGACACGGCGGAGGTGCTCAAGGAACAGCAGCAGAAACTCGCGAAGCTCCAGCGCTCCCCCTACTTTGGCCGCTTTGATTTTGTCAGGCGCGAGGGGGATGTCGGAGAGCCGGTCTATATTGGCGTGCACCACTTTCGCGACGAGGAAGCGCAGGAAACCCTCGTTTATGACTGGCGCGCACCGATCGCCTCCATGTTCTACGATTTTGAGACCGGACCGGCGCAATACGAGGCGCCCTCCGGTGAAGTGCGGGGTGAGCTCACGCGCAAGCGCCAGTTTCGCATCCGAGACGGCGAAATGGAGTTCGTGCTGGAGACCGGCGTGAATATCGTCGACGACCTGCTGCAGGAAGAGCTGAGTCGCGCCAGCAGCGACGAGGGCATGCAGAACATCGTCGCCACCATTCAGCGCGACCAGAACGCCATCATACGCAACGATGAAGCACACACGCTGGTGATCCAGGGTGTCGCAGGCTCGGGCAAGACCTCCATCGCGCTGCATCGCATTGCCTATCTGCTGTACCGCTTCAAAGATACCCTGAGTTCGGACGACATTCTGATCATTTCGCCGAACCGCGTGTTTGCCGACTACATCGGCAACGTGCTGCCCGAGCTCGGTGAAGAGCAGGTGGCGGAAATCGGCATGGAAACGCTGGCCGAAGAATTGCTGGACCACCAGTACCGCTTTCAGTCGTTTTTCGAGCAGACGGCGGCACTGCTGGAAGGCCGCGATGAGTCGCTGCCTGCGCGCATCGCCGCCAAGGCCTGCCCCGATTTTCTACGCCAGCTCGATGCCTATGCGGCGCATGTGGAAGCCAGTTCGTTTGCAGCAGTCGACTGGCGCATCGGGCGCAAGATCGTGCCGGCCTGGTTCTTCGAAGAAAACTGGCCGCGTTACCGGGGCGTCGGTCTCACCGAGCGGGTACAGCGCATGGTGACGGCTACCGAGCGGCAGATCGGTGTTCACTATAATTACGATCTTGAGCTCGAGGAGCGTCGCGCTCTGCGCGAGGCCGTGCGCGGCATGGTGCGCAAGGTGACCCTGCGACAGGCCTATATCGGGATGTTCGACTGGATAGAGCAGCCCGGGCTCTTCAAGCCGGCCGGTGGCAGGCTGGAGTATGGCGATGTTTTCCCCCTCATCTACCTGAAAATGCGCCTGGAGGGAGTAACCAACCCCTACAGTCGCATCAAACACCTGCTGATCGATGAGATGCAGGACTACACGGCTGTGCAGTATGCGGTACTGGCTCGACTGTTTACCTGCCGCAAGACCGTGCTCGGTGATGCATCGCAGTCGGTAAACCCTTACACGAGCTCTACCGCGGAAACCATACGCCAGCGCCTGCCCTCGTCAGCAACGGTGAAGCTGACGAAGAGCTACCGCTCGACCTGGGAGATCATGCAGTTTGCTCTGGGCATTTCACCCAACCCTGAACTGGAGGCGATGAAGCGCAGCGGCGAGATCCCCCGGGTTCAGTTGTGTCGCCGCAACGCGGAGATGATCGGGCACATTGTCGATGAGGTGGCGGCGCTGGAGGCGTCTGAACATGAAACCCTGGCGGTTATCGCCAGAACGCAGAAACAGGCGGCGCGGCTGCATAAGTCATTGCAGGCGCAAGGCGTTGCTGCGAGCCTGCTGCACGGCGACAGTGCGGCGTTCTCCGGTGGCGTGGTAGTGTGCACGGCGTACCTCGCCAAGGGCCTGGAATTTGACCGGGTGATCGTGGCCGACGTCAGCGCCAGGCAGTATGCCAGCGAGATGGATCGCAGCCTGCTCTACGTTGCCTGTACCCGCGCCATGCATCGCCTGGCCCTGTTCTACGTGGGTGAGCCTTCGCCGCTGCTGCCCCACGTATCAGAGTGATGTCACCGCGTCATTTGCGCAACATCCAGTGATGTTGGCAGGTGGCGCAAAACATTTGGATGACAATTGCGTAACATAGCGCCTACCCTGGCGCCCTGAAAATTCTGCACCGGATACAGCCTTTATGAGCACCGACAACGTTACCTACGCCGACACCACCACCATCACGGGTGGCGCCCTGACAGACATCCAGCCAGAGCAGCGGGAGGGTGCCCTGCGCGGCGCCCAGCTGTTGGCCAAGTCGCTGCAGGCGGAGGGCGTTGACGTTCTGTTCGGCTACCCGGGCGGAGCCAACCTGGAAATTTTCGATGTGCTGCGGGAGTACGATATCCAGTGCATCCGCACGGAGCATGAGCAGGGCGCGGTGCACGCTGCCCAGGGCTACGCCCGCGCCAGTGGCCGGGTTGGCGTATGTCTGGCAACATCCGGGCCCGGAGCGACCAATCTCGTGACCGGCATTGCCGATGCCAACAGCGATTCCACGCCGATTGTCGCCATAACGGGCAATGTACCGTCACATCTGCTCGGCAAAAACGCGTTTCAGGAAGTGGATATCGTCAGCATCACCCGTCCGGTGACGAAGCGCAGTACGCTGGTGAAGCAGGTGGCTGACATTCCGGCGGTGGTGCGTGAGGCCTTTGCACTGGCGGGGGGTAACCGTCCCGGTCCGGTGCTTATCGATATCCCAAAGGACATCCAGCAGCACTACCCCCGGGATGCGGAGGGAAATCACCTGCCGCCCCCCATCCCCGCCGTCATCGAGTTGCCCGAGCAGTCGGTGGGGAGGCTGTCCGATAACCAGCTCGAGGAAGCCTGCCGGCTTATCAGTGAGGCGCAGCGCCCCGTGATTTACGCCGGAGGCGGTATTGTTGCCGCCAACTGTGCAGATGCCCTTCTCGCACTGGCGGAGAAGCTGCAGTGCCCGGTGACAACCACGATCATGGGGCACGGCGCCTTTCCGCCGGGGCATGACCTTGCGCTGCAGATTCTGGGTATGCACGGATCGAAAGCGGCGAATGTCGCCGTGAACGAGGCGGACCTGGTGATTGCTGCCGGTGTCCGCTTTGATGATCGCGTGACCGGCAAAGTGGATGCCTTTATCGCCGACGGCAAGATTATTCACATTGATATCGACCGCGATGAGCTGAACAAGAACAAGAGCGTCACGCTGCCCATCTGGGCAGACATCGGGCATGCACTGGTGCAGCTTGGCGAGCACGCCAGCTGTGGTGAGCACACCGAGTGGCTGGACTATCTATCTGGCCTGTTGCGTGAGTTCCCCTTCGATGTTCCCAGAGGAGAAGCGATCAGTCCCCAGTATGCAATACACCTGCTGAGCGAGATGACCAGCGGCGAAGCGGTTGTCAGTGTGGGTGTGGGTCAGCACCAGATGTGGGCGATGCAGCATTACCAGCCGCGCCAGTCCCGCTCATTCCTCAGCAGTTCGGGTTTCGGCACCATGGGTTACGGCTTACCTGCCGCCATAGGCGCGAAGCTCGCCTGTCCCGATCGACAGGTCATCGACATCGATGGCGATGGCTCGCTGAACATGACCATTCACGAGCTCGCGACCTGTCATCGCTACAGTATAGGGGTCAAGATAGTGGTGATTAACAATCAATGGCTGGGCATGGTGCGGCAGTGGCAGGATATGATCTATGAGGGTCATCGTTCCGGTTCGGATCTGTCGGATCCCATGGCGGTGAAGGCGCCGGGGGAGACTGACATCTACCCCGACTTTCCGATGATTGCTGCCGGCTACAGGGTGCGTGCCGAGCGCGTTTCCAGCCCTGCCGATCTGCAGGCTGCTTTCGCCCGCATGCTGGAGGACCCGGACGAGCCCTACCTGCTGGATGTGATTGTTGATGGGGCAGAGAACGTCTACCCCATGATTCCGGCGGGCGGGACGTATCGCGATATTATTATGGGGCGAGGTCCGAAGCGGAACTGACTCTGACCACGACTCTGACAGATGAAGCGGCTACAGGCGTCTCTGATTCAACGCGGGCCCTGGCTGCGGCTCTGCGTGCGATCTCGGTTTCGCTACGAGCTCGTTCTGCTTCGCTGCGAGCGAGGTCTGCGTCACTGCCACTGCGTGCCCTAATTGCTTCCCGGGTACACGCCTGAAGACGAGTCTCCTCACGCTTCTTCCGCCTCCCTTTTTTCATCGGATCTCTCCTCTGCGGCGAATTTCTTCGCTCAGGGCGTCTGCACCGTGCTGCATTTCCCGATTAATCTCTGCCGCTTTCGCCGCAGAAGCCACGGATGCTCTGGCATCCAGGCCGTAGGCTATCGATCAGGCGCATCTGGCCGTCGTTGATGCGCTCTAACACTACTTGGCCTGATTTTTTTCAAACTCCCGGATCTGCTCCTCTGCCTCTTCCTTTGAAACACCGTATGCATGCTGGATTTCACCCGCGAGCTGCTCGCGTTTGCCGTCAATGACGTCAAGGCGGGCGTCTGTGCGATAGCACACCTGATCGTGCGCGCATGAGTGTGGTAACGCACAGAAAATTGGCGTCTTTCCGTTCATGTTCAGTTGCTCAGGGGTTCACCGGTTGATCGCCTGAGGCCTGTTGTTTTCATTTTGTGAGTGAAGTCCATGCCAGCAAATGGAAAGTGCGTCCTGAACGCGCCAGTGGCGGCTGGTAATCAGCTCCTCGCGTATTTGCCGCAGCGCCAGCGAGAGGGCATTGTCGCGCGCTCCGACACAGTCGACATGGTGTTCGGCGCCGTTCTCTGCGAAGTGGGGGAGCCGTTCGAACATCTCTACTTCCCCACGAGCGGCAGTATTTCAGTGCTGCGAACCATGCTGGACCATGAGCCGTTTGAAACAGAAAACATAGGACGTGAGGGAATGCTGGGCGCGGCGCTGGCGCTGGGCGTTGCGCGTGCGTCTCAGCGGGGTGTCGTGTGTGCCGAGGGTCTGGCTCTACGACTGAAAAGCGAAATTTTTCGGGAAGTCCTGGATCAGTATCCCGCGTTGCACAGTGTTTTACAGCGCTATCTCTATGTGGTCATGGCAGGGCTGTCACAATCGATCGGCTGCGTACGTTTTCACGATGTCGGAAGTCGCCTTGCTCGGGCCCTGCTGCTGGCGCATGATCGCGTGAGTGCCGATGACCTGCCGTTACTGACGCATAAGCTACTTGCGGAGATGCTCGGTGTCCAACGAGGTTCGGTAACCATTGCGGCCGCCAGGCTGCAGCGACGAGGTATTATACGCTATAGCCGGGGCCGGATCGCCGTACTCGACCGCGAGGGTCTCGAGGACGCAGCCTGTAGTTGCTATCGGGCGAGTATTGAGAATTACGACAGTGTGTTCCCAGCGAGCGCCGCTGCATGCACCCCCGTAAAATAGAAGTGTAAAAATAACAGCGCCGACTCTCGCTGTTATGTATGCTGGCGCACGGAGAGTGCGATAGATTAAGGTAAGTTTAGTAAAGGCCTGAATGTATTCGTGAATACCGTATTGTTTGAGCGATTTCCTTATCACCTCTCGTGATAGACGCCGAATCGCCGTCAATACCCTTGCGGAACATCAGGCAATGGCAACCTGAATTTTAGCGACCGGGTTAAAAGTATTTGTCAATAGTACTTGTTGACAGGGCCTGTAGACAGGGCCTGTAGACAGGGCTTGTAGACAGGGCCTGTAGACAGGGGGATGGCTAAACACACCTGAGTCTGTATCTTTGGAGACCTCAGCTATGAAGCTGGCTGCGTGCCCCGAACAGAACCATCTTCTTGCTGCTCTGTCAGCTGATATTCAGGATCGACTGTTCCCTTACCTTGAGCATGTGCCAATACCGCTTGGTATGGTGATGTACGAATCCGGCGATAGAATGCGCCACGTTTACTTTCCCACAGACAGCATTGTGTCATTGCTTTACGTAATGGAGAGTGGTTCGTCAGCTGAAATTTCCGTCGTGGGCAACGAGGGTCTCGTCGGTATCTCGCTGTTCATGGGTGGAGAGAGTACTTCCAGCCGTGCCGTGGTTCAAAGCGGTGGTAGCGCGTACCGGCTGCTGGGGCAAAGACTTGTCGACGAGTTTCATCGCCACGGTGAATTGATGACCTTGTTGTTACGCTACACACAGTCACTGATTACGCAGATGGCCCAGACCGCAGTGTGTAACCGTCACCACACCATTGATCAGCAGTTGTGTCGTTGGCTGCTGCTTTCGCTTGACCGGCTCAATTCAGACGAGCTGACCATGACGCAGGAACTCATCGCCAACATGCTGGGCGTTCGGCGCGAGGGCGTGACGGAAGCAGCAGGGAAACTGCAGAAACAGGGCGTTATTGAATACCGTCGTGGAAAGATAAAAGTGCTCGATAGACCCACGCTTGAGCGACTCAGCTGCGAGTGCTACTCGGTCGTCAAGAAGGAGTCGGATCGATTGCTGAATGCCCTGCCTACTCGCAACGTGAAGTCGGCATGATTGAGATTCAGGAACTCGAGAGCCGCTGCACACCACGACACTGAACGTTGGCTGCTGCAGATATTGCGGCCGAGTGGCAGCGGAGCGGGCATGGGTACGCCGTAGAGATTTCACCTTATGTGGTATTGCGCACAGAACAGGTAAAAACCGCCACCTAGTCTTACTGACATGGACAGCTCACATCACAATTTGGCCTTTGCCGATGCCCGTAGCACGAAGGCTGCTCCCTCGGCCCTCGCCGAGCCGGTTTGCCCGCGCTGCAAGGGTTCCCTGGTCCGCATCCGGCGACGCATTGTAGATCGTATTATCTGTCTTTTTACACTGGTCTGGCGCTATCGCTGTATCGGCGATAATGGCAATCCGGCCTGCGCATGGCAGGGTAATATCCACGCCTATTCACCGGGTGGAGATAAGGTGGGGCATACAGCCTTTGGTGACATGTCTTTTGGGGATATGGCGCAGATCACGCTCAACGCGATTGGTGACGCGGTTCTGGTTGCTGATCCGGCTGGCAGGGTGATCTACATGAACAAGGTCGCCGAGACGCTCACAGGCTGGTCCAGCGCAGAATCCCTGGGCAAACCGGTGGAGGATATCTTTTTCATCGTTGATGCCAGCACGCGGGAGCGAATGGTCAGTCCGTCGAAGCGGGCCATGAGCCAGGATCGTATTGTCGAGCTGGAACTCGGCAGCATTCTGATACGCCACGACGGAACCGATCTTGCGATTGAAGATTCGGCGGCGCCGATTCTCAATCGACTGGGCGAGATTGTGGGTGCTGTCATTGTCTTTCATGACGCGCGGGAATCGAGGACGGTGACTGAGATGATGAGCCATCATGCCCAGCACGACATTCTTACAGACCTGCCGAACCGGCTGCTACTCCTGGAGCGGCTTACACAGGCCATCGGTATGGCCAGTCGTAACCACAAGCAGATTGCCCTGCTCTTTCTGGACCTCGATCGCTTCAAGGACGTCAACGATTCGTTTGGTCACGCCGTTGGAGATCAGCTACTGCGAGACATCGCGGCAGATATCCTTTCCTGCGTGCGCACGACGGACACAGTGAGCCGACTCGGCGGTGACGAATTCGTTATTCTTCTTACCCAGATTGAAAAGTTACACGATGCTGCCCAGGTGGCAGAAAAGCTGTTGGAGAAGGTTGCCCGCCCGCGGGTTGTCGATGGCCACAGGCTGCACATTACCCTGAGCATTGGAATCAGTGCTTATCCAGAAAACGGGCTGGATGCGGCCACATTAATGGACCATGCAGACGGTGCCATGTATCGCTCCAAGGCCGCAGGACGAAACAAGTTCCCGTTGTCTTCGAGGCGCTGTGCGGTGTCACTTCCTACCGTCGTCCATTCCGACGCATGCCCGGAGTCAAGCCGTGCCGTCAAAATGTAAACAGCTCCCGGAATTTGACAAGATCCTCAACCATCGTGGTGTCGCCGGGCAGCAGACCCTGAAGTCGCTCATCGCAAGCGATGGTCAGGTCATGCAGTGGCGCGTGTTGCTCGACGTAAATCGTCTCCAGTGAGGGATAGATTTCTTTCAGTGCATCGATAAGCTCTACCGTCGACATGCTGCGGTGTGACAGAGTGTAGACGTCTGACTCCATGTCACGTCGGATCATGCGCGCCAGGGTCTCGACGACCCGGTAGACACTGATGTGTGTCACGGTGTGCTCGGGGTTGCCATGTATGGCGACCCGGTTTGTAAAGTGTGCGTCAAAGATGAACTGGTTCACCATGGTCTCAACGCGCAGATTCTTGGAATAGCCGTATACATTGGCGCAGCGAATAAGCTGCACCGGTATTTTCTCCATCAGTCGCAGCACGTGTTCCTCGCCGCGCATTTTTGACAGGCTGTAGAAACTGGTGGGCGCACGCGGATGATCTGTCCCCGTGATGTGTCCCTGACCGTAGACGGATTGACTGCTCAGGTAGATAAAGCGCTTGATACCGGCATCCTCAGCGCTATACACCACTTCTGCGGTGCCCCAGTGGTTGGTCTGTTCGAAATCGTGGGCGTTCTGGTCAGCATAGGGCGTCTCAACGCGGGCCGCCAGGTGAACCACGATATCAATGCCCTGCATAGCGCGATGCAGGCTGCGCGAGTCAAGAATGTCTGCCTGCATGAAGCGCACGTTGTTGCCGGGCACTTTGCGAAGGCCAGTGAACAGGTTGTAGTTGCCCTTGCAAAGGTTGTCGTAAACCAGCACTTCCTCAACGCCGGGCTCAGCAGAAAGACGGTAGACCAGCTCATTGCCGATGTAGCCGGCGCCGCCCGTGACCAGAATGCGCATTCAGTTGCTTCCCGGAACCAGTGTTGTATTGAGTCCACACTCTGTCTTGTTCATACCGAACCAGCGGGCATTGCGGGCATTGCCCTCGCCGAAGGCCTTGCTGGTACAGGGCTCGCAGCCGATGCTGAGGTAGCCGCTGGCCTCCATGGGGTGCTCAGGCAGATCGTGCAGCCGCCGATAGTAATAGACACTGCGGGCGTCCCAGCTGAGCATGGGATGGTAGCGCAGGCAGCCGTGGCGCGCCGGCTCTTCTTCCTGCATGGCGGCGCGTACATCGCTTTGATCCGATCGCACGCCATTGATCCAGACGCCGTTGGCCTGCAGCACCGGCTCCAGCGGCTGCACCTTGTTGAGATAACAGCAATAGTCCGGATCCGAGGCGTACAGGAGTCGCCCGGCGCGATCCATCTGTTTGATCTTGGGGACATCCGGACGCAGGGCGACGACGTGCAAGTTGAGCGTGTCTGCAAGTTGCTCGGCAAAGCGAATGGTGTCCGGAAACAGGAAGCCCGTATTGGTGTAGTACACAGGGATATCCCGATTGACGCGGCTGATCATGTGCAGCAGCGGCAGGCTCTGGGTCTGAAAGGAGCTGGTTGTGAATACCCGATTACCCGCATCGAGATAGGCGTGAATGCGGTCAACGATGGCATCCGCCCTCGCATCCAGTTCCCTGCTGTCCAATAGCTGCGCCATGAACCCGGCTCCCAGAACAAAAGCGTGAGTCTACAGCTATAAAGCGCAAAGTTTTTAGATTATTTTGTTTATAACTTATACGGCAGCATGCTATCGAGCAGAGGCCTGACGCGGCTTTCACTCCTGCCAAGCCGGCTGAGGTTTCTGACATTATCGCCGGGTGTTTCCATTTGCAGATAGACTCGCTGCCGTCTTATCGCTGCGTTTTGATGGGTCAGTTTGCAGTGAAAAAGAGCATGCATCAATCAGTGTGATAACAGACGTCGACCTTCCTCTTTTTAGCCGGATTCCTCGAGAGGCCCGTCCTGATCGCAGCCAACCAGCGTGATCGCCATGGTACTGATGAGCAGGGCTGCTGCAATGCTTTCAAAAATCTTCATGTCTGTGTGACTCCGTGGTTGTGGTGAGACAGCGCCTGGCGATTGGTCTATTTGAGCGTCATATTATTTCTGACTGAACTGACGCCCTCTATGCTGCGTGCGATCTCTACAGCTCTATCCATTGATTCTTTTGACTCGACGAAGCCGCTGAGTTGAACAACGCCTTTGAAGGTTTCAACACTGACTTCGCGCGACCTGACAGTAGAATCCTCAACGAGCGCAGCTTTTACTTTTGTTGTGATGACGGTGTCGTCAATGTATTCCCCGGTGCTCTCGTTCGTAGCACTTCCGGCACAGCCAAGTGTACCCATCAGGGTAACTGTGAGTAGTGCCGCTAAAATTGTCTTCATAAGGTTCATGGTGTTTCTTTGCCGTTTGCTGACTTGGTTGGCATTCACAATGACAGTACGTCCTTTGATTATCTGTGCGGCGTCGCACCCATGCATGAAAAGTCGCTTTGTTCGTTGCCGCGCAGACAGTCCTTGGCGTTTGCTAAAAAATTACAGATGTGTGCCGGCAGTGCATAATCCCGTCAGCGTCCCACCGCAACATCAACGACCCACAGCAGCCCACAACAGTTCACAACAACATCATCGTCTCTAAACAACGGAGAAAACCATGACTGAATCAGTCAAAGGCAATCACGCCACGACAGACTGCGTCTCTGAGCGTGCGCATGAATCAGTAGATCGTATTGCCGGCGCGGCAGGGAAGGGCGAGGAAAGAATTCGCCATGAGGCGGCCGATGCCGAGGCGCGTGTCAGGGACCTTGGAGAGATGGCCCGGGAGAAATCTGACGAAGCCTTGCGCACGGTTGATATTTTCGTACGATCCAAAGTCGACGCTCGCCGCCGCCTTTTTGCCTGAGGCGCGCTGGCGCACGGTACTGGTTTGATTGACGTGTTACGCTCAGTTCGCAGGCTCATGGAGGATATAAATATGTCAGTGAACAGTGTCGAACAGGATGCCGCAGCGGGACTGTGGGATGAATGCGATCCGCCATGTCTGTCGCTCTTCCAGCCAACGCATCGTAGCCACCCGGATAATCAGCAGGATTCGATACGCTTCAGGAATCTGATAAAAGTGCTGGAAGAATCGCTGCGGCAACAGTTTGATGAAGAAGAGATAAAGCCACTGCTCGAGCCCCTGCTGGCCCTGGCAGAGGACCGCCCGTTCTGGAACTCCACCTTCGATGGCCTGGCCGTGCTGCGTGACCGAAAGGTGTTCCGGGTTTACAAGCTCCAGCGCCCCGTCGCCGAATTGGCGGTCGTGGCAAACAGTTTTCACATCAAGCCCCTGTTGCGCATTCTGCAGTCAGCAGATCGATATCAGGTGCTGGCCTTGAACCGCAATGAAATGAAGCTGTTCGAGGGAAATCGCGACGTGCTTGACCATATTGCAGCAGCAGATGGCGTTCCCAGCACGCTCACCGACGCACTTGGCGAGGATCTGACCGATGCGCGACAAACGGTCTCAGCGTACGGCGGTACGGGTGGCGGTCAAGCACCCATGCACCATGGCCATGGTGGAAGGAAGGCAGAGTTGGACCATGATGCGGAGCGATTCTTCCGCGCCGTGGATCGTGCGGTCCTTGAGCACCACTCCAGGCCTTCTGGATTGCCGTTGATTCTCGCAGCCTTGCCAGAGCACCATCACATGTTTCACGAGCTCAGCCACAATCCGCTCCTGATCGACGAGAGCGTCGACGTGCATCCCGATTCCCTCGACTCCATTGACAAGTTCCGGGAGCGGGTCTGGCAAACTATTGAGCCTCACTACCTCGCGCGTCTCGCCGCGTTGGTGGAGATGTTCGGCAATAGCCGGGCCAAGGGCCTCGCGGCAGATGACCTTGCAGAGGTTGCCCAGGCAGTTGTTGGTGGGCGCGTGGCGACGCTGCTGATCGAGGCGCGTCGGGAAATACCGGGTCGAGTCGATGCAGCCAACGGCGAGCTTGAGTTCGATGAGCTGTCTAACCCGGAATTTGACGATGTGCTTGACGACCTTGGCGCCACCGCGCTCAAGATGGGCGGTGAGGTGGTCGTTGTGCCGACGGAACGTATGCCAACCGGCACGGGCATTGCTGCAATCTACCGCTACTGAGGCAAAAAATATGCTTATTCAGATAAACACCGATGACAATATCGACAAATCCAGCAAATCGCAGGAAAAGACGGAAGCGGCGATCAGAGAAGTACTGGAGCGCTTTGAGGAGCTGGTGACGCGTGTTGAAGTTCACCTCAGCGATGAGAATAGCGACAAGAAATCCGGCAGCGACGATATACGCTGCCTCCTCGAGGTCAGGGTGGAAGGCCGGCAGCCCCTGGCGGTGACTGAGTCAGCGGCGACGGTCCAACAGGCTGTCGACGGAGCGGCACGCAAGATGCGGCGTTCTCTGGACAGCGTGCTCGGCAAGCTGCAAAAGCGCTGATGATCCTGCGCGCTGCGCACAAGCCATCGCTGTATTATTCCTTTGGCGATCCATGCTCCAGCAGGTCCTGATCCAGTAAGATGGCGCGCTCATGCGCCACCTGTACATCAAGATCGTGATTCACCGAAACGTCTGCCTCGACGTCGTCCGGCGCACGCGGTTTGCGTACCCGGGGTGCTGCAGCAGCCGCGATGTCGGAATTTTCCGAGTCCGCGGTTATCAATTGTACTCGGTGGATCAGGTCTGGATTGCCCATCCCTTCGCCGTCTATAGCGCACTTGACCTGCCTGATTGCCTCGCTGCGGGTTTTGGCGAAGTCGACCTCACGCTGGTCCAGCCAGGCGAAAAAATCGATAAAAACTGACGAATCGCCCACGGATTGGATAATAGCCAGTGGTTCCGGTTTCGTGGTTATTGCGGGCATGTTGTGCAGGGTAGCTATGCCGAGAAGCCTGACAGCATTGAGATCTTTCCCCGGGTCGATCGCCAGGGTGAACTGCAGGCGTCGTAACGGGTTGAGGCTGTAGTTGAGCAGTACGCCCTTGAAGACCAGGGCGTTGGGCAGGCGCAGGTGGTTGCCATCCATCGTCATGAGGACCGTGGCGCGGGAATTCAGCGATATCACCTTGCCCTCATGGTCATTCACCTTGATGTGGTCACCCGGAGAAAAGGGTCTGCGCAAGCTCAAAAGCACGCCGGCAAGATGATTCTCGGCGATTTCCTTGAAGGCGAGGCCCAGTATGATACCGAGGATGCCGGCTGAGCCGAGCACTGCGCCGACCAGGGCTGTCGCCCCAAGGAGATCCAGCGCTATCAACAAGCCCGCGAGCAGCATCGTCAACTGCACGACCCGCCCCAGCACGCTGTCCAGATAGGGATTGTCGCTACCCAATCGCAGCAAATGTAGCCTCCCGGCCAGCCAGCGTCCGAACCAGATGAACCCCAGAACGACACCAGCGGCCACCAGCAGTAGCGGCAGTGACGCCACCATTCGCAGCAGCTTCTCCTGCGACTGCGCCAGTGCCGGGCTGACGCGGTCACGCAGGCTTGCGTTTATCGATATGTGCTGCTGCACCGAAATAACGCCCTCGATGCTGCCAGCAATCGACTCAGCCAGTTCACGATCTTCAGCGTCAATCACGGTACCCGAGAGAGTGACAACGCCGGCGCTGACATTGGCTCTAACGTTCTGTAGATCATCGTTCCGGGATAGACGGGCAGAAAGCCGCGTGGCGATGCGCGCATCATCACGCGCCGCGCTGGCATATTCCTCGGCCACAAGAGCGGGGTCGATCTCTGCTTCCGCAGTCGGCTTCGCGACTTCCGATACGGGCTCTTGCTGCGCCGATGCTGCAATCGGCAGCATCGTGCATCCAAGCATAAGTAGCCCAAGGCCCCAATAGCGGTTCGAGTAGCGGTTCCAGTCAGTAATGCCCATCAAGGCCTCAGCGAGTTACTCTGGCCGCGCCGATTCGCGAACCTGTTCTTAGGTGCTAGCGGCCTCGGCCTTTGCCGCTTGTACGCCTCGATCGCTTGCTTCTCCCAGCATATCACCTTCGAAACCGGTCGATGGCACTAGAGCTCCTAGGTCCGCGTCGATTGCGTCTCTGGCGAATGTTCATGCCGTTGTTTTCGAAACTGGCGGCTTGTTCAGCGTTGTCCCGGCGGGCGAGAACATCAAGAATACGATCCGGGGCTTACGCTGTCGGTTCGTTGACGCAAAAACAGCAAAGCAGGGGTCAGTCGCTCCCGTTTGCATTTTTTCATTCCGACTTGATTGAGATCATGTCAACGCGGCGCGCTGTTCTGCAGACTGTGCCGATGCATCGCCACGTCTAGCGAGACTCGCGCAAGGAGGCAGTCATGAAGCAAACACGGTCTGAGCGGCGCTTGCTCTCCGCGATTGCGCTTCTGGCGGGTCTCGGGGCTACGCTGCTGGCGCTGGCGCCGGCGGCAGACCTGCCGCCCGTATCGGAGGAGGGGCATCGGCCGCTGCGGGAAAATCCTGCGGGCCCCGAGCCCGATCCTACGCCGCCGGCAGGCTTTACCGGTTACCCGGACGCTCCGGATTTTGACCTGGTGTCGCGGCGCGAGGCCCTCAGTCATTACCCCTGCGCCGAGTGCCATGCGCACATGCCGGCCAATCCCGAGCGACGCAAGCTGTTTTCGCCGCACCCGGGTGTCCTGGATCACGGTGATGGTCGCTTCTGGTGTCTTGACTGTCACGATGCAGAAAACCGCAACGAGCTGACCACACTTGCCGGTGGAGCTGTCGACTTCGATCGCGCTGATCAGGTCTGCAGCCAGTGCCACGCGGGTGTGCACCGTGACTGGACCTTCGGTGCGCACGGAAAGCGAGTCGCGCGATGGCAGGGAGAGCGAAGCGCCTACAGCTGCGCGCATTGCCATAATCCCCACGATCCCCGGGTGCGCCCGCGGGCGCCGGAGGGACCTCCGGGCGTCCGTGCGGGTCTTGAGCCCATGCCGGATAAGGGCAGGAAACACCCGCGGGTTTATCCCTGGCAGCCGGTGGATGAGGAGAGCGAGCATGACTAAGACGCAGATCGAGTCTATCGACCGGGGGCGCCGTCGGTTCCTTGGCGCTGCCGCCGGCGCCGGTGCTGCCGCGGCGGGTACTGCGGCAGCTCCCGCCTGGGGTGGCAGCACGTTCATGGACGCCATGGGCAGCTTTTTCCAGGGTCATTACCAGCGCATGAGTGATGAAGAAATATCTGACGCCATCGGGCGCATCGAACGCCGCGCAAAACGGCGCTATGACGTGGACATCATCTGCCGGGATCAGCCGCCACAGGAGGATGTCGTCTTTGGTTATGCCCTGAATATCAGCAAGTGCCAGGGGTATCGGGACTGCGTTTCTGCCTGCGTTCGCGAGAACAATCAGGATCGGGGTTCTCAGATGGAGTACATCCGCGTTCTGCAGATGGACCAGGGTAGCCAGAACCTCGAGCATTCGGAGCATTACTATGACCCGGCGACCGTGCCGGTGGAGGGCAAGTATTACCTCCCGGTGCAGTGCATGCAGTGCGATAACCCGCCCTGTGTGAAGGCCTGCCCGGTTCAGGCCACCTGGATGGAGCCCGACGGAATCGTTGTTGTGGACTACGACTGGTGCATCGGCTGTCGCTACTGCATGACGGCCTGTCCGTACATGGCGCGGCACTTTAACTGGCGCGAACCCCAGATTCCGGCCGAGGAGATCAACCCGAATACCCATTACCTGGGTAACCGGCCGCGGCCGAAGGGTGTCGTGGAGAAATGCCACTTCTGCACCCAACGCACGCGGGAGGGGCGGCAGCCAGCCTGCCAGGAGGCCTGCCCGACCGGTGCGCGGATCTTCGGCAACCTGCTGGATCCGGCGAGCGAGATCCGCTACGTGCTGGAGAACAAAGCGGTGTTCCGTCTCAAGGAAGAGCTCGGCACAGAGCCGAAGTTCTGGTATTTCACAGACTGAGGGCCGGGCGATGTTACTGAGTTTTATGCGTGATGCCATTGCCGTGATGTTCCGCGGTGAACGCAATTACTGGCTGTGGCTCGGCGCCTTGGCGCTGCTGGTTCTGGTCGGGGTCGCTGCCTACAGCGTCCAGTTACGCGAGGGCCTGATCGTCACGGGCATGAGCGACCAGGTGTCCTGGGGGTTCTACATCTCCAACTTTGCGTTTCTCGTGGGGATTGCCGCCGCTGCGGTACTCCTGGTGATCCCGGCCTATGTGTTCCACCGCAACGATATCAAGTCGGTGGTGCTTATCGGCGAGGGTCTCGCCGTCGCAGCCGTGCTGTGCGCCATGCTGTTCGTGATTGTTGACCTCGGCCGGCCCGACCGCTTACTGCACATGCTGCCATTCATCGGCAGATTCAATTTTCCGCAATCCATGCTCGCCTGGGATGTGGTTGTACTGTCGGGCTACCTGCTACTTAACCTTGCGATCCCCTTTTACGTGCATTACTGCCATTATCGGCAGCAGGAGCCCAGTTTTGCGGCCTATTTTCCCTTCGTCGTTCTGGCCATGTTCTGGGCGATTTCCATCCATACGGTGACCGCATTCCTGTTCTCCTCCAACACTGCGCGACCCTTCTGGCATGTCGCATTGCTCGGCCCCCGCTTTATCGCCACGGCGTTCGTATCAGGTCCTGCGCTGATTATTCTGCTTCTGCAGCTGATTGACCGCTTCACCCGCTACCCGGTACCGAGAAGTGTCATCGACACCCTGGCGGTAATCATGACGGTTGCGCTGCAGATCAGTCTGTTCTTTGTTGGCGTCGAGCTGTTCACGGATTTCTACAACGAGACCGCACACGCAGCCTCGGTGCGTTACCTGTATTTCGGGCTCGACGGGCTTGCCCGCCTGGCACCCTGGGTCTGGATCGCGCTGGCGATGAATCTTGTGGCAGTGGTTATTCTCATGGTCAACCCGTTGCGCCGCCAGCTCAGGCTGCTCAACGCTGCCTGCGTGCTCGCATTTGTCGGAATCTGGATCGAGAAGGGGATGGGCTTCGTGGTGCCGGGATTCATTCCCACGCCCCTTGGAGAGGTTTTCGAGTATTCGCCAAGCGGCGTAGAGTTGATGGTGACGGTGGGCATCTGGGCGTTTGGTGCCCTGGTCTTCACGCTGTTCGCCAAGGCCAGTATTGCCATCAGCCTTGGTGATGTCAGCGCGACGCGCGCGGAAAAACCCGCGGCAACAAAATCTACAGGAACGGCTCCGGGAACAGCTACCGGCTGAGAATCCAGTCGATGACAACCGACAACTGGTCATCTGTCAGCTGCGAGGGCGTGACCGGTGGCATGGGAGCTTCGCCCCAGTTGCCCCGGCTGACGGCGCGCATTTTATCCTGAAGGTCTACCGCGGCGCCTTCCTGGTCCTGGTAACGCTCTGCAATTGCCTGCCACGACGGCCCCAATCCTGGCTCTTCTGCCTGGTGGCATGCGCCGCAGCCTGCAGCAGCGGCGAGCTGTGCCGGTTCATCCTGCGCATTCGCAGCAAGCGCAAGCGCTGAAATTGCCAGGGGATAAAACAAGCGTTGCATAGTGACTGCCTCCGTTGCCCGAACGAAAATCCAGAATACACCGGTATATTGGCCAGGGATCACGCCTGTCCGATAAGCGGCTACGGTAAACCTACACAGTCATGACATGGCCCGGGTTGATCGCGATCAAGGAATCGGGCGTTATTGCCCCGGCAAGCCGGACCAGCTCCAGTTGCTGACTTCCGGAATATCCACCCCGTGCTCATGCGCGTAGTGGCGACAGTCGATTTGTCGGTTGCGCAGCTTTTCCTTGGCGTGGGCACCGCTGGCCTGCAGTCGTGGGACGCGGTCGATGGCGTCGATGGCGAGGCTGAAACGGTCCACGTTGTTCTCAATGGCCAGCTCCATCGGCGTGTTGATGCTGCCTTTTTCCTTGTAGCCACGCACATGCAGATTGCGGTGATTATGGCGGCGATACGCCAGGCGATGGATAAGCCAGGGATAGCCGTGGAAATTAAAGATGACGGGTTTGTCCATCGTGAACAGACTGTCGAAATCGCGATCGCTAAGGCCATGGGAGTGCTCTTCCGCCGGCGCAACCCGGAACAGGTCCACCACGTTTATGAATCGCACCTTGAGGTCGGGGAAGTGCTCTAGAAGCAGTGCGGTGGCCGCCAGTGCCTCGTGCGTGGCGATGTCGCCGCAGCCGGCCATCACCAGGTCCGGCTCCTTGCCCTGGTCGGTGCTGGCCCAGTCCCAGATGCCGATGCCCTTGGTGCAGTGGCGGATGGCGGACTCCATGTCAAGGTACTGCAGGTGATTCTGCTTGTCGCAGACAATCACATTGATGTCATTGTGGCTGCGCAGGCAGTGGTCTGCGGTGGACAGCAGGCAGTTGGCATCGGGCGGCAGGTAGACGCGTGTTACTGCAGGGCTTTTGTTGACGACGATATCGATAAAGCCGGGGTCCTGATGGGTAAAGCCGTTATGGTCCTGTCGCCACACCGTGGACGTGATCAGCAGGTTGATTGAGGCAATCGGCGCGCGCCAGGGCAAATCCTCGCAGATGGCGAGCCACTTTGCGTGCTGGTTGTACATGGAGTCGATAACGTGGGCGAAGGCCTCGTAGGTGGCAAAAAAGCCGTGCCTTCCCGTCAACACATAGCCCTCAAGCCAGCCCTCCAGTGTGTGTTCCGACAGCATCTCGAGCACGCGACCGTCCGGGTCGAGTTCGCCGCCGTCGTCGTCCTCCGGTCGCCGCTCCGCCAGCCACAGCTTGCCGCTGACGTCGTAAATGGCATCGAGCTTGTTGGAGGTGGTCTCGTCGGGGCCGAAAACGCGGAAGTTGTGCATGTTGCGGGCCATGGTGTCGCGCAGCATGGCACCCAGGGGCCGCGTGTTCATCGCGCGTTCATGACCCGGTTCCGCCACCGACACCGCATAGCTGCGAAAATCCGGGAGCCGCAGATCTCTCTTCAGTAAACCGCCATTGGCATGGGGGTTGGATCCCATGCGGCGCTTTCCCTGCGGAGACAGCTGTCGCAGGTCCTCGCGCAGGCGACCCCGGTCATCAAACAGCGCCTGAGGGTGATAGCTGCGTAACCAGGCTTCCAGCTGGGCAAAACTTTCCGGGTTGCCCTGTACATCGCCGAGCGGCACCTGGTGCGCCCGCCAGCTTCCTTCAACGCGGTGTCCATTGACCTCGACAGGGCCGGTCCAGCCCTTCGGGGAGCGCAGCACGATCATCGGCCAACGCGGTCGGGTCGCTATACCGCTGGCCCGGGCCGACTGCTGGTGGGTATGGATCAGGGACAGGCATTCGTCCATGGCAGCGGCCATCTGCTGGTGCATGATGGCAGGGTCATCGCCTTCAACGAAGAAGGGCGTCCAGCCATAGCCCAGCATCAGCTGCTCCAGCTCTTCGCGCGGAATGCGGGCGAGCAGCGTGGGATTGTTGATCTTGTAGCCATTGAGCTGCAGCACCGGTAGAACGGCGCCGTCGCGAATGGGGTGCAGGAATTTGTTGGAGTGCCATGCGGTGGCAAGCGGCCCGGTTTCCGCCTCGCCATCGCCAACGGTAGCGACCACGACGAGATCTGGGTTGTCGAAGGCAGCGCCAAAGGCGTGGGACAGGCTGTAGCCAAGCTCACCGCCCTCGTGGATTGAGCCTGGCAGTTCTGGCGTGCAGTGGCTGCCGAAGCCGCCAGGAAAGGAAAAATGTCTGAACAGGCGCGCAAGGCCGTCCTCATCCTCACTGATATCGGGATAGACCTCCGAGAAGCTGCCCTCCAGATACACCGGTGCGAGCACGCCAGGGGCGCCGTGGCCAGGGCCGGCAATGAAAATGGTGTTCAGATCGTGTCGACGAATCAGGCGGTTGGTATGCACATAAGTAAACGCCAGTCCCGGGCTTGCGCCCCAGTGACCCAGGAGGCGCTGCTTGATGTGCTCAATCGCGAGGGGCTCGCGCAGCAGGGGGTTGGCGCGCAGGTAGATCATGCCGGCTGCGAGGTAGTTGCAGGCGCGCCAGTAGGCGTCCAGGCCCGACAGTTCCTCCGGGCTGAGTGGGCCTGCGGCGGTCATTGCGTCCGTATCCATTGTCGAAGCTCCTGCGATGTGATGGCTGTTGTGAGTTCGGCGTTGCTCGTTTCGGGGTCTCTTGTATTGAGCTTACTGCGCTTTCAATAAGTTCTGCTTCTGCAATAAGTTCTGCTTCTGCAATAAGTTCTGTTTCCGCAACAAGTCCTATGTCTGCAACAAGTCCTGTGTTTGTCGCGCGATCTCCAGGTCCTCGTCGGAGGGTGCTATCAACACAGCTACCGCAGCGCCGGCAGCGTGAATAGCCCGCGCCTCACCTGAACAGCGTAGTTCATTTTCGTGACGATCGATGACAATGCCGAGTGACCCGAGACCTTCGCACGCCCGTGCGCGCACTGTCGCAGCGTTCTCGCCGACACCCCCGGTAAAGACGAGCGCGTCAAGCCCCCCGAGGGCCGCCATGTAAGCGCCGATGTATTTTCGGATTCGATAACAGTAAATCGCGAGCGCCTGTTCAGCCTGCAGATCGCCGGTCTCGCTTCGCGCGAGAATGGCGCGCAGATCGGCGTCGCCACACAGCCCCTTCAGGCCACTTTCATGACTCAGGACTCGCTCAAGCTGGTCGGGTGACAGGCCCTCGCGACCCGCGACCCGCAGTGCGGCGCCGATATCGAGGTCACCGCTGCGGGTTCCCATGACCAGTCCTTCAAGCGGCGTCATGCCCATGGAGGTATCAATGCTTCGCCCGCCCGCTATCGCCGTGGCGCTGGCCCCGCTGCCCAGATGCAGGGTGACCAGGCGCAGCTCGTGCAGGGGGCGCTGCAGCAGCACAGCCGCCTGACGTGCCACGCTGGCGTGGGAAATGCCGTGGAAACCATAGCGGCGAACGCCGTACTGTTCGAACCAGTGTGCGGGAACCGCGTAGTAGCGTGCATGGGCTGGCAGGTCATGGTGAAAAGCGGTATCGAAAACAGCGATCTGAGGCAGGTCGGGGTAGCGCGCCATCGCCGCGCGGATGATCGACAGCGCTGGCGGATTGTGCAGCGGGGCGAGGGCGCTGGCGGACTCAATCGCCTGCAGCGCGGCGCTGTCGACCCGGGTGGGGCCGCTGTAATCAGCTCCGCCGTGAACGACGCGATGGGCGACGGCGTCAAACGTCAGGTGGTGCGCGTCGGGGGGGAGAGCAGGCAGCGGGGGTACAGCGTCTCCCGCAGCGCTGGACCACGCGACGACCTCCGAGTGAAGCCGGCGGTTGCTGCTGCCATCCACGATGCTGCACTTGAGCGTGGCGCTGCCTGTGTTGAGAACCAGGATGTTCAGTGTGGAAGCTCCTTTTTCCCTGGCCATGTTCCCCGACCGTAGCCCGCGTGAACCCCAGAACTTATAATGGGGCAACCAGATTGCGTAAGACAGGGTAAACGATGCAATTAAAAACGTATTTCCGGATTGGGGTCCTGCTCCTTGTCGCTGGCATTCTCTCCACTGTTCAAGCTGCTGATGAGCGGCTCAATGCAGCGCAGATGGCGGCGGCAGCGGAGCTTTATCAGCAGTATTGCACGCTCTGCCCAGTCACTGCGGGTGCGATGTAGCACGACCTTGTCCACAGTTCCCGATAAAACCCGGTTCTTTCGCGCCCTGCGGCCATTCTCCCTGGTGGTGGCCGTTGCTACCTGCGGTCTTGGTGTCATGCTTGCGCTGCGCGACGGGGCCGGGAACCCGGGTCTGGCACTGCTGGTCATCGCTGCCGGCGTGCTCCTGCAGGCTGGGGTCAATCTGGTAAACGATCATGCAGACCGGCACAGCCCCCTGTTCGACTCAGAGCAGCGCGTGGCGATCCATCGCAATGCGCGCCTGGGCGTACTCGCGTTTATGCTGACAGGCGTCTTCGGTGTTTACCTGGTGTGGTTGCGAGGCTGGCCCATGTTGGTGCTCGAGTTCGTGGGTATGGTGGGTGCGCTCGGCTATACCGGCCACCCGGTGAATTACAAGGAGCGTGGGCTGGGGGTGCCATTGGTGTTTCTGTTCATGGGTGTGCTTCTTGTGGGCGGCGCCTACTATGCAGTATCGGGCAGCTATCATGCCGGCGTGTTCTGGCTGTCGCTGCCCTTCAGTCTGTTTGCCTCCTTGCTGCTGCTGAGCAACGAGCTTCGCGATTATGAGGCGGATTTCGAGCAGGGCCTGAGGACGCTCACCGTGCGCCTTGGGTATGCTCGCGCCAGGCGCCTGTTCCAGGGCCTGATCGCCCTGCTGGTGCTGGTCACCCTGGGTCTCGGCGCCATTGGTCTGCTCGTCCCTGCGGTAATCCCACTGGCCTCGCTTCTGCTCCTCAGGCGCCCGCTGCGCCTGCTCAATGAGCCACCGACTGTGCGCGCCGGGCTTCCGCCGGCGACGGGTCAGGGCTTTTTTGCCTACGGAATGTGCCTGCTGCTGACCGTGTGGTGGGGCCTGTGAACCAGGACGCGGTTCTCGCCATTGCCCTGCCGCTCACCCTGTTTGTGATGATGTTCAGTATGGGCGCCAATCTTAGCCCGGGTGATTTCCGCACGCTGTGGGCGCGACCTTCGAGCGTATTTTGCGGGCTCGCCTCGCAGATGCTGGTACTGCCTGTACTGGCCTATCTGATGCTCTCGCTGCTCTCGTTGCCAGCGGAGATTGCAGTCGGGTTTATGATACTCGCCCTGAGCCCCGGGGGCACAACGTCGAACGTGTTCTCCTACATGGTGGGCGGCAATCTTGCTCTTTCCATTGCCCTCACCGCTATCGTCAGCCTGATTACGCCTTTCAGCCTGCCTCTCGTGGCGGGCTGGATAATCGACAGCCGCCTGGCTGGCGATGCACAAATCACGCTCCCTTTCCTCCCCACGGTAGGCAAGCTCGCGGCGATCACGCTGGTCCCGGTCGCGCTGGGCATGGTGCTGCGACATTATCAGCCTGCGTGGTGTGAGCGTAACGAGTTCTGGATGACCCGGACGCCCTTCCTCATGCTGCTGGCTGTTATTGGCGGGATCATTGCGCAGAACTGGGCCAGAATGCCCGAGTTTCTCACGCTCACTGCGCTGCCGGCGCTGCTCCTGGCAAGTGCAGCGCTGGTCGCCGGCTACGCGCTTGCCCGAGGTCTGCGTCGCGATCGGCGCGATGCGCGAACGATCGCTATCGAGACCGCCATTCAGAACGGCGGTACTGCCATCCTCGTGACCGGCACCATTCTCGGCAATCCGGCGATGACCATCGCGCCGGTGATGTACGGTATTCTCATGCTGTTACCGGTGATGGTGTACCTTAGTGGATTGCGGCTTCAGGCCCGGCGCGGTCTGTCTGCCTGAGTCGGCTAAGGGCGGCCGCTATTTCAGACGCTCGCTTTTCAGATGATCGTCGTTTCAGACGATCGCAATCCAGGTCAGAGAGGTGTGTGAAGAATGTCCGAGGGTGCTGATCTTGATCGTGAAGAAGAGGAGCGGGTGGACGAGTATGAAAACGTACCGTCATCTGTCATCTTTGAGGCCATCCGGCGTGAGGGCGAGCACGAACTGGCACGAAGTTTCAGTGCACTGTGGTGGTCTGGCGTGGCGGCTGGTCTCGCCATCAGCCTGTCCGTCCTCTGCATGGGCTTTCTGGCGTCGATTCTTCCGGACGAGATCTGGGCACCGGGTATCACCAATCTTGGCTACACGGTTGGATTCCTTATCGTCATTCTCGGCCGGATGCAGCTTTTCACAGAAAACACGATTACACCGATTCTGCCGCTGTTTCTTTCCCCCACACTGCTTAATTTTTTCCACACCGCGCGACTGTGGGGCATTGTCTTCAGTGCAAACATGGTTGGCTGTGCGGCGGCGGCCCTGGTGCTGGTTTTTGGCGATATTCTGCCCGAGGCGCAGTTCCAGGGTGTTCTCTCGGTGTCACGTCACTACGCCATGGCGACGGCGACCGAGCATTTCGCATGGGGCATTCCCGCGGGTTTCATTATTGCGGCACTGGTATGGATACTGCCGAGAATGGAGAGTGCGGGGGAAGTCCTGATGATTATCATCCTCACCTACATGATAGGGCTGGGCGGCATGTCCCATGTGGTGGCGGGCTCAACAGAGCTGTTTATCCTTGTTGCGCGTGGTGAGCTTGGCTTGCCGGCTGCGATTCTCAGCGGCGTTCTGCCGGCGTTTCTTGGGAACGTCCTGGGCGGCACCGGGATTTTTGCGGCCCTTGCCTATGCGCAGGTCAGAGAAGAAATCTGAGCCGGTGGGCGGATACTCACAGCCCCAGGGCGCCCCGCCGCAGCCAGTTGAACAATGCAGCCGCAGCCGACCAAATAGGCAAATTCAGGAAACAGCGTATCAAGGATACCGCACTGGCAGTGGCTGCCCCATCCCTGTTAACCTGTCGTTAGCATGCATTCTCCTGTAGCCGCCATAGCCGCCTCCGCGCTCGCGGTGGCGGCACTCGTCGCAGTGCTTTTCTGGCTGGATATCGACGAGCAGATCCTGCACGTCCTACGCTGGATTGAAGGCCAGGGCGTGTTGTCGATTGTCTGGTTTGTCCTGATCATGGCGGCGGCCGTGGTGCTGCTTCTGCCTGGCGTGCTGTTCACCACCGGTGCCGGGTTTGTTTTTGGTGTGCTTGAAGGAACCGCCTATGTTGTTATCGGGACGACGCTTGGAGCCTGCCTCGCCTTTTTTATCTCGCGCTATTGCACCGGCGAGCGCCTGCGCACCTGGATTCGCAGCCACGCGCGCTTTCATTCGGTCACGCGGGAGATGGAGCAGCATGATTTCAAGGTGGTGCTGCTGACGCGCCTGATTCCATTTTTCCCCGGGAAACTGTCGAATTACTACTTCGGATTGACTGGATTCAGCTTCCGCGGCTATGCCCTTGGCACGCTGATCGGCCTGGTGCCCTTCTCGCTGCACAACGTCTACCTGGGTTCGCTGGCCGCCGATCTGGTGACGGTGGAGGTGCGGGGATACGGGCGCACGCCCGTTGAATGGGCAGTTTATGGCATAGGCTTTATTGCGACGGTGGTGGCGGTGCTCTATCTCAACCGCCTCGCACGCCGAGCACTCTCCCGTTACGAAGCAAACGCGCAGGAGGCCCGCGAAATATGAAGTGGTGGAGCTGGCTTCCCCTGCGCTGGGTGATCCGCAAGGCGGCGACCTCGCAGGGCTTTCTCGACCCTCTGGAAATCCTCGGTCGCCTGCGCGGTCTCGCGCAGCCGTCAGAGGTGGGCGAGCCGATCGAACTGCTGCGTGCCGGGGTGGTGTTCCACGCCCGCGGGCTGATCAACAGCAAGGTGATACAGCACAACCTGGACTGGATCTGGCCCTACTGGGTGGAGCGACAGTACGATCCTCATGACCGGGCCTTCCTGCCGCGCGCCTTTTCTGTCACCCATGTCAACCTTACGCACCGCAACTGGACAGCGATCGGTTATCCCGACCTCGAGGGCCTGCCGATCGTTGATCCCCGCGGTCTGCTGACGCCCTTCCTCGATGGCTGGTCTCTCGATGCCTGGGTGCTGTCGGAGGACGGGAGGCGCCTCTTTCCGTCCCGGGCGATCGAGTCTACGCAGGAGTACGACCTCGACGGCGGTGTTGCGGTGGTCACGAGAAGCGAAAGCGAGGAACTGACGTTGACCTGCAGGGCTGCCGTGATCGAGGAGGCCGGCGAGGCGGTCTGTCATCTGACGGTGCAGGCGTCCGACCGCCGTGGGGGGCGCGCCAGACTGGTGCTTGGCGTTCGGCCACAGAACCCGGAAGGGGTCAGCTTCGTGTCCGATATCGCGCTGGAAAGCGGCCGCACTCAATGGCGGATTGATGGCAAGCCCTCGGTGCACCTTGACCGGGCACCTGAGCGGCACTACGTCTCCACTTATAGTGAAGGGGACGTCCTGTTCAAACTGGCGACTGACGAGCAGGGGACAGACGTGCATTGTCCTGTCGGACTTGCGTCTGCGGCGGCGAGCTGGGATATCGTTGGCGAGGGCAGAATCGAGGCGCGCATTCCGCTCAACGAGGCCGTGTCGAACCCGCTGGCGAATGACGCCTGGGCGGTTGAGCGTGCTGCTGCGAGCCGGCTCGAGTGCCCGGATCCACATTACCGGTTTCTCTACGACGCGGCGATTACCTCTCTGGTGCTGCACAGTCCCGGGGACGCCTATCCTGGGCCCTCGACTTACAAGCGGTTCTGGTTCCGCGATGCTGCCTTTATTGTGAATGCCCTGCTCAGCGTCGGCCTTGAGGCCCGCGGTCGGCGTGCGATCGAGCGCTTTTTCCATCGACAGACACGGTTTGGCTACTTCCGATCCCAGGAAGGTGAGTGGGACTCCAATGGCGAGGTCCTGTGGCTTCTCGATCGCTATCGGCGTTTCAGCGGCGAACCGGCGCCGGCTCACTGGCGCGACCCGATCGACCGCGCCGCGCGCTGGATTACGCGCAAGTGCCTGCCGGCGTCACCGCCGACGCCGCATGCGGGTCTCCTGCCCGCCGGTTTCAGCGCCGAACATCTCGGCCCCAACGACTATTATTACTGGGATGATTTCTGGAGTGTGGCGGGACTGCGCGCCGCAGCGGATATGCTGGAGGACAGCGATGCCGATTCGGCACGGCGCTGCCGCGATAGCGCGCAGCGCCTGGAGAGCGCCATCGATCGCAGTCTTGCGAGCTGTGAGCAACGCCTGGGGCGCCCGGCCATGCCCGCAGCGCCCTATCGGCGCCTCGATGCGGGTGCCGTGGGCTCCATTGTCGCGGGTTACCCTCTGCAGCTGCAGGCCGCTCGGGATCCGCGCCTGGTGGATTGCGTCGATTACCTGATTGACGAGTGTTTCGTGCACGATGCCTTCTTCCAGGACATGATCCACTCGGGCCAGAATGCCTACCTCACCCTTCAGGTAGCACAGGTTCTGTTGCGCGCCGGGGACCCTCGCTATCTTGAACTTATGGACGCCGTGGCTCGGCTTGCCAGTCCCACCGGGCAGTGGCCCGAGGCCATTCATCCGCAGACCGGTGGCGGCTGCATGGGTGATGGGCACCACGTGTGGGCGTCGGCGGAATGGGTGTTGATGCTGCGCAACTGTTTTCTGCGGGAGGAGGGTGACAGCCTGGTGCTTGCCGGTGGCATACCCGGCCGCTGGCTGGAAACCGGCGAACCGATGGCTTTCGGGCCCGCGCCGACGGTGTTCGGTACGGTCAGTGTGCGCATTGAGCACGCGGATGATGGCTGCGTGGCGATATCCGTGGCTGCGGACTGGCACGCGTCGCCGCCGCTGCTGACGTCCGCGTTGCCCGGCTATCACATTGTCGAGAACGGCTCTGATCGCTTGCTTCTGGCGCCGTCTGTGGCCACCGGGAGGCGAACATGAACATCGTACTTATCGGCAACACCTATCTGCCCCACGTGGGCGGTGTGGCGCGTTCAGTGGCGGCTTTTCGCGAGGAATATCAGCGTGCGGGACACGAGGTGCTGGTGGTGGCGCCGGCGTTCGCCGATCAGCCGACAAAGGAAGCGGGTGTCGTCCGCATTCCCGCCCTGCAGAACTTCAACGCCAGTGACTTCTCGGTGGCATTGCCGCTGTCCAGTGGTCTGATGGCCACGCTGGAGGATTTCGCACCCGACGTCATTCATTCACAGCACCCGTTCCTGCTTGGCATGACGGCGCTGCGCGCCGCGCGCATGCTGCAGCGGCCACTGGTCTTTACGCATCATACCCTCTACGAAGAGTACACACACTATGTCCCCATGGACTCGCCGGCGCTCAAGCGGTTTGTTATCGAACTGGCTACCTGCTACGCCAACCTGACGGATCTGGTGGTGGCGCCGAGCGAGAGCATTCGCGATCTTTTGCTGCAGCGCGGGGTCGAGACTCCGGTGGAGGTCATCCCGACCGGCGTTTATGTCGAGCGCTTCGCGCAGGGTAATGGCGCGGCACTGCGTCGCGAGCAGGGTATTCCGCAAGAGGCGTTCGTCGTCGGCCACATGGGCCGTCTCGCCTGGGAAAAGAATGTGGGTTTCCTGACTGATGCCGTCATCGCTTTTCTAAGGGAGGGTGAGGACCGCTATTTTCTGCTGATCGGTGGTGGTGATGCCGAGTCAGCCATCGTGCAGCGCTTTGAGGAGGCCGGCCTGAGTGAGCGTATCAAGCACTGTGGCGTACTCGAGGGAGAGGCCCTCGCAGATGCCATGAACGCGATGAACCTGTTTGCGTTTACGTCGAAGAGCGAAACGCAGGGCATGGTGCTTACCGAAGCGATGGCGAGTGGACTACCGGTGGTTGCCCTTGATGCCTCCGGTGTGCGTGAAGTGGTGCGGGACGGTGTCAACGGACGCCTTCTGCACCAGGAAAGCCAGAAGGACTTCGGCGACGCCCTGCACTGGGTATACACGCTCGACCGGGAGGGTTATGCGGCCTTGGTCAGCGCGGCAAGGGAGACAGCTGAAGCCTTTTCCATGCGCCGCTCTGCCGATAGGGCCCTGCAGTGTTATCAGAGCCTGCGTCTGCGTGATACCGCCGAATTTTCTGATCACGAGCGCTTCTGGGACCAGATTCGCCATCGCATCAGCGCCGAGGTGGACATCCTGAGAAGTCTGGCTTCGGCAGGTGATGAGGCGCTGGAGAACCTGAATCAACAGAAGGACAATTCAACGAGGTGACACCGGGAGCGTTGCCCTTCCGTGAAAACAGGGAGACCGATATGGATAAAGCACTCATGATTACCGGTGCGTCGAGCGGTATCGGCCGCGCGACAGCACTTGCAGCGGCAGAGCAGGGCTGGAAGCTTTGCTGACCGCGCGGCGGTCATGACATCGCCGCCGCATCCTCGGCCCTGTTTGCCTGCGCAGCGCGTGCCTGGAGCAACTGCCGATCCGCTTCCCGGCGACCTGCCGGTGGCAGCAGATCAAAGATCAGATGGACCCGATTCTCGTCGCCATCGTTATAGGCTTCGTGTATCTGCCGGTTATCGAACCACCAGAGCTCTCCCTCCTGCATGCGCACCTCCTCATCGCCCGCCCGCAGCCAGTAAGCGCTACATCAAAGATCGGGTTGCAGCGCTTATCAGCTGTTCGCTATTGGCGGTGACGGCGCCATGCCAGCGCCGGCGACATCTGTTGTGGTAGTGACAGGTTGAACTGAGGCCCTCGCGAATCGGCGAGGAGGAATACCTATTTTGCAATCGATTGCCTGAACAGATGGCGGGGCAGGCACCACAGGTAGAACACCATTCCAAACAACTCCACCAGCGATTGAAACACCACCACGACCACGGTGGTCTCCCAGCCGGCCGGCAGCGCCAGGGCGAAGGGCAGCACTACGAAGGAGTTGCGGGTGCCGAAACTGAAGGCGAGGGTTCGACCCGTGTCCATTGGCAAATGAAGCCACCGGGTGAGCCCGCGCGCCAGCAGCGCGGACGCCAGCAGGAAGCCAGCGAACACCGGCAGAACGGTCACCAGTATCGGTCCCGAAGCGAGCACGGTTCTGACCTGCGCAGCGGCGATCACGAACACCACTGCGGCCAGTAGCGGTACCGGCCACCACCCAAGGCGGTCAAGCCACACGGCGCGTTCCGGCTTTGCCTCAACCCACTGCTCCGTGAGCGCGGATGCCACCAAAGGCAATCCAATCA
>JBHEOO010000140.1:0-622 GCA_046260765.1 Chromatocurvus sp.
TAGCCGATCTTCTCGTTTCTCAAGTCCGATACCACCCTAAAGCCTTCGTTTTGCAGGGATTCCTGGACTTTTTCCACATAATCGACCTGTTTATCGGTGATATTCATGACCACCGCCTGCTCAGGTGCCAGCCAGACCGGGAACGCGCCCTCGTAGTGCTCGATCAGAATACCGATGAATCGCTCGAAGGACCCAAGGATGGCGCGGTGCAGCATGACCGGCACGCGACGCGATCCGTCCTCGGCCACGTACTGCGCATCCAGGCGACCGGGCATGGAGAAATCCACCTGCACTGTGCCCAGCTGCCAGACCCGGCCGATGCAGTCGCGCAGGGAAAATTCGATCTTGGGCCCATAGAAGGCGCCCTCCCCCGGTAGCTCTTCCCAATCGAGACCCTGTGCATTCAGCGCATCGGCCAGTGCCTTCTCGGCACGATCCCAGTCCTCGTCGGTGCCGACGCGCTTGGCCGGGCGGGTCGACAGGCGGTAGATCACGTCGCTGAAACCGAAATCTGCGTACACCTTGTGCAGGAAATCGATAAACGCCGACACCTCCGGCTGAATCTGCTCTTCCGTGCAGAAGATGTGGCCATCGTCCTGGGTAAAGCCGCGCACGCGCATGA
>JBHEOO010000141.1:0-618 GCA_046260765.1 Chromatocurvus sp.
GGTAAACATCCCGCTGTGTCTGCGCTTTGGCGGCCCCATACTGCTGACCCTGAGCACTCTGTTCGAGACGCTGCTGTCGGCACTGTATGCGCCCATCCTCATGGTCGCCCAGTTCCATGTGATCTGGGCCGTCCTGCTGGGCCATGACAGCGGCTGGAATCCCCAGCGGCGCGACGATGGCGCGCTGGACTGGGCGACGGCCTTTCGCGCCCATCGCGGGCATATGCTGTTCGGTGCCGTGCTGGCCCTGATCGCCTGGGAAATCAGTCAGCCCCTGTTTTACTGGCTGCTGCCCATCACCCTGGGCCTGGTGCTGGCGGCGCCATTGAGCTGGATCAGCGGCGGCAGCCGGCGCGGCCGGGTGTTTGCGTGGGTCGGACTGCTGCGAGCACCACAAGAGAAGCGGCCCGCCCCCGTGTTGCTGCGCATGCAGGCGGAGCTTGATCTGCTGCCGGCCGAGCCGGGCGGCTCTGCACTGCGGCGCCTGGCCGCCGATCCGGCACTGCTTGCCTGGCATCAGTCACAGTTGCATCAGCCTTCGGCTGTCTCGAAGCCGGTGATGGCTGACTTCAAGGCGTCTGCGGTGACGGCTGTCTGGAAAGCCGAGCACGCCAGCGG
>JBHEOO010000142.1:0-610 GCA_046260765.1 Chromatocurvus sp.
CCGAGTGTTGCGTGGTGCAGGGGCGACCCTGTCTGCGAAGCGTACACAGGGAGTTACCAGGCCGTGTGATTGAGCCCCGAAAGGAGATATATCCCGAGGCCGACGTCGTTCTCTGCGCGGAAGGCAGCATGGTCGGTGCCGCAACTGCCTGGCACAGGCCACTCGGCGGGGTCGTAGAGCAGGGCATGGTGATACTGGGGTCCCCCAGGAACCTGGGAGGTCTCCCGTCCTCCCTCGCGAAGGTAGCGGCACGGGCGCCGCTTAAGTAAATAGTCCAGGCGAGCAGTACCGGGTGCGGTCCTGTCTCGAACCAAACTGACACGCACGCGAGGGTACATTACCTGCAAAGGTGGTGGATGGGGCAGGAGAAATCGGAGTCTTCCCATAGTACCGAGGAAGCAGGCGAACGCATCCCGAGCGGAGCCGGTGGAGGGAAGGGGAGGATCGGGTTGAGGTGCTTAAGGAGGGAAAGATGGCTGGAACACCGGGTCCAACAACCATCTCAACGAGACAACTTGAGCTGACACAGCGAGCAACGGCGCGAGCAGAGGGCGCGTTGACAACGTTGGCGCATTTCATCGATCTGACCTGGCTGCGCGAAGCGTACCGG
>JBHEOO010000143.1:0-544 GCA_046260765.1 Chromatocurvus sp.
TTGTAGCTGTTGCGGAACAGCGAGACGACCTGCTCGGCCTCGCCCATCCGCATCAAGCCATGATCGACGAAGACGCAGGTCAGCTGCTCGCCGATCGCTTCATGGATCAGCACCGCAGCGACCGCGCTGTCGACGCCGCCCGAAAGCCCGCAGATGACCTTGCCGTCGCCGACCTGTTCGCGGATCTCGGCGATCTTGGTGTCCCTGAACTCGGCCATCGTCCAGTCGCCGGCGCAGCCGCAGACATGGCGGACGAAATTGGCGATCAGCTTCGCACCATCCGGCGTACCTTCCAGAGCCCGTCGAACAGCACGCAGCGCTCGGTGATCTCGATGAAGGCGCGGCCGAATTCGCCGCTGTCGCCGAGCTCGACCTTGCCGCCCAATTGCTCGGTCATCACCTGCTGGCCGTAGCAGATGCCGAGCACGGGAACGCCGCTCTCGAAGATGACGTCGGGCGCGCGCGGGCTGCCCTCGTCGGGAACCGATGCGGGGCTGCCCGAAAGGATCACGCCCTTGGGCTGGAGCCGCTCGAAAGCCTCCTC
>JBHEOO010000144.1:0-541 GCA_046260765.1 Chromatocurvus sp.
TTCCACAGCAGGACTCCCAGCACCAGTCCGATAAAGAACAGCAGTGGCAGCTCTTTGCGAACGATTCTGGAGTTAACGGTAATCGGCGCGATCAGTGCCGTAATCCCGAGAATCAAGCCGGTATTGGTGATATTGGAGCCCAGGGCATTACCCATCGCCAGATCGGGGTTGCCGTCCAGGGCCGCCATGGCGGAGACCACCATCTCTGGCGCGGACGTGCCAAACCCCACGATAACCATGCCGATAAGCAGTGACGGCATCCCGACGTGTCTGGCTGTCGCCGCCGCGCCCTCCACAAAGCGGTCCGCGCTCCAGAGCAGCAAGACGAATCCAGCCAGTATAGCCAGTGAAGCCAGTAACATATCAGGTTCCTGATTGTTTGGGGTACGTGCACTTACGCCGTGATGAAAGTCAGCAGCGGGCAGCGGGCAGCGGACGGCCCCTCAGGTGTCAACGCTGAACGCGACCGCACCCTTGCCGTTGTGTTTCACCTGATACATCATTTTGTCGGCGGCCACCAGAGCGCACTCTGGCAATGTTG
>JBHEOO010000145.1:0-512 GCA_046260765.1 Chromatocurvus sp.
TGATCCGTCAGGGTGACGCTCCGCCGCAAAGCGCTTACCAGGGTTTTTTCGCCATAGCGCCTGCCCTGAAAAGCCCTGTCCACGGCCAGCCTGGCGAGAAGGACAACCGGCACGGGATAATTGGGAAGATTGGTATCGACGGGAACTTCCGCTTTCGAAACGGTTGACGCTGCCAGCGTGTAATACGCTGCGATCGGTGTCTTTGCCTCGCTCGCCATTGCGCGGGCAGGAAGCACCCAGGTGCTGCTCAGGCCCAGGCGCATGTTTTTTGCGGCGTAGCGAGCGAGGAAGCGATTCATGTCCGGCTTTCCGCAATCGAATGCCTTGACGTCGCATTGTGCCGGGTTCAGCGCTATGAAGGCCTGTGGTGCCGGCACTTAGAAGCCTTCCTGGTCTAACCGATTCGCGGCCTCCAGGATGCGTGCGCCGGGAGCAGGCCCCGCGTTCTGACACGCTGTGATGAATGCGTCGAACTCGGCATTCGTCAACTTGATGCTGCGCTGCTGCTTGAG
>JBHEOO010000146.1:0-506 GCA_046260765.1 Chromatocurvus sp.
CCCGCCGCAGCAACGCGGTTCTTGAGCACCTCGCGTCGCTGGGCATTGAAGAGCGCCACGTCAACGCAACGCACATCAATGCACAGCCGGAGTATCGCTGGGATCAACAGCGCGAAACGCAGGTCCTGACCGGATACAGCGTTCAGCGAAGCATTGAACTTGCGCTGATGGACCTGTCGTTGCTGTCCGCCGTCATAGAAGGTTCGGCGGATGCAGGCGCCAACCAGATTTCCCCGCCGCAGCTCTCACACAGCAACGAAGCAGAGTTCCGACGGTCTGCACTCCGGCTGGCAACTGAAGATGCCCGTGCCAACGCCAGAGCCATTGCCGACGGGCTTGGCAGCACACTGGGCGAGGTGCGCGACATCAGTGCAGCAGGAAGTCCTCGTCCTGTTCCCATGGCGAAGGACATGATGCTGCGCACCGCCCAGGAGAGTGCTGCACCTGCCGCCAGCTATGTCGCCGGTGACATGGTTTTTGAGGCCCGGGTGAATGCGACCTTTAAT
>JBHEOO010000147.1:0-506 GCA_046260765.1 Chromatocurvus sp.
CGGCTATGATTTTATTTCCAGTTCCAGCACGGCACGCGACGGTAACGGACGCGACCCCGATGCCCGTGACGAAGGTGACTGGTTTGGTTATCTCGAGTGTGCCGGCGCGCCTTTTTTATCCCAAAACAGCAGCTGGCACGGAACACACGTGGCAGGAACAATTGCCGCAGTAACAAACAACAATCAGGGCGTTGCCGGAATCGCCCCGCGGGCCAAAATCTTACCGGTGCGGGTGTTGGGTAGATGCGGCGGAACGCTCTCGGATATTCAGGAAGGCATGTTATGGGCGGCGGGAATTTCAGTACCCGGCGTGCCGAACAATCCAAATATCGCGCAAGTGATCAACCTCAGCCTCGGTGGTGCCGGTTCGTGTGATGCATCGATGCAGGATGTTATCAATCAAATTACTGCGGTTGGAACCTCCGTCGTCGTTGCCGCTGGTAACAGCAATTCTGATGCCTCCGGCTTTACACCGGCGAGTTGTAACAATGTAATCACCGTCGCCT
>JBHEOO010000148.1:0-501 GCA_046260765.1 Chromatocurvus sp.
GTTACTAAAGAGTGTGCCACGGGCCGTTACGATGATTTGTCCTGCACCGCCACCTTCGGTACACCCATCAGCGAACTATTCAGCGAACTACAAAAACCGACAGGTCGGTGTGACTGGCGAGCCAGCCGGCGTTCGAGGCGAACACGTAATCGCGAAGGCCCGGAACATGCGAGGCCACTACGAGCAGGTCCACTTCAAGCTGATGGAACACCTCTGACAGAGTCCGGTCGAGCTCAACCGCCGGATCGTCGCAAACACGCATGTGAGACGTGAAGATAACGCCGTGGCGTTTGCTGCAGTCGCCAGCATAGGTGGCGAGACGCTCGGCGAACTCCTGCGGGCTCCGCGCAACAGCATTGGGCGATGGCGAGGTGACCGCCACCAGGTGCAGAGACGCAGAGAACGCCATGGCCAACCTCGCCGCCGTGGCCACGGCCTTGACCAGGCTTTCTGGATGCTCCAGGTCGACGGGGATGCCAATGCGCTGATACACGTTTTACG